>JALHQC010000009.1 GCA_022842165.1 bacterium
CCTTGTGCCGGTGAATGTGCAGTTCCTCCTTGAGAACGAGGCGCTTCTCGATCACCGCGACTTCCTCGATGACGGGAATGATGACGATGCCGTCTTCGGTCCGCATTTCCGGTGGGCGGCTGCCGGGCTCGATGTGCCGGTTCACCGGAATCCGGCGGATTTCCACGTTCTCGGCGTTGAGTGTGGTTTGCAGCTGCTCTTCGACGGCGTCCGTGACCAGCCGTATCTGTGACCGGCCCGTCACCACCTCACGCTTCGTGATGCTCACCCCTTCGCTGGCGAGCGGGATCACGACCTTGCCGTCACCGTCGCCGGTCATGATCGGTCCCCGTCATCCACGAGGCCGCGGGGTGAATGGTCACTGCTGGACATGAATTTCCCATCGCTGAACGAGCAGTCCGGGGAACGTGCCATGCCTCTCAAAGGTTCCTCGTCGCGAGCCGCCCTGCCGCGGCCCAAAAACCTCCGTGGGCGGATGAAATTTCCGCCTCTCAGGGCATCTGCAGCGGGCGTCTGAGGAAGAACCGCACCATCTCGCGCGAGGCGCTCGGACCTGCGGGCTTGGCATAGGAGCCCGCGGGGTCGCCGCCGCTCCAGTAATGCCCGGCGCCGTCGATGATCCAGGCCTCCGCCTGCGGGATGCCGCTGCCATCGAGGATTGCCGTATGCTCCACCAGTCTCGACCCGGCAGTGAAGCGCCGCGTGCTGACCGTGCCGCCGCCATGCGCGCTCCGCGCCGCGTTCATCAGCGCCGTGGCATTGGCCGGAACCACGGTCGAATCGCTGTTGCCGTGAAAGACGATCTGCCGCGCCACGCGGGTGTGGGAAGGATGCTGCCTGCGCGGGCGGAGATCGCCGCGCATCGCGCCCAATGCGCTTCCGACGTCGTCGGCCACGCCATAGGCAAGCCCCGAATGAATGCCCACGGCATCGTAGAGGTCGGGGTAGGTGGCCGCCATCACCGCCGCCATCGCACCTCCCGCCGACAGGCCCGCCACGAAGATGCGGCCGTCCAGGCGGTGTTCGGCGATGAGTGCGCGCGTCATCTCGGCGATGATATGCGGTTCTCCCGCGCCGCGCTGCTGGTCCGCCGGCCTGAACCAGTTCCAGCATTGCGAGGGGTTGGCGGCGCGGGTCTGCGTGGGATAGGCGACAAGCAGGCCCTCCTCGCCGGCGGCGGCGTTCATCGCGGTGCCCATGGCGAAATCCTCGGCATGCTGCTTGCAGCCGTGCAGCATCACAATGAGGCCTGTTGGGCGTCTCGCCGCGGGAACGAAAAGATGATAGTCGCGAGCGCCGGAGCTGGTGCTGATACTGCGCCTGAGGAGACCGGCAGTGCCGCCAGATTCGGGCTGCCGCGAAGGCCGCAGTTCCGCGACTGCAGCCCCGCTCCGCATCGCCTTGAAGGTATTAGACAGGCCGCGGTGCTGTCTGGCGGAAGGTGGCGGCAACGCTGTCGCATCGGTCCTTCCGGCGGCGGTGCCAGCCAAAGCTTCCTGGATGATCCGCGTGGCGTCGCCAGGTTTGGACGCGCGTGTGGCCGCCAGTGCCCGGCGCATGGCCGGACCCAGATGATCGAACATGACATTCTCCTTATGACGGCTTCCGTTTTCCGGCGAGCACGGCTTTCACTGCGTCGCTCGCCTGCAGGGCGCCCAGCACGGTGATCGATTCGATTGCCGCCGCCGCCAGTTCGGGGGAAACATCGGCAGCGATCCGCGCAAGGCCCACCACGCGGATGGCAAGCGTTTCATGACGCGCGACATGCGCTTCGAGTTCCGCCCGGTTGAAATCCCGCAAGCCCATGTCCAGCGTATGGCGCGTCACCGAACGCTCGATATCGGGCGATTGCACCGCCAGCTGGTTGCGGATGGCGGTGCGGATGAAATCCGAACGGTTCGAATAGAATCCCTCCCGCACCAGCAGGTCGATCTTCCCGAGATCGACATAACCGATGTTGAGGGTCAGCTTCTCTGACTCGGCCGGCTTCGAGATTTCCAAGATACACTCCAAGAACCATCCACATGGATGTTATATGGATGGTACTGAGCCATTTCAAGGGATTTCCTTCTGCCTGGAACATCGCAACACAAGCCGGCGTTGCATCCTCCTGAGGGAAAGGACCAATTCCTGGAACATTTGGCTCCGGATATGGCAATCGACTGCCTGATCATCGGCGGCGGACCCGCCGGCCTGACGGCGGCAATCTATCTTGCCCGCTTTCATCTTTCCGTGCTCGTCCTGCATGACGGCGCCAGCCGGGCCGCCCTCATTCCGCGCACGCACAATCACGCCGGCTTTCCGGAGGGCATCGCCGGGCCGGAACTTCTCCGCCGCATGGGCGAACAGGCCCAACGCTACGGGGCCAGAATCGCTGAAGTGCGAGTCTCCTCCATCAAGCCCGTGGCAGACGGTTTCCTCATAGAGACTCAAAGCGGCAGTTTCGCCGCGAGGAAGCTGCTGCTGGCAACCGGCGTCGTTGACCGGCGGCTGCCAATGCTCGAGGACGTCCATGACGAGGCCCTGCAGCGCGGTCTGCTCCGCTATTGCCCGATTTGCGACGGCTACGAGGTGACCGACCGGAAGATCGCCGTCATCGGCATGGGCGCGCACGCCCTGCGGGAAGCGGAATTCCTGCGGAGCTACAGCGCCGACGTAACACTGGTCGCGCCGGATGGCCCGCATGCTCTCGACGCTGCAAAGCGTGCCCAGGCAGGTGAATGGAGAATCGGTCTGCGTGATGGGCCGTGCCTCGGCATCACCATCGCGGGCACGAGGATCGGCATCAACTTCGCAAGCGGCCCGGAATATTTCGATACGATCTATGCCGCACTCGGCTCCGACACCCGCTCCGAACTCGCCGCCGCCGCAGGCGTCAGCACTTCGGACGACGGCTGCATCATCGTCGGGCGCCATCAGGAGACGTCTGTGCCGGGGCTCTATGCGGCGGGCGATGTGGTGCTGGGCCTCGACCAGATCGGCAATGCCATGGGTCAGGCAGGCGTTGCCGCGACCGCGATCCGCAATGCCCTGTGCGAGGCCTCGCCACTCCGCCGGCCGGCACGTGGCGGGCCGCACTAGTCCGGCGGAATGCTGTTCTCCATGCTGCCCTGCACCAGGCGGTTGCGATGTTCGGCGCGCCAGTCCTCGGGGTCGTCGAAACGCCCCTGCCAGATGCCGCGCCGCGCCGCCCTGGCCTCCGCCTCGGCGGCAATATGGTCAAGCCCGTGCTTGCGGTAGGCGATAGCCCAGCCGCGCCGCACCATCTCGTTGTTGATGTCGATGCCGCCAGCCGAACACGCCGCGACAAGCCGCTCATACCGGTCGGTTTCGATAATGCGGCAATCGAGCGTCTTGCCGCTGACCAGCCGCCGCAACGCGTCCCGCGCCTGGCGCCCGCAGGGGTAGCCGCGGCCCGCGCCGTCCTGGCACTCCTGATGGAGTTCCGGCGCGTCGATCGCATGCAGGCGGTATTCGCTCTCTCCCTTGCGGAGCGAGTCGCCGTCGACCGCCGTGAAGGCTCCGCTCTCGGGCGCCAGCCAGCCCGCCTGGCGCGCGCCAAGCGCAAGCATCGCCAGCAGCACGATGAACACCATGGCATCCGCCAGCGTGCGGATGAGCGGCCGCCCCCGCCGGCGCTGCCGCCTCAAGGGGGGCCAGTCTCCCAGCGCGCCGCCGCGGCGTCATCGCTGTCCTTCGCGGCCACCCATTGCGCGCCGTGCGGGTTCTCTTCCAGCTTCCAGAACGGCGCCTTGGTCTTCAGCCAGTCGATGAGAAAGTGACAGGCCTCGAACGCCGCCTCGCGATGCGCCGACGCCGTGATCACCAGAACGATATCCTCGCCAGGTTCCAGCCGGCCATGGCGGTGGATGATGAGGGACGCGTCCAGCGGCCAGCGCCGCTGCGCTTGCTGCTCGATTTCGGCCAGCGCCTTTTCCGTCATGCCCGGATAATGCTCGAGCGTCATGGCGCGGATTTCAGCGCCCTCGGAGAGATCGCGCACCGTGCCGAGGAACATCACGGTGCCGCCGATGTTGGTCTTCCCGGCCTTGAGAGCCTGAAGCTCGGCGCCGGCATCGAAAGGTTCTTGCTGGATGCGGATCATGGCGCGATGATGCCCCTTGCCGTCGCGATCTTCAATTGCCCGGTACGGCGGTCATGGCCTTGAGGTCCTCGAAGCCTCTGGCGGGATTCTGAAGGAGCCCCGGCACGTCGGGATAGATGCGCGGCGCGTCCCAGGATCCGTTGATGAGGATGCCGACAGGGAAAAGCGGTCTCGCCTCCTCTCCAGCCGCACCGCCTTTGGCTTCGGCGCGCAGGTCGATCGCGCGGCGCAACAGATCGGCCTCGCCCGCCGCGGTAATGGTGAGGTCGGGTTGCACCAGCGTGAAGCTGCCCAGTGCCGCAATGCCGTCGGCAACCGTCAGATCGGCCGTCAGGGCGGAAGCCGCGGTGCCGGCCTCCGCCGTACCCTGCCACCCGTCGAGGATGCGGGTTCCGGCGCTCCCGAGAATTGCCGCGAGATCAAAGCGCTTGAGCGTTGCATCGGCCAGTGAGACCGTGGCCGTGCCCTTGAGCGTGCCGATCAATTCCTGCTGCGTCTGTCCCGCCCCCGCAAGGCTTGCCGTGAACGATCCCGTGCCGGAAAGCCAGTCGATCCCGAGAAGGTCCGGAAGAACCTGTGCCGCCTCGATCCCCTCGGCCTTCACGTCGAAGGAAACAGTGGCCGGCTGCGGCGCCGGATCGATACTGGCGTTGAGGATGAGGTTCGCCGCCGGGCCGGGAAGAATAGCCACGCTGGCCGAAAGCTTGCCCCCGGCAAGCGAGGCGCCAAGCCGTGCCGGCACCGCGCTCAATGCGCCATAGGTGAGCGCATCGGTTTCCACAGTGACTTCCGCATCGAAGGCCCGCAGCGACTGGAAGCCGAGATTGGCCGTCCCCCATTCTCCATCCTTCGCCCCGCTGGCGGGCAGGAAGGGCTCGAGCCTGAAGGAGGGTGCCGCAAGTGCGGCCTGAAGCTTCGGCACGGCATTGCGGAAGTCGAAGACCACGTCTCCGGCAAGTGCCGCCGCGTCCAGCACGACGGTGGCATTGCGGAAGGCGACGGCGCGGCCCGCGCTGTCGAGAACGCCCGCGATCGAAACCTGCTTGAAGGACGTCCCGTCCTCGATCTTCAGCCCCATCCAGCGTGCCGCTGACCGGAGGTCGGGAGACGATGCGGTGGCGGCACCCGCGAGGCTGAGAACCTTGGCAGTCGACAGCCGCCCGTTGAACGAGGCGGCACCCTCCGCCGTCTCGATGGCGAGGTCGAAGGGAGAGCCATCGGCATGAACCCGCGCGAGAGATTTCAGCGAGGCCTCGATCCGCGCCAGCCGGCCGGCGATCTCGGCCGTGCCGTTCAGCGTCACGCCGCCATCCGCGCCCGCCGTTCCACGCGCAGTGACGCCGCCGAGAACCAGGGCCTGGTTGTTCCGCATGTCGAAATAGCGGAACGAGCTCCGGTCGATCTCGATGTCGAGGGGCAGCGAAGCGGTGTTGCCCGGAAAGTTCCAGCTCGGCCGCCCGCGATCGTCGATGACGAATGCAAATTCCGCTTCCTCGACGATGATTCGCGACAGCTCCGCGCTGCGCGTCAGGAATTGCCCGACCGACACCGGGATGCGGACCGACTTCGCAGTCAGGAATGTGCCGTCGAAATCGTCTCCCGCCGCGATGCTCACCTCATCGAGACGGATGGCCAGCGGCGAGAACTCGAGATGCGCGCCGCCCCTGACATCGAGCGTGCGGCCAAGCTGCTGGCGCACCTGCTCCTGCGCAAGGCTCACGGCCCAGCCGGGCGACAAGATCAGCCAGCCGGCGAGGCCAACCACCAGAAGAATGATGGCCGCACCCGCCCAGATATGTAGTCCGCGCATCGTAAACTCCAGAAATCGCGCTGCTTTTCGGCGGGACTTGCGGCCCTTCTGTGACATGATTACAGGTGGGGCCAGTGATCCGGAGTGATGCTTACATGACCGAACGCCCCTTGTGGACTCCCGATGACGCCCGCATCGCGGCGTCCAATCTCAGGCGGTTCATGGAACGGGTCGAGCGCAGCCAGGGCATCAGCCTCGAAACCTATGACGACGTGCTGCGCTATTCGATCGAGCGCCCGCACGCCTTCTGGAGCACGCTGTGGGATTTCTGCGATGTCGTCGCCGCGCATCGCGGCAGCCGCGTGCTGGTCGATGGCGACAAGATGCCGGGCGCGAGCTTCTTCCCCGACGCGCGGCTGAACTACGCCGAGAACCTGCTGCGTCGCTCCGACGACAGCGACGCCCTCGTCTTCCGCGGCGAGGACAAGGTCGAGCGCCGCATGAGCTGGCGCGAGCTGAACGCCATGGTGGCGCGCCTGCACCGCGCGCTGAGCGCCGCTGGCGTCAAGGCGGGAGACCGCGTCTGCGCGGTGGTGCCCAACATGCCGGAAGCGATCGTCTGCTTTCTCGCCACCGCTTCGCTCGGCGCCATCTGGTCGTCATGCTCGCCGGATTTCGGCGAGCGCGGCATTCTCGACCGCTTCGGCCAGATCGGCCCTAAGATCCTCATCACCTGCGATGGCTATTACTATGCGGGAAAGACCATCCGCATGGGCGAGAAGATCGCCAATGTGCTGAAGGAGATGAAGACGGTCGAGCGCACGGTGGTGATCGACTATATCGGCGAGTCGGATCAGGTGGCGGGCTCGGTCAGGGCAGGCGTGCGCTTCACGCGCTTCCTGTTCGGCCATGGCGACCAGCCCATTGCCTTCGCGCAGCTCGCCTTCGATCACCCGCTCTATATTCTCTATTCGTCGGGAACGACCGGCATTCCCAAATGCATCGTTCACAGCGCCGGCGGCATCCTGCTGAAGCACCTCGCCGAGCATGTGCTGAACACCGACACGAAGCCGTCGGACAGGCTGTTCTATTTCTCGACCTGCGGCTGGATGATGTGGAACTGGTTGGTCTCGGGCCTCGCCGCCGGCGCCACGCTGCTGCTCTACGACGGCTCGCCCTTTCACCCGGACGAGCGCGCGCTCTTCGATTATGCCGAGGCCGAAGCGATGACGATCTTCGGCACCTCCGCCAAGTATATCGATGCCGTGAAGAAGAGCGGGCTGACGCCGCGCACCACGCACAACCTCGAGCCGCTGCGCGCCATGCTGTCGACGGGCTCGCCCTTGAGCGCGGAAAGCTTCGACTTCGTGTACCACGATATCAAGCCTGACATGCAGCTGGCCTCGATCTCCGGCGGCACCGACATCTGCGGCTGCTTTGTCGGCGGCAATCCGCTGTCGCCCGTCTGGCGCGGCGAAATCCAGGGCGCGATGCTGGGAATGGCGATGGATGTCTACGCTGATGACGGCACGCCGGTGCGCGGCGAGAAGGGTGAGCTCGTCTGCGTGAAACCCTTCCCCTCGATGCCGGTCATGTTCTGGAACGATCCCGACGGGATGAAATACCACAATGCCTATTTCGCGCGCTTTCCTGGCATCTGGTGCCATGGCGATTTTGCCGAGATCACCCCCCATGGCGGCATGATCATCCATGGCCGCTCGGATGCGACGCTCAATCCCGGCGGCGTGAGGATCGGCACGGCCGAAATCTATGCCCAGGTCGAGCGTGTGCCGGAGGTGATCGAGGCGCTCGCCATCGGCCAGGAGTGGGACGGCGATGTGCGCGTCATCCTCTTCGTCCGCCTGCGTGCAGGCGCCGCACTCGACGGCGACCTGATCGCGCGCATCCGGAAGCAGATCCGCGATGGTGCATCGCCCCGCCATGTGCCGGCGAAGATCGTGGCGGTGGCCGATATTCCGCGCACCAAGTCGGGAAAGATCACCGAGCTTGCGGTGCGCGACGTGGTGCATGGCCGCGAGGTGAAGAACAGGGAAGCGCTTGCCAACCCGCAAGCGCTCGATCTCTACCGCGACATTCCGGAACTCAGCTCGTGATGTGCGGCTCGTGCAGGCTGCGCGAGAGAAGGATCACCGGGATCAGCCCCACCGCCACGATGGTGAGCGCGGGGAGAGCGCTTTCCTCGAGCTGATCGAGCGAGGCCAGCATGAACACGGTGGTGGCCAGCGTCTCAAAATCGAAAGGCCGCAGGATGAGGGTGGCGGGCAGCTCTTTCATGCAGTCGACGAATACCAGCAGCGCCGCCGAGACGAGTGCCGGCCTGAGCAGCGGCAGGTGGACTTCGAGAAAGGCGTCGAACGGCGCCCGGCCCAGGGTGCGCGCGGCGGCGGCGACATTCGGCGTCACCTTCTGCAGCCCGCTTTCGATGGCGCCGAACGACACCGCCAGAAACCGCACCACATAGGCAAAGATGATGGCGGTGATGCTGCCTGACAGCAGCAGGCCTGTTGAAAACCCGAAGCGGTCGCGCATGAAGCTGTCGAGGGCATTGTCGAAGCCCGCAAGCGGAATGAGCACGCCGATGCCGAGCACCGTTCCGGGTATGGCATAGCCCATGCTGGCAAGGCGGATGATCTTGCGGGTAAAGCCGCCACGCATCATCCGGTTGGCATAGCCCAGGATCAGCGCCAGCCCCACGGCGATCGCCGCCGCCAGGCTGGCCAGCACGAGGGAATGCCAGACGGCCTTGAGATAGGTCAGCGATACGGCATCGTCGAGCCGCGGGATGGCGAAGCTCATCAGGATGAGTGCTGGTATCACGAAGCCGATCAGCACCGGGATCGCGCAGACGATGACGGCGAGCGCGCGCTGCCAGCCATTGAGCCTGATGCGGTCTGGCTGGCGCGGGCGCTGCGAGGGCAGCACGAAGGATTGCTTTCGTCGCGCATTGCGCTCGAACCACACGAGCACGAAGATGAACAGCAGCATGACGGCCGAAATCTGCGCGGCACCGCCGAGGTTTCCCTGTGAAAGCCATGTCGTGTAGACGCCGAGCGTCAGCGTCCGCACGCCGAAGAAATTCGCCGCCCCGATATCGTTCAGGCATTCCATCAGCGCCAGGCTGACGCCCACCGCAATTCCGGGCCGCGCCAGTGGCAGCGCCACGCTGCGGAAGGCGCCCCACGGCGTTTGCCCCAGCGCGCGCGCCACTTCGAGCTGGGTTGCCGGCTGGCGGATGAAGCTCGCCCGTGCGGTGAGGAACACGTAAGGATAGAGCACCATCGACAGCACGATGATGGCGCCGCCCATCGAGCGGATTTCGGGGAACATGTAGTCGGCGGGCGTGGTCCAGCCGAACATGCCGCGGGCCCAGGTCTGCACCGGGCCGGCATAGCTCAGGAAGTCGACATAGGAATAGGCGACGATATAGCCCGGCATCGCCATCGGCAGCATCGAGGCCCAGGTGAACAGCGGCCGCAGTGGAAAGCGGCACATGGTGACGAGCCAGGCAACGGCGGTGCCGGTGACGAAGGTGATGATGCCGACCCCCGCCAGCAGCGTCAGCGTCCGCAGCACATAGCCCGGAAGCACCGTCGACAGGAGATGCGGCCAGATATTCTCGGTGGGCGTCAGCGCCAGGATGATGATGGTGAGCACCGGAAGTGCCAGCGCCATGCCGATGATCAGCGCCCCCCACCCCATCAGGCGCTCGTTCCATGCGCGTGGCGGCCCTTTCAGCGCGGCCGCGGCTCCGCCATCCGCCATGCTGTACTAGTCCGCCAGAACGCGGGTTGTTGGGAATGTGATCTCGGCCAGCGTGCCTTTGCGCGGCTCGCTCGTCAGCTCGAAGGCGGCGCGGTTGGCTTCCGTCAGGGCCCGCGTCAGCGGCAGGCCGAGGCCCGTCCCCTGCACGTCGCGCCCCTCGGTGACGACGCGGCCAAAGGGCTCGAGCGCGCCCTTGATCTGGTCCGCCGTCATGCCGATGCCGGTATCCTTGACGCGGAGCTTCAGCTCGCCGCCCGGCATCAGCTGGGCGGAAACCACCGCCTGCCCGCCGGGATCGGTGAACTTGATGGCATTCGACATCAGGTTCAGCATGATCTGCCGCATCGAGCGCAAGTCGGCCACCACATTGGGGAGTTCGGCGGGGATCGATTTCCGCAGCACCACGCGCGCCGCCGTGGCCTGCTCCTGCAGCATCTTCAACGCATGATCGGCGACGTCGTTGAGGTTGACGGCGGTGAAATTCAGCTCGAGCTTTCCCGCCTCGACCTTCGATAGGTCGAGCAGATCGTTGATGAGGGAGAGCAGGTGGCTGCCGCTCGCATGGATGTCGTGAACGTATCCGCGGTATTTCTCGTTGCCGATCTCGCCGAAGCGGCCGAGCCGCATCACCTCCGAAAATCCCATGATGGCATTGAGCGGCGTTCTGAGCTCATGGCTGACGCTGGCGAGGAACTCCGACTTCTGCCGGCTTGTCGCCTCGGCGCGTTCCTTGGCCTCGCGCAGTTCCGTCTCGGTCTTCTTCCATTGCGTGATGTCGCGGACGACCGCGCAGAACGACGCCTGCGAACGCGTCGCCTGCAGCTTGCCGATGGTCAGGAACAGTGGCACCGTGCCGCCCTGGCTGACGATCGCCGTCACCTCGCGCCCGTCGTTGAAGACGCTTGCCAGTCCCGGCCCCTGCAGCGCCGCCAGATAGTCGCGGACGATCTTGCGGCTTTCGGGCGTCAGCAGGTCGATGAAGGGTTTCCCCGCCACATCGGCGATGCGATAGCCGAAGATCGCCTCGGCGCCGGCGCTGAAGGTGTGGATACGGGCGGCGGTGTCGAGGGTGATGATCCCGTCCGCCGCGGTGTCGAGAATAGCGCGAAGCTCCTGGTCGGCATCGGAAGCGCTGATCCGCGGCGTCAGCTGAATGACTTCGGCGGTAGCCTTCGGCGGCGGCGCGGCGGGTTCGGGCTCCTCGGGCGGCGCCGGGGGTGGTGCTTCACGCGCCTCGTTCGCGTCGCGGCTTGCTTGCGGCACCGGCGCCAGCTTCGGTTCCATCGCCTCCGTGTGCCGCGGTTCCGCCGGCTTCAAAATGAATTGACGCGCCGGCCCGCCCAGCCATGGGATGACCGACATCTTGACGCTTGCGAAAACCGGGCGGCCTTTGGCGGGGGCAATGTCGCAACCGGGAAGCGATTGCCCAAGCTGGCTGAACCGGTCATGGAGCGCGTCGTCGTTGATGACGTCCTCGCCCGTTTCATAGCCGAAAAACTGCGCCGCCGCCGTATTGGCGAACAGCAATTGCCCATCCTTCGCAACGAGCAGGGGCTCGGCCCTGGTTTCAAGCGGCAGCCTCACCTGGTCCGGCAGGCGCTGCAGCGTCCGTCGGGGCGGCGGCGGCGGAAGTGTTTCGGCTGCCGGTGGAGGCACCACAACAGGCGGTGCCGGTGCCGGTGCCGGGCGGGCTGCGGGCTCCGGTCCCACGTCGCGGCGCGGCACATGGCGGACATCGTCCTGAAGCGTCTTGCCGAGTTTTTCGAAGGCTTCCGCATCATCGGCCGACAGCGGCATGGCCGCTGCCTCCGGTGCCGCCGCCGGAGCAGGCGCTGCTACTCCGCTGAGTTTCAGTTCCAGCGCCCGGCGTTCGGTCACGTCGTCGAGCAGCACCATCGCGAAGGACGTGCTGTCCGCGGCGCGGTTCAAAAGCCGCGCCGTCAGCCTGATGGCGCGCTGGCCCAGCCGCACCTGGAGTTCGCGGGTATCGACAACCGTTCCGGCGGCCTCGACGCGCGCCAGCATCTCCTCCGCGGCTGGCGTATCGCCCAGCAGCCCCGCCAGGCTGGCGCGCTGGCCGGCCGCCAGAAGCAGCAGGGCAGCCGCATTGAGATGGCGGATGGCGCCGTTCCGCCCCACCAGCAGGGCCGCTGACGGCAGAATGTCGAAGGCGGCGAGAATGTCGTCGGCCGCCTTCTGGGCTTCCGCGCCCGCCGTATGGCGCGCCACCACCAGAACCCCCGGCCGGCCATCGGCGAGGGCGTGGATCATCGCCCGGCAGGCCAGCGGCACCGTCGCGCCCGACGATGGGAAATGCAGCAGGCTCGATTCGACCTGTCCCCGCCGCAGACTGCGCGCCAGATTGGCGATCTGTTCGACGCCGGGCTCCATGAAGTCGAAGGGCCGGTCGATCAGGTCGAACAGCGATGCGCCGCCGAAATAGGCGATGCCCTCGCGGTTCGCCCAGACGATGCGGGCCCGCTGCCCGTCCCACAGCCAGGCCGCCTCGGGAACGTCCCGCAGGTCTTCGAGCGTTGGCGTGGTCACATCGGGCACTCGGGTACTCACGTTCTGCTGCTTCGGATCGATACAGTCTCTTAAGGCAAATTAAACGATTTGCTGAGGCCCCGTCCATCTTTCCGTAACTCCCTGCAGAATCTGGAGAATTGGTGCGATGCAATATTTATGTTGCAATGCACCATAAACTGGACTATATGGAGGTTATTCAAGCAGGGATGGCTGTCCCTGACCTCAAGGAGATGGATATGTCCAGCAAGAAGGTGAAACCTGAAATGAACACGCTCAACACTGAAATTCCGGCCGAAGTGTCGAACCTCGCGCTGAAGTCCGTCGACCAGGCCCAGGCTGCCTTCGAGAAGGCCAGCGAAATGGCCCATGGCAACGTCCAGATGTTCGACGCCGCCGCCAATGCCTACAAGAACCGCGTCACCGACATCCAGTTGAAGACGATGGAATTCGCTCAGCTCAACGTCAACGCCGGCTTCGCCTTTGCCCGCAAGTTCTTCGCCGTGAAGCAGCCCGCCGAGATGTTCTCGCTGCAGCAGACCTTCATGAAGGAACAGGCCGAAACCCTGCAGCGCCAGATGACCGAGCTGAACGAGCTCTCCGTCACGCTGGCCAAGGAAGCCATCAAGCCGGTGCAGGAATCGATGACGAAGTCGTTCTCGGGCTACTCCAAGAACCTCGCCGCCTGAGCTGAAATTCGAAGCGCTGGCGGGGGCTTCCTCCTCCCTGTCTCCGCCCGTGCAACTTGAAGAAGGCCCGCTGCGTATCGCGGGCCTTTTTGTTGTCTTGAATTTCCGGCGAAGTGCGGCTAGTAACCCGCCCACGAACGCAGGCTTGCGAAAGCGGCGTGAGATGAATGTGCAGCTGTAGCTCAGTTGGTTAGAGCACTAGATTGTGGATCTAGGGGTCCCCCGTTCGAGCCGGGGCAGCTGTACCATTCCTCCCGGGGCTTCGGGATCAGAAGATCGCCTGTCCTGCCATCACCGCCAGCACGATGAAGAGAACGAAGATCGCGAGCGCGATGAAGAACAGCCATTTCGCAATGGTCTTCGCCCCCGACGCGATGCCGGTGAAGCCGAAGGCGCCGGCGATGATCGAGATCACAAGAAAGATCAGTGCCCATTTGAGCATGTGTGAAATCCTCCGGAACGCCCGCGCGCTGCGGGCTCATTCCGGTAATGTCTGCTTCCACAACTTGTTCCGGGCAAAATGCCTCATGCCGCGCTCAGGCCCCCCGCCTTCTCGATGAAGGCGACGATGTCGGCGAGCCCCTTCTGCCGCAAGAGATCGGTGAACACATAGGGCCGGGCCCCCCGCACCGTCTTCGTGTCGCTTTCCATCACGTCGAGGTTCGCCATCACATAGGGCGCCAGGTCGGCCTTGTTGATGATGAGCAGGTCGGATCTGGTGATGGCAGGCCCGCCTTTCCGCGGAATCTTCTCGCCCTGGCAGACCGAGATCACATAGAGCGAAATGTCGGCCAGGTCGGGCGAGAAGGTGGCCGCCAGGTTGTCGCCGCCCGATTCGATGAAGATCACGTCGAGGTCCGGATGGCGCTTCGTCATCTCGTCGATGGCGGCCAAATTGATGGAGGCATCCTCGCGAATGGCGGTATGTGGGCAGCCGCCGGTTTCCACCCCCATGATGCGATCCTCAGGCAGTGCCTGCAGCCGGTTGAGGATGAGCGCGTCTTCCTTCGTGTAGATGTCGTTGGTGATGGCGGCGATCGAGTATCTGGCCGACATCGCCTTGCAGAGTTTCTCCGTCAGCGTGGTTTTTCCCGAGCCAACCGGACCGCCGATGCCGACGCGCAGCGGGCCATTCGATGATTTAAGGCTCATGTGCGGAACACTCTCGAGTACTGGGTTTCATGTTTCATCGCGGCGATATCGGCCAGGATGGTGATCGCGCCAAGCTGGTCGAGCGTTGCACCGCCTGCGCGCGTGGCAGTGGCGGCGATGACGGGCATCAGGTCGCGCAAGGCCTCGAGCCCCGCCGTCTGCCCGAGCGGCACAAGCCGCACAGCAACGGAAGTGAGTGCCGCGCAGAAACCCTGAAGATAGGCGAGCAGGGCGTGGTGTTTATCCACTCCCATCGCCGCACATGCCATGCCAGCAGCGATGGGATAAGCAATCTCGTCCTCGCCCCGCGTGAGCGGGGAGAGGGCGAGCGCTTGCGAGCGCTGCGAAGCAGCCGGGACGGGGACCCGTTGCGAAGCAATGGGGGAGGAGAGGGGCACCCGGTCTCCGTCAAAGGCAAAGCCCGGTTGCCCCTCTCCTATCCCGCCTGACGGCGGGCCCCTTTCCTCTCCCCTCTCACGAGGGGAGAGGACACGTGCCGAAATCGCAAAACTCCGTCCAAGCTGTGTCGTCTCGAAATGCCGTTCCTTCGATGTCGCCAGCGCCAGGGCCAGTTCATTCAGTTCCACGGGGTCATCCTCCCAGCAGCGCGCAAACAGCACGGCGTCGTTCCAGCTGGAGCCGCGCGTGAGAAGATCGCCAATCCACGTTTTCAATTCATCCGCACTTGTCACCAGATTGCTGTCGATGGCCCATTCGAGCCCATGGCTATAGGCGAACTGCCCCGTCGGGAATGCGGGCGACATCCAGTTCAGCAGCAGGAGAAGCTGTTGCGCCTCAATGCGCATGTTCAATGTCCATGGGAGTGATAGGCGCCATGCTCGGGGTGGAAGGGTTCGGACACATCCGTCACCGTTGCTCCCAAGGTTTCCAGCATATGGCAGATGATGCGGTCGCGGCGGATCAGGATGCGGTGTTCTTCGATCTGCGCAGGCAGGTGCCGGTTGCCGATGTGCCAGACCAGCTGCATGAGATGCGTCTGGTCGCGCCCGCGGATGTCCATCAGCTCTTCTTCCGCTGCGATCACTTCCGCCACGCGCCCGTCGTCCAGAACCAGAAGATCGCCGTGTTCGAGCTTCGCTGCCCTTTCGAAATCGACCATGATCTCGTCGCCATGTTGCAGCGTGATGCGCTTGCGCCGGATGTGGCGCTGGTCGGCATCGAGCACCACGATGTCGAACGGCGTATCGCCCAAAGGCGCGGCGCGGCGGAACGATGTGGCCCGCAGCGTCATCAGAACAGGAAATAGCGTTGCGCCATCGGCAGCGAGGTTGCCGGTTCGCAGGTGAGAAGCTCGCCATCGGCGCGGACTTCATAGGTCTCCGGGTTCACCTCGATCACCGGCGTCGCGTCATTATGAATCATCGAGGCCTTGGACAATCCGCCGCGCGTGTTCTCGACGGCAATGAGTTTCTTCGCCACGCCGAGCCTTTTCTCCAGCCCATGATCGAGCGAGGCCTGGCTCACGAAGGTGACGGAGGAATTCGTCAGCAGCTTGCCGAAGCTTGCGAACATCGGGCGGTAATGCACCGGCTGCGGCGTCGGGATCGAGGCATTGGGATCGCCCATCGGTGCCGCCGCAATCGAGCCGCCCAGCAGCACCATCTCGGGCTTCACGCCGAAGAAGGCCGGCGACCACAACACGAGATCGGCGCGCTTGCCCGCCTCGATCGAGCCTACCTCATGCGCGATCCCCTGTGCAATCGCCGGGTTGATCGTGTATTTCGCAATGTAGCGCTTGACGCGGGCATTGTCGGCCGCGCCATCGCCCGGAAGCGAACCGCGCTGCAGCTTCATCTTGTGCGCCGTCTGCCAGCAGCGGATGATGACTTCGCCCACCCGCCCCATCGCCTGGCTGTCGGACGAGATCATCGAAATGGCGCCCAGGTCATGCAAAATGTCTTCCGCCGCGATCGTCTCCTTGCGGATGCGGCTTTCGGCGAATGCGATGTCTTCGGGGATGCGGGGGCTGAGGTGATGGCAGACCATCAGCATGTCGAGATGCTCGGCCACCGTGTTGATGGTGTAGGGCCTTGTCGGGTTGGTGGAGGAGGGCAGCACGTTGGCGAGCCCCGCCACCTTGATGATGTCCGGCGCGTGCCCGCCGCCCGCACCTTCGGTGTGGAAGGTGTGGATGGTGCGGCCCTTGAAGGCGGCGATGGTCTCTTCCACAAAGCCCGATTCATTCAGCGTGTCGGTATGGATCGCCACCTGCACGTCATGCGCGTCCGCAACGCTCAGGCAATTGTCGATGGCCGCGGGCGTCGTGCCCCAGTCCTCATGCAGCTTGAGGCCGCAGGCGCCCGCGAGAATGATTTCCTCCAGCGCCTGCGGCAGCGAGGCATTGCCCTTGCCCATGAATCCGAGGTTCATCGGGAAGGCATCCGCCGCCTCGATCATCCGCATCGTGTGCCATGCGCCGGTGCAGGTGGTGGCAAGCGTGCCATGCGCCGGCCCCGTGCCGCCGCCCAGCATGGTGGTGATGCCGGAGAACAGCGCCTCTTCAAGCTGCTGGGGCGCAATGAAATGGATGTGGCAGTCGATGCCGCCGGCAGTCAGGATCTTGCCTTCGCCGGCGATGATCTCGGTCGACGGCCCGATGATGAGGGTGACGCCCGATTGCGTGTCGGGGTTGCCGGCCTTGCCGATCCCGGCGATGCGGCCGTCCTTCAGGCCGACGTCCGCCTTGGTGATGCCGCTGTGATCGACGATCAGTGCATTGGTGATGACCGTGTCGAGCGCGCCCGCCGCACGGCTCATCTGCGATTGGCCCATGCCGTCGCGGATCACCTTGCCGCCGCCGAACTTCACCTCCTCGCCGAAGACTGTGAGGTCCTTTTCCACTTCGATGAAAAGTTCCGTATCAGCCAGCCGCACGCGGTCGCCCACCGTGGGGCCATACATCGCGGCATAGGTGGCGCGGGAAATGCGGGCCATCTCAGAGCGCTCCCATGATCTTCTGCTGGAACCCGTAGACGCGGCGAAGTCCGCCATAGGGAACGAGCGTCACCTCGCGGCGCTGGCCGGGCTCGAAGCGGACAGCGGTGCCCGCCGCGATGTCGAGCCGCATGCCCCGCGCCTGTGCACGGTCGAAACGCAGCGCCTCGTTGGTCTCGAAGAAATGATAATGCGAGCCGACCTGGATGGGCCGGTCGCCGGTATTGGCAACCTCAAGCGTGACGCGGGCCGCGCCCACGTTCAACTCGATGTCGCCAGCTTCAGTGATGATTTCGCCGGGGATCATGCACGACTCCTGAGGTTTTTCCTTCTCCACGAAGTGGGGAAGGTGGACGCGAAGCGGACGGATGGGGTCCTGCTGCCTGACGGACCCCACCCGTCAGTTGCTTGCGCAACTGCCACCCTCCCCGCAAGGCGAGGAGGGATGAATATATTCTCGAAGCTCATCGTCATTCACCGGATCGGATGATGTACGGTGACGAGCTTCGTGCCATCGGGGAATGTGGCCTCGACCTGCACATCGTGGATCATCTCGGCGATCCCCTCCATCACCTGGCTACGCGTGATGACGTGGGCCGCCTTCTCCATGAGATCGGCCACCGATGCGCCATCGCGCGCGCCCTCGACCACATAGTCGGTGATCAGTGCGATCGCCTCCGGATGGTTGAGCTTGACGCCCCGCTCCAGCCGCCGCCTCGCGACGATGGCCGCCATGGCGACGAGGAGCTTGTCCTTCTCGCGCGGTGTCAGTTGCATGAATTTTCCTCAGAATGACCAGGTTTTGGGCAGCGAAGCATCCTTTGCCAGCAAAGTAAGTGCCGGAATCAGCGCCTTTCTCAACTCAAAGCCATCTCGTGCGCCAAGCCTTGCAACGAGCTTGCCAGACCAGGCGCTGGCGCTTCCGGCATCGCCGATGACCCCGCGCAGCCTTTCGATCAGGGCTCCGGTTTCGTCAGCAACGAGCAGAATGGTGGCGAAGGCGCGGGCCTGTCCCAGCGTGGCGGGCGTTGCGGGAGGAAGGCCATCGAAGGCCACATCATCCGCGAAGATGAGCCGGCCATCGCGGCGCACCCGCCAGCGGTCGCAAAGCCTCGCACTCGAAATCGTCTCGCCCATCGCCTCGCGGCCGAGGATGATGCTTTCGACCGCAAGGAAGCGGGCATCGGCGGCGAGTTCCACCGCAATGCTGCGCGACAGCGATGCGCCATCGAACAGGATCGTTTCCTGCGGCAGCCAGCAGAGCGAGGAGCCGGCTTCCGCCCTGAGGCTCACGTCAACCCGCGCTGCAGGCCCGAGCGAGCGGTAGACGCGCTCTGCCGCCTGCGTGGTGACGGTGAGGTTCGCTCCCGCTTCCGCCGCGATCTCGAACATGAAGGCATCGCCGCCCGCCAGCCCGCCGCCGGTGTTGATGAGGATTGCCTCATGCGAACCTTGCGGAAGGCGCACCTTGGCCGCGCCGTCCTCGCGCATGCGCCGAAGGCCGGATGAATCCATGGTGAGAAGAACGCTGCCAACCGAGCGCTGGTGCAGGACGGGTGCGGCAAGGCTCATATGAGTTTGCGCATGGCAAGCGGCGTGAAATCCGCCACGAACTCCTTCGCAAGGCACAGCGATTTCAGCAGCGCCGCCGCCTCCTTGAAATGGCCGTCAGCAGATTTTTCCTGCTTCAGCGCTTCGGCAAGGCACGCCTCGAAGACCGTCGGTTTCAGCTTCACGCCGCTGTCGAGCGTCACGCCATGGCGCAGCCACTGCCACAGCTGCGCGCGGCGGAATTCGATGCTGGCCCGATCTTCCATGATGCCGTCGACCAGCACCGTGCCGCGCCCGCTGATCCAGCCTTCAATACCGATCAGCGCGACGCGGATGTTGCCGCGAAAAACCGCTTCTGCCTTCACGCCTTCATGATGAAGAAGCAGGTCCTTCTGTCTTGACACGGCGTCGTCGCGCGTCACGTAGGTCTGGTTCGGCGTCGGCATGTCGTCGTTGAAGATTTTTAATGCTCCGGCAACCTGATCGGGATGCGCGGTCCACTGCCCGTCGAAGCCCTGGCGTACTGCGTCTTCTGCCGCAGGCTTCACGTCGCTGCGCGCCATCGCTGCCATGGCAATCATGCCCCGGCGATGCGCGGTGCGGATCAGCAGGCCCGCAAGGGCGGTGCCGTGGCTGCCATCATCGGCAGCGATCCGCGTCTTCTGCGCACCAAGGTTCCGGATTGAGGAAAAAGCATAATTCATTCCGCCAGCCGAAAGCCCGGCAATATGATTGCGAAGCTCGTAGGCGATCTCGTCCATCTCGAAGGCAGCGCAGAGATCGTCGATCGTCACTGTGACGCGGATGGAGCCTGCAGGAAGGCCAAGGAGGCTTTCTGCATGGACGAGGATGTCGTTCCATGCCCGCGCCTCGGTCTGCGACGTGATGCGGGGAAGGCAAAGATAGGGGCCCGATGCCTTGGCGAGCGCGACCTTGGCATTGTGGAACAGGTAGAGGCCCGCATCGAACAGTGCTGCCGCCACGGGCTTCCCGTCGACCTTCAGGCGGGGCTCGTCCTGGTCGAGCCCGCGTGGCCGCACCATCAGCGTGGCAAGCCGCTGCGAAAGCGACACGCGCTTCTTCGTCGATGGATCGATGTGTTCCATGGCGCTGGTCCAGCGGTCCATGAGGTTGACCTGGCCGTCGATCAGGTTGTTCCAGCTCGGTGAGGTGAAATCGGCGAAATCGGCGAGGCAGATTTTGGCGCCGCTGTTCAGCGCCGCAAGAAGTTCCTTGCGTGAAGGTGCCGCCACAATTCCGGCGCGCTGGTCGAGAAGATCGCGCGGGAGGGCCGCCGCCTTCCACTCGCCATCGCGGATAGCAGACGTTTCAGGCCTGAAGTCCGGCAGCGCGCCCTTGTCGAACAAGGCTTGGTGCGCCGCACGAAGGGACGTGATCCTTGCACGATCCGCCACGGCCGCGCGGTGCAGTTCGGCCACGAAGCGCAGCGCATCCCCTGTCAGCACGCGCGATGCCTCGCGGCTGACCTTCGGGACGACCTCGATACCCTTGGGAGATTTCGCCATGCGGTCAGGCAATCCCTTCGAGCTTTGGGGGCCTTGGCCCGCCATAGGCCCAGTCGAGAAGCTCGATGGTGTGAAGGATCGGAATGCTGGTCCCCATCGCGATCTGCGTGATGCAGCCGATATTGCCGGTGGCGATGGCCTGGGGGCTGAGCGACTCGATGTTCGCCACCTTCCGGTCGCGGAGCCTTGTGGCGATCTCGGGCTGCAGGATGTTGTAGGTGCCGGCGGACCCGCAGCAGAGATGGCCTTCAGGCACCTCCATCACCTCGAAGCCCGCCCGGCGGAGCAGGCTTTGCGGTTCGGTCTTGAGCTTCTGCCCATGCTGCATCGAGCAGGCGGAATGATAGGCGAGGCGGAGGCTGTTCCGGGCTTGCGGAAGGTTCTCGCCCAGCAGGAATTCCGTCACATCCCTGGCCTTGGCGCTGATGGCTTGAGCCTTCTCCGCATAGGCCGGATCGAGCCGCAGCATGTGGCCGTAATCCTTGATCGTCGTGCCGCAGCCCGAGGCCGTGATGATGACGGCATCGACATTGGCCTTCGTCCACTGGTCGATGGAGCGCTTGGCACGGCCCAGTGCATCGGCTTCTTTTCCCATATGGTGGGTGAGCGAGCCGCAGCAGGCTTCCTCGCCCGAAACGACGACCTCGTAGCCGAGACGGTTCAGGAGCCTGAGCGTCGCGGCATTGATGCCGGGGTCGAGCACGCTTTGAACGCAACCCATCAGCAGCGCCACGCGACCCTTCTTCTCACCCGTTGCAGGGTAAGTGCCGGGGGCGCCGAAACGCTCCGGCGCCGGCATCTCTTTCGGCACAAGGCTCAGGAGTGCAGCGATTCGGTTCATGCCGAATGACTTTGCAATCGGCGCCAGCGGCGAACCGATCTTCGCCGCGATCAGTGACAGGCGAAACAGCACAGGCCGTGGCATCGTATAGGCCAGCACGTTGCGCAGCAGCCGTTCGGGCAAGGGCCGCGTGTAGGTTTCCTCCACATGCGCGCGCGCCTCGTCGATCAGGTGCATGTAGTTGACGCCCGAGGGACACGTCGTCATGCAGGCGAGGCACGAGAGGCAGCGGTCGAGATGCTTCACGGTCTGCTCGGTCGCGGGCTCGCCGCTCTCCAGCATGTTCTTGATGAGGTAGATGCGCCCGCGTGGAGAATCGAGTTCGTCGCCCAGCAGCACATAGGTAGGGCACGTCGCGGTGCAGAAGCCGCAATGCACGCATTTGCGGAGAATCGTGTTGGCTTCCGCGATGCGCGGCACTTCGAGCTGTTCGGGCGTGAAAGTTGTCTGCATCACACGCCTCGATACATGCGGCCGGGATTGAAGAGATGGTTCGGGTCGAAGGAGGTCTTCACCCGGGCGGAGAGTGCGGCCAGTGCAGCCTCCTGCGGCTGGAAAACCTCCAGCGTGGTGCGAACGGCGTCCGACGCCCGGATCAGGGTCGCGGAGCCGGTCTTCACCGCTCCCCGGATCAGCGCGGCGGAAGCATCATCTGCGGGCGGAACCTCGATCCAGATCAGGCCGCCAGCCCAGTCGAAATAATAGCGGCAATCGACCTGCATCCGGAGTGTCGCAACGATGCCTGGCGCATCGGATGGCGTGACGGAGAGTTTCCACACCGGCCGTTCTTGATTACCCACAAACATCTCGCAATCGCGGATCGCCCGCCATTTCGCCATCGAGCTTTTCGCCGCCAGAACCTGGATCGGCGTTGCGAGCTGCCTGGCCAGCGCATCGCGGCGATAGGCAACCGAGGGCGCAATACCTTCGAGCCTGAGATAGACGGCCTCCCCCGGCACATAGGCCGCCCCCGACACCTCGCAGGACGACTGCATGGCAAGGCTCATCATGTGGACGGCCTGCATGTCATCCAGCCCGGTGAGGACGACGGTCTCTTCGGTCTCGGGTCTGGGCAGCACCTTGAGGATGATGGAGGTGAGCGCCGCCAGCGTGCCGTAGGAGCCCGTCATCAGCTTCGGCAAATCATAGCCCGTCACGTTCTTGACGACGCGCGCACCCGCCTTGAACACCTCGCCGCGCCCGCTCACGCCTCGAATGCCCATCACATGATCGCGCGCCGCACCTGCCTTCAGCCGCCGCGGTCCGGAGAGATTGCAGGAGACAAGCCCGCCGATGGTGCCGCTGTGGGCAGCGCCCAGCAGCTTCGAATAATCCGGCGGTTCGAAGGCCAGTTGCTGGCCTTTGGCTTCGATCATCGTCCCGATATCGGCAAGCCTCGCACCCGGCCCCGTTTCGAGGATCAGTTCTTCGGGTTCATAGATGGCGAGATTCGAGAAGGCCGTCATGTCGAGCGTTGCCGCTGCCTGAACCGGGCGGCCCAGCCCGCGCTTGGTGCCCGTGCCGATGATCTCGAAGGGACCCGTGGCGCTGGCGATGATCTCGGCAAGCTCCGTCTCCGAGGTGGGCCTTGCGATCCCGCTCATCAGAATCTCGGAATGTCGGCGAAAGGCAACTGCCCGTTCCGGACATGCATGCGCCCAAGCTCGGCGCAGCGGTGCAGCGTCGGGAACACCTTGCCGGGATTGAGCAGGCCCTGATCGTCGAAGGCGCATTTGACGCGCATCTGCTGGTTCAGATCCGTTTCCGAGAACATCTCGGGCATCAGGTCGCGCTTCTCGATGCCGACGCCATGCTCGCCCGTCAGCACGCCGCCCACTTTCACGCAAAGCCGCAGGATGTCGGCGCCGAACTGTTCGGCCCGTTCCAGCTGGTCCGCATCATTGGCATCAAACAGGATCAGCGGATGAAGATTGCCGTCGCCCGCATGAAACACATTGGCGACGCGAAGGCCATGCTTCACCGAAAGCTCGCTCATGCCGCGCAACACTTCCGGCAGGCGCTTTCGCGGGATCGTGCCATCCATGCAGAGATAGTCGGGCGAAATCCGGCCCACCGCTGGGAATGCCGCCTTGCGCCCCGCCCAGAACAGCAGGCGCTCGGCTTCCGACGTCGAGACACGGAGCGTTGTCGAGCGGTTCGCGGTGGCGATTTCGGAAACCCGGGTGATCAGGTGATCGACCTCGACCTGCGGACCGTCAAGCTCGACGATCAGCAGCGCTTGCGCCTCGAGCGGGTAATCCGCATGCACGAATTCCTCAGCCGCGTGGATGGCGGGGCGGTCCATCATCTCCATGCCGCCCGGAATGATCCCGGCCGAGATGATGTCGGCCACGCATGTCCCGGCATCCTCGCTGGTGGAGAAGCCGACCAGCACGGCGCGCGCTGTTTCGGGCTTCTGCAGGATGCGGACGGTAACCTCGGTGACGACGCCGAGCAGCCCTTCGGAGCCCGTCATCAATCCCAGCAGATCATAACCTTCGGAATCGAGGTGCTTGCCGCCCAGCCGGATCACTTTCCCCGTCACCAGCACCATCTCGATCCCCAGCACATTATTGGCGGTGAGGCCGTATTTCAGGCAGTGAACGCCGCCCGAATTTTCTGCCACATTGCCGCCGATCGTACAGGCGATCTGGGAGGATGGGTCCGGCGCATAATAGAAGCCCCTGTGCTCCACGGCTTTGGTGATGGCGAGATTGGTGACGCCCGGCTGCACCACGGCGCAGCGGTTGGCATAGTCGATTTCGAGCACGCGGTTGAACTTGGCCATGCCGAGCAGGATGCCGTCGGCCAGCGGCAGCGCGCCGCCGGACAGCGAGGTGCCCGCCCCGCGCGGAACCACCTTGATGGCATGATCGTTGGCATATCTCAGAATGTCCGATACCTGCGCGGTCGTCTCCGGCAGCACCACGACCAGTGGCAACTGCCGGTAGGCGGTCAATCCGTCCGTCTCATAGGCCCGCATCTCGACGGGGGCTTCGATCACGCCCTCGCCGGGCACGATGCGGCGAAGTGCAGCGGCAATCTCGGCCCTTCTGCCAATTGCGTCTGCGTCTGGTATAGGCATTTTGAGCATAAGGCGGTGTCTTGATCTTTTTCGTGCACAGTAGCGTTTAAGGTTATAGAAATAGCGCCGCATTGAACTGCAATGCAACGGAAGATCCGGGAGTTAAAAATGAAGAAGTCGCTGACCCTCGCACTTGCCCTTCTGGCCGCCATGTCCGGCGCGGCCCTGGCTGATGGCGATGCCGCCAAGGGCGAGAAGATTTTCAACAAGTGCAAGGCCTGCCATGTGGTGGACGCCGAGACCAACCGGGTCGGCCCGCACCTCAAGGGCGTGATCGGGCGTCCCGTCGCATCGGTGGCGGATTACAAGTATTCCGAAGCCATGCTGGAATTCGCCAAGACCCATCCGGTATGGGACGATGCCCTGTTCCTTCAATACATCGAAAACCCCAAGGCCATGATACCGAAGACCAAGATGGTGTTCCCCGGCCTCAAGAAGGAAGACGAGCGGGCAGACCTGCTCGCATACCTCAAGACCAAGATGTAGCAGCAATACGTCTTGCGGGCTAACCCGGGGGCTGGCAAAACGCGGCTGGCCCCCGTTTCCTGAGGTTACATGCCCGAGACTTCCCCACGCGTCGGTTTGTTCGTCACCTGCCTCGTCGATATGATGCGGCCCTCGGTCGGCTTTGCCGCGGTGAAGCTTCTGGAGGATGCCGGCTGCACGGTTGAAGTGCCCGAAGCCCAGACCTGCTGCGGCCAGCCCGCCTATAATTCCGGCGACAAGGCAGACGCCATCGCCCTTGCCCGCAACGTCATCGCCGCCTTCAGGGGCTTCGACCATGTGGTGGCGCCGTCCGGCTCCTGCGGCGGCATGATCATCAAGCATTATCCTGAACTCTTCGAGGAAGGTTCGGTCGACCATCAGGCGGCGGTCGAGCTCTCGGAACGCACGCATGAGCTCGTCTCCTTCCTCACCCGCGTCATGAAGGTGGAAAAGGTCGATGCCGCTTTTCCAGCGAAGGCCACCTATCATGATTCCTGCTCGGGCCTGCGCGAACTGGGCATCAGGGCGGAACCGCGCACGCTGCTGGCTTCGGTTGCAGGCGTCAGCCTCCGCGAGATGACCGATGCCGACGTCTGCTGCGGCTTCGGCGGCACCTTCTGCGTCAAGTACCCCGATATCTCCGACAAGATGCTGGAGAAGAAGCTGAAGCACATTCACGCAACGGGTGCCGACACGCTGATCGCCGGTGATCTCGGCTGCCTCATGAACATGGCCGGAAAGCTGAAGCGCGAAGGCTCGCCCGTGCAGGTCCGCCACATCGCCGAGGTGCTGGCGGGCGATCGTGCGACGCCTGCGATCGGGGAGGCCGAATGATGGAAGGCTCCACCGTCACCTTCAAGGAAAACGTCACCCGCGCGCTGGCCGACAAGCCGCTGCAATTCGCGATGACCGAAACCGGCCCGCGCTTCATCTACAAGCGCACCAAGGCCCGCGAAGCGCTGCCCGAGTTTGACCAGCTCCGCGACCAGTCGCGCGACATCAAGAACCACGTGCTGGACTATCTCGATATCTATCTCGAGCGCTACGAGGCGAAAGTTCAGGCGGCGGGCGGCCATGTGCATTGGGCGGCAGATGCCGATGAGGCCCGCGCCCAGATTCTCGGCATTTGCCAGCGCGTCAATGCGAAGATCGTCACCAAGGGCAAGTCGATGATCTCGGAAGAGATCGAGCTGAACCATCATCTCGAAGCCAACGGCATCACGCCGGTGGAGACCGATCTCGGCGAATACCTGATCCAGCTCCGCAACGAACGCCCCAGCCACATCATCGCGCCCGCCGTGCACCTGACGCGCGATCAGGTCGAAGCCGACTTCCGGAAAGCCCACACCCATCTCGATCCCAACCGCGACCTCACCGAAATCCCCGCACTTGTGGAAGAAGCCCGCACCGTGCTGCGGCAGAAATATTTCGCCGCCGATGTCGGCGTCACCGGCGCCAATTTCCTCGTCGCCGAAACCGGCACCTCGATCATCGTGACCAACGAAGGCAACGGCGACCTCACGCAGATCCTGCCGAAGGTCCACATCGTCATCGCGTCGATTGAAAAGATCGTGCCGACTCTCGAAGACGCCGCCACCATCCTCCGCGTGCTGGCGCGCTCCGCCACGGGACAGGATTTCTCGAACTATACAACACTGTCGACCGGCCCGAAGCGCGAGGGCGATCCCGATGGGCCGGAGGAATATCACGTCGTCATCCTCGACAATGGCCGCTCCAATGTCTTGGGCACCGAGTTTCAGGACATGCTCCGCTGCATCCGCTGCGGCGCCTGCCTCAACCATTGCCCGGTCTATCAGGCGGTCGGCGGCCATGCCTATGGCTGGGTCTATCCCGGTCCCATCGGCTCTGTCGTCACGCCCGCCCTCGTCGGTATCGAGAACGCGCGCCACCTTCCCAACGCGTCCACTTTCTGCGGCCGCTGCGAGGAAGTCTGCCCCATGCGCATTCCATTGCCCAAGATGCTGCGGCACTGGCGCGAGAAGGAATTCGAGCGGCACCTGCAGCCGGCCGCCATCCGCTGGGGCCTCAAGGCATGGGCCTTCTTCGCCCGGCGCCCAAAGCTCTATCATTTCGCAACGGGCCTCGCCGCCCGCGTCCTCACCAATCAGGGCCACGGCAAGGGGCGGCTGTCGCGCGTGCCGCTCGCCTCGGGCTGGACGCAGAACCGGGATTTCCCCGCGCCTCAAGGGAAAACCTTCCAGCAGCAGTGGAAGGAGCGCCGCAAATGACGAGCCGCGACGCCATGCTCGCCCGCATCCGCACGAAAGTCTCGAAGGGCGACGAGCACACCCGCAACGCGGTGGTCGATGCGCATCTGGCCCAGCACCGCCGCAACCTGATCCCCGAACGCGGCATCGGCGATGAGGCGCATCGCCTCCGCGTCTTCACCGAGATGATGGAAAGCGTCGGCGGTTCGGTCGAGGTGCTGGACGATATCAACGACGTGCCGCATGCGGTGGCGGACTACCTCCGCCAGTCGAACCTGCCGGCGCACGTGCGGCGGGGTGCCGATCCCGTGCTGGCGAAGCTCCCCTGGCATCGCGGCACTTTGGAAGTTGTGACGGGCCGTGCGGTGGATACCGACCGCGCCTCCATCACCCGCGCCTTCGCGGGCGTGGCCGAATCCGGCACCATCATCCAGATCTCCGGGCAGGATAACCCGACGACGCTGAACTTTCTTCCGGAAGTTCACATCGTGGTTCTCGAAGCCTCGAACATCTTCGCCAGCTATGAAGACGCCTGGACCAAACTGCGGAGCGTCATGGGCCAAGGCGTGATGCCGCGCAGCGTCAACATGATTTCCGGCCCCTCCCGCACCGGCGACATCGAGCAAACCATCGTGAGACCCGCCCATGGCCCGAAGAACATGCACGTCATTATTGTTGGCTGACAATCATCCTTCCTCGGCCTTGCGAAGCAAGGCTGGGGAAGGTGGACGCGCAGCGGACGGATGGGGCCCGAACGCGGGGATCGGCCCCCACCCGCTCGCTTTGCTCGCCGCCCTCCCCGCTTCGCGGAGAGGGATGATGGCGGCATTTCTGCTGATCTTCTCCACTCCCGCCCTCGCCTGCGGCAATGACGAGGCAACACTCTTCTCCTGCCTCGCGAAAGACCAGTCCCACACCATCGAACTCTGCGCCGTGAGGGACGATGCGGCGGGCGGCTACCAGTCGCTGCAATACCGCTATGGCACCACCGGCAAAACGGAACTTGTATTCCCGGAAAACCGGCGCGACGGGAAGAAGCTTCTCGCCTTCGCCCATGCCTTCGACAAGAACATCTATGTCTGGTCGCTGCGCTTCGCCAATGGCGATTACACCTACCGCGTCTTCGGCCTGGGAGACGATGCCGGCGTCGAGGTGTGGAAAAAGAAGAAACGCCTCGCACAGGTGATGTGCGGCGAGCGCCCCCATGCGATGACCAGCGACATCCGCCGCGCCGCCTCCTGCGACACGAAGAATCCCTTCGGCGCCGCGGGCTGCAGCGAAAATCCGCCGTCGCGCAAGTGAGCCTCCAGAACCGCGTCGACCCCTGGGGGCAAATCCACGCCACGCCCGAACGCGGCACGATGATGGGAAACCGCGGCGGAAAATTCCATCGCGATGATCGCACCCTCGGCAACCGCCGCTGGGCCAGCCATCACTGGATCGCTTGCGACCTGCACTGGAAGGGCCAGCACCACGAGCCGATGGGGCAGGGCTACACCTCGCTCTTCTTCCTCGATGAGGTGACCGCACTCGCCGCCGGCCACCGCCCCTGCTTCTTCTGCCGGCGGAAGGAGGCCAGGGCCTTTCTGGGAGATCGCAAGGTCGATGATTTCGACCGCCAGCTCCACGCCGAGCGCATCCCTCCTCGCGAAGCGGGGAGGGTGGATGCCGGAGGCATCCGGGTGGGGGCCGAGCCCGATGGCGCGATGGTCGAGATCGACGGCGCCGCCTTCGCCATCCGGGGCTCACATCTCCTGCGCTGGTCCTTCGCGGGATATGTGGAAAGCATTCCGCGCAAACCTCGCCCGCACGGAAGGCTTTTGACTTGTCCCTCGATCGCGGCCATTTTGGCGCAAGGATACAAACCGCGCTGGCACGAGTCGGCGCTTTCATACAATGGGGAGGCACCATGAAACTTCTGCGTTACGGCCCGGTGGGCAAGGAAAAGCCGGGCCTGATGGGCGATGACGGCAAGATCCGCGACCTGTCGAGCATCATTCCGGACATCAACGGCGAAACTCTTAGCCCGAAAAGTCTGGCCCGCCTCCGCAAGATCAAGCCGGAGTCGTTGCCCGCCGTGCGCGGCAACCCGCGGATCGGCGCCTGCGTCGCCAACCCGCAGAAGTTCGTGGCGATCGGCCTCAACTATTCCGACCATGCCGCCGAATCCGGCCTCACCGTGCCGCCCGAGCCCATCATTTTCACGAAGCACACCAGCTGCATCGTCGGCCCGAACGATGACGTGACGATTCCGCCGAAGTCCAAGAAGTCGGACTGGGAAGTGGAGCTGGGCGTCGTCATCGGCACCAAGGCGAAAAACATCAAGAGGAAGGACGCGATGGCCCACGTGGCCGGCTACTGCGTGGTGAACGACCTCTCCGAGCGCGCCTTCCAGATCGAGCGGTCCGGCCAGTGGACCAAGGGCAAGTGCTACGACACTTTCGGCCCCATCGGCCCGTGGATGGTGACGGCGGATGAAGTGAAGGACCCGCAGAAGCTCGGCATGTGGCTGGAGCTGAACGGCAAGCGCGTGCAGAACGGCACCACCGCCACCATGGTCTATGGCGTTCAGTATATCGTCGCCTATCTCTCGGAATTCTTCACCCTGATGCCGGGCGACATCATCACCACCGGCACGCCCCCCGGCGTCGGCATGGGCATGAAGCCGCCGCGCTACCTGAAGCCCGGCGACACGATGCGACTGGGGATCGACGGCCTGGGCGAGCAGTTCCAGACGGTGTACCGCGACAAGTAAGAGCCCTCATCCGCCCTGTCGGCCACCTTCTCCCATCTTCGACGGGAGAAGGCGCATAACTTCCCTTCTCCCACCCGTGGCAGGAGAAGGCACATCCTGATTTCCCTTCTCCCGCCCGTGGCGGGAGAAGGTGGCGTGAAACGCCGGATGAGGGTGGTTCCCGGCACGGGAATCCAACTCCCCCAGAGACGCGTGTTGCCCCATCCGCCTCCATCCTCTAGAAGCCTCGCAAATTCCGCATCATCCCGAAAAGTTGCAGACTTTTCGGACAGGATGAGGCGCAGGGATGCGAGTGCAAGAATGAACAAGCCCCACCGCCCGAAGGCGCGCGTCGCCAAGGGTTTCCGCGATATCGGCCCGGACGAGATCCGCGGCATCCGCCAGATGCTGGCGAAGATCGAGCGCGTCTATGAATCCTATGGCTTCGAGCCGGTCGAACAGCCCTTCATCGAATATACCGACGCGCTGGGAAAATTCCTCCCCGATCAGGACCGCCCCAACGCCGGCGTCTTCTCCTTCCAGGACGACGACGAGCAATGGCTGAGCCTGCGCTATGACCTGACCGCGCCGCTCGCCAGATACGTGGCCGAGAACAGCCAGAAGATCCCGACGCCCTATCGCAGCTATCGTCAGGGCTGGGTCTTCCGCAACGAAAAACCCGGCCCCGGCCGCTACCGCCAGTTCATGCAGTTCGACGCCGATACGGTGGGAAGCGCCAGCCCCGCAGCCGACGCCGAAGTCTGCATGATGGCAGCGGACACGATGGAAGCGCTGCGGCTGGAGCGCGGGCAGTATGTGATGAAGGTCAATAACCGGAAGGTTCTTGATGGCGCATTGGAGGTCATCGGCCTTGATGGTGACGAGAATACTACTCGCCGCCTCATCGTCCTTCGTGCGATGGACAAGCTTGATAAGCTAGGTCCTTCAGGTGTGCGATTGCTCCTCGGTACTGGACGCAAAGATGAGAGTGGCGACTTCACTAAAGGTGCCGAACTCGTTCAATCTCAAATTGATCGCGTAATGGTTCTGCTTGAGAATCCTATCGATGCGTTGAGGGCTGATGATAGCGCTGCAGCTTTCAGGGCGAACACCAAGTTCAGTGAAGGCCTGACTGAACTGTCGGCGATGCAGACAATCTTTGATGTTGCAGGTTACGGGCCAGACCGCATCAAGGTCGACCCTTCTGTAGTGCGTGGCCTCGAATACTACACCGGCCCCGTTTTCGAATGCGAACTGCTTATTCCCACCATGGATGAAGATGGCAAGCCCGTCCGCTTCGGCTCCGTCGGCGGTGGTGGGCGCTATGACGATCTCGTCGCGCGCTTCACCGGGCAGCAGGTTCCAGCGACGGGCTTCTCCATCGGCGTGTCGCGGCTCTATTCGGCGCTGAAGCTTGTCGGCAAGGCGGAAGAATCCGCCACGCTCGCACCCGTCGTCGTGCTCGTCATGGACAAGGATCGGCAGGGCGATTACTGGCGCATGGTGCAGGAACTGCGTGCCGCCGGCATCCGCGCCGAAATGTATGTCGGCACCGCCGGCATGAAGGCGCAGATGAAATATGCCGACAAGCGGGGCGCGCCCTTGGTGATCATTCAGGGCGGTGACGAACTCGCGCTCAGCCAAGTCCAGATCAAGGACCTCCGCCTGGGCAGCGAATTGGCAACCCAGATCAGCTCGCGCGAGGAATATGCCTCGCAGCGTCTTGCGCAGGTGATGGCCCCCGACTCCGGCCCGGAGTTTGTCGCCGCGGTGAAGAAGGCCTTGGCGCAGTGACATCCCTTATTCTGTCATCCCCGCGAAGGCGGGGACCCCGCTTCTTCCATCAAAGCTGGGCCCCCGCTTTCGCGGGGGTGACGGTTTCTTTCAATTTCGTCACCCATGCCCGGTAAATCCCGCACCGAGCGCGAGGCGCTGGAACGGCAGAACGCCGCCATCATGGCGGTGTTCGAGCGCGCGGGCTTCGACCAGATCGCGCCCGACATCATCCAGCCGGCCGACATCTTCCTCGAACGCTCCGGTGAAGACATCCGTGCACGGACCTTCGTGTTCACCGATCCATCCGGCGCCGAGATGTGCCTGCGCCCCGACCTCACGGTTCCCGCCTGCCGCTATCACCTGAGCCACGCGGCCAACCCGCAAGCCGAGAAGCGCTACTGCTACCTGGGCCCAGCCTTCCGCTTTCCCGATGAACTGCTGAGCCCGCAGGAATTCACCCAGGCAGGGATCGAATGGTTCGGCGCGAAGGAGGCAATCGCGGCAGAAGCGCGCGTGCTGAAGCTGACGATCAGCGCGCTCGAAGCCGCAGGCCTCACGAGGTTCCGCGTCACCTTCGGCGATCTCGGCCTCTTCGCGGGCCTGCTGGCCGATACCGACATGCCGGAACGCTGGCGCCGCCGGCTGCAGCATCATTTCTGGCGGCCCCACGCCTTCCGCGAATTGCTCGAAAGCTTCTGCGCGGCCCGTGCTTCGCGCCGCACGTCCATCTCGGCGCTGGTCGACCGTATCAACGATGGCAATGCGCTGGCGCTCGTTGAAGCCGAGCTCGACACCCGCAAGCTGCCCTTCGTCGGCGGCCGCGATGTGACCGAGATCGCTGCACGCCTCGAGGAGAAGGCCGCCGACCGCCGCGAAACGCCGCTGGACCGCGCCAAGGCCGACACCATCAACGCCTATCTCGCCATCACGGGCGATGCGTCATCGATCGATGCCGAACTGAAGACCATCAATGGCGGCACCCGCTATGCCGCGGCCCGCGACTATTTCTCGAAGCGCCTGTTCGAGATGGAAGAGCTTGGCCTCAACCCCCGCCGCTTCCACTTCGCGGCGGGCTTCGGGCGCGACCTCGAATACTATACCGGCTTCACCTTCCAGATCGAGGCGGACACACCGCTGGGGAGCATCGCGGTGGCAGGCGGCGGCCGCTACGACAATCTCCTCTCCGACATGGGCTCGGCCCGGCCCGTCTCCGCCGTGGGCTGCGCCATCCACACCGACCGGCTGAAGGCGGTTCTGGCATGAGCACGATCACCATCGCCATCCCCTCCAAGGGCCGCCTGATGGAAGCCGCCGCCGAGCTGCTGGCCAAGGCCGGCTTTTCGATCGAGCGCCTGGGCGCCGACCGCGGCTATCGCGGCGTGCTGAAGGGCATCGAGAACGTCGAAGTCGCCTTCCTCTCGGCCTCCGAAATCGCCCAGAACCTGCGCGACGGAAAGATCGACCTCGGCGTCACCGGCGAAGACCTGCTGCGCGAGAAGATCTCAGCAGACGACAAGGCCTGCGACGTGCTGGTGCGGTTAGGCTTTGGCCCGGCCGATGTCGTCGTCGCCGTTCCCGAATGCTGGCTCGATGTCGCCACCATGACCGATCTCGACGAGATCGCCGAAAGCTTCTACGAGCGCCACGGCCGCCGCCTCCGCGTCGCCACCAAATACCATAACCTCACGCGGCGCTTCTTCGCGGAAAAGGGCGTCACCGGCTACCGCATCGTCGAAAGCTTAGGGGCCACCGAGGGCGCACCCGCCGCAGGCATCGCCGAAATCATCGTCGACATTACCACCACGGGCTCGACCCTTGCCGCCAACAGCCTGAAAATCCTCGATGACGGCGTGATCCTGAAGTCCTCCGCCGTTCTGGCGGGGCGCACCGCCGTGCTGGACGATCCGCGCGTCATCCGCCTCCGCGCCGCGCTCTCAACCATGGCCTGATTTTCTGCTGCACCATTCCGGGATTTGCGTTAACCTCCCGTTAACGATCAGAACCGGGAGAACGCGAGATGAGACATGTGATGATTGCCGCCGCCGCCTTTACGGCACTGCTTGCGGGCAGCGCCCTGGCCGATGAACCGATGCTGACGGTAACGCCGGAACTGGCGCTCCCGGAACCCGAAGGCACGGTGACTGTGCTTCCGCATTCGGCGATGACCGAGACCGCGCCCCTCGCCCAGCCGGAAGCCGAAACCGAAGCCGCCGCACCTTACAAGCGCTGCGGCGACCGTGAGACGGTCTATCTCACCAACTGAACCTGTGGCCCCGTGTCAGACCGGCGAGAGCGCCTGTGAGATGAGGCACAGGCATCCCGTCGCCGTGCGGTGCACGGGATGGTGCCGGCCGGCGCGGGCGACGTGGAAATCGCCCGCCTTCAATACCACTTCGCCAATGATCAGGTCGCCCTCGATCATGTAGATTTCCTCGTCCTGGTCATGATCGTGATCGGCATATTCCGCACCCGGCTGCAGCCAGGCCATGAAGGTCTGGCGGTTTGCAGCCTCGATCCGGTTCATGATCTTGATGCTGAGGCCCGGTGAAACCTCGGTCCATTCGCCGCTCCCCGCCCGCATCGTCACCGTTCCCGGAATCTCGATGCCGCTGGCCGTGATACTCGCCTCGATCTTCTCCAGAAGCCCGTCCGGCATGGCCGCTTCGCCAGCTGCGGCAAGCGGCGAAAGCCGTCCCTCCCAGCCTTCCACAAGCGCAGCGAAGGCCTGATCCTCGACGGCGCGGCGGCGGCAAGCCTCGCGGCTTTCCGCATCGAGCAATCCCATCACATAGGCACGGGCGCGTTCGTCATCGGTCATTTGTCCATGCAGTCCTTCAACTGTTCCAGCCCGCGCTTCACCCAGCTCTTGATGGTGCCGAGCGGTTTTTCCATCCGTTCTGCCAGTTCCTCATGGGTGAACCCATGCACATAGGCCAGCACCACGGCATGGCGGTGTTCGTCGCGCAACTGGCCAAGGCAATGATGAAGCCCGCGGGCCGCCATGTGGTCGGGCTGGAAGGAGGCCCAGTCCGCATCGATCTCGGCGGTCACGGCGCCGTCGATCCCAATGTGGTTCTTCGGCGTCCGCCGCAGCCGGTCCAGCGCGCAGTGCCGCGTCACTGTGGCAAGCCAGGCCATGGCCTCGCCCTTTTCAGGGTCGAACTGCCAGGATCGCTCCCACACTTTCACGAAGGCTTCCTGAAACACGTCGTCCGCCTGGTCTCTCGTCCGCATCATGCGAAGGCAGATGGCATAGAGCTTCGGCCCCGCCTTCGCATAAAGGGCGCGAAACGCCGTTCTGTCGCCGGCGGCGGCCAGAACGAGCATGTCATCGATCGATACGGGGTGGGCAACGCTCATGGATGCAGGGTCATACCATCGAGGGAGACAGTTGCGGAAACAGCATGGCTTGCTAGCAAGGCTTTAACCATGTGGCAAGAACGGCGGGGCCGCGCATCCGGCCGGTATGGGCCGCGGTCATGAATTTGACCAAGACAGTCCGTAGCGCCATGCTCCGGCAACCAATCGAATCGGGAGACAGACGACATGCGGAAATTCAGCCTTGCGGCCTCGGCGCTGGCCGCCACGCTTGCGATCGGCGGCGCAGCCGAAGCCGCAACCTGTGGAGACTCCGCCAAGGGCTTCAACGGCTTCCTCAAGGCCTTCGCGCAGGAAGCCGCCGCCGCTGGCATCGGAGCACGCGGGCTTTCGGCACTTGAGGGCGTCGAATACCAGCCCGGCATCATCAAGAAGGACCGCGCCCAGAGCGTTTTTTCCCAAAGCTTCCTCGACTTCCAGGCCCGAATGGTCACCGCGAACCGCATCAAGACCGGCCGCGCCCTTGTCGCCAAGCACAAGGGCCTGTGGGATGAGATCGAGCAGCGCTATGGCGTGCCGGGCCCGGTGCTGATCGCCTTCTGGGCGCTCGAAACCGATTTCGGCGGCTTCATGGGAGATTTCCCGACCATCCCCTCGATTGCGACGCTGGCCTGGGATTGCCGCCGCTCGGAGAAGTTCCGCGAACAGCTGCTCGGCGCCCTGCGGCTTTACGATCAGGCCGACCTCGAACTCGAAGACATGAAGGGCGCTTGGGCGGGCGAGATTGGCCACACCCAGTTCATGCCCAAGGAATACAACGAAACCGCCATCGATTTCGACGGCGACGGCCACCGCAATCTCCGCCGCTCGATCCCCGATGCCATGGCCTCTGGCGCGGCCCTGCTCATCAAGCACGGCTGGCAGGCGAACCAGCCGTGGCTGCAAGAAGTAAAGGTGCCAGCCGACCTGCCGTGGGACCAGGCGGACATCGCCATCCAGCATCCGAGGAGCCAGTGGGCCAAGTGGGGTGTGAAGGCGGCAAAAGGCAAGCTCAAGGCCGACAATTTCCAGGCCTCGCTGTTGCTGCCCATGGGCAAGGATGGCCCCGCCTTCCTCGCCTATGACAATTTTACCAAGGCCTATCTCCTGTGGAACGAGTCGCTCGTCTATTCGACGACGGCCGCCTATCTCGCCACCCGCATCGCCGGCGCCGACCAGGTATCGCCGGGCCGCGCTGCGGTGAACGCCCTCGACTACAACCAGATCAAGGAGCTTCAACAGATCCTCGTCAGCAAGGGCTACGACGTCGGCGAAGTCGACGGCAAGATGGGCCGCGCCACGCGTGCCGCCGTAAAGGACGTCCAGATCAAGATGGGCTGGCCCGCCGACTCCTACCCGACGGTCGAATTCCTGCAGCAACTGCAGCAGGGCTGAAGTCAGCCCGCAATAGCATCTTCATCGTTACCTCCATCCTGTCATCGCCGGACTCGTTCCGGCGACCCATTTGTCAGCACGCGCGCCCGTTGAAAGCTGGGCCCCCGCCTTCGCGGGGGTGACGAAACCTTTTGATATCTCCCCAACCGTCACCCCGGCGCAGGCCGGGGCCCCGCTTCCTTCCAATGCTGAAAATATTCCTTGACTTTTCTCCCAATATTGGAATACATTCCTCCACAGTTCAACCGGACAGGAGGGGACAATGTGCACAGCGTCTCGCATTGACCGGATGAGCAGGCAGCGCCTGCGGGGTGGAGGAATGACAGCACCTCCACCCCCCGGGAGCTTCGGTCAGGACCCTTGGGCAATAGGACCCAAGCGCCTTCAATGGCTAGGGATGGCTCTACAGTCCATCGCGAAGAATCTGGCCCCGGCACAAATCGCTGCGTCTCTATCCGTGGCTTCGGCCCATCACACCACCCACCATCTTTCGACGGCCGCAAGGGCTGAAGCCATGGCAGGGGCATCCCCTCCATTTTCTCTCCTTCGTCATTGCCGCGATGGGCCCGCTCTCTGACAGGGTAGGGGGCAGCGATTCCGCGAAGCTCGCCTCACTCGCGCCTGAGCGCCTCGATCGGGTCGAGGCGTGCGGCGCGCCGTGCCGGAAAGAAGCCGAACACCACGCCGATCGCCGCCGAGACGAGGAAGGCCGCCGCGATGATGCGCGGGTCGGCGGTGAAGGGGACACCCATCAGCATGGCCGCAAGTGCTGCAAGCCCCAGCCCGGTGAGAATCCCGAGGATGCCGCCGAACAGGGCGAGCACGATCGACTCGACGAGGAACTGCGTCAGCACCTGCCGCTCCAGCGCGCCGATCGCCAGCCTGATGCCGATCTCGCGCGTGCGCTCGGTCACCGACACCAGCATGATGTTCATGATGCCGATGCCGCCGACGAGCAGCGACACGGCGGCGACCGCACCCAGCAGCCCGGTGAGGATCGTGGTGGTCGATGCCATGGTGTTGGCGATCTGCGTCATGTCGCGCACCGTGAAATTGTCTTCCTCGCCCGGCGCCACGCGGCGGCGTTCGCGCAGCACGTCTTCCGCATCGCGCTGCACGCGTGGAATGTCCGCGGCCTCCGCCACCGAGATGTTGATGGACGAAATGCGCGTATTGCCGGCCAGCCTCCGGTGATAGGTGCGCAGAGGGATGATGACGGTACTGTCCTGGTCGCTGCCGAAGGCCGATTGCCCCTTGCTTTCGAGCAGGCCGATCACCTCGCAGCCGAAATTGCCGATGCGCAGGCGCTCGCCCAGCGGGTCATCCGTGCCATAAAGCTCGGTGCGGATGGTCGAGCCGATGACGCAGACCGATGTCCCAGACCGTTCCTCGCCCTCGGTGAACACCCGGCCGTCGGCCAGCGTCCAGTCCTGCACGGTGAAGAAGTCGGCCGTGGAGCCGGTCACCGTCGTGTCGTAGTTCAGCGCGCCATAGACGACCTTGGCGGATTTCTGCGCCGAAGGGGCAATGCCGCGCACCCCGGTCAGCTCGCCCTTGAGGGCGGCAATGTCGCGCTCGTCGAACGAGCGGGAATCATTCGTCGTGCCACCCGGCCCGAAGGTGCTCTGCCCCGGCCTCGCGATCAGCATGTTGCTGCCGAGCTTGGCGAGATTTTCCTGCACCTTCTGCGAGGCGCCGCTGCCGATCGTCACCATGGCAATGACGGCGGCAACGCCGATGACGATGCCGAGCAGGGTGAGGATCGAGCGCAGCACGTTGCGGCGGATCGAGGTCAGCGCCAGCTTGACGGTTTCCCACAGCATCAGGCGGCAATCCTTGTCTCGTCGCTGGCGATCGCGCCATCGATGAAGCGGATCGCGCGATGCGCATAGGCCGCCATCTCCATCTCGTGCGTCACCATGACGACGGTGATGCCGTTCTCCTCGTTGAGCCGGTTGAGCAGTTGCATGATCTCGTGGCTGCGCGCGGTATCGAGATTGCCGGTCGGCTCGTCGGCGAGCAGGATCAGCGGATCGGTGACGATCGCCCGCGCGATCGCCACGCGCTGCTGCTGGCCGCCCGAGAGTTCGCCCGGCGTATGATGCTCGCGGCCTTCGAGCCCCACCTGATGCAGCGCCCTCACCGCGCGCTCGCGCCGCTCGCGCTTCGGGCTGCCGCGATAGATCAGCGGCAGCTCGACATTCTCGATCGCCGTCGTGCGGTTCAGCAGGTTGAAGCCCTGGAACACGAAGCCGAGATAATTCCGTCTCAGCAACGCCCGCTCGTCGCGCGATAGGCCGGTCACTTCGAGGCCGGAGAATTTGAAGCTGCCGGAGGTCGGCCGGTCGAGGCAGCCGATGATGTTCATCGCCGTCGACTTTCCCGACCCCGACGGACCCATGATGGCGATGAACTCGCCCCTGTCGATGACGAGGTCGACGCCCGCCAGCGCGCGCACCAGCCCGCCGCCTTCGCCATAATGGCGCTGGATGTTCGAGAATGCGATGAGCGGCGCCATGCTCACTTTGGCGCCTGCCGTGACGAGGTGATGACCTGGTCACCCGGTTTGAGATCGCCGGAGACGATCTCGGTCAGCTTCCCGTCGCTGACGCCGGTCCTGACGGTCACCGGCTTCGGCGCGCCGTTTTCCAGCACATAGATCGTGCGCTCACCATCGGCGGCGCCGCTGGTGGAGCGCTCGAACCGCGGCATGCGCGGCATGAACACGCTGGTGATGCTGAAGCCCTGCGATGCTGGTTCCCGTGGCGGCTGGTAGCGCAATGCGGAATTCGGCACCGCCAGCGCATCGGGCGTCTCCTGCGTCACGATCTGGGCGGTCGCCGTCATGCCGGGCCGCAGCAGCAGCCCGCTGTTGTCGACGGTGAGGATCGCCGTATAGGTGACGACGTTCTCGGTGATGTTCGGCGAATACTCGATCGTGTCGATCACCGCCGGAAAGCTTGTGCCGGGATAGGCATCGACCGTGAAGCTGGCCTTTTGCCCGGTCTTCACCGCACCGATATCGGCCTCGTCCACGTCGGCTTCCAGCTGCATCCGGGCCAGATCCTCGGCCAGCGTGAACAGCACCGGCGCCTGCAGCGAGGAAGCGACCGTTTGCCCCGGTTCCGCCGCGCGCTTCAGCACGATGCCGTTGACGGGCGACAGGATGCGCATCTTGGTGATGTCGGTTTCCTGCATGACGAGTTCGGCCTTCACCACGGCGATGTCAGCCTCCGCCGCCATCACGCCTGCTTCGGCACGCGCCAGCCCGGCGCGCGCGGTGTCGAGGTCCTGCCCCGATGAAATGCCCTGCTTGCTCAGGCGTTCGGCGCGGGCCAGCGCCACCTGCCGTTCCTTCAGTGTGGCCTGCGCATCCGCACGCCGCGCTTCCGCCGCGGCGAGGGTCGCCCTGACGCGGGCAAGCTCCGCATTCAGCCGGTCGGCATCAAGCTCCGCCAGCACGTCGCCCTGCCTGACGATCGAGTTGTTCTTCACGTTCACGCTGCGGATGACGCCCGAGCGCTCGCTCGACACATCGACCTGGGTCGTCGGCTCGACATTGCCGGTTGCCTGCACCTTGACGACCAGCATCTGGCGCTCGGCCGGCGCGGTCTGATAGGTGACGGCGGCAGTCTGCCCCTGCGCCTGGGTGTACCACCACACGGCGCCGGCAAGCGTTGCGGCCAGAACCGCAAGCCATATCGCGCGCCTGATCCACGCCCGGCGCCGGCTCCTGGCGTCCAGTCCCAGAACGGCCGCGATTTCGGCCTGGGTCGGCAAGGTCTGAATGTTCATGTCGTTACGGGCTATCCTGTCTTTCTGCCAGTATAGACGCAAAATTGGTCGTTTTCCGGCGCTTTCCGGGAATCGCGGCCCCTGCTAGGAGGCCGCCATGACCAGCATCAAGTTCGAAACCGCGCCCGATGGCACCGAGATTGCCTACCGCGAGGATGGCGGCGAGGATTTCGGCCGTTGCGGCCTGTTCTGGCTCGGCGGCTTCAAGTCCGACATGACGGGCTCCAAGGCCGAGGCGCTGGCCGCGCTGGCGCGCGATACCAGGCGCTCGTCCTTCCGCTTCGACTATTCCGGCCACGGCGCCTCGGGCGGGTTCTTCGTCGACGGCACGATTTCCGGATGGCTGAACCAGGCGCTCCATATGTTCACGAAGAAGGCCGCCGGCAAGAGGATCATCATCGGATCGAGCATGGGCGGCTGGATTGCCATGCTGCTCTATCGCGCTTTGCAGCGCGACCCGCGAGCGGCAAAGCGCATCGCCGGCCTGGTGCTGTTGGCACCCGCCACCGACATGACGGCGGATCTGATGTGGGACGTCTTCCCCGATCACGTGAAAGCGGAACTGGCGGAAAAGGGCGTCTATCTTCGCCCGTCTGATTATGGCGAGCCCTATCCCATCACCGCGCGGCTGATCACCGATGGCGAGAAACACCTGATGCTGAAGCAAGGCATCGCCTGCGACTGCCCGGTGAGAATCCTGCAAGGCGACATCGACCCGGATGTCCCGCCCGCCCATGGCGTGAAGGTCTTCAACGCCATAAGTGGGGCAGACGTGACGCTGACGCTGATCAAGGATGGCGATCACCGCCTGTCGTCTCCCACGCATCTGGCACTGCTCCGCGAAACAGCCCTCAGGCTCGCCGAACGCGCCGACGGCGTTACCGTCTGAGCGCCTCGGCGATGGCGCTGAGGCCTTCGCGATAGGAAGGGTAGGCGAGGGCAACACCCAGTTCCTGCTTCAACCGCGCATTCGAAACCCGTTTTGAATCGGCATAGAAGCTGCGCGCCATCGGCGACAGGTCCGCGTCGTCGAATGGCGTATCGGGCGGTATGGGAAGGCCCAGCAGTTTGGCGCCGAAGGCGACGACATCCTGCGGCGGTGCTGCTTCATCATCGCAGACATTATAGGCGCGGCCCGGATTGGGCTTTGCAATCGAAGCTTCCAGGATGGTGGCGATATCGTCCACATGGATGCGGCTGAAAACCTGCCCCGGCTTGATGACGCGTTTCGCCGTTCCCTCGAGAAGAGACAGAAGCTGGTTCCGTCCCGGCCCGTAGATCCCGGCAAGCCGGAAGATGTGAACGGGAAGCCCGTGCTCGCGCCACAGGTCGAGCCATTGCGTCTCGGCCTGCAACCGCTTGTAGCCGCGTTCGGTGTTGGGTGTCAGCGGCGTATCCTCGGTGACGAGGCCGCCGCCATGATCGCCATAGACGCCGGTGGTCGAGAGATAGGAAACCCAGCGGAACTGGGCGGCGCGATGCGCAAAGTCCCTTGCATGCTGGCGCAGCACAGGATCGCCATCCGCTCCGGGCGGTGCGGACACCACGGCATGCGTGACGCCGTCGAATGCATCGTCAGGAAGCGGCACCGTGCCGTCGAAGACAAGGCCTTCATAGCCGCGGGCGGCTATTGCGGCAGCACCTGCAGCGCTGCGGCTGGTGGCTGATATCTTCCAGCCCTTCGCGGCAAGCCGTGCCGCAAGAATTCTTGCCGAGAAGCCGAGACCGAAACACAGCAAGTGGTTCATGCAGTCTCCCATTCGCGGCGCACGTCCTCATCCGTTTCGTTTGCCAGATGGAAGCCGCGCAATTCGCCGAACCGCTGTCCGGGCGCCAGTTGCGACAGCGCCCATACCGCCATCGCCCGCACCAGGGGGGAAGGATCGCCAAGCAGCTTCTCGATGCTCGGCAGAAGCGTGGCGTCACCGCTGTTTCCCGCCGCGATCAGCACATTGCGGATGAAGCGGTCGCGACCCGTGCGCTTGACGGGGGAACCTGCGAACAGCGCGCGGAAAGAGGCATCGTCGAGCAACAGCAACCGGTTCAATGGCGGCGCGCGCAAGTCATCGCGTGCCTTGAGCTTCGCTTCCGAGGCTTCTGCAGCGAACTTGTTCCACGGGCACACGGCAAGGCAATCGTCGCAGCCATAGATGCGGTTTCCCATCGCTCTGCGGAATTCGTGATCGATATGGCCCTTGTGCTCGATGGTGAGATAGGAAATGCAGCGCCGCGCATCGAGCTGATAGGGTGCGGGAAAGGCTGATGTCGGGCAGATGTCGAGGCAGGCGCGGCATGAGCCGCAATGATCGGTCTCGGGCTCGTCCGCCTCGAGCGCGGCGGTGGTCAAGATGGTGCCGATGAAGAACCACGAGCCCAGCTCGCGTGACACCAGATTCGTGTGCCTGCCCTGCCAGCCAAGCCCCGCCTTCTGCGCCAGCGGCTTCTCCATAAGGGGTGCGGTATCGACGAACACCTTCACATCGGCCTTCGTCTCGTGGGCCAGCCATTGCGCGATCTGCTTCAGCCGGCCCTTGACGATGTCATGATAGTCGCGGTTGAGCGCATAGACCGAAATGACGCCCGACTGCCGGTCGCGAAGCCGCTCGAGCGGGTCCATGTCAGGACCGTAGTTCATCGCCAGAATGATCGCCGATTTTGCATCGGGCCACATGGCCAGCGGACTTTTCCGCCGGTCTTCGGTTTCCGCCATCCACTCCATCGAACCGTGGCGCTTCTCTGCAATGAAGCTGCGGAGCCGCTCGGCAAGAGCAGGATCATCTGCAAGGCGCGCGATCCGCGTATCGCTAAACCCTTCTGCCGCTGCCCGCTCCCTGATGCGCTGGGCGAGATTCATGACGCTCAGAAGTCGAGGTCCGCATAATGGGCACCCGGCGCCATGCCGCGCACCGTGTCGGCGAGCAGCGGCCTGAAGGAGGGGCGCGATTTCATGCGCTGGTACCATGATTTCGCGGCCGGATACTCGGCCCACGGAATATCTCCGAAATAATCGACCGCCGAAACATGCGCAGCCGCCGCGAGATCGGCCAGCGACAGCTGGTCGCCCGCCAGCCAGGTGCGGCGATCGACCAGATGGCCGATATAGTCGAGGTGCTCGCGCAGCCGCACCATGGCGTTGCGCACCCGCGTGGTGTCCATGCCGCCGCCGCCCGCCTCGCGCGGCAGAAAGCGGCGGATCACCTTCTCGGTGATCACCGGTTCCGAAACCTCGGCATAGAACTTGGTGTCGAACCAGCCCACCAGCCTTCGCACTTCGGCACGCTCGAAGGCATCGCCCGGGATGAGTGTCGCGCGCTCGGCCTTGGTCTCTTCCAGGAATTCGCCGATCGCCTCGACGCCGCAAATGGGAGACGTGCTGTCCTCGAGATAGACCGGCAGCGTCCCGGCGGGATTGATTTCGAAGATGTCCGCCGAGGGCTCCCACGGCGCCTCGTCGATCAGATCCGCATGAACGCCATATTCCCCCAGCGCCAGGCGCATGCGCCGGCTGAAAGGGTCGAGCGTGAAATGAATGAGACTTGGCATTAGAGAAGAATTAACCCTGACGCTGTCAACACGGCCTTGGGGATCGTTTCGCCGCAATTGCCCCTGATCGAATGGGCGTATAAAACGCGTTCGCCGAAGCGGCAAGCAATTCCGAGTCCGGCCCAATGGGGAACCCCAAGTGAAGATCTCATGCTGATACTCCAGATCGTCGTTCTGGCACTCATCCAGGGCATCACCGAATTCCTGCCGATCTCGTCATCTGGTCATCTGCTGCTGGTTCCCGCGCTGACAGGCTGGCCCGACCAGGGCCTGCTCACCGATGTGATGGTCCATATGGGGTCCTTCCTGGCGGTGGTCGTCTATTTCTGGCGCGACTGCGTGAACCTGACGATCGGCGGACTGGACCTGCTGCGGGGCCGCGTCACCGCCTGGGGGCGGCTTGCCCTGCTGATCGTGGTGGGCACCATCCCGGCCGTCGCCTTCGGCGTGTTCCTCGACAAGATCGGCTTCATGGACGCGGTGCGCACCATGCCCCAGATCATCGCCTGGAACGCCATCATCTTCGGCGCTCTGCTCTATATCTGCGACCGGTATGGCCTGACGACCAGGCGCATGTCCGACATGTCGCTGATGCCGGCACTCATCATCGGCATCGCCCAGGCGATTGCCATCATTCCCGGCACCAGCCGCTCCGGCATCACCATGACGGCGGCGCGCGCGCTCGGCTTCGAGCGGCCCGAAGCGGCCCGTTTCGCCTTCCTGCTCGGCATTCCGGCGATTGCGGGTGCGGGCGTATTGAAGCTGGGCGATGCGGTGGCCTCTGGCGAGACGATCTCCTTCAGCGTGATGCTGACCGCCATTCTCACCTTCTTCGTGGCCCTTGGCACCATCACCCTGCTGATGAAAATGGTGCGCTACATGAGCTTCCTGCCCTTCGCGGTCTACCGCATCTTGCTGGGCATTCTGCTTCTCGGCCTGATCTACTCGGGAATGCCGCTGGGCGCCGTGAACTGACCCGCCTTGCGGAAGCGGTAGAGATAGCCCGGAACGATGCCCTCGATGCCAGACGCCGCAATGCCGAGGCCCTCGAGCGTGCGGCCTTCGCGCCGTGCCTGCTCGCTCACCACATTGTCGGTCTTCAGCAGTTCCACCTGATCGGTGGTCAGAAGCCGGCCCGGCAGCATCCCGAGGATCAGCGCCTGGACCTTGGCGATCCCCCACGGCACGGGAACGAGCAGCCGCGTGCGCCCGATGGTGTCGAGCGTGAACTGCATCAACGCCCTGAAGCTGAGATTTTCCGGCCCGCCAAGCTCATAGGTCTTGCCGTCCGCCTCGCCGCGGTCGATCAGCCTCGCAATGGCTTCCGCGACATCGCCCACGAAAACCGGCGCGAATTTCGTCATCCCCCCGCCGATCAGCGGCAGCGCCGGTGTAAAGCGGCTCAGCGCCGCGAAGCGGTTGAAGAAACTGTCTTCCGGGCCGAACACGATCGACGGGCGGATGATGATGGCGCCGGGGAATGCCGCGCGCGCCCGTCTTTCGCCCTCGGCCTTCGAGCGCGCGTATTCGGCTGAAGATTTCTCATCGGCACCGATCGCCGACATCTGGATGAACATCCGCGCCCTGGCGGCCTTTGCAGCCTTGGCGCTGGCCTCCGCCCCGAAGGCATGCACCGCATCGAAGCTCTGGGCACCGCCGGAAAAGAGGACGCCCGTCAGGTTGATGACGGCATAGGCGCCCTCGCAGGCAGCGGCCAGCGAGGCGGGGTAGCGCACGTTGGCCTGCACGTTCATGATCTGCCCGGTGTTGCCGAGGGGCTGCAGGTGGCCCGCAAGATCGGGCCTCCGGCAGGCGACCCTGATGCGGTAGCCACGCCTTGCCAAGGCACGTACGACATGCCTCCCGACAAAACCCGAGCCGCCGATGATGGTGATGATTCTGTCGGAAGGCTGAACGAGCACGTGCTGCACCTGGGATGATTGAGGGACCCGCGCCTTTTAGCGCCGCGCTGGCCGCGATGCAAAGGGCGAAGACGACGCAACGCGAATGGCGCTTCGTTCCGCCCTACATCCGCCGCAACTGGCCCTCAGGACTGCGGTTGACACATCATGGAAGCGTCTCTAAGAGACGCCCCGGAATGCCCTGATGGCGGAATTGGTAGACGCACTAGTTTCAGGTACTAGCGAGTAACATCGTGGAGGTTCGAGTCCTCTTCAGGGCACCATCCTACAGACATCGTTCAGCAGCGGAACCCTGATGGCCATCAAGCTTTACAAGGGCGACCTGCCCGCCGGACTGGACTTCGGCGCATCCGTCGCCGTCGATTCGGAAACCCTTGGCCTCATTCCCCGGCGCGACAAGCTTTGCGTCGTGCAGCTTTCCTCGGGCGACGGCAACGCCCATCTCGTCCAGCTCGACCGCGCCAACTATGACGCGCCCAACCTGAAGGCGCTGATGGCAAACCCGGCCGTTACCAAGATCTTCCACTACGCGCGCTTCGACGTGGCGGTGATCAAGCAATATCTGGGCATCGATACCTATCCCCTCTACTGCACCAAGATCGCCTCGAAGCTCACCCGCACCTATACTGATCGTCACGGCCTCAAGGATTTGATCAAGGAACTCCTGGGGATCGAGTTGAACAAGCAGCAGCAGAGCTCCGACTGGGGCGCCCATGTGCTGAGTGACGCGCAAAAGCAATATGCCGCGCAGGACGTGCTCTACCTCCACGAATTGAAGTCGAGGCTCGACCAGATGCTGGCCCGCGAGGACCGCGCCGGGATCGCCAGGGCCTGCTTCGATTTCGTGCCGGTGCGCGCCGCCCTCGACCTTGCAGGCTGGGCGGAGGAAGATGTCTTCGCCCACTGACAGCGCTGCCGGCAGGGCCCTGCGCTGGGCCAGCCTCTCCCGGCTCCTGAGCTGGCTGGCGGTGCTCGTGGGCGCAGGCTTCGTGGGGCTGTTTCTGTTTCAGGCCGGTCTCTTCGCGCTGCTCCTGCCGGGCGAGCCGCCAGCCCCGCCAGTCGACAATCCCGACCAGATCACCGCCACGACGTCGACCGTCAACGGCATCGACCGCGAGAATCAGCCCTATCAGGTGAAGGCCGTGAAGGGCTGGCAGGATTCGCGGAACCCGACGCTCGTGCACCTCGAAACCGTCGAAGGCCAGTTCCGGCGTGCCTCGGGGGCGGAATACACCATCACCGCCAGGACGGGCGCCTACAACACCAAGGTGAAAGAACTCGACCTTCAGGGCAATGTCGTCATTGTCCAGAAGGACCGCTTCACCGCTCTCATGGACAAGGCCCATGTGGTGGTCGAGGAGAAGAAGCTGACCTCGGGTGTCCCCGTCGACGTCACCTTCGGCGACGGCACCATCAAGGCCAACGGCATGGAAATAACCGATGACGGGGCCCGAATTCTGTTCTTGAATGGCGTCAAGGCACGTTTCGGCGCCGAAACCGCAAAGGGAGACCCTGGTCCATGATGCATCGCCTGGTATTGGCTGCCGCCGCAGCCGCACTTCTCACGGTAACGGGCGCCACCGCCGCGGAAACGCCCGCCAAGAAGCCTGAGGCTGCCGAGACCGCGGGCACCAAGAAGGCCGCCAAGCCCGCCGCGCCGCCGCCACCTGTCAACATCGAGGCCAACGAGATGGAAATTCTCGATGCCGACAAGAAGGCGATCTTCCGCGGCAAGGTCGATGCCAAGCGCGGCGACACGACGCTGAAGTCGGATCTCCTCACCGTGCTCTATGCCGAAGTGAAGCAGCCCGACGGCACGACCAAGACGGATGCTACCGATCTCGACGCCAAGGGCAACGTCACCATCGTCACGCCGAAAGAGACGATCACCGGCGACTGGGCCAAGTTCAATCCCCAGGCCAATACCCTGGTGGTCGGCGGCAACGTGAAGCTCGTTCAGGGTGCGACGGTGCTGACCGGCCCCGAGCTTCATGCCGACCTCAACACCGACCGGATCGAGATGAAGGGCGGCCGCGTGAAAGGCAGCTTCCTGCCGAAGTGACGGCTCCTTATCGAAAATTAAACCTATTGGGTGGACATTCACTTGGCGCGTGATGAAGACGTGACGATGGCAAAGCAGGCACCGAGGAACGCTCCCCGGCGGGCACAGATTCCGCACAAGGCGAGCACCCGTCAGGAGCCGGCAGAGCCCGGGCGCCAGGGTCTGGTCGTTGAGGGATTGCGTAAATCCTACAAGCGGCGGCCGGTGGTGCGCGATGTCTCGCTCTCCGTCAGGCGCGGTGAAGCTGTGGGCCTTCTGGGACCCAATGGCGCCGGCAAGACGACGGTGTTCTACATGATCACCGGCCTGATTGCCGCCGACAGCGGCCAGATCAGTCTCGACGGCACGGATATCACCCATCTGCCGATGTACCGGCGGGCGCGACTGGGGATTGGGTATCTGGCGCAGGAGAGTTCGATCTTTCGCGGCCTCACGGTGGAGGAAAACATACGTGCGGTGCTCGAACTGACAGAGAGTTCGAAGCAGAAGCGCGCCAGTAAGTTGCGTGAGTTGCTAGATGAGTTCTCAATCACCCACCTCCGGCATTCGCCGGCTGTTGCGCTCTCTGGCGGCGAGCGTCGCCGCGTTGAAATCGCGCGCGCCCTTGCCGCCGATCCCGAATTCATGCTCCTCGACGAGCCCTTCGCCGGAATTGACCCGATTGCGATCAGTGATATTCGCAAGCTGGTGCGACAGCTCACCGCTCGGGGAATCGGGGTGCTTGTTACGGATCACAACGTCCGCGAAACGCTCGAACTCATCGACAGGGCCTTCATCATCCATGAGGGCCATGTCCTGACCGAAGGCGCGCCCGATGAGATCGTCCAGAATGCGGATGTCCGGCGCTATTATCTTGGCGCCGATTTCAGCCTTTGACAAGGCTTGAGGGGGCGGCATGGCCATAAGCCAGAGGCTCGAACTGCGCCAGGGCCAGTCCCTGGTCATGACCCCGCAGCTGCAGCAGGCCATCAAGCTGCTGCAGATGTCGAACATGGAACTGCAGGCCTACGTCGACAACGAACTCGAGCGCAACCCCCTCCTCGAACGCGATGAACGCGGCGAAATCCAGAAGCAGCCGGCCGAGGCTTCGCCCGGCGAGCCCGACATGGTCAGCGAACTGAGCTCGGGTGCCGCAACCGAGGAGCGGCTGAAGACGCTCGATACCGATCTTGACAATGTCTACACCCACGAAGCCCGGGCCGATGCCGAGAACCGCTCGGCCATGGGCTCTGCCGATTCCGGCTGGTCGTCGCTCAGGCCCAGCGGCGGCATGTCGCTCGACTCCGAGGACATGGACTTCGCCGCGACGCTGACCAGGCTTCCGACGCTCGCCGAACATCTGACCGGCCAGTTGCACCTCGCTGTCGAAACCGTGGCCGAACGGCTGATCGGCCAGCATCTGATCGGTTCCCTCAATGAGGCAGGCTACCTCACCTCCGATGTCGCCTCTATGGCGGAAACCCTTGGCGCCACGCCTGCCCACGTCGAGGCCGTGCTGGTCAAGCTGCAGCAATGCGACCCCGCCGGCGTTTTCGCGCGCGACCTCAAGGAGTGCCTGTCGCTGCAGCTCCGCGAGCTGGACCGCTACGATCCCGCCATGGTGACGCTTGTCGACAATCTCGAACTGGTGGCCCGGCGCGACTACAACGCCCTGAAAACCCTGTGCAGGGTCGATATCGACGACCTGAAGGACATGATCGCCGAACTGCGCGGGCTCAACCCGAAGCCCGGCCATGCCTTCGGGTCCGATCCCGTCCAGCCTGTCATCCCGGATGTGATCGTGCGCGCCTCGCCCGAAGGCGCCTGGACCATCGAGCTCAACACCGAGACGCTGCCGCGCGTCCTCATCAACAACCAGTATCTGGCCAAGGTCTCGTCCACCGCCGCGCGCTCGGAGGACAAGCTCTATCTCTCGGAATGCCAGGCCAACGCCACCTGGCTGGTGAAGAGCCTCGACCAGCGTGCCAAAACCATCCTGAAGGTGGCGCGCGAAATCGTCCGCCAGCAGGACGCGTTCCTGGTGCTGGGCGTCCAGCATCTGCGGCCCCTGAACCTGAAGACGGTGGCCGACGCGATCGAGATGCATGAATCGACGGTCAGCCGCGTCACCTCGAACAAATACATGGCCACGCCGCGCGGCATTTTCGAACTGAAGTATTTCTTTACCACCGCTATCGCCTCCTCCGACCTCGATGGCGACGCCCATTCGGCGGAGGCCGTCCGCCACCGCATCAAGGAGCTTATCGGCGCGGAAGGAGAGGGCGTTCTCTCCGATGACACGATTGTCGAGAGACTCAAGTCCTCGGGCATCGAAATTGCCCGGCGGACAGTCGCCAAATATCGGGAATCGCTAAATATTCCGTCATCCGTCCAGCGCCGCCGCGAACTCAAGGTACAGGTCCGCCAAGGGCGTTGACTTGCCGGACTCGCGCGACTAGGGTCCGCCCGCTTCGTCCGGCCCGGGTGTTGGGCTTCTCCACCCGTCTAAAGGGCGCGAAGCGGTTGAGAGGCGGTTCCATTTCAGACGGCAGGCCTGTTGACGATCAAGCCAAACGCGCCCATGTGTAAGAGCCAGGGCGAAGCAGGGATATTTGCGACGACCATGCAGATCAAAGTCACGGGTAAGAACCTCGACGTCGGCAGCGCCTTGCGCGAACATGTCGAAGACCGCCTCCGCCAGTTCCAGCAGCGCTATTTCGAAGGCACCGTCCATGCCCACGTCACCGTGGAAAAGCAGCGCGGCGGCTTCCACACCGATTGTGCGGTGCATCTGGCCACCGGCCTGGTGCTGCAAGCCCATGGCAGCGCCGCTGAAGCCCATCCGAGCTTCGATCAGGCGGCGAGCCATCTTGAAAAGCAGTTGCGCCGCTACAAGAACCGCCTGAAGGATCATCACAAGTCGCGCCGCGAGCCGGTGCGGCAGTCGGAAGCGGTAAGCTACGTGATCAGCCCCGCGCCCGAGGAGGAAACGGAGGCCGCCGGGCTCAACCCCGTGGTCGTGGCCGAAACCGGAATCAGCCTGCCGGAACTTTCGGTTGGCGAGGCCGTCATGCAACTCGATATTTCAAGCACGCCTTTCCTGCTGTTCCGCAATGGCGGGCACGGTGGTCTCAATCTGGTCTACCGGCGTCCCGACGGCAACATTGGCTGGGTCGATCCCAAGCCGCAGGCCTGACGTGAACCCCAACTCCGCACAACGGGGATCTTCCGCATGACACTTGATGCCATCATCGACAAGCAGTCGGTTCTCTCGAACGTCAAGACCCGGAACAAGAAGCAGTTGCTGGTGGAGTTGTCACAAGCCCTGGCCAATCGCGTCGCCATCGATCACCGCCTGATTTTCGAGACACTGCTGAAGCGCGAGAAGCTGGGCTCGACCGGAATTGGCCAGGGAATAGCCATTCCGCATGGCAAGGTGGCAACCCTCAGCCGCGTCTACGGGCTGTTTGCGCGCCTTGGAAAGGCGGTCGATTTCGATTCGGTCGATGGTCAGCCTGTCGACCTGGTCTTCGTGCTTCTGGCGCCCGAGCATGCCGGCGCCGACCACTTGAAGGCCTTGGCGAAGATTTCAAGGCTGCTGCGCGATCCTGCCGTTGTGGCGAAGCTGCGCGGCACCGATGACGCGGAAGGCCTCTATGCGATCCTGACGGAACCCGCCGCCTCCTCGACCAGCGCAACCGCCGCCTGAACGCGGACGAGCGCGACCGCCGCCTGAACGCGAATGCCCCGCCTTCCGGGGAGAGCGGGGCTTATTCCAGCGAATTCAATGCACGCTCATCGGCATCAATTCATGCTCGAAGGCGCTGCCGACCGCCGCCTCCCGCGAGCCTGAGATCGACACCGGCGTGCCATCCGCATTGTACAGGCAAAACAGCTTGGAGTTAGGCGCCACGCGCGCCTCCCCGCCCAGCAGGCGCTTGGCTTCGCGGATCTCGATCTCGCGGATATATCCCAATGCGCCTTCGCCAAGCACGGCAAGCTCTTCCGGCGTCAATTCCTCGATCTTCTTCTGTTTCGAATCGTCAATCATCTACTCACCCTCCAATCTGGATGCGGCGGACCATCCGCCGGGGTTCAGGCCGTTCAAGATTGAGCTCCAGCAAGCCGTTTTCGAGCCGGGCGCCGGTGACTTCCATGCCGTCCGCAAGTACGAAGCTGCGAGCGAACTGCCGCGCGGCAATGCCGCGGTGCAGGTAGGCCCGTCCCTCGTCTTCCTTCTGGCGTCCGCGGATCACCAGCTGGTTCTCCTCGATTGTTACGTCCAGCTCGTCGCGGCTGAACCCGGCAACTGCCAAGGTGATGCGCAGGCGCTCTGCCTCACCCTCGGCGCGCGGAAGTTTCTCGATATTGTAGGGTGGATAGCCATCGCCGGAAGTCTTTGAAGCCCGGTCGAGCATCCGTTCCAGCTCGTCGAAACCGAGCAGCAAAGGCGATGAGAAAACCGATAGACGCGACATGTGTTTGCCCTCGTTGAAGCAGCAATTGCAGCTGGAACCCGTGACGGCATCCTCAGCTACAACCCTCATATGAGAAACCTGTTCCACGGATTCAAGCGCAGCCGCCCGGGGGTGGCTTGACCGTGACGGCAACATGGTGGTTTGATCACCTGATCAAAGATTGTAATCGCGCCCGGAAAACGGTTGTGATTTAATTGCGATATGAATGCCAGGGAAAACCACAGGGAGACCATCATAATGAAACGACGTTCACTGCTCGCTGCCGTTGCGGCCTTCGCCATGTCGGCGGCCGCCGCCTTCGCGGCCGACGACAAGCCGGCCATCGTCTTCGATATCGGCGGCAAATTTGACAAATCCTTCAACGAGTCGATGTACAACGGCTCGGAAAAGTTCAAGGCCGAAACCGGCACCGCCTATGGCGAGTTCGAGATCGCCAACGAAGCCCAGCGCGAGCAGGCGATCCGCAATTTTGCCGACCAGGGCTACTCGCCGATCATCGCCGCGGGATTTGCGCAAGCCTCGGCGCTCGAGAAGGTCGCCAAGGAATATCCCGACCTCAAGTTCGCCATCGTCGACATGGTGGTCGATCTCCCGAACGTCCAGTCGATCGTGTTCAACGAGCACGAGGGCTCCTATCTCGTCGGAATTCTTGCCGCCATGGCCTCGAAGTCCGGCAAGGTCGGCTTCGTGGGCGGCATGGACATTCCGCTGATCCGCAAGTTCGCCTGCGGCTATGCCCAGGGTGTCAAGGCGGCGAAAGCTGATGCCACGATCTTCCAGAACATGACGGGCGATACGGGCGCGGCCTGGAACGATCCGGTCAAGGGCGGCGAAATCACCAAGGGCCAGATGGCTCAAGGCGCCGACGTGATCTACGCGGCAGCCGGTGCCACCGGCCTCGGCGTGCTTCAGGCGGCAGCCGATGGCGGCGCCTTGTCGATCGGCGTCGACGCCAACCAGAACTATCTCCATCCCGGCAAGGTGCTGACCTCGATGCTGAAGCGCGTCGACGTCGCCGTGTACAACGTCATGAAGGCCGGCAAGGAAGGAACCTTCAAGCCCGGCATTCTGGCGCTCGGCCTCAAGGAAGACGGCGTAGGCTACGCCATGGACGAGCACAATGCGTCGCTGGTGACGGACGAGATGAAGGCTGCCGCCGAGAAGGCCAAGGCCGACATCATCGCCGGCACCATCAAGGTGCACGACTACACCGCCGACAACACCTGCCCGGTGCAGTAAGCAAAACGTCCTCTCACCCTAGCGTCCTCTCCCGCTCCGGCGGGAGAGGACAGGGGCCCGCGCCGTTTCAGGCGTGGGAAAGGTGAGGGGAAGTCAAGTTTCGCTGTTCCGCGTTTCCTCACCTCCCCATCGCTGTCGCGATGGGTCCCTTCCTCTCCCGCAGGCGGGAGAGGACATTTCGGGGCAACTATGATTCCCGCAATCGAACTCATCGGCATCGACAAGCGCTTTGGCACGGTTCACGCCAACAAGGATGTGAACCTCGCGATCGCGCCAGGCTCGATCCACGGCATCATCGGCGAGAATGGCGCGGGAAAGTCGACACTGATGTCGATCCTCTTCGGCTTTTATCATGCCGACAAGGGCGAGATCCGCGTCAAGGGCAAGCCGGTGAAGATCAAGTCCTCGTCCGACGCGATTTCCATGGGCATCGGTATGGTGCATCAGCACTTCATGCTGGTCGATCCCTTCACGGTGCTCGAGAACGTGGTGCTGGGGGCCGAGAACGGCGCGCTCATCGGGCCGGCCCTCGACAAGGCGCGCGCCGAACTGACGCGGCTGGCGCATGAATACGAGCTCGACGTCGATCCCGATGCCCTCGTCGGCGAATTGCCGGTGGGCCTGCAGCAGCGCGTCGAAATTCTGAAGGCGCTGTTCAAGGGCGCCGAAACCCTGATCCTCGACGAGCCGACCGGCGTGCTGACGCCCGACGAGGCCGATCACCTGTTCCGCATCCTCGGTACGCTGCGCGACCAGGGCAAGACCGTCATCCTCATTACCCACAAGCTGCGCGAGATCATGGCCATCACCGACCGGGTCTCGGTGATGCGCCGCGGCGAAATGGTGGCAACTTTCGAGACTAGAAAAACCAGCGTCGAGCAACTGGCCGACGCCATGGTCGGGCGTCACGTTCTATTGAGCGTGGACAAGGGCAAGCCCAATCCGGGCGAGGTGATCCTCGATGTCAGGGGTCTCACCTGGAAAGACAAGAAGGGCGTGCCGCGCGTCGACAATGTGTCGTTCACCGTGCGCAAGGGCGAGATCGTCGGCATCGCCGGCGTGTCGGGCAATGGCCAGTCCGAACTGCTCGACGTCATCAGCGGCATCGTGAAGCCCACGTCCGGGCAGGTGATTTTCGAGGGCAAGGACATCGGCATCATGGGTGATCCCGCCCATGTGCGTGCCGAAGGCATTGCCCATGTGCCCGAAGACCGCCAGCACCGCGGCCTGATCAAGGAATTCGACGCCAGCGAGTCGATGATACTGGGCTGGCACCACGACGAAGCCCTGGGGCACGGCTTCCGCCTCGACCGCGCCAAGGTGATCGCCCGCGCGAAAGCGGAAATGGAAACCTTCGACGTCCGCCCGCCGGACCCCTTCCTGAAAAGCGCGAAATTCTCCGGCGGCAACCAGCAGAAGATCATCCTGGCGCGCGAGATGCTGAGCAATCCCGACCTGCTGATTGTCGGCCAGCCGACGCGCGGCGTCGATATCGGCGCCATCGAATTCATCCACAAGCGCATCATCGCCTTGCGTGACCAGGGCAAGGCAATCCTGCTGGTGTCGGTCGAGCTCGATGAAATCCGCTCGCTGTCGGACCGCATCCTGGTGATGTTCGCCGGAAAGATCATGGGCGTGCGCGGCCCCGAGGCCGACGAGCGCGAACTGGGCCTGCTGATGGCCGGCGTTGTCAAGGATGCCGCGTGATGAGCCAGCGCGGTGAACTCCCTCAATGGGTCGATCTCGGGCTGATCCCGCTCCTCAATCTCGCCGTGGCGCTGATCGTCGCCGGCCTCGTCGTCGTCATCATCGGCGAGAACCCGTTCGAGGCCATGTGGATCATGCTCGACGGCGCCGTGGGATCGCTCAAAGGCTGGGGCTATCTGCTCTATTACGCCACCAACTTCGTGTTCACGGGGCTCGCCGTGGCGGTCGCCTTCCACGCGGGCCTCTTCAACATCGGCGGCGAGGGTCAGGCCTATATGGCAGGCGTTGGCGCCACCGCGGTTGGCCTTGGGCTCGAATTCCTGCCGTGGCCCATCGTCATTCCGCTGGCGATCCTCGCCTCCATGGCGGTGGGCGCCTTCTGGGCCTGGATACCCGGCATTCTGCAGGCCAAGCGCGGCAGCCACATCGTGATCACCACGATCATGTTCAACTTCATTGCCGCAAGCCTCGTGGGCTATCTCATCAATTACTGGTTCCGCCCGGTGGGCAAGATGGCGGTCGAGAGCCGCGAGATCACCGGCGCCTACATCATGAGCTTCCGCGAAGTGGCGCGCGACTTCTTCGGCGTGCGTGTCGCGTCGAGCCCGCTCAACTTCTCGGTGTTCCTCGCCATCATCGCCGCCGTCGCCGTGTGGTATCTCCTGTGGCGCACCAGGCTTGGCTATGAAATCCGCGCCTTCGGGGCGAATTCGAGTGCCGCCGTCTATGCCGGCATCAAGCCCGACCGCATCATCGTCATCACCATGGCAATCTCCGGTGCGCTTGCCGGGTTGATGGCGGTGAATGAAATCCTCGGCGTGCAGCACCGGCTGGTGCTGGGCTTCGTCGGCGGGGCGGGCTTTGTCGGCATCGCGGTGGCGCTCATGGGCCGCTCGCATCCCGTCGGCATCGTGCTCGCCGCCATGCTGTTCGGTCTGCTCTACCAGGGGGGCTCCGAACTCTCCTTCGCGAAGCCCGGCATCAACCGCGACATGATCGTGGTGATCCAGGGCCTGGTGATCCTGTTCATGGGGGCGCTGGAATACGCCTTCCGGCCAGCCCTCGCGGCACTGTTCTTCAAGGCGGAGGACTGAGGCGATGGACCTCTATGCCGAAATCCTCGCCTCCACCATTCGTATGTCGGTGCCGCTGGTGCTCGCCGCCCTGGCCGGCCTATGGTCGGAACGCTCCGGCATCGTCGACATCGGGCTCGAGGGCAAGATGCTGGCCGCAGCCTTCATCGCGGCGTCTGCCTCCGCCGTCTATGGCTCGGCATGGATCGGCCTGTTCTTCGCCATTCTGGTGTCAGTCGGTCTCGCACTCGTCCACGGCTATGCCTCGATCAATCAGCGCGGCAATCAGGTGGTCTCGGGCGTTGCCATCAACATGCTGGCGGCGGGGCTTGCCGTGGTGCTGGGCAACACCTGGTTCAAGGAAGGCGGCCGCACACCATCATTGCCGCCCGAAGGCCGCTTCCTGCCGCTCGACATTCCAGGCGTTGCCGCGCTTGCCGATGTTCCGGTGCTGGGCTTCCTCGCCAAGGTCTTCCTCTCGCATTCGATCATCACCTATGTGGCGATCATCCTCGTGGTGCTGACCGCCTGGTCCCTGTCGCGCACCCGCTTCGGTCTCAGGCTTCGCGCCGTGGGTGAAAACCCCCATGCGGTCGATACCGCAGGCATCTCGGTCGCGGGCCTGCGCTACCGCGCGGTCATCATCGCCGGCGTGCTGTGCGGGCTGGCGGGAGCCTTCATCTCCACATCGCTGTCGTCGAGCTTCGTGCGCGACATGACGGCGGGCAGCGGCTTCATGGCGCTTGCAGCCCTGATCTTCGCCAACTGGCGGCCATGGCGCGCGCTCTTCGCCTGCCTGCTCTTCGGCTTCCTGCAGGCATCGGGCAACTACCTGCAGGGCGTTTCGCTGGGCGGCGTGCAGATCCCCGTGCAGTTCATCAACATGCTGCCCTATGTGCTGACTGTCGTGCTGCTCGCGGGCTTCATCGGCAAGTCGATCCCGCCACGGGCCTCCGGTATCCCCTATACGAAGGACCGCTGACATGCGCGACCTGATCGACGCCGCGAAGGCTGCGAGGCTGAAAGCCCACGCGCCCTATTCGAAATTTCTGGTGGGTGCCGCGATGCGCGACGAGCAAGGCCGCATCCATGCGGGTTGCAACATCGAGAACGCCGCCTATCCCCAGGGCTGGTGCGCGGAACCATCCGCCATCTCCGCCCTCATCATGGCCGGCGGCAGAAGGGTGACGGAAGTCGCCGTGATGGGCAACGGCGATGCGCTCTGCACACCCTGCGGCGGTTGCCGCCAGAAGATCAGGGAGTTTGCGAAGGGCGATGTGAAGATCCACTGCTGCACCGAAACCGGCGAACTGATCCGCAGCTTCACGCTCGACGAGCTTTTGCCATCATCGTTCGGGCCGGAGAACCTCGCATGAACGACTTGTCAAAGCGCCTGAACGGCCGGAAGCCGAAGACCGCGATCATCTTGGGATCGAGCCTCGGCTCGATTGCCGATGCCGTGAAGAATCCACTGGTCATTCCGTATACGGAGCTATCCGGCTTTCCGGTGCCGAGGATTTCCGGTCACGCCGGACAGTTGGTGGCAGGCGAGATCGGCGGCAAGGAGGTGGCCGTTCTCGCGGGCCGTGCGCATCCCTACGAGACGGGCAATGCCGGCGTCATGCGCCCGGCAATCGAGATGCTGAAAGCTGCAGGTATCGAGACGCTCATCGTCACCAACGCGGCGGGCAGCCTGAAGCCGGAAATGCGGCCGGGCGCGATCATGCTGATCACCGACCACATCAATTATTCCGGCATGAACCCGCTGATCGGCCAGCACGGCGACGAAAATTTCGTGCCGATGACGGACGCCTATGATCCGGCCCTGCGCGCCAGATTTCTGAAGGCGGCGGAAGCAGAGGGCGTGCCGCTGCATCAGGGTGTCTATTGCTGGTATTCAGGCCCCTCTTTCGAGACGCCTGCCGAAATCCGCATGTTCCAGATCATCGGCGGCACGGCGGTGGGCATGTCGACCGTGCCGGAGACGATCTTGGCGCGCCGTTATGGGCTGAAGGTGGCGGGGCTTTCGGTCATCACCAATCTCGCGGCCGGGATCGAAGGCGCGTCCCCCAGCCATGAGGAAACGAAGCGCGAAGGCGCCAAGGCTGCCGAGAACATGACGAAACTCATCACCCGCTTCCTGAGCGAGGCCTGAGCATGCTGCCGCAGGAAGTGATCCGCCGGAAGCGCGATGGCGCGGCACTCTCGCGCGGCGAAGTGAAGGACTTCATCGGCGGGCTGACGGACGGCAGCGTTTCCGAAGGCCAGGTCGCGGCCTTCGCCATGGCCGTGTTCTTCAAGGGCATGACCCGCGAGGAGGCCGTGGGGCTGACGCTCGCCATGCGCGATTCCGGCACCGTTCTGAAGTGGGATCTGCCGGGACCGGTGGTGGACAAGCATTCGTCCGGCGGCATCGGCGACAACCTGTCCCTCATGCTCGCGCCGATGCTGGCGGCCTGCGGACTTTATGTGCCCATGATTTCCGGCCGTGGCCTGGGCCACACCGGTGGCACGCTGGACAAGCTCGATTCCATTCCGGGCTACGTCACCCAGCCCGATCTCGGCCTGTTCCGGCGCGTCACGCGTGAGGCAGGCTGCGCCATCATCGGACAGACCGCCGATCTTGCCCCCGCCGACAAGCGCCTTTACGGCATCCGCGACGTGACGGCGACGGTTGAGTCGATCCCGCTCATCACGGCCTCGATCCTCTCGAAGAAACTGGCGGCGGGGCTCGAACATCTGGTGCTCGACGTGAAGATGGGCTCCGGCGCCTTCATGGCGACGATGGAAGAGGCGAGGGGACTGGCGGAAAGCCTTGTCGCCGTTGCGAATGGTGCGGGTTTGAAAACGACGGCTCTCATCACCGACATGGACGAACCGCTGGCGCCTTGCGCTGGCAATGCGCTTGAGGTGGCTCATGCCTGTGAGTTTCTCGCGGGCAAGGCGTCAGTACCCCGGGTCATGGACATCACCCTGGCCTTGGGCGCCGAATTGCTGCTGAGCGCCGGGATCGACACGGACCACGAAGCTGCACAGGTGCGCCTCCGGACCACGATCGGCAGCGGGGCCGCCGCCGAACGCTTCGAGCGCATGGTGGCAGCGCTCGGCGGGCCGAAGGACTTTCTCCGCGATCATCGCCAGCATCTCGCCACGGCACCGATCATCCGCCCGGTGTTTGCCGCTGGCAGTGGCATGGTGTCCTCGATCCACACCCGCGAACTGGGCCTTGCCGTCATCGAGCTTGGCGGCGGACGGCGCATTGCCTCCGACCGGATCGACCATCGCGTCGGACTGGCGCAATTGCTGGGCAAGAGCACTGCCGCCGATGTTGATACGCCGCTCTGCTGGATTCATGCCGCCGACGAGGCTTCTTTCGAGAGGGCTGCCGTCCTCGTCAAAAACGCCTATGCTCTGGGCGATGCGCCGCCCGAAACGCCGGTGATTCTGGCGCGCATCGCAGCTTGAAACCCGGAGGTCTGAACTGGCCCGTGCCTTTCTGCTTATTCTCGATTCCTTCGGCATTGGCGGCGCACCCGATGCGGCGTCCTTCGGTGACGAGGGGTCGAACACCCTGGGGCATATCTGCGATCACATCGCATTGAATGTTCCCAATCTCGCGGCGCTGGGCCTGGGCCTCGCCGCCAAAGGCGCAACGGGCCGCAACCCGCTGCCTGAAGTGGCACTCATCGGTCAATATGGCCATGCGGTTGAAGTCTCGCGCGGCAAGGACACGATCACCGGTCATTGGGAGATCGCCGGCGTTCCGCTGGCCTTCGAGTGGGGCTATTTCCCACATACCATTCCGGCCTTCCCGGAGGATTTCCTCCGCACACTGAAGGAACGCTGCAGTCTTCCCGGCTTCCTCTCCATGGCGCATGCCTCCGGCACGCAGGTGATCGAGAATTTCGGCGAAGAACATGTACGGACCGGCAAGCCCATCATTTATACGAGTGCCGACAGCGTCATCCAGATCGCCGCGCACGAACAGCACTTCGGACTCGACCGCCTCTATGACGTCTGCCGCGTGGCGCGCGAATTGTCGTTCCCCATGAACATCGGCCGCGTCATCGCCAGGCCCTTCGTGGGCGAGACGGCGAAGACATTCACCCGCACCGGCAATCGCAAGGACTATGCCGTATCGCCGCCTTCGCCCACGCTGCTGGACGTGCTGACGAAGGCTGGCCGCGATGTCGTTTCGGTCGGCAAGATCGGCGATATCTTCGCGCATTCGGGAACGGGGCGTGAGTACAAGGTTTCCGGCAACCCCGCCTTCCTGAAGGCGACGCTCGACCACATGGATGGCGTGGGCGAAGGCGGTTTCCTCATGACCAACTTCGTCGACTTCGACACCGAGTTCGGCCACCGCCGCGATCCCGTCGGCTATGGCAAGGCGCTGGAAATCTTCGATGCGCAACTCCCCCTGATCATGGCGAAGCTGCGCGACGGCGATCTTCTGGTACTCACCGCCGACCACGGCAATGACCCCACATGGAAAGGCACCGACCACACGCGCGAGCAGATCCCCGTCATGACTTTCATGAACGGCATGATCCCCGGCAGCTTCGGTCGCCGCAACAGCTTCGCCGACATCGGCCAGACCATCGCGAAGCATCTGGGCGTAGGGCCGCTGGGTAGCGGCGAGGCGTGGGTGCACTAACCCACCTACTGTCATCCCCGCACTTGTTGCGGGGACCCATGGTGCAACACGGTTGACGTTCAAGAACGCTGATGAATGGGTCCCCGGGACAAGCCCGGGGATGACAGAATTTCGGGAGTTAATCCTGCCGCTTCAGCACCGCCTGCAGCACATTCCTGACGCCGATGGCGCCGAGGAACTTGTCGTTCTCGTCGAAGATCGCCACCGGTGCCACATCGGTGTTGTGGATCGCCAGCATCACGACCTTCAGCGACGTGCCGGGCCTTGCCCAATAGACGGGCCGCGCATCGGCGGCCACCGGCTCTTCCACCTCGTCGCAGGAGACCCATGTCGCCTTCTTCTTGTCGCGCTCCGCGGCAATCACCTTGCCGTCGGCTCCCAGCTTGAAGCGCGTGGTCTTGCGCTTGTCGAGCCACACCCAGTTGTCCTTGTCGCGCTCGAGTTCGTGCAGCGCCCGCATCACGTTCCACGCGGTGAGAACCGACAGCGGATTGACGTTGGCGATGAAGTCCCGCACGTAGTCGTTCGCAGGGCGCAGCACGATGTCTTCCGGCGATCCCGACTGAACGATGCGCCCGCCCTCCATGATGGTGATTCGGTTGCCGATCTTGAGGGCTTCCTCGAGATCGTGGCTGACGAAGATGATGGTCTTCTTGATCTGCGCCTGCAGCTGCATCAGCTCGTCCTGCAGCTTGGTGCGGATCAGCGGATCGAGTGCGGAGAACGGCTCGTCCATCAGCAGGATGGGCGCTTCCGTTGCAAAGGCTCGCGCCAGCCCCACGCGCTGCTGCATGCCGCCAGACAGCTCGTGCACATATTTGTTGGCCCACTGGTCGAGCCCGACAAGTTTCAGCTGCTTGTCGACCTTGGCGTTCCTCTCCGCATCCGGAACCCCCGCCAGTTCGAGGCCGAAGCCTGCGTTTTCCCGCACCGTGCGCCATGGCAGCAGCGCAAATTGCTGGAACACCATCGCGACCTGTTTCTGGCGGATATGCCGGAGAGTTGCCTCGTCGCAGGAGGCGACATCGACCATGCGGCTGCCGTCCTTCACCAGAACCTCGCCGCCCGTCACCTTGTTGAGGCCGTTGACGGCGCGGAGCAGCGTCGACTTGCCGGAGCCCGAAAGCCCCATCAGCACGCTGATCTCGCCCTCCTTCACCACGAGATTGGCGCCGGTGGCGCCCAGCACCGCGCCTGTCCGGGCGAGGATCGCGGAACGGTCGTCTCCGGCCCGCGCCATTGCGAGCGCTTCCTTCGACCGGTCGCCGAAGATGATGTCGACGTCCTTGAATTCGACGGCAGTTGTCATTTCTTTGCTCCCGCCCGGACGGCCAAAGCGCGGTCGAGGATGATGGCGAGAACGACGATTGCAAGCCCTGCCTCGATGCCAAGCGGAATGTTGCGGTTCGAGAGAGCCTTGAAGACGGGGTTACCGAGGCTCGGCGCGCCGATGAGCGTTGCGAACACCACCATCGACAATGACAGCATGATGCATTGCGTGAGGCCCGCCATGATGGAGGGAAGTGCCGCAGGCAGTTCTACCTTCCACAGCAATTGCCATCTGGTAGCGCCGAAGCTTTCACCCGCCTCGATCATCGGCTTCGGGATCGAGGTGATGCCGAGATAGGTCATGCGCACGGGTGCGGGCATCGCGAAGATGATGGTGACGATCAGGGCAGGCGCCGCGCCGAGACCGAACAGGATGAGGATCGGAATGAGATAGACGAAGGTCGGCATCGTCTGCATCAGGTCGAGGATGGGCTGCGTCACCCGCCAGACCTTGGGCTTGTGCGCGGCCCAGATGCCGAGCGGCACGCCGCCCGCCATGGAAAGTGCGGTAGCCCCGACGACGAGGACCAGAGTTTGCACTGTTTCCTTCCACAGGCCCTGGTTCATGATGAAGAGAAGACCGAGCAGCACGCCCAGCGCCAGCTTCCAGGATTTCTGCAGCCAGTAGGCAAAGCCCGCCAGTGCCAGCGCCAGAACGATGGGCGGCAGGCCAAGGAGAAAGTCGGTTGTCTCCCCCACGACATAGTTCATCGATTTCTTCAGCGCGTCGAACAGCCACTGGAAATATTCGACGATGAAGTCGATGACGGCCTTGCCCCACTTGCCGACAGGAATCTTCCACGATCGGATGAGATCGGAAATCGGATCCATGCTGCCCCTCCCCAGGGATAACTCTATGTCGCCGTCATCCCCGGGCTCGTCCCGGGGATCGGTCCGCCGCACGCGATCTTCTGATGAGTCCGTCGCGCGGAATAGTCTGCATTGTCGTTGAGAGATCCCCGGAACAAGCCCGGGGATGACGATATTGTTTCGGACAGGCGGGACGAATTAACCAGCGAGTGCCGCGGAAACCGCCGCTGCCGCGTCGCCGCCATCGAAGGTCGTCACGCCGTCGAGCCAGGGCTTCACGGCATCGGGATTGGCCTTCAACCAGTCCTTCGCCACCTGCTTCGGATCGGCACCGTCTTTCAGAACCGGGTCCATCATCGCGCCTTCCATCTCAAGCGTGAACTTGAGATTGGTCAGGAGCTTGCCAACGTTCGGGCATTCGCTGGTGTAGCCGGCACGCACATTGGTGTGGACGGTGGCGGCACCGAAGCCTGAATCACCCATGCCGTCGAGATAGTGGATCTTCATCTCGCCCATGATCGGGTGCGGCGTCCAGCCGAGGAACACGATCCACTGATTGTCCTTCATGGCGCGTTCAGCCTCGGTCAGCATGCCGGCCTCCGAGCTTTCGACGAGTTCGAAGCCTTCAAGCTTGTTCTCGGGCTTGGCGATCATCTCGCTGATAATGCGGTTGCCGTCATTGCCGGACTCGATGCCGTAGATTTTTCCACCGAACTTGTCCTTGTTGGCACCGAGGTCGGTCAGGCTCTTGACACCGGCGTCGGCCACATATTGCGGAACCACCAGGCCATAGCCAGCACCCTCGAGATTGGTGCCGATGGTCTCGACCGACTTGTCGTCCATATAGGCCTTGATGTCCGCCGTCATGCTCGGCATCCAGTTGCCGAGGAACACATCGATATCCTTGTTCTTCAGTGAAGCATAGGTCACCGGCACGGACAGTGTGGCAACCTCCGGCGCATAGCCCAGCGCTTCGAGGACGACGCTGGTGGCGCCTGTCGTCACCTGAATATCGGTCCAGCCCACATCCGCGAACTTGACGGTCTTGCAGCTTTCGGCGTCTCCGGCATGAGCCGGTGTCACCAGTGCGGCGCCGATTGCCAGCACGGCTGCGAATGTCCTTGTCAATGAAGTCATCGTCTTCTCCCTGTTACGACCCGGCGCAGTCTGCTGTGCCCCGCGGTAGATGCCTGAGATTAATGCACTTTCCGGACCACCCGCAAGTTTGTTGTTGGCCGGCATGGAGTGCGCCAGCGAATACTTTGCACTGGACCTTCAAGTTTCTTCCAACGACGCCCGCAAGGGACTAAGAAGACGGCCTTGTATTCTGGGGAGGCACTCAATGAAACCTGTGAAGTGGGGCGTGATCTCGACCGCCAATATCGGCGTGGCGAAGGTCCTGCCGGGCATGCTGAAAAGCAAGAACATCGAGATCGTCGCGATCTCGTCGCGCAAGCTGAAGACGGCAAAGGAATGGGCGGAAAAGCTCGGCATCCCGAAAGCCTATGGCTCCTACGAGGAAATGCTGGCGGACCCGGAGATCGAGGCCGTCTACAATCCGCTGCCGAACCATCTGCATGTGCCGTTGACCCTTGCTGCGGCGAAGGCTGGAAAGCACGTCCTCTGCGAAAAGCCCATCGCCATCACGGCGAAGGAGGCGATGCAGCTGAAGAAGGTAAAGAACGTCTTCATCGCCGAGGCCTTCATGGTGCGCCACGCGGCCCAGTGGCTGGCGGCGCGCGATCTGGTGAAGAAGAACAAAATCGGCGAGGTGCGCGCCATCCAGGTGATGTTCTCTTACTATAACCGCGACCCGAAGAACGTTCGCAACATGGCCGATATCGGCGGTGGCGGCATGCTCGATATCGGTTGCTACCCGATCACCATTTCGCGCTTCATCTTCAACGGCGAGCCAAAGCGCGTGACGGCGACGATCGACCGCGACCCGAAATTCGGCACCGACCGGCTGGCCGGCGGCCTGGCCGACTTCGGCGACGGGCGTCACCTCTCCTTCACCGTCTCGACCCAGCTTGCCCCCTATCAGCGGGTGAACATCATGGGCACCAGGGGCCGGATCGAGATCGAGATCCCCTTCAATGCCCCGCCCGACCAGCCGAACCGCTATTTCGTGCAGGGGATGGAGATGAATGTGGGCGAATGGACGGAGCTTCCCGTCTCCGACCAGTACCAGCTTCAGGCAGAGGCCTTCGGCCGCGCCATCCGCAAGAACAAGGCGCCGGACTGGGGCGTGGACGACGCCATCCAGAACATGAAGATCATTGATGCCTTTTTCCGCTCGGAAAAGAGCAAGAAGTGGGAAAAACCCTGATCTGCGCTCGACTTCCACAAGGCAATTGACGGGGAAGCCCGCCGACACTATAAGCCCGCCATCCCGATGGGCCGGGAAGGCGGGCCGTCTGCCACTAGGCATGCGGCTTTAGCCTTTTGAACGCCCGTCATCCGAGTTTCAGACAAGCAGGACCAAAGCCACATGGCCAACACGAAATCGGCGAAGAAGGCCACCCGCGTCTCCGCCCGCAAGACCGAGATCAACAAGACCCGCGTCAGCCGCATGCGCACCTTCGTGCGCAAGGTCGAGGAGGCGATCGCCTCCGGCAACCAGGCGGAAGCCGCCGCAGCGCTGCAGGCCGCTCAGCCTGAGCTGATGCGTGGCGCCCAGAAGGGCGTTCTTCACAAGAATACCGCGTCCCGCAAGGTCTCGCGCCTTTCGGCCCGTGTGAAGGCCCTCAAGGCCTGACCTGTCCACAGGATCTGTTCGTCAATCAGCGCCGGATGGAAACATCCGGCGCTTTTGTTTGTCCGCGAACGGATTGTCATGCGCAGAGATTATCGAGCCGATTCAACGCATTATAAACCGTGCCAGTTGAAGGCACGTGAGGCGGGAATTTTATCACCCGGACAAAACCCGCGCGATAGAGAAGTTGCAACCGATTGGCCCCGCGTGGGCTCTGGTTGCACCATCGATAAAAGTGGAATGACTCCATGGCGTTAGGATTGACTCTTGGAAAACCTTCCGGCGCCGGTTTCTGTCAAGCCATTTCCGTGTACGGAGCGTTTACGGAATCAGGTTGCAGGGGGCAATCAGGCCTTTGTAAGTTGCCTTCGTGGATGGGCCTTGGGGGCAGACATTCACAGCGGTTTACAGACGGCGGCATGGGGCACGCGCCGAAGTCTGACAAGCGGATAGAGATGGCTTTTGCCGGGCTGAGAGGTCCGGACGGAGGTTTGTTGTGCATCATTGCGGATTGAGATTGGGGCGGGTTGAGGCTTTGAAGAATTTTTTGCGGCAGGGGCTTTTGCAGATCATCGGCATTCCAGCATCGCGAGGCTGTTCCCGAACCAGTTAGTAGGCGTTCGAGGAACGGACCACGTAACCGGTTGCGCTTGGCAGCGCAGCCGAGATGGATCAACGCGCCTGGGGCTGGCGCGCTACGAAGATGCGGGTGAAGATAATGTCGGTTACCAACGAAATGAAAGCCAGGTGGGAGCGCGTCGCGCAAAGGCTGCGCGCCGAACTTGGCGAGGATCTTTTCACATCGTGGTTCGCGCGGATGGAGATCGAGGACCTGAGCGAGGGCCGGCTGTCGGTGTCGGTGCCGACCCGTTTCCTAAAATCATGGATCGAGACGCATTACATTTCCAAGCTCCAGAAGATCGGCGAAGCCGAACTGGGCCCGCTCGACACGCTTCTGGTGCGGGTGAGAACCCGTGGCTCGGTGCCCCAGCGCGGTGCGCCGGAACTCGCCGAGACCCGTACCCAGCAGATGCAGTCATCGCCCTCGCCCCAGCCTTCGGTGGTGGCGCAGGCTCAATCCATGGTCGCCGACCGGAGCCAGTCGCTCGACCCCAACCAGAGCTTTGACAGCTTCGTTGTCGGGCCGTCGAACCAGCTTGCTCATGCCGCCATGTGCCGGGTGGCCGATGCGGCCCAGGGTGCGGCGATCAGCTTCAATCCGCTCTTCGTTCACGCGGGCGCGGGGCTGGGCAAAACGCACCTTCTCTCGGCGGTCGCGCTCCGCATCAAGGAAAAGCGGCCAGACCGCCGGGTGATGTTCCTGACCGCCGAGCGCTTCATGATCAATTTCGTCATGGCGCTCCGCCAGCGGGACACGATTTCCTTCAAGGACCAGTTCTCGGCGATCGACGTGCTGCTGATCGACGATTTCCAGTTCCTGCAGGGCAAGACCATGCAACAGGAGTTCTGCAATGCCTTCAACTCGCTGGTCGACTCGCGCCGCCAGGTGATTGTGGCAGCGGACGTCCCGCCGGCCCAGCTCGACGCCATTGACCAGCGCATGCGTTCGAGGCTGATGGGTGGCCTCGTCGTCGATATCGAGCTTCCCGATCTCGAGACCAGGCGCCGCATCCTGATGAGCCGCTACAGCCTGATGCTGAAGCGCGATCCTTCGGTGATTATCCCCGATGATGTCCTCGAATTCATCGCCAACCGCATCACCGGTTCAGGCCGCGAGCTTGAAGGCGCCTTGAACCGCATCGCCGCCTACCAGCAGTTCAACCAGGCCGCCGTGACGCTCGATCTCGCCTCGCTCGTTCTGCGCGACATGCAGGCAACCCCCGATGGCTCGCGCGTCAAGATCGACGACATCCTGAAGATCGTTGGCCGTCACTTCAATGTGGGCCGCACCGATCTCCTGTCGCCCAGGCGCGCCCGCAGCGTGGTGGTGCCGCGCCAGATCGGCATGTATCTGGCCAAGAAGATGACGGCACGCTCGCTTCCCGAGATCGGCCGCCGCTTCGGAGGGCGCGACCATTCAACCGTGCTCCATGCCGTGAGAAAGATCGAGGACCAGATCAAGACCGATGACCGGCTGGCCCGCGAGGTGGCGTTGCTGATCAGGCTGGTCGAACAAGGCTGAAAACCACCCGATATCCCTTGAATTGAGCTGCCAACCGGGCCAATGTTTCCGGCCCGGCGGAAGGCCGGGAACACAGGAACAAGGGATAGTCCGGTTATGCGTGTCACGATCGAAAGGTCAGCCTTTCTGAAGGCGCTCACCCATGTGCAGAGCGTCGTGGAACGCCGCAACACGATCCCCATCCTGTCGAATGTTCTTCTGCAGGCGGGCGATGGCCAGCTGAAGCTCACCGCCACCGACCTCGACATCGAGATCGTCGAAAGCGTTGCCGCCGAAGTGGGCCAGGGCGGTGCCACGACAGTGCCGGCCCACATGCTCTACGATATCGTGCGCAAGCTTCCCGATGGCGCCCAGCTTGAACTCGACCAGGCGGGCGATGGCCAGCGCGTGGCGATCTTCGCGGGAAAATCGCGCTTTGCGCTTCAGGCCCTGCCGCATGAAGATTTCCCGGATCTGGCGGCAGGCGAATTCCCCAACCGCTTCGAGATCAAGGCTTCCGACCTGAAGGGTCTGATCGAGAAAACCCGCTTTGCAATCTCGACCGAGGAAACCCGCTACTATCTGAACGGCATCTATCTCCATGAAGTGGCGGGCGGCAGCATGTTGCGGGCCGTCGCAACCGACGGTCACCGCCTGGCGCAGGCGCAGATTGCAAGGCCCGAGGGCGCCAAGGGCATGCCAGGCATAATCGTGCCGCGCAAAACCGTGCTTGAAGTCGTGAAGCTCTTCGAGACGGTGGACGGCAATGTGGAAGTGGCGCTTTCCGCCTCCAAGATCCGCTTCGCCGCGGGCGACCTCGTGCTGACCTCCAAGCTCATCGACGGCACCTTTCCGGACTACGAGCGCGTCATTCCGCGCAACAACGACAAGAAGCTCGAGATCGACACGAAAACCTTCGCCTCCGCCGTCGATCGCGTCTCAACGATCTCGATGGAAAAGGGCCGCGCGGTGAAGCTGCAGATCGGCAGCGGCAAGCTGATCCTGACCGTCAACAATCCGGATTCGGGTTCCGCTGAGGAAGAGCTTGCCTGCACCTATGAATCCGATCCCATCGATATCGGTTTCAACTCGCGCTATCTCATGGACGTGGCAGGACAGGTAAAGTCCGACCAGATGACCTTCCAGCTGGCCGATGCCGGTTCTCCCACCATCGTTCGCGATCCCAATGACGAACAGGCCCTCTATGTGCTGATGCCCATGCGGGTGTAGCCTTGAGCCTGTGACCGATTCCCATCCGCTTCTGATCCGCCGGCTGACGCTTACGGACTTCCGCAACTATGCCGGATTGCGTTTCGGCACGAGCACGCGTCTCGTGGCGCTGACCGGCGCCAACGGTGCCGGAAAGACCAATATTCTCGAAGCCATATCGCTGTTGTCGCCAGGCCGTGGCCTGCGCGGTGCCGTGTTCGAGGACTTGGCCCGGCAGGGCGGTGGCGGCAACTGGGCGATTGCCGCCGAGGTCGACACGCTGAATGGTCCGGTAACGCTTGGTACTGGCTGGATCGGCCAGGGCGAGGCGGGCGATTCTGCAGGCCGCCTCGTGGTAATCGACGGCGAAAGTCAGAAAAGCGCAGGCGCCCTTGGGGACTACATGCGGATGCTGTGGCTGACGCCCGCCATGGACCGGCTTTTTGCGGGGCCAGCTTCTGACCGGCGCCGCTTTCTCGACCGGATGGTGACCGCCTTCGACCCCGAGCACGGCTCCCGCATCCTGGTGTTCGAGAAGGTCATGCGCGAGCGCAACCTGCTGCTGGAGGAGGCCCGCCCGGATGCGGCCTGGCTGTCGAGCCTCGAGGCCCATATGGCGGAAGCCGCCGTGGCGATTTCTGCTGCAAGATTGGTTGGATTGGAAGCCCTCCAGACCCATATAACACTGGCACGGGACGAGAGCAGTTTTCCGTGGAGCGAGGTCGCGGTTGACGGCGAAATCGAAGCCCGGATCGCCACCACGCCGGCCGTGCGTGTGGAGGACGAATATCGTAGGATTCTCCGTGATTCGCGGAGCCTCGACCGGGCAGCCGGCAGAACGCTCCGCGGGCCCCACCGCAGCGATCTGGCGGTGGTTCACGGGCCCAAGGCAATGGCCGCCGGCCAGTGTTCGACGGGGGAGCAGAAGGCGCTGCTGATCGGCTTGATCCTGGCACAGGCGCGTGCTGTGAAGGACAGTGCTGGCGTGGCGCCGGTGCTGCTTCTCGACGAGGTGGCGGCCCATCTCGACCGGGCCCGGCGCCTGAGCCTGCTGAAGGCGCTGGGTGCGCTGGGCAGCCAGAGCTGGATGACCGGTACGGATGCCGAACTGTTCGAAGGAATGGGCGATGAAGGAACCGTGTTCCATGTGGAAGACGGAACGGTAAGACAAGTGATGGAACGCTGATGTCAGACGCTGAAAATACCCCGGCCGAAAGCTATGGCGCGGACTCGATCAAGGTCCTCAAGGGTCTTGATGCCGTGAGGAAACGCCCTGGCATGTACATCGGCGACACCGACGATGGCTCGGGCCTTCACCACATGGTCTATGAAGTCGTCGACAACGCCATCGACGAGGCGCTGGCAGGCCACGCCGACCGCGTGACCGTGACGCTCAATGCCGAAGGCTCGGTCACCGTCACCGACAATGGCCGCGGCATCCCTGTCGATATCCACACCAGCGAGGGCGTGTCGGCCGCCGAGGTCATCATGACCCAGCTTCATGCCGGCGGAAAATTCGACCAGAATTCCTACAAGGTGTCGGGCGGCCTTCACGGCGTCGGCGTCTCCGTCGTCAACGCGCTCTCCGTCAAGCTGAAGCTCACGATCTTCAGGAATGGCAAGGAGCATTTCATGAGCTTCACCCACGGCGAGCCGGATGAGCCGCTGAAAGTGATCGGCGATGCCCCAGGCCGCCGCGGCACCGAAGTGACCTTTACGCCGTCGGCCGAGACCTTCACCAACATCGAGTTCGATTTCGCAACCCTCGAGCATCGCCTGCGGGAGCTGGCCTTCCTCAACTCGGGCGTCCGAATTCTCCTGTCCGACAAGCGCGGCGTCGAGACGAAGGATGTCGAACTGTTTTACGAGGGCGGCATCGCGGCCTTCGTGCGCTATCTCGACCGCGCCAAGCAGGCGGTCCTGTCCGAACCCATCATGATCCATGGCGAGAAGGACGGGATCACGGTGGATTGTGCCCTGTGGTGGAACGACAGCTATCACGAGAACGTGCTGTGCTTCACCAACAACATCCCTCAGCGCGACGGCGGCACCCATCTCGCTGGTTTCCGTGGCGCGCTGACCCGCGTCGTCAACAGCTATGCAAATGACAGCGGCATCGCGAAAAAGGAAAAGGTGGCGCTGACCGGCGATGATGCCCGCGAGGCCTTGACCTGCGTTCTCTCGGTCAAAGTGCCGGACCCCAAGTTCTCGTCGCAGACGAAGGACAAGCTCGTCTCCTCCGAGGTTCGCCCCGTGGTCGAGAACCTCGTCAATGAGCAGTTGGGCGCGTGGTTCGAGGAACATCCCTCCGAAGCCCGGGCTATTGTCACGAAGGTCGTCGAGGCCGCCGCTGCGCGTGAGGCTGCGCGGAAGGCCCGCGAGCTGACGCGCCGCAAGGGCGCGCTCGATATCTCGTCGCTGCCGGGAAAGCTTGCCGATTGTCAGGAACGTGATCCGTCCAAATCCGAAATCTTCATCGTCGAGGGCGACTCGGCCGGCGGCTCCGCCAAGCAGGCGCGCCACCGTGAGAACCAGGCCGTGCTGCCCTTGCGCGGCAAGATCCTCAACGTCGAGCGCGCCCGCTTCGACAAGATGCTGGGGTCTGCCGAAATCGGCACGCTGATCACCGCGCTTGGCGCCGGCATCGGCCGCGAGGAGTTCAACATCGACAAGCTGCGCTATCACAAGATCATCATCATGACCGACGCCGACGTCGACGGCGCCCATATCCGCACGCTGTTGCTGACCTTCTTCTACCGCCAGATGCCGGAGGTGATCGAGCGCGGCCACCTCTATATCGCGCAGCCGCCGCTCTACAAGGTGAAGCGCGGATCATCCGAGCAATATCTAAAGGACTCGAAGGCGCTCGAAACCTATCTTGTCGACACAGGTCTCGAGGCATCCACACTCGTGCTTGCCGATGGCACCGAGCGGGCCGGCGCCGACCTCCGCACGATCGTCGAAGAGGCGCTTCAGACGCGCGCGGCACTCGACGCGCTGCATATGCGCTATTCGCGCAGCGTCGTGGAACAGGCCGCGATTGCAGGCGTCCTCAACCCCGAAATGCTGTCCGATACCGCGAAGGCGGCAATCGCTGCGCAATATATCGCGCGCCGCCTCGATACCATCTCGGAAGAAACCGAGCGCGGCTGGACGGGCGAGCCCACCAGCGACGGCGGCCTCATGTTCGGGCGGGAAGTGCGCGGCGTGAAGGAAAGCTGGATACTCGACGGCAAGCTCATCAGCTCCGCCGATGCGATGCGTCTGGACCGCAAGGCAGCACACCTGCAGGAAATCTACGAGAAGCCGGCCAGGCTGCGGCGCAAGGACGGCGAGACCGTCATCTATGGCCCGAGCGATCTGCTCGATGCGATCTTTGCCGTGGGCCGCAAGGGCATTTCGATGCAGCGCTACAAGGGCCTGGGCGAGATGAATCCGGAACAGCTCTGGGAAACGACGCTCGATCCCAATGTGCGTTCGCTGCTGCGTGTGAAGGTCGCTGAACTTGACGGTGCGGATGATCTCTTCACCAAGCTCATGGGCGATGTGGTGGAACCGCGCCGCGACTTCATCCGCGAGAACGCCCTGAGCGTTGCCAACCTCGACGTCTGACCGGGCTCAAGTCAGCCTTTGCGCTGCAGCATCGCGGTGCGCTGCAAACCCGCTGTGCCGCACGCGGTCCTGCGGGCCGACGGCCATTGACAGCCTGCAAAGAATAGATAGTCTCACGAATGAAAGACGCCTTGCTTCTTCCTGAGGGGTCGCACGGCGCGGTGGGTGGCTGCATTGTCCCGGACACGGGAAATGATCAGCCTGCGGATAAAGTGAGGTTGTCGGCGGCATTTGCAACTTCGAACAAGATTACCGGAAACATACTGGATTTGAACCTGGCCAGCCTTTTGCCTGCTGGCAGTTTCAAAACCCTGGAAAGGAGCGAGTGAAGCTCCCTGGGGCGCTAACGTAAAACAAGCGTGGCAATGGGAGGAAGTAATGATCCGACGTCTGATGAGAGTGCTTACTGGAAGTGTCGCCGCATTGAGTTTCGCGACGGCGGCCATCGCCGGGCCGGAAGTCGTCTCGGGCCCCGGCGTGCAGCCGGAATGCTTCGCGCCGCTCGCACCTGAAACCAAGTTCCTGAAATTCCCCAAGAAAGACGGACCCTACCGCATCGCGCTGGCCAACGGCTTTGTCGGCAACACCTGGCGCATCCAGATGATCAAGACGGCGAAGGCCTATTCCGAGCAGGCCGACGTCGCCAAGGACATCAAGGAGTTCAAGGTCGTCTCGACGGGAACCGACGTCGCGGCCCAGATCGCGGCAATCGAGAACTTCATCAATTCCGGTTATGACGCGATCCTGACGATCGCCGTCAACCCCACGGCCTTCACGCCGGTCATCAAGAAGGCCAACAAGGCCGGTGTCGTGCTCGTCGCCTTCGACAACACCTTCGACAGCGATGAAGTTATCCAGGTCAACGAAAACCAGTTCCAGATCGGTGTCATCAACGGCAGCTGGATCAGGAAGAACGTGCCGAACGGCGGCAAGATCCTCGAGATCCGCGGCTTGCCCGGCAACTCTGTCGACCGTGACCGCCACCTCGGGATCCGCAGCGTCCTCGAAGCCGCTGACGCGCCGAAATACGAGATCATCGAAGTCGTCGGAAACTGGGATGACGGCACGGCGCAGAAGGTCGCCGCTGACGCGATCGCCGTTCACAAGAAGTTCGATGGCGTCACCGTTCAGGGCGGCTCGACAGGTGCCGTCCGCGCGCTGATGGATGCGGGCCATCCCTTCGTGCCGGTTGCCGGCGAAGCCGAGAATGGCTTCCGCAAGCTCTGCGCCGAAAACGCCGACAAGGGGTTGATCTGCTCGTCCGCCGGCCAGTCTCCGGGGCTCGTGGCGATTGCCACGAAGACCGCGATCACCGCGCTGCAGGGCGAAGTGATGCCGCAATTCGTCTCGGTGCCGATCCCGCTGGTCGAACACCCGGACTTCAAGGCCGGTGTGAACTTCTTCCCCGACCTCACCGACAACTTCTTCAACTCAAACGACTTCCCGCCCTGTGGCGTGAACATCCTGGCGACCGACATCATGGGCAAGTCCGAGACCGACAACTAGGACCAGTCCGGAACGAGGTGACCTCAGGCGGATGGCTTCATCCCGTCCGCCTGAGCATCTTCCGGAACAGCCCATGGCCGATCGCAAACCACTTCTCGAACTCAAGGGCGTCTCCAAGCGCTACGGCGGCATCGCCGCGCTGACGGACGTCGACTTCACCGCCTATGCCGGCGAAATCCACGCCGTTCTCGGCGAGAACGGTGCGGGAAAATCGACCCTGATCAAGATCGCTTCCGGCGTCACCGATGCAAGCGATGGCGAGGTGCTGGTCAACGGCACCCCCCACCGGTTCCGCTCACCGACCGATGCCATGAAGGCAGGCGTCGTCTGCGTGTTCCAGGAATTGTCGCTGCTCCCGGACATGACGGTGGCCGACAATCTCTCGATGGCCGGAACGCCGACGCGCGGCGGCTTCATCGACCACAAGGCGCAGCGCGCCCGCGCTATCGAATTGTTGAAGCGCGTCGGCTGCGAGGACGTGCACCCGCTCGAACTGGTGAAAAACCTGCCGCTGTCCCGCCGCCAGATGGTCGAGATCGCCAAGGCCCTGGCGAAGAAGCCGAAGCTTCTGATCCTCGACGAGGCGACCTCGGCGCTCACCGCGAAGGATGTCGAGCGCATCTATGTCATCATCCGCGAATTGCGGGCCGAAGGCGTCGGCATTCTCTATGTCTCGCACCGCATGCACGAGATCGAGGCGCTGGCCGACGTCGCTACCGTCTTCCGCAATGGCCGCAAGATCGAAACCTTCAGGAAGGGCGAACGCTCGGTGCGCGACATCATCCAGATGATGATCGGCCGCGAGGTGACGCACCATTATCCACCGAAACCTCCCTATCAGGACAACCGCGAACCAGCCCTTGCCGTCTCGAACCTCAACTGGGGCAGGGAACTCAGCGATATCTCCTTTGCTGCCGGAAAGGGCGAGATCGTCGGTCTTGGTGGGCTCGACGGTCAGGGCCAGCGCGAACTGCTCCTGGCGCTATTCGGCGTTCTGAAGGGCGTCGAGGGAGCCGTCACCGTCGATGGCGAGCGGCTGTCGCTGACCGGCCCGCGGCCGGCAATGGATGCCAAGCTGCCGCTTGCGCTTATTCCGGAAGACCGCAAGGTCGAAGGGCTGATGCTGCCGATGAGCGTGCGCGACAACCTGACGCTCGCTTCGCTGCAGCAGATGCGCTCGGGCCTCGGAATCGACAGCGCAAAGGAAGCAGCCGCCGTCACGGCAATGGTCGACCGGCTGCAAATCAAGGCTCCCGATGTCGCGGCACCCGTCGCAACGCTCTCGGGCGGCAACCAGCAGAAAGTCGTTCTCGCCAAGTGGCTGATGACCGAGCCCGGCATCATCCTGCTGAATGATCCGACGCGCGGCATCGACGTCGGCACCAAGCAGGAAATCTACCGCCTCTTGCGCAACCTCGCCGCCGAGGGCCGCACCATCATCTTCTATTCGACCGACTACGCAGAGCTGATCGGATGCTGCGACAAGGTGCTGATCCTCTATGGCGGCCGCATCACGCGCGAACTCAAGGGCGAGGAATGCACCGAGCATAATCTCGTGGCGAGCGCCCTCAACGTCGAGACTGTTCCGGAGAAAGCCGCGTGAGCGATTGGCGCTATCATTTTTCACATAACCTCGGCACGCTCACGGCCGTGGGCCTCTTCGTGCTGATGTTCGGCATCTACATCGGCAACCACGAAGCAGGCCTCAATCCCGCTGTTGCGACCACCGCCGCCAACAAGGCCGTGCTGCTCGCCCTCGTCGCCATGGCGCAGACCTTGCCGGTGCTTACCCGCGGCCTTGATCTTTCCGTCGGCATGATCTTCGTGATGGCGAACTGCCTGGCCTCCGCCATCGTCGTCGGCACCATCGGCCAAGGTCTTGCGGGCTGCATCGCAGTTCTCTTCATGGGCCTTGCCGCCGGCTTCATCAATGGCGCCATCGTCGTCTATGGCCGCTTGCAGCCGATCATCACCACGCTTGCAACGGGCGCCATCTACTATGGCATCGCATTGTGGATCAGGCCGTCTCCCGGCGGCGACGTGCAGTATGACATCGCTGACTTCGTGACCGGACAGCTCTTCGGAACCGTGCCCACGTCGCTGGTGGTCCTCCTTGTCGTGGTGCTGGTGATCTGGATTCCTTATCGCAGCTCGGTGCTCGGACGCGGCGCCTATGCTGTCGGCTCGAACGAGCAGGCAGCCTATATGTCGGGGGTTCCCGTCGATCGCGCCAAGATCGCCGCTTACGCGCTGGGCGGATTGATTGCGGCGCTGGGCGGGCTGATCCTCACCTTCAACACCTATTCCGGCGAAGCCTCCGCCGCGATCGGCGGCACTTATACGCTGAACTCGATCGCCGCCGTCGTCATTGGCGGCACCTCGCTGTTCGGCGGCTGGGGCTCGGCTATCGGCTCGATCTTCGGCGCCTTCGTGCTGCGGACAATTGAAGACTTGCTCTTCGTCTTCGATCTGCCGCCCTTGTGGCAGCCGCTGTTCCAGGGCGTCGTGCTGCTCGTCGCCATCAGTCTGGGCGCGATACGCGTCTTCCGCATCAGGAACCGGCTGGAGCTCTTCACATGATGGCGAAGGGCATGACGCAGCGGATCGGGCTGGACATGCCCGTCATGATCGCCTTCGGCTGCATCATCTTGCTGCTGCTCGCGGGCTCGCTCTATTCACGCGAATTCCTGTCGCCGGACTATCTGCTGCAGCAGCTTCAGGTGGGCGCCTTCCTCGGCATCATCGCCTCGGGCGCCATGATGGTGATCCTCCTCGGCCACATCGACTTGTCAATCCCCTGGACGGTGACGCTCGGCGCCATGATGGCAACCGCACTCGGCGGCTGGATCGGCGAGCCCGGCGTCTGGCTCGCCATTCCTTTCGGCATTTCCTGCGGCGCGCTGATCGGCGTGCTGAACGGCCTGGGCGTCGCCTATCTGCGGCTGCCCTCGATGATCTTCACGCTCGGCATGAACGCGGTCGTCCAGGGCCTCATGGTGCTGCACACCGGCGGCTTCGCACCGCAAGACCACGCAACCGATGCGATGCACTTCCTCGCCGTGAAGCGCACCATCTTCGGCATTCCCAACGCGCTCTTCGTCTGGGCTCTTGTCGGCATCATCGTCATCCTCATCCTGCGCCGCACGGCATTCGGCCGGGCCGTCTACGCGATCGGCAACCGCGAGTCCGTCGCCTATCTTTCGGGCATCAACACCAACGGGGTGCTGATCGGCTGCTTTGCTTTCTGCGGCGCCTGCGCGGCGTTTGCCGGCGTGCTGCTGGCGGGTTACTCGACCAAGGCCTATCAGGCGATGGGCGATGCCTATCTGCTTCCGGCGATCGCCGCCGTGGTGCTGGGCGGCACCAACATTCTGGGCGGGCGCGGCAATTATCTCGGCACCATTGCCGGCGTCATCCTCATCACCCTGCTGCAGTCGATCCTGTCGGTGATGCAGATGCCCGAAGCCGGCCGCCAGGTCATTTACGGCGCCGTCATCATCAGCATGCTGCTGCTTTACGGACGCGGTGCCAGGACCCGAAGCTGAAGGAGGCTCTCATGTGCGCAGTGCTCTTGAAAAATGTGATGGTGTGGGACGGCGAGAACGATGCCGCCTATCCGGGCGAGGTTCTGGTCGAGGGCAACCGCATCAGGGCGGTGGCCAGGGCCAAGAATCAGATCGCCGCCGAGCGCGCCGCGAGGACGATCGACGGCAACGGCATGTTCCTGATACCAGGCATGGTCGAAGGCCACTGCCACCCGAGCTTCGTCGGCATCTCGACCAACGCCGAGCTTGGCCGCATTCCGCCCGAGAAGCACACGCTGATGACGGCAGCCAACGTGAAGCTGCTGCTCGATCATGGCTTCACCTCGATCTTCGAGGCGGCGTCTGCCAAGCCGATGATCGGCGTCGCCATCCGCGATGCCATCAACTCGGGGCTGATCCCCGGCCCCCGCATGCGGGCGGCCAGCCCCGAGGTGACGGCAACGGCAGGACTGGGCGATGAACGCCGCCGCCACATCCACGAAGAAAGTTTCGGCCTTGTTGCTGACGGTGCAGATGAATTCCGTAAGGTGGCGCGCGAATGCATCCGTGATGGCGTCGACAACATGAAGATCAATATCTCGGGCGACGAATTCGTCAGCCATGCCCGCGCCGAGATCACGACGTTGGAAGACGACGAGTTGCAGGCCTTCGTCAGTGTCGCGCATCGCTATGGCAAGCTGGTTGCCGCCCATGCGCGGTCCTCGCTCAGCGTGAAGATGGCGGTGCGCCACAAGGTCGATTGCATCTATCATTGCGACTTTGCGGACGAGGAAGCCCTCGACATGCTGGAAAGCGTGAAGGATACATCCTTCGTCGGCCCGGCCTTCGGCCTCGTCCACAATTGCGCGGTGGAAGGCGAGCGCTATGGCTTCAGCAAGGAACTGGCGGAAGCGATGCACCTGCCGCGCAAGTTCGAGGCGACCTGCGCCACCTATCACAAGATCAGGAAGCGCGGCATCCGCGTCGTCGTCGGCGGCGACTATGGCTTCTCGATCACGCCCATGGGCCAGAACGCGCGCGACATCGGCCACTTCGTCAGATACTTCGGCTATTCCCCCGCCGAGGCCCTGCGCTGCGCCACGAAGATCGGCGCCTCGCTGATGGGCCACGAAGGTGAGTTGGGCATCATCCGCGAAGGTGCATTGGCCGACCTGCTGCTGGTCGACGGCAATCCGCTTGTTGACCAGTCGGTCCTGGTCGGACCGGACCGTTTCGCCATGATCATGAAGAATGGCGAGATCTACCGCGATCCGCGCCATCACGCGGAAAGATCGAAACAGGTGGCCGCCGAGTGATCGAGGATCCGCCGCTTCTGACGATGGCGCGCAACTGGCCGCGTCCCACTGCCGCAACGGTGGAGAAGTTCCGCAACACGCCGACGAGCTTCATCGTCGATGCGCTGGGCGGGCGCGGCGCGCTGGACTGGCGGATCAAGCCCATCGGCACCGTCATGCCATTCGCTGGCATCGCTCTCACCTGCAACTGCGGCCCGGCGGACAATCTCGCACTCTGTGCGGCAGTGGCGAAGTGCCAGCCGGGCGATGTCATCATCGCGGCCACGAACGGCTTCACCGCATCCTCCGTGGTGGGCGACCTCCTGCTCGGCATCGCGAAAAATCGTGGTGCAGTCGCCTTCGTCACCGATGGCCTCGTGCGCGATCAGAACGACATCGAGGCCCTGGGCCTTCCCTGCTATGCCATGGGGGCAACGCCCAACTCGCCAGCGCGCAACGGCCCCGGTGAAATTGGCCTGCCCATCCAGTGCGGTGGCCTTTCGATCGCATCGGGCGACATCGTCATCGGCGATCGTGACGGGGTGGTGATTGTGCCTCATCGGCTGATCGAAGAGGTGCTCGTCAATCTTAAAGCGGTCCGCAGCGCCGAAGCCGCCATGCTGGCGAAGGTCAGGGGCGGCCTCACCGAGGTTGGCTTCGTGGCAGGACTGCTGGCGGGCGAGCGTGTGCGCATGGTTGATATCTAACCCGCGCGCTTGGCTTTTTGCGATTTCCCGGCATGATGGCGAATGAGAGACGGAGTTTCCCATGATTGATTTCCCGATCGTCGACACCCATGTGCACCTGCTCGACAACACGAAGTTCAAATACAGCTGGGCCTCGGGCGCCCCGAAGCTGGCGCGTGACTGGAGCGTTGCCGATTTGACCGCAAGTGCCAAGCCCTACGAGATCGAAAGCATCGTCTTCGTCGAGGTTGACGTCGACATGCCGCAATATCTTGAGGAGGGCGAATGGGTGCAGGCCATGGCCGATGGCGACAAGCGCCTCAAGGGCTGCGTCGCCTGCCTGCCGATGGAGAAAGGCGCGATGCTGGAGCCCGAGATGGCGCGGCTCGCAAAGCTCAAGGTCATGCGCGGCGTCAGGCGCCTGATCCAGAACCAGCCTGATCCGGAATTCACGCTGAGGCCCGATTTTCTCGCCGCCGTGAAGCTGCTGCCGAAATACAATCTCTCCTTCGACATCTGCATTTTCCACCACCAGCTTCCCAACACGCTGGAATTCGTGCGCCGCTGCCCGGAAGTGTCCTTCGTGCTCGACCATATCGCCAAGCCCGGCATCAAGGCCGGCCTTATGGAGCCATGGAAGCAGCACATGCGCGAGATGGCGGCACTGCCGAATGTCGTGTGCAAGCTCTCGGGCGTCACCACCGAAGCCGATCATGCGAACTGGACGCGCGATCAGCTCCGTCCCTACATCGACCATGTGATCGACTGCTTCGGCTTCAACCGCATCATGTATGGCGGCGACTGGCCGGTTTCCGAACTCGCCGGCAAATACACCGACTGGCTGGAAGTCCTCGACTGGGCGACAGCGGGCTGCACACCCGAAGAAAAGCGCAAGCTGTTCCGCGACAACGGCATCAAGGCCTATCGTCTCGCCGCATGAACCGCGCCGCACTCCAGCGTTATGGCTACAGCATCCATGCGCTGCGTCTGGAAGCACGAAAGCGCCTGCCGCGCATGCTCTTCGACATGGTCGATGGTGCGGCGGGCGACGAGGTCACGGTGAAACGCAACGTCGACGATATCGCCGCGCTGCAAGTCGTCCCAAAGGTGCTGGCTGGGGCTGCCACGCGCAGCCAGGCAACCGAACTCTTCGGCCACAAGCTGGCCTCACCCATCATCGTGGCGCCCACCGGCCTCGCAGGGCTTCTCTGGCCGCATGCAGAGCTGTCCGCCGCCCGTGCTGCGGCGCGCTTCGGCACCATCTATACGACGAGCCACGCCTCGACCAGCACCATGGAAGAGATCGCCGCGGAGACGAAGGGCCCGAAGTGGATGCAGGTCTTCCTCTACAAGGACCGCGGCCTCACCGCGGAATTCGTAAGCCGCGCACAGGCAGCGGGCTATCAGGGCCTCGTCCTCACCGTCGACAATCAGGTGATGGCCGTGAGGGACCGCGATGCGCGGAATGGCCTGATGTTCCCGATGAAGCTCCGTGCGCGCGGGTTTCTCGATCTCGCCAGCCACCCCGGCTGGCTGCTCCGCATGCGCAGGGCGCCGAACCCCACTTTCGTCAACTATGGCACCCGCACCTCGATTGGCGCCTTCGGTCCGGTCATGGCCGAACAGCTTGATCCCGATATCGGCTGGAAGGATGTCGAATGGGTGCGGAGCCTGTGGCAGGGCCCGATGATCCTGAAGGGCCTGCTCGACCCGCAAGAGGCACGCGAAGCAGAGGCACGCGGTGTCGATGCCATCATCGTGTCGAACCACGGCGGCCGCCAACTGGATGGCGCCGTCTCAGGCATCAGGGCCCTTTCCGCAATCGTGGATGCGGTCGGAGACAAGACGGTGGTTCTGGTCGACGGCGGCTTCCGGCGCGGCATGGATGTGGTGAAGGCGCTGGCCCTGGGGGCGCGCGCCGTGCTGATCGGCAGGCCGCAGCTCTGGGGCGTTGCCTGTGGCGGCGAGGAGGGCGTTCACTGGGTGCTGGAAATCTTCGCCCGCGAGATCGACCGCGCCATGGCGCTGGGCGGCTGGGACGGCATCGGCAAGCTCGACCGCTCGATCTTCGCGGCCTAAATCTTCCCGCGCCCGCAGGCATTCTGCGCCTGCGGCGCGCCCGAGGTCTTCCACACGTCCAGCGGATTGGCGCTGCGCCAGCCCGTCGCGTAATCCAGCATGGTCGAGAACGTCACATCCTTGTGGTTCTTGTACTTCGTGATCAGCCGGTCGAGCATCATCATGCGGTGGCCGCGCCCGATCACCTGCGGATGCATGGTGAGGCTGAACAACCCGCCCTTGGCAGTCTGCCGCGCATAGGTGAATTCGTCGGTCCAGATTTCCTCCACCTTGCTCGGAGCCGACAGGCCATAGGTATCGCCGTCGACGAATTCGAAATGCGGAAAATCATCGAGCGCCCATGTGACGGGCAGTTCGACGAGATCGACATTCGGCCCGAAGCTGTAGGGCGACACACGGTCGAACACATCGCCGGTACGCACGTAATAGGGCGTGAAATCATCGCCCATCATGCTTGAGTCATAGAGGAACCCGTAGTCGATGAGTATCTTCGTCGTCCGCTCCGAAAAGGCCCAGGCCGGCGAGCGATAGCCCTTGGGCACGATGCCGGCGGCCTTGTGCAGGCACTCCAATCCCTTTTCGATATTGAAGCGCTCGCCCGCCTCGTCGAAGTCCGCCGGATTCTCGTGCACCCAGCCATGATGACCGATCTCATGGCCCTCAGCCGCAACACGCTTCACGATGTCTGGGTAAGCCAGCGCCGTATGCCCGGGAATGTAGAACGTGCCGCTGATCTGGTGCTTCTTCAGCAGGTCCAGGATGCGCGGCATGGCAACGGCGCCGAACTCGCCGCGCGAGATCATCGAGGGGTTGCGGCTCTTGTAGGAGCCGATCCACAGCGATGTTGCATCGAAATCGAAGGTCAGCGAACAGGTAAGGGCCATGTGCAGTCCGGGTCCGCTTGACATGTGAGGGCAATGGAGCGGGCGATCGGGATCGAACCGACGACATGCAGCTTGGGAAGCTACCGTTCTACCACTGAACTACGCCCGCGTTGGGTGGAAGACTAGTGGAGGATGCTGCCGCCTTCAAGCCCGATCAGCGCCGCGACGGATCGAATGCCTTGAAATGCTTCGAAAGCTTCAGCCCTTGCTTCTGGTAGTTGGAGCCGATGCCCTGCCCGTAGACCTGGGTCGGTGCTTCCGTCAGCGGTTCATAGACGAGGCGGCCGATGATCTGGCCGTCTTCCAGGATGAAGGGCACCTCGTGGCTTCGCACCTCCAGCACGGCGCGCGCGCCCTCGCCGTGGCCGGAACTATGGCCGAAGCCTGGGTCGAAGAAGCCCGCGTAGTGAACGCGGAACTCGCCCACCAGCGGATTGAACGGCACCATCTCGGCGGCATAGGCCGGCGGCACCCGCACGGCTTCCTTGGAGGCGAGAATATAGAACTGGTCCGGATCGAGCACGAGGGAACCCCGCTGCCAGATCGGCTCCCAGTAGTCCGATACCTCAAGCCCCGCCTTGCGGTCGACATCGACGAGGCCCGAATGCCGCTTGGCGCGGAAGCCCACCGGCCCGTCGCCATCAAACGTCGAGAGATCGACCGACAGCGCCAGCCCATTGTCGATGTTGGCCTCGCCTGAAGAGATCAGCCCTTCCTGTGCATGCAGATCGCGGATTAGTTCATCCGACGCCATCGGCGGCCCGGCGCGGAAGCGGATCTGCGACAGGCGCGAGCCGGTGCGGGCGAGGATCGAGAAGGTGCGCGGGCTGATTTCCGCATAGAGCGGGCCCTGATAGCCCTCCGGCACCTTGTCGAATTCCTGCGCATGATCGGTAATGACGCGGGTGAAGATATCGAGCCGCCCGGTGGAGCTCTTGGGGTTTGCCGCGGCGGAAACGCCTTGCGGCAGCGCCAGTTGTTCCTGCAGCGGCACGATATAGACGCAGCCCGTTTCGAGAACCGCACCCTCCGTCAGCGACATGCGGTGCAGCGCCAGTTCCTTCACCCGTTCGGCAACCGTCGAACGCTTGCCGGGCAGGAACGAGGCGCGCACGCGATAGGCCCAGTCGCCAAGCCGCAGATCGAGGCTCGCCGGCTGGATCTGGTCGGCGTCCAGCGGCCGCGCCAGGCGGATAAGTTCCCGGCGGCAATATTCGGCGATGACTTTGGCAGGCAGGATGCCCTGCGGCATGGCTTCGGTATGTCCCATATTTTCACATGGCGTATATGTGGCCGCATTGGCAAGTCTTCACTGTGGAAAACTTGGGCAACTGCGCTAGACTGGCGCCCATGTACGAACGCATCACCAGGGGCGTGAAGATTATCGTCCGCCCGCAATATCTCGACGGCCAGTCGAAGCCGGACGAGGGCCATTTCGTCTGGGCCTATACGATCACCATCGAGAACCACGGCCGCGAAACCGTGACGCTCCGCACCCGCTACTGGAAGATCACGGATGCCCACGGCCATGTGCAGGAAGTGCGCGGTGCCGGTGTGGTGGGCGAGCAGCCGACACTGAAACCGGGCGACACCTACAGCTATACATCGGGTTGCCCGCTCAAGACCTCCTCGGGCTTCATGGTCGGCGCCTACCAGATGCAGAAGGCCGATGGCGAGCTCATCAACGTCGACATTCCGGCTTTCTCGCTCGACAGCCCGCACGACAAACGCGCCATCAACTGAGTGATCATGACAGGACAGACTTTCACGACTGAGGAGATGCTCGCGCGTCTCATCGCCTTCGACACCACAAGCCGTGACGGCAATATTCCGCTCATCGAATGGGTGGAGGCCTATCTCGACGGCTGGGACGTGCCGCACTTCCGGGTGGATTATGAGGCGGGCAAGAAGACCAATCTCTTCGCCACCATCGGCCCCGATATCGCAGGCGGCATCGTGCTCTCGGGCCATACCGATGTGGTGCCGGTCGATGGCCAGCCGTGGACGAGCAATCCCTTCGAACTCACAGCAAAAGCTGAACGCCTGTTCGGACGCGGCACCTGCGACATGAAGGGCTTCCTCGCGGTATGCCTCGCGCTGGCGCCGGAATTCCTGAAGGCGCGCCTCAAGTCTCCAGTCCATCTCGCTCTATCATGTGACGAGGAAGTGGGCTGCAAGGGCGTGCGCCCGCTGGTGGCGCACATGCGCGATCACTTGCCGAAGCCCCGTGCCGTCATCGTCGGCGAGCCGACCTCGATGAAGGTCGTGAATGCCCACAAGAGTGCCCTGACGTTTTCCACCGAAGTGACGGGCCACGAGGCGCATTCGAGCCTTACCCATCATGGCGTCAATGCGATCATGGTCGCAGGCGACCTGCTCTCCGAGATCAACCGCATGCGCGCCGAACTGATCGCCGAGGGCGACCCCACACAGCGTTTCGATCCGCCCTATTCGACCGTGCACGTGGGATTGATCGAAGGCGGCACGGCCAAGAACATCATTCCGCGCAAATGTTTTTTCCAATGGGAAACGCGCCTGCTGCCGACAGCCGATCCCGACCGCGTGCCGCTCCGCATCGAGGCCTATGCGCGGACCCTTGAACCGGCGATGAAGGCAGTGGCGCCCGACACCGGGATTTCGACGCAGACGGTGAACCGTGTGCCCGGCCTGGCGCCAGAGCCGGATTCCCCCGCCGAGCAACTGGCGCTGCATCTTGCCAATGCCAACAGCACCCATGCGGTGAGCTATTGCACCGAGGCCGGGCTATTCCAGCAGATCGGCATTCCGGCGGTGATCTGCGGGCCGGGCTCGATCGAGCAGGCGCACAAGCCCGATGAATACATCGATGTTTCCGAACTGCGGAAATGCGAGGTCTTCATGGGCAAGCTTGTGGGCCAGCTCGTCTAGGCTCCGCCCTTGCTCTTGTGAATGGCAGCGGCGCAAGACTCGATGCTGCTGCCGAAATGCACGAGCGGAGCCTTGAGTCCGAAGCGCGTCATGTCGCGTTTGACGCTCTCCGATGCGCCCGTGACATAAACGAGCCCGCCATGGCGCGAAGCCTTGTGCGCGAAGCCCAGCAGCGAATGCGCCGCCGAATAGTCGACGAAGGGCACGCGCGAGAAGTCGAGGATGTAGCCCTTCTTCGGGCTGCCGATGCGTTCGAGCGTCGTGACGACTGTACTCACCGCGCCGAAGAAGAAGGCGCCAGAAATCCGGTGCACGGCAATATCCGGGTCGGTGACAAGCGATGCCTCGAAACTGTCGCTCTCGTCGTCGGCTTCCGGCTGGTGAACGTGGCGCTTGACCTCGATTGCCTGCGCCATGCGGTGCATGAAGATGAGCGATCCGAGCGCCACGCCCGCCATGATGCCTTCGCTCAGGTCGCGGAACACAGTGAGCCCGAAGGTGACGAGCAGCACGGCGGCATCGCCGCGCGAGACTGTCAGCAGCCGCCCGAACTCCGCTTTCTCCGCCATGTTCCAGGCGACGATGCCGAGAATGGCGGCCAGGGCGGCGAGCGGAATATAGCCCGCAAGTGGTGCTGCAACCATCATGAAGACAAGGATGAAACCCGCATGCAGCATGCCCGAGACGGGGCCATGCGCACCGGCGCGCACGTTCGTTGCGGTGCGTGCGATAGTGCCGGTGGCGGCAATGCCGCCGAACAGGGAGGAAGCGACGTTGGCAATGCCTTGCGCCACCAGTTCGATGTTGGAGCGGTGCCGTCTCCCGCTCATTGAATCTGCGACAACGGCGGAGAGCAGCGATTCGATCGAGCCCAGCATCGCGATGGCGATCGCCGTGGGCAGCAGTTCGATCAGGCGTGTGATGGTGATGCCCGATGGCAGCGAGGGCAGCGGCAGCGAGCGCGGGATGCCGCCGAAACGCGTGGCAATCGTTTCGGTGTGAAGGCCGAGGAGCTGCACGGCGAGCGAGGCAACCGCCACCGCGATGAGAAAGCCCGGCCAGTGCGGCTTGATCTTTCGCAGCACAAGGATGATCGCCGCAGCACCTGCCGCAACACCCGCCGCATGCGGATTGAAACTCGGGATCGCCGCCCATAGCGTTTCGAGCTTCGGGATGATGGCGGCAGGCTCCGCCCCGCTGAGCGACAACCCGAGCAGTTCCTTGATCTGGCTGGCGAAGATGATGACCGCGATTCCCGCCGTGAAACCCACCGTCACCGGATGCGGCACATATTTGATATAGGTGCCGAGTTTCAGGATGCCGATCAGGAAGATGATGACACCCGCCATCAGCGTGGCAATCAGCAGCCCATCGACGCCGTAGAGGTCGACCGTGTTCGCCATCAGCACGATGAAGGCGCCCGCTGGCCCGCCGATCTGGAAGCGGCTGCCGCCCAGCGCCGAAATCAGAAAGCCGCCGATGATGGCGGTATAAAGCCCGCGTTCGGGCGGCACGTGCGAGGCGATCGCAATCGCCATCGACAGCGGCAGCGCCACGATGGCAACGGTCAAGCCCGCAATTGCATCCTTGCGCAATTGCAGGAGGCCATAGCCCTCGCGCAGCGTGGACACGAGCTTCGGCGTGAAGGCCTCGGACGAGGGCGGCAGTTCGGGAGCAACGGATGTCAAGTGAGGCCCCTTGGGTGAGTGGTGGAGTCTACGCCGTTGCACCGCGTGTGTCGAATGCAGCGGGCGGGGGTCAGAGATGATCCTTGGGCCACCCTCATCCCCCTGTCGGGACCTTCTCCCATTCTGCGAACGGGAGAAGGCGAAAGAGGCGATCCGCCTCCTCCTGTGGCGCACGCCATGAGAGAAGGTGCCGACAGGTGGATGAGGGCTATTTTCCTACTGCATCTTCCGCTCGATCTGCTCGTTGAACTCCTTTTCGAAGACCTTCTTCTTGCCCTCGAAGGCTTCGATCTTGCCCCACACGATCCAGTGCGTCTTGGTGGCCGTCAGCCGCCCATAGGTCTCGGTCCGCGTGTGCCACGTGCCCCTGTGCCGTTCCTCGGTCCAGTGCGTGTCCATGCGCGCCGACAGAGGATCATCTGGCAGGATCGAATAGTTCTCGCGGCCCGCGGCGTAGATCACCATCCCATGCGGCTTGATCTCGTATTCGCCGAAATCGTCGACGATCTCGATCTTCATCTCGCCGGTCTTCTCGTCCACCGTCTTCTCACGCTTGTTCCACGGCGCTTTCAGCTCCTTGAGCTTGGCGGGCTCGGCGGCTTCCGCCCCCTTCCATGAGAGCGGCGCCTCGCCCGCCTGGTCCTTGCGGAGCGGCAGGTGCAGGAGCGACTTTCCCGTATAGACGGTGAGCGTCACCGGCTCGGGTGCGGGCCACATCATCGGGAAATAGGTGGTCGAGATCGCCACGCGGATCTTGTGGCCCTTGGGCACGCGCCAGGCGATGTCGTCGAGCTTGATCTTCATCTTGTAGCGGTGGCCGGGAACCAGCAGTTGCGGGCTCTCCCGGCTTTCGCGCATGCAGAGGTTCTGGAGATGGTACGTGATGCGGGTGACTTCGCCTGTGGGCCACACATCGTTCAGCCGCACGGCAACGGAAGCCACCGGCTTGTCGACCGCGAACTCAAGCTCGATCGCCGGCTGGCCGACGATGTCCACATCCGTGACCAGTGCGGGCGTATCGAAGGTGAGCGAATCGGCGTCGTCCTTCGCCTGGTCGCCGGGGAATTCGGGGCCGAGCCAGATGATGCAGTATTCGCCGCCATCCGCCCCCGTCGTCTGCTTTGACGAAATGGTGAGCGCCTTCTCCTCCTGCGGCGTCGGGCCGATGCCGGACGCGTTCAGCACCCATTTTTTGGTGTCGACATGGCCGAAACCCCAGAAACTGTCGCCCAGCCAGCGGCCGTTGATGCGTTCCGGGAAACTGCCGGGCTTGTAGGACTCCATCACGTAGTAGCGATAATCCGGATCGCGGCTGACGCCGGTTGACGAGCCTTTCAGCCACTGGTCCCACCAGCGGAGTGACTCCTGCAGGAAACCGATGCGCGGCTCCGGCACCGCAAAATGCGGATATTTATGCGCCCATGGCCCGATGATTGCTTTCCTTGTTGTGCGAAGGCCCTTCATCAGCCGCGGCACGGCGTTGGAATAGGCATCGTTCCAGCCGCCCACAACAAGGGTGGGCGCTTCGATGGCGGCGAAGTCCTCGCAGACCGAGCCGTGCTTCCAGTAGGCGTCGCGGTGGGGGTGCTTCAGCCAGTCGATCAGCAGGAAGGGCTCGTGCTCGAGCCGGTTCATCCACATCTTGCGCCATTTGTTGCCGACGATCTTGGGATCCGGCGGGCGTGAGGAATAGGCGAGCATGGTGGCGGCCCAGCCATGCATCTCGTTCAGAACCGTGCCGCCCTTGTAATGGACGTCGTCCTCGTAGCGGTCATCCGTCGAGCAGATGGTGATGATGGCCTTGAGCGCGGGTGGCTTCCGCGCGGCGACCTGCAGCGCATTGAAGCCGCCCCACGAAATGCCGAACATGCCAACCTTGCCGGTGCACCACGACTGCCGCGCGAGCCAAGCGATGACCTCGAGCGCGTCGTCCTGCTCCTGTTTCGTGTATTCGTCGAGCATCAGGCCGTCGCTGTCGCCATTGCCGCGCATGTCGACGCGGACCGAGGCATAGCCGTGGCCGGCGAAATAGGGATGCGTCAGCGCATCGCGCACGATGGTGCCGTCGCGCTTGCGGTAGGGGAGATATTCGAGCAGCGCCGGCACCGGGGTTTTTTCGGCATCCTTCGGCAGCCACATGCGCGCCGCGAGCTTCACCCCGTCCGACATCGGGATCCAGAAATTCTCGACTTCCTTCACCTTGCGGGGGAAATCCTTGATGGTCGTGATGGTCATTGCCGTCCCCTGAAAATTAGCCATGTGCGGGATGCCCTGAGGCGCTGCGCAAGAATTTTTCCGGTTTTCTTGCGCATGTGACCCGCAGCACAGAACAGATCGGCGGACAGGATACAAGTACGGTCATCGCTTGCAAAGATGAACGCCAGATAAATCGCAAGCTCAGAAAAAATTCAGGGCGCCAGACCTAGAAAGGCGCCCAGCAACGAGAGACCAGGAGGACAACGGCCATGAACAAGCTCTTCACATCGATCGCCGCCGCGGCACTGGGTTTAGGCGTTTTCGCCACCGCTTCCTCGGCTGCCTCGCTGTCGCCGAGCCAGCAGGACGCAGCGGCTTCCGGCATCGTCATTGTTCCGGCCTCCGCCAACCCCAATCAGAACGCCACCGAGGCTCCCCGCTTCAAGCGCGGCAAGATCGTGGACTTCAGGACCTCCGCCGCCGAAGGCTCGATCGTCATCTCGACCAAGCAGAACAGGCTCTATTTCGTGCTCGGCAATGGCAAGGCGGTGATGTACCGCGTCGCCACCGCCAAGAAGGGCTTCGAATGGAAGGGCACGCACAAGGTTTCCGCCAAGGCCAAGTGGCCGTCCTGGACGCCCCCCGCCTCGATGCGCCAGCGCCATCCCGAACTGCCCGCCTTCATGGACGGCGGCCCGGAAAATCCGCTGGGCGCCCGCGCTCTCTACCTCGGCTCGTCGATCTATCGCATCCACGGCACCAATGCGCCGGCCTCGATCGGCAAGGCCGCCTCCTCGGGTTGCATCCGCATGCTGAACGAGGACGTGACCGAACTCTACAGCCACGTGAAGATCGGCGCCCGCGTCACCGTTCTCTGATCGTCCCAATTCTCCCCGACGTCGTCCTCCCCCCTGCAAACCACTGGGCCCCTCCCGAGGGGCCCTTTTCTTTTGTGCCCCGCCTGGCGGAAATCTTTCTGCGAGCCATCGTCTGTTGTGACGGCGGTCACAGCCGCCGTCCGGAGAATCCCTATGAAGGCGCGCAAGGAAGGCTGCTCGAAGCGGCCCCGGACAACCAGAGGAAACGATGAGCATGACCGCCAGAAACCCCGCCGCGTGGCCGGTGAAGACCCGCGAACTGCACAACCATCACATGGACTCGACCGTGTGGAACGACTTCAAGTTCCGCAACGATGACGTGATCGTCGCCACCTGGGCGAAGTCGGGAACGACCTGGACGCAGCAGATCGTCAGCCAGCTGATCTTCAACGGCATGGAAGGAATCAACGTGCCGATGCTCTCGCCGTGGCTCGATCTCCGCATCATGCCGCGCGAGGCCATCGCCGCCGTCGAGATGCAGGAGCACCGTCGCGTGCTGAAGACGCATCTTCCCGCCGATGCCATGGTGATCTCGCCCGAGGCGAAATACATCTATGTGGCGCGCGACGGCCGCGACGCGGCGTGGAGTGCCTACAACCATCTCTCGAATTTCAAGCCCGAAACCTTCGCCATGTTCAACACGGCGCCGGGCCGCGTTGGGCCAGAACTGCCCGTGCCCGGCCCCTCGGTGCACCAGTTCTACCGCGAATGGTTCCAGAAGGACGGCTATCCGCTCTGGTCCTTCTGGGAGAACATCCGGACCTGGTGGATGCTGCGCCATTTGCCCAACGTGATGCTTGTCCACTTCAACGACCTGAAGCAGGATCTGCCGGGCGCGATCCGCGAAATCGCCAGGTTCCTCGATATCGCGGTCGACGAGAACACCTTCCCCATGATCGTGGAGCACTGTGGCTTCGACTACATGAAGCGCAACGCCCATCTCGCGGCCCCGCTGGGCGGCGCGATCTGGGAAGGCGGCGCCCGGACCTTCATCAACAAGGGCACCAACGGCCGCTGGCAATCGGTGCTGACCCCGGCGGATGTCCGCGCCTACGAGGCGCGCGCCGTTGCCGAACTGGGGCCTGATTGCGCTGCCTGGCTGGAAATGGGCCGCGGCATGCGCGCCGCCGCCTGAGCATCTCGTTTGCCGAAGGCTCCGGAGCAATCCGGAGCCTTGGTCTTTCAGGCCGGAAGCGCGCCTTCATCGCCGAGATGGCGGATCGCATCGGCAATTCTGCGGAAGCCTGCCATCGCCGCTGTGCTGGCGTGGCGGGCGTGCATGAAGGAATGCGGCAGCGCCGCTTCCTCGTGAAAGCGCACCGGAACGCCGGCGGCGGCAAGTTTGCGGGCGAAAATCAGTCCGTCGTCGCGCAGCGGGTCATGCGCGGCGACTGAAATATAGGTAGGGGGCAGCCCCGCGGCGCTCCGCGCCAGATTGGGGAAGGCGATGGGATCGGACCAGTTCGGCCCGCCGCGCGCGCCGAAGGCGCTTTCGGCATAGGCGATCGTTTCGTCGCGCGACAGGCTGGGGCTATCGCCGTGGCGGCGGTAGCTTTCGGTTTCGAAGTCGCAGCCAAGCGCGGGATAGATCAGCACCATTCCGCGAAACTGCGGCAGCCCGTCCCGCTTGAGGGCGAGGGCGAGGCCTGCCGCCATCTGGCCCCCCGCGCTGTCTCCCGCCGCGACGATGCGGGCAGGGTCGATCCCCAGCGCCCGGCCGGTGCTGCGCATCCACTCCAGCGCCTTCAATCCATCCTCAATCGCCGCCGGAAAGGGGTGTTCGGGCGCCAGCCGGTATTCCGGCATGACGAGCGTTACATCCGCCATGGCCGCGAATTCCGCGCCGATACCGTCATGGGTCTCGCACGAGCCCATCGTCCAGCCGCCGCCGTGGAGATAGAGGACACCGGGCTTGGGGCTTTCGCCCGGCGGACGGTAGACCCGGACAGCCAAGCTCCCAATGTCGATGTCCTCGACCATCAGCCCGGGAGGCCGCGGGCGCGAGGCCCGCTTGCAGGAGTCTTCCCATGCCTTGCGCTGGTCCTGTAGCGGCAGGCTGGCGAAATCCGGCGGCGACTGCCGTGCCTGCTCCGCCAGGAAGGCCTGCATTTCATGATCGATCGGCGTGTCTGTCATGATGCTTTGGTCCCGGACGTGAATCTGTCATACGAGGCGGTCAATCCTGCAGCAATGCAGCAACGCCGTCCATTGTTTCCGCTCATGTGGCCATTCAAGAAAAGCGCATCAGAGCCTGCCTTCGAACCTCCAGAAGCCTCTCCGCAGCCCGATGGCCTCGCGCTGGAGATCGTTCAGGCGCTTCCCGATCCGGTTCTGGTCATCGGACCGGACGGCATCGTCGTCATGGCCAATGCGCAGGTGAATTCGGTGTTCGACTCCGATCCGCAGGGGCTCCATCTCTCCGCGACGATCCGGGCGCCTGCCGTGCTCGATGCCATGGCCGATGTGCTGGGCGGAGAGGCGGCCTACCATGTCGAATACGAGGTGCGCTTTCCCGTGCCGCGCAGCTTCCAGGCCTTCGTGGCGCCGCTCGGGCAGGGCGGCGCAAAGGGCGCGGTGATCGTGCTGCGCGACCTGACGCGCGAACAGCAGATCGAGCGCATGCGCGCCGATTTCGTGGCCAATGCCAGCCATGAGCTCAGAACCCCGCTCGCCTCGCTGTCGGGTTTCATCGAGACGATCCAGGGCGCGGCAAAGAACGACGAGAAGGCGCAGGCGAAGTTCTTAGGACTGATGCGCAGCCAGGCCGACCGCATGAAGCGCCTGATCGACGATCTCCTGTCGCTGTCGCGGATCGAGATGAACGAGCATGTGCGGCCATCTTCCGACGTCGATCTCGCGCAGGTCGCCCATCACGTGCGCGACGTGCTGGGCGGCATGGCGAAGGATCTCGGCTGCGAGTTGCGCGTCGACAGCGAAGGCCCGCTCAATGTACTGGGCAACCGCGACGAGCTTGTGCAGGTCGTCCAGAACCTTGTCGAGAACGCGCTGAAATATGGAAGTTCCGGCAAGCTGGTCGAAGTCGATTGCCGCAAGGCCGATGGCCAGGCGGAATTGCGGGTGCGCGATCATGGCCCCGGCATTGCCCCGGAACATATTCCGCGGCTGACGGAACGCTTCTACCGGGTGAATGTCCAGGAAAGCCGTTCGCGCGGCGGAACCGGCCTGGGGCTTGCCATCGTCAAGCATATCCTCAACCGCCACCGCGGCCGGCTGGCGATCAGCTCGGAACTTGGGAAAGGCAGCATCTTCACCGTCAGGATGCCAATAAAATGATATTTTTCAATAGATTAAACCGTCATAAATATGTGATCTAAGAGTCACATAAGCGTTTTGTGGCCTCAATAGGTTCCGCCTGCATCAAACAGGAGATGACACCCATGAAACGCTTCCTTTTCGCCGCCAGCCTCATTGCGCTGACCGCCGTTCCCGCGCTCGCCCGCGACCAGATCCGCATCGTCGGTTCCTCGACGGTCTATCCCTTCACCACCGCCGTTGCCGAGGAATTCGGCAAGACCTCCGGAATGAAGACGCCCGTCGTCGAATCGACTGGCACCGGTGGCGGCTTCAAGCTGTTCTGCGCCGGCGTCGGCGTCGATCATCCGGATTTCACCAATGCCTCGCGCGCCATCAAGAAGGGCGAGTACGAGGATTGCGCCAAGAATGGCGTGACCGAGGTGGTCGAGATCAAGGTTGGTTTCGATGGCCTGGCCTTCGCCCATGCAGCCTCCGCGACGGCCTTCGATGTAACGAAGCAGCAGCTCTTCATGGCGCTGGCCAAGCAGGTGCCTGACAAGGAGGGGAAGCTGGTTGCCAATCCCTACACCATGTGGAACGAGATCGACGCCGCGCTGCCCGCCCAGAAGATCGAAGTCTATGGCCCGCCGCCGACGTCCGGCACCCGCGACAGCTTCATGGAACTGGTGATGGAAAAGGGCGCTGAAAGCTTCGACAGCCTGAAGCAGATGAAGAAGGACGACGCCAAGGCCTTCGAAGCCGTGTGGAAGTCGATGCGCGAGGATGGCCTGTTCGTCGAAGCCGGCGAGAACGACAACCTGATCGTCCAGAAGCTTCAGGGCAACACCAATGCCTTCGGCATCTTCGGCTTCGCCAATGTTGCCGAGAACGCCGCCCAGATCAAGGCGATCGCCGTCGACGGCGTGGTCCCGACCTTCGAAACGATCTCGTCCGGCGAGTACAAGGTGGCCCGCCCGCTCTTCGTATATGCCAAGAAGCAGCATGTGGGCGTTGTTCCCGGCATGGCGGAATTCGTGGCCGAATACACCTCCGAAAAGGCGACCGGCGAAGATGGCTATCTTTCCGAGAAGGGCCTGATCGCGCTTCTAGGCGATGAAAGCGCCAAGGTTCGTGAGTCTGCCAATGCCATGACGGTGCTGACCGCCGACATGGTGAAGTAACTGAAGCCAACCACTGTGGCCCGGCCCTTCGACAGGCCGGGCCGCAAGGGGCGGTGGCCGCGGATGTACCGGCCCGCCCCGATTTTCTGATCATGCCATGGCGCGTGCGTGATTGCGTGCCAGGCGAGGGGAGGCGGCCTTGAACACGATCTTCTTTGTTTTGCTCTGCCTGCTTGTGCTCGCCACATTCATGCTCGGCCGCCAGCGCGCCGTTTCGATGCGGAACGGCTCGGCCCTGCTGCATTCCCTTCCGAACTACCACGGCATGCTTCTCGGCATATCGGCGCTCCTCGTCGGCCTTTTCGTGTTCGTGGCCCTTGCTGCACCTTTCCCCGTCATAGCACCCTGGGCCGCGCTTGCCGCCGCCGCCGCCGCGGCTTACGCCTTCTTCACGCGCATCGGACCCGATTTCCGCGCCCGCAATGTCTTCGAGCGCATCACGCTCGCCATTCTTCTCGCCTGCTCGGGAATAGCCATCCTCACCACGATCGGCATCATCCTGTCGGTGCTGTTCGAGACCGGCCGCTTCTTCGCTGAGGTTTCCCCTCTCGAATTCTTCACCGGTTTCCAATGGTCGCCGACCGGCTCGCCGCCGGTATTCGGTTTCATCCCGCTGCTCGCGGGTACGCTGCTCATCACCTTCATCGCCATGTGCGTCGCGGGCCCGCTGGGGCTGCTCGCCGCCATCTACATGGCAGAATACGCAACGCCCACCGTCCGGGCGATCTTCAAGCCGGTCCTCGAGATGCTCACCGGCATCCCGACCGTCGTGCTGGGCTTCTTCGCAGCACTCACCGTGGCACCTTTCCTGCGCACCTCCGGCCAGTTCCTGGGACTGCAGGTTTCGGCGGAATCAGCGCTCGCCGCCGGCATCGTCATCGGCATGCTGCTCATTCCGGTGATCTCGTCCCTGAGCGACGACGTCATCAACGCGGTTCCGCAAAGCATGCGCGACGGTTCCTATGCGATGGGCGCCACCAAGTCCGAGACGATCAAGCGCGTGATCCTTCCCGCGGCCTTGCCGGGCATCGTGTCGGCCTTCATCCTGGCGATCTCGCGCGCGCTGGGCGAAACGATGATCGTCGTCATGGCGGCAGGCCTTGCGGCCAATCTCACCGCCAACCCGCTCGAGTCGGTCACCACCATGACGGTGCAGATCGCCATGCTCCTGGTGGGCGACCATGAGTTCGACTCCGCCAAGACGCTCGCCGCCTTCGCGCTCGGCTTCGTCCTCTTCATCTTCACGCTGGGGCTCAATTTCGTGGCCCTCCGCCTGGTGCAGAAATACAAGGAACAATATGACTGAGAAGCAGAGGAAGGTTCAGGCCGGCAACATCGCCCGCCGCTATGCCGCCGAGAAGCGCTTCCGGCTCTATGGCGTGGCGGCGCTGACGGTTACCACGGCGTTTCTTGCCGTGCTGCTGGTCGACATCGTGTGGCGCTCGCTCCCCGCCTATCTCCAGTACAATGCGGTGATGACGGTCACCGTCGACGCCTCGAAGATCGACCCCGCCAAGCCCGCGGCCGGTGATTTCGAAGGCGTGGTGAAGGCCGCCTGGCGCGAACAGCTTCCCTCCGTCGAGAGCCGCGCCGACCGAAGGCTCCTGAATTCGCTTCTCTCTAATGCGGGTGGCAGCGAGTTGCGCCGCCAGGTTCTGGCCGATCCGTCGCTGATCGGCAAAGAGGTGAGCGTGCCCGTCATGCTCTCCGACGATGCGGACCTTTACCTGAAGGGCGTGGTGACCGGCGTCGCCCGCGCCACGGGCGATGGCCCGCTGCAGATCCGGGCGGAAGGCGAGAATTATTTCCTGTCCGGGCGCGGCATCGATCCCGGCGCCATCGTGCTGGCCGCCGGCGGCGCGTTCAAGATCGCGCCCGAGGGAAGCTCGGCCCCCGCCGAAGTGATCGCGGCACCGGGCCCGGCCGCCGAGGTTCCGGCAGGCCAGTGGCAGCTCCTGAGCTTCGACACGCCCGAAACCGGCCGCAAGATCGGCGACCGCCAGGCCGTATGGCTCGAGATGCTGCGCGACAAGAATGTCTTCGAACGCCAGGTCGCCTGGAATTTCTTCCTCAACGGCGACTCGCGCGAGGCCGAACAGGCCGGCATCCTGGGTTCGATCGTCGGCTCGCTGATGGTGGTCTTCGTGACGGTGGCCCTATCGCTCCCCGTCGGCGTCGCCGCGGCGATCTATCTCGAGGAATTTGCGCCGAAGAACCGGCTCACCGAACTGATCGAGGTCAACATCAACAATCTCGCGGCCGTGCCCTCGATCATCTTCGGCCTGCTAGGCCTTGCGGTGTTCCTGAGTTTCTTCGGCATGCCGCGCTCGGTGCCGCTGGTCGGCGGCCTGGTGATCGCGCTGATGAGCCTGCCCACCATCATCATCGCCTCGCGCGCGGCGGTGCGGGCGGTTCCGCCCTCGATCCGCGAGGCGGCGCTGGGAATTGGCGCCTCGCATCAGCAGGCGGTGTTCCATCACGTCCTGCCGCTCGCCATGCCGGGCATCATGACCGGAACGATCCTGGCGCTCGCCAGCGCCATCGGCGAAACGGCACCCCTGCTGCTGATCGGCATGGTGGCCTTCATCGTCGATATCCCCAGCGGCTTTCTCGACTCGGCCACGGTCCTGCCGGTGCAGATCTACCTGTGGTCCGATCTTCCCGAAAAGGCGTTCGAAGCTCGCACGGCGGCCGCCATCGTCGTGCTGCTGGTCATCATGATGGTGCTGAACGCGCTCGCCATCTATCTCCGCAAGCGCTTCGAGCGCCGCTGGTAAGTCTGAAAGGTTCAAGCACATGAATGCTCCCGCCACATTCAAGGCCATCGTCACGCCGGCCAGCCCCCGCATCATGGCCGAGCGGCAGCCAAAGATTGTCGCCCGAGACGTCGACGTCTTCTATGGCGACAAGCACGCCATCAAGAAGCTGTCGATCGACATCCCCGATCGCGCGGTGTCGGCCTTCATCGGTCCCTCGGGCTGCGGCAAGTCGACCTTCCTGCGCGCCATCAACCGCATGAACGACACGATCCCGTCCTGCCGCGTTGCGGGCAACATCACCGTCGACGGACGCGACATCTACGACCGCGACATCGACGTGGTGCAGCTCCGCGCCAATGTCGGCATGGTGTTCCAGAAGCCCAATCCCTTCCCGAAGTCGATCTTCGAGAACGTGGCCTATGGCCCGCGCATCCACGGCCTCGCCGGAAACAAGACCGACCTCGAGGAGATCGTCGTCTCGAGCTTGAAGAAAGCCGGCCTCTTCGAGGAGGTGAAGGACCGCCTGCAGCATCCCGGCACCGGCCTTTCGGGCGGCCAGCAGCAGCGCCTCTGCATCGCCCGGGCGATCGCCGTCAACCCCGAGGTGATCCTCATGGACGAGCCCTGCTCCGCGCTCGATCCGATCGCCACCGCCAGAATCGAGGAACTGATCGACGAGCTGCGCCAGAACTACTGCATCGTCATCGTCACCCATTCGATGCAGCAGGCCGCCCGCGTCTCGCAGCTGACCGCCTTCTTCCATCTCGGTACGCTCGTCGAGTTCGGCGACACCGACGAGGTGTTCACCGCGCCGCAGGAAAAGCGCACCCAGGACTACATCACCGGCCGTTTCGGCTAAGCCACAGGAAAACAGCGAAATGTCCGATCATATTGTCCGCTCCTACGACGAAGACCTGAACAGCCTGAAGACGATGCTGGCCCAGATGGGCGGCCTCGTCGAACAGCAGCTCGACGACGCGATCGACGCCCTGTCGCGCCGCGACACTGCATTGGCCGACCGGGTGATCCAGAACGACGAGAAGGTCGACGCCCTCGAACACCAGATCGAGGAAAAGGCGATCCTGACGATTGCCAAGCGCCAGCCGGTGGCGCGCGACCTGCGCGAGATCATGGTGGCGATCCGCGTGTCCTCCGATCTCGAGCGCATCGGCGACCTCGCCAAGAACACCGCGAAGCGTACCCACGCAATGTCGGAAGCGCTGCCGCGCAAACTGATGACGGGCGTCATCCGCATGGGCCGGCTCGCGCAGGAGGAGTTGAAAAACATTCTCGATGCCTATGCCCGGACCGATGCGGTAAAGGCGCTCGATGTGTGGCGCGCCGACGAGGATCTGGACGCGCTCTACAATTCGATCTTCCGCGAACTCCTGACCTACATGATGGAAGACCCGCGCAACATCAGCCTCTGCACGCATCTTCTCTTCGGCGCCAAGAACATGGAGCGGATCGGCGACCATGCCACCAACATTGCCGAGAATATCCATTATCTCGTGCATGGAAAACCGCTGGCGGAGGGCCGCCCGAAGCGGGACAACACCAGCATGTACCGGCTCGAGAGCAACTTGCCTGCGGAAGACTGAACATGAGTGCATCAATCCTTGTTGTCGAAGATGAGGAGCCGATCCAGATTCTTCTGAGCTACAATCTGGAGTCGGAAGGTTACCGCGTCCGCCACACCGCACAGGGTGAGGACGTGCCGCATCTGATCGGCGAGGAGCGCCCCGATCTCGTCCTGCTCGACTGGATGCTGCCGGGAATTTCCGGAATCGAGGTCTGCAGGCTTCTGCGCACCAGGCCCGAGACGCGCGACATCCCGATCATCATGCTGACCGCGCGGAGCGAGGAGGCCGAGCGGGTGAGGGGCCTCGCAACCGGCGCCGATGACTACATGGTGAAGCCCTTCTCGGTGCCGGAGCTATTGGCCCGCATCCGCACGATACTGCGGCGCATCAACCCCGATGCCGTGGCCGACCAGCTCAAGGCCGGAGACCTGGCGCTCGACCGCAAGACCAGGCGCGTGACGCGCTCGACCCGCGACATCACGCTCTCGCCCACCGAGTTCCGGCTGCTCGAACATTTGATGCAGAATCCGGGCCGCGTCTATTCGCGCTCCCAGCTGCTCGACACGGTTTGGGGGCATGACGTCTATGTCGACGAGCGGACCGTCGACGTGCACGTCGGCCGCCTGCGGAAATCGCTGAGCCGCGGCCGCGAGAACGATCCCATCCGCACCGTGCGCGGCATGGGATACTCATTTGACGAAAGGTTTGGGCGGGCAGGGTAATGTCTTCGCCCCGCGTGAGCGGCGAGAAGAAGGGACCCGTTGCTTCAGCAACGGGGAGATGAGGGGCAACCGGGCTTTGCCAATGGCATGGTCCGGTTGCCCCTCTCCTATCCCGCCGCTTGCGCGGCGGGCTCCTTTCCTCTCCCCTCTGACGAGGGGCGAGGACGCGATTTACCCGAAGGCCGACTTCCTGTGGCGGCGGTCCTGCAGCGGCTGGTAGGCGAGCCTTGCATGATACTCGCAATAAGGCGAGCCATCGCGGGGGCCATGTCCGCAGAAGCAGAATTCTTCCGAGCCAGGATCGCCGATCGGCCATTTGCAGGTCTTGTCCGAGAGATGCAGGATGGTGACCCGCCCGCCGCCCTTCGGCAGGTCGACCAGGCGCATCGGCTGCGGCTCTGGCAATGACTGCTGGCGGGGCTGGACCTCGGCCCGCATCATCGGCTTCAGCGCGGTGGCACCCGCCGTCGGCATGCTGGGCATGCCGTTGCCGCGGCCGGGAAGGCTGGGTTCACGCTGCTTTCTTGGCTGGCGCGGCTGCTCGGTCCGCGGTTGCTGGGCACGGCCCGAAAGGTTCAGGCGGTGGACCTTGCCGATCACCGCATTGCGGGTGACACCCGAACCCAGCCGCCCGGCGATCTGGCTGGCGCTGAGGCCCTCCGTCCAGAGCTTCTTGAGAAGCTCCACTCTGTCATCAGTCCAGGACAATTTTGCCCCTCCTAGATTGGCTTCAAGAAGTTCACTCAACGGAATCCCTCACTCTTCGCCGGACGTGACCCCGTACCGGCGCAATTGCAACCAAACTGACCATTGGACGCTACATGTCGTAGCCTGATGCCCTGACCCTACAATAAGCGGTGAGTCTGCCGCAACCTTCGGACACGGAATCGGAAGTGTTTTCCCCAACTTCCCGCTGTGCCCCATGGTTAACGAAACCTTATCAGCAGGCGGAATCGGGGGTCCATGCGCTGTTTTGACTCACTGTGGAAAACCGTGAATCACTGTGAATCATTCGCCTCCGAAGGGCGAGATTGACCCTTCGCAATCATGGACTTATATGGTTCGGGATGATCGGCGCCCGGAACACCTGTCGGGCGCCTTTTGATTTCAAGCGCAAGGCACGTCCCATGATCACCCCCGTTTTGCCGACCTATGCCAGAGCAAAAGTCTCGTTCGAGCGGGGCGCCGGCACGCGCGTTTTCACGCCCGAGGGCGAGGCCTATCTCGATTTCGGTGCCGGCGTGGCGGTGACGAGCTGCGGCCATTCCCACCCGCATCTGGTTCAGGCGCTGACCGAGCAGGCGGCAAAGATCTGGCATACCTCCAACCTTTACCAGATGCCCGGCCAGGAAAAGCTGGCGCAGCGCCTCATCGACCTGACCTTTGCCGACACGGTGTTCTTTACGAATTCCGGTGCCGAGGCGCTGGAATGCGCGATCAAGATGGCGCGGAAATATCACGCCGCCAACGGGCACCCCGAGAAATACCGCCTGATCACCTTCGAGGGCGCCTTCCACGGGCGCACCCTTGCCACCATCGCGGCGGGTGGCCAGGCGAAATATCTTGAAGGCTTCGGCCCCAAGGTCGAGGGTTTCGACCAGGTGCCCTTCGACGATCACGAGGCGCTCAAAGCCGCGATCGGGCCGGAGACGGCCGGCATCCTGATCGAGCCGGTGCAGGGCGAGGGCGGCATCCGCCCGGTGCCCACGCAATGCCTGAAAGGCCTGCGCGAGCTTTGCGATGCCCATGGCATCCTTCTGGTCTTCGACGAGGTCCAGTGCGGCATCGGCCGCACGGGCAAGCTCTTCGCGCATGAATGGGCGGGGATCGCGCCCGACATCATGGCGATCGCCAAGGGGATCGGCGGCGGCTTTCCGCTGGGCGCCTGCCTCGCCAGCGAGAAGGCGGCATCCGGAATGACCGCCGGAACCCACGGCTCGACCTTCGGTGGCAATCCATTGGCGACTGCGGTGGGCAACGCCGTTTTGGATGTGGTGACGGCGCCGGGCTTTCTCGACACCGTGCAGCAGCGGGCGCTGACGCTGAAGCAGAAGCTGGCGGGCCTGAAGGACATGCATCCCGCGATCATCGAGGATATCCGGGGGCACGGCCTGATGATGGGCATCAAGTGCAAGGTGCCGAATACTCAACTTCAGGCCGCCGCGATGGACGAGCATCTCCTGACCATTGGCGCGGGCGACAATGTGGTGCGCCTGCTGCCGCCGCTGATCGTCTCCGATGCCGACATCGCCGAGGCCGTCGACAAGCTCGACCGGGCCTGCAGGGCGCTCGAAGCCCGGGCCGCGGCCTGAGGCGATGGCAATGGGCGCCCCGCGGCACTTTCTCGATATTTCTGATTTCGATGCGGCAACGCTGAACGGCATTCTCAGCCAGGCGCGCGCCATGAAGCAGGCCCGCAAGGGCTGGCCCAAGGGCCTGCGCGAGGCCGACGAGCCGCTGAAGGGCCGCATGCTGGCCCTGATTTTCGAGCGCCCTTCGACGCGTACACGGGTGTCCTTCGAGGTCGGCATGCGCCAACTGGGCGGCGAGACGCTGGTGTTGTCGTCGAACGACATGCAGCTGGGCCGTGGCGAGACGATCGCCGATACCGCGCGCGTGCTGTCGCGATACGTCGATGCCATCATGATCCGGGCGGCGCGGCATTCGAACCTCACGGAACTGGCCGAAGCCGCGACCGTTCCGGTGATCAACGGGCTGACGAACCTGACGCATCCCTGTCAGGTCATGGCCGATGTGATGACGCTCGAGGAACATGTGGCCCCTCTCAAGAACCTCACCGTAAGCTGGGTCGGAGACGGCAACAATGTCGCCGCGTCCTGGATCCATGCCGTGGGCCGCCTTGGCGGAACCCTGAAGATCGGCACGCCGAAGGAACTTGCTCCCGATCCGCAGGTGATGGCCTGGGCCAGGGCGCAGGGCGCCCGCGTTCAGGTCATGACGTCGCCCGAAGAAGCGGTCAGCGGTTCTCACTGCGTGATCACCGATGCCTGGGTCTCGATGCACGATACCGATGCGGCGAGCCGCCACAATCTCCTGAAGCCCTACCAGGTCAACAAGCGGCTGATGGCTGCCGCCGGCCCGGACGCCAAGTTCATGCATTGCCTGCCCGCGCATCGTGGAGAAGAAGTAACGGACGAGGTGATGGACAGCGCCAGTTCGCTGGTCTTCGACGAAGCGGAAAACCGCCTGCATATCCAGAAGAGCATTCTGCTTCACTGCCTCGGACCGAAATGACGGCAAGCATGCAATCGGCCGACGATCTTGTACTGCCCTTCGAGATCAAGCCGCTGGGCGTGCGCGGCCGCCTCGTCAGGCTGGGCAGCGTCGTCGACGACATTCTGCACCGGCACGACTATCCGCCCTCCGTATCGGCCTTGCTGGCGGAAGCCGTCTCGCTCACCGCCATGCTGGGCGCGGCGCTGAAATTCGACGGCAAGTTCATCTTCCAGACCAAGACCGATGGTCCCGTCGACATGATCGTCGCGGACTACGTCTCGCCCGGAAAGCTCCGCGGCTATGCCCGCTTCAGCGCCGAACGCCTCGCCGCACTGGGAAAGACCGACCAGCCTTCGCTCCTCGGCAACGGCTACCTCGCCATGACGGTGGACCAGGGCCCCGACATGGAGCGCTACCAGGGGATCGTGCCGCTGCAGGGCGATGACCTGACGGCGGCGGCGCACAGCTATTTCGAGAAGTCCGAGCAGATCCCCACCCGCATCCGCATGGCGGCGGGCCCGCTGTTCCAGCGCGGCGCCAAGGCCGAAAGCTGGCGGGCAGGCGCCATCATGGTGCAGCATCTGCCGCGCGAGGGAGGCTCCAGCCCGCTCCCCAGCCAGTCGGGCGATGCGCCGGAAGGGGCAGGCGAAGAGCTGCAGGAGAACGACGACTGGGTGAAGGCAAGGCTTCTGCTCGACACGGCGGAGGCCCATGAACTGCTGGACCCGCAACTGTCCGCCGAGCAGCTTCTCTACAGGCTTTACCACGAGGATGGCGTGACGGCCTATCCGGCCCATCCCCTCGAGCGCTATTGCAGCTGCTCGCATGCGAGCATCACCGAAATGCTGGCGCGCTTTCCGGCGGACGACCAGGCCGACATGGTGGAGGATGGCGCGATCACCGTCACCTGCGAGTTCTGCTCCACGGTCTACCGCGTGGAACCGGGTGAACTGAAACCGGACTGAATTCCCGCCGCCGCGTGTCGTTTTTTCACCACGACACGTCCCATGCGTGAGTTCTATTCACGTGCATGTCATTAGAGTGTCATTGACGGGGATAAGTCTCCGTGACAGTTTTCGAAATTACAAAGGCCCCCGAAAGGGCCCAAGCACAAGAAGAACGATACAGGGAGCCGGGGAGGAACGGGAGGCATCGCAGATCGCGATCGCACGCGTTTTCCCCCATCCGGTTTCCAGATCGCGCCATACTCAAAGGGTCACGCAAGGAGAGAAACGTATGACCGAATTCGAAATGAAAATGAACGCCGCCAAGAAGGCCGTGGGCCTCGGCAAGCTGTCGCGCCGCGACTTCATGTCCTTTGCCATTGCCTCGGGCATGACGATCCCCGCAGCCAGCATGCTGTTTGCCTCCGCCGCCCGCGCCCAGCCCAAGCAGGGCGGCGTGTTCAAGGCCGGCATCGGCCACGGCCAGACCACCGACTCGCTCGATCCCGCCACCTGGTCCAATGGTTTCACCTTCTCCTGGGGCAAGTCCGTCATGGGCGCGCCGCTGGTGCAGGTCAACCAGAAGAACGAGGCCGTGCCGCACGTCGCCGAAAGCTTCGAGCCGGCCGATGGCGCCAAGAAGTGGATCTTCAAGATCCGCAAGGGCATCACCTTCCACGACGGCAAGACGCTGACGGCTGACGACGTCGTCGCCACCATCAACTATCATATCGGGCCCGACTCCAAGTCGCCCGCCAAGGGCGTTCTTTCGAACCTCGTCTCCGCCAAGGCCGATGGCCCCGACACGGTGATCTTCGAGCTGAGCGGCGGCAATGCCGACTTCCCCTTCCTGCTCACCGACTACCATCTCTCCATGTACCCGTCGGAAGGCGGCAAGATCATGTGGGAAAAAGGCATCGGCGCCGGACCCTACGTGCTGAAGTCGTTCGAGCCGGGCGTCAAGCTCGTCGGCGAGCGCAACCCCAACTATTTCGGCACCACCTATTTCGATGGCATCGAGGTGCTCTCGATCATCGACGTCGCGGCCCGCACCAACGCCTATCTCTCGGGCGAAGTGCACTACATCGACCGCGCCGACGTGAAGACCATCGACATGGTGAAGAGCGCGCCGGAAACCGAACTCTACAATGTGTCGGGCTTCGCGCACTACACAGCACCCATGCATTGCGATACCGCACCCTTCAATGACGTGAACGTGCGCCAGGCGATCAAGTGGGCCATCAACCGCCAGGATCTCGTCGACAAGATCCTCTACGGCTATGGTTCGACGGGCAACGACAACCCGCTCTCGCCCTCCATGAAGTACGCGATCAACGCCGAACCGGTCTATGCCTACGATCCGGAAAAGGCCAAGTCGCTGCTGAAGAAGGCCGGCCTCGAAAATCTCAAGGTCGATCTGTCGGCGTCCGACGCGGCCTTCCCCGGCGGTGTTGACGCGGCTCTCCTCATGGCCGAACACGCCCGCGCAGCCGGCATCGAGATCAACGTGGTGCGCGAACCCAACGACAGCTACTGGGACAACGTCTGGCTCAAGAAGCCCTGGGGTCTCTGCTACTGGGGCGGCCGTCCGACGGCGGATGCCTTCATGTCGATCTCGCTTGCGGCGGACGCTGCCTGGAACGACACGCGCTGGCAGAACGCCCGCTTCAACGAGCTGCTCGTCGCAGCCCGCGCCGAGACGGACGAAGCCAAGCGCCAGGCGATGTATGCCGAGTGCCAGCAGCTCGTCCACGACGACGGCGGCCAGATCGTGCTGATGTTCAACAACTACGTGGGCGCGCTGTCGACCAAGATTGGCCATACCGAGTTCAACTCGGACTTCGATCACGACGGCGGCTTCATGTACGAGCGCTGGTGGATGGCGTAACGATACACCGCCATTACAAAAATTTGTGACAATGGACCCCGTCAAGCAATTGACGGGGTCTTTTTGTCATGACAACCTCCCGCCACCGCAGGCGACAGGATAGCGTGCTGCCAAGAGAAAATCTCGTGGTCGGCATGAAACTGGATCATCGGAAATCCATCCGTACGCTGACGACCGGGAGCAGCAAACACCGGCAAAGTCCGGGAACAGGGAGAAGACCATGAACGAGACGCAGAATAAACTGAACGCCGCCTTGCGGCAGGCAGTGCGCGGGAAACTCTCGCGCCGCGAATTCACGCAGCTGGCGCTGGCCTCCGGCGTGACGCTTGCCGCCGCGAACACTATGTTTGCAAGCGCGGCCCGGGCCGAGCCCAAGAAGGGCGGCGTCCTCAAGATCGGCGTCGGCCATGGCGCCACGACCGACTCGATGGACCCCGGCCTCTATCCCGACCAGTTCACGGGAACGGCACTGTGGGGCACGCTGGCCAACAGCCTGACCGAGATCGACGCCGACGGCAACGTGATCGGCGATGTGGCCGAAAGCTTCGAGCCTGCGGATGGCGCCAAGAAGTGGGTCTTCAAGGTCAGGAAGGGCATCACCTTCCACAATGGCAAACCGGTCACCGCGGAAGACGTCGTCGCCTCGCTCGCCCATCACCAGGCCGAGAACTCGAAGTCGGCCGCGAAATCGCTGCTGAAGGAAATCACCAGCCTCAAGGCCGATGGCCCCGACACGGTGGTCTTCGAACTGACGGGCGGCAATGCCGACTTCCCCTATACGGTGTCGGACTATCACATGCCCATCATGCCGAAGAAGGACGATGGCTCGGTCGACTGGGAATCGGGCATCCGCACCGGCGCCTATTCGCTGGATAAGTTCACCCCCGGCGTGCAGGCGAGCTTCAACAAGAACCCGAACTATCACAAGGAAGGCAAGGGCTGGTTCGACCGCGTCGAGTTCCTCTCGATCAAGGACGTGGCCGCGCGCACCAACGCGCTGCTCTCGGGCGAAATCCAGTACATGGACCGTTGCGACCTCAAGACGCTGGACCAGCTGAAGCAGAGCCCGGACCACACGGTTTCCGAGATCACCGGCTACGGTCACTATATCTACGTGATGAACGTGACGGCGAAGCCCTTCGACAATCCCGACGTCCGCAACGCCATCAAGTATTCGATGAACCGCGACGACGTGCTCGAGAAGGTGTTCCTCGGCCACGGCACGGTTGGCAACGATAACCCGATCGCGCCGACGGTGAAGTTCGCCGTCGATCCGCAGCCGCGCCATTCCTACAATCCGGACAAGGCCAGGGAGCTGCTGAAGAAGGCCGGCCTCGAGACGCTCTCATTCGACCTCTCGGTGGCGGACGCTGCCTTCGCGGGCGCGGTCGACTCGGCGATCCTGTGGAAGGAACACGCCAAGGCCTGCGGCATCGAGATCAATGTCATCAGGGAGCCGGATGACGGCTATTGGGACAATGTCTGGCTCAAGAAGCCCTTCGTTGCCTCATACTGGAGCGGCCGCCCCACCGTCGACTGGATGATGACCACGGCCTATGCCGCGGACGCCGCCTGGAACGACACCTTCTGGAAGAATCCGAAGTTCAACGAGCTCCTGATCGCGGCGCGTTCGGAAACGGACGAAGCCAAGCGCGCGGCCATGTATGCCGAGATGCAGCAGATCCTGCATGACGACGGCGGCCTCATCAACATGCTCTTCAACTCCTATGTCGAAGCGCATGCGAAGACCCTGGGCCACGGCAAGATCGCCGCCAACTGGCAACTCGACGGCATGCGCATCGCCGAACGCTGGTGGTACACGGCCTGAGCCTGACGTGAACGGCTGACAACATGTCGGGGACCGGATTGCCGCATGCGTAATCCGGTCCCAATGATTTTAAGGGTAGCGCCGTGAAACGGTTCTGCTACTGTGAATGAAACGACGGGCCCGGCAAGAGGCCGATGGGGAGAAGCATGCATCCGGTTCTGAAAACCGTTCTGCAGCGCTTGGGGCTGGGGTTGCTGACACTCTTCGTCGTGTCGGTGGTGATCTTCGCGTCCCTCGAATTGCTGCCTGGTGGCTTTGCGGAGGCCATCCTTGGCCAAGGCGCCACACCTGAAACCGTCGCCGCATTCAACCGCGAGATCGGCCTCGACCGGCCGGCTTTCGTGCGTTACCTAGAATGGATCGGCGGCGTGCTGATGGGCGACTTCGGCTATTCCTACGCGGGGCTCGGCGGCTCGATCAAGCGCAGCGTTTCCGAGCTCATAGCCCCACGCCTCTACAACACCTTCTTCCTTGCTGCGATGACGGCGATCGTCGCGGTGCCGCTGTCGCTGCTGCTCGGCGTGCTGGCCGCACTCTACCGCAACAGCTGGTATGACCGGATCGTCAACTCGGTAACGCTGACCACGATCGCCACGCCCGAGTTCTTCATCGCCTATCTCTTGATGTTCTTCTTCGCCATCAAGAACAAGTGGTTCTACACGCTCTCCACCGTCAGCGGTTCGACCGATCTCTGGGAGCACATGTACCGCGCGGCGCTCCCCGCCATCACGCTCACCCTCGTCATCGTCGCGCATATGATGCGCATGACGAGAGCGGCCTTGATCAATCTTCTCGCCAGCCCCTACATGGAAATGGCGCAGCTGAAGGGCGTTCCGCGCCGCGAGGCCATCATCAAGCACGCGCTGCCCAATGCCTGGGCGCCGATCGCCACCGTCATTGCCTTCAACCTCGCCTATCTCGTCGTCGGCGTCGTCGTGGTCGAGGTCGTCTATGTCTATCCGGGCATCGGACAGTTGATGGTGGACGCCGTCTCCAGCCGCGACATGCCTGTCGTTCAGGCCTGCGCGCTGATCTTCGCCGCCACCTATATCCTGCTCAATCTTTCGGCCGATATCGTGTCGATCATCACCAACCCCAGATTGCTGCACCCCAAATGACAGCCCAGGCTCCCGATATCCGTTCCGTCCGTGCACGGCGCAGTTTCTTCGAAAATGTGAAGCGCACGCTGGCAACAGCACCCATCAGCGCCTGGTTCGGCATGATCGTCATCCTCGTCTATGTGATCGCCGCGGTCTTCGCGCCGCTGATCGCGCCCTATGGCGAGGCCGAGGTCGTCGGCAAGGCCTATCAGCCGTCGGGCCCGGCATTCTGGCTTGGCACCGACCAGATCGGCCGCGACCTGTTCTCGCGCCTCATCTATGGCGCCCGAAACACCGTGGGCATCGCCTTCATGACGACCATGCTGTCTTTCCTGATCGGCGGCACGCTGGGCGTGCTCACCGCCCTGAAGCGCGGCTGGCTCGACCAGGGCATCTCGCGCATCGTCGATGCCTTCCTGGCGATCCCGGTGCTGATCTTCGCGCTGATGCTGCTCGCCGTCTTCGGCAAGAGCATCTGGATGCTGATTCTCATCCTGGCGCTTCTCGACTCGACCCGCGTCTTCCGCCTGGCGCGCGCCACGGCGCTGAACGTCGTGGTGATGGACTATGTCGAAGCCGCCAAGCTCCGCGGCGAAGGCATGGGCTGGATCATCTTCAAGGAAGTGCTGCCCAACATCCTTCCGCCGATGATCACCGAGTTCGGCCTGCGCTTCTGCTTCGTCTTCCTCACGATCTCGGCGCTGTCCTTCCTCGGCGTCGGCATCCAGCCGCCCACCGCCGACTGGGGCTCGATGGTGGCCGAGAGCAAGACGCTCATCACCTTCCCGGTCCGCACCTTCCCCTATATCCCGGCGCCGTTCTATCCCGCCATTGCCATCGCGCTCCTCACCGTCGCGATCAATTTCGTGGTCGACTGGTTCCTGCACAAGACGAGTGGACTTCGCGATGAGCTCTGAAAAAAAGCGCGTCAAGGGCGAGACCCTTCTCGAAATCCGCGGCCTCAAGATCGAGGGCAACAGCGACGGCGTCTGGCACCCGATCGTCAAGGGCGTCGACGTCAGCCTGAAGCGCGGCGAAGTGCTGGGCCTGATCGGTGAATCGGGCGCGGGCAAGTCGACCATTGGCCTCGCGGCCATGGGCTTCGCACGGCCCGGCTGCCGCATCACCGATGGCACCATCATGTTCGATGGCATCGACCTCAGGAAGGCGAGCGAGGAAGAGCGCCGCGAACTCTGGGGCTCGCGCATCGCCTATGTGGCGCAAAGTGCGGCCGCCGCCTTCAACCCCGCCCACAAGCTGATCGAGCAGACGGTCGAAACCGCCGTGCGCCACGGCATCATGGACCGCGCCAAGGCCGAGGCCGACTCGGTCGATCTCTACCGCCGCCTGCAATTGCCGAACCCCGAGAAGATCGGCAACCGCTTCCCGCACCAGGTTTCAGGCGGGCAATTGCAGCGTGCCATGACGGCGATGGCCATGTCCTGCCGGCCCGATCTCATCATCTTCGACGAACCGACGACGGCGCTTGACGTGACGACGCAGGTCGAAGTGCTGGCCGCCATGCGCGACATTGTCGAGCAGTTCAATACTGCAGCGATCTACATCACGCATGACCTCGCCGTGGTGGCCCAGATGGCCGACCGCATCATGGTGCTGCGCCGCGGCCTCGAGGTCGAGCAGGCGCCGACGCGCGAGATGCTCAAGGAACCGAAGGAAGACTATACCAAGACGCTGTGGGCCGTGCGCAAGCTTGCCAAGCAGGAATCGATCAGCGAGGACATCGCACTCCGCATCCATGGCGTCGATGCGAGCTATTCGGGCGTCGTCAAGGTTCTCGACAATGTGACCGTGCAATTGCCGCGCGGCCGCACCGTCGCCGTGGTGGGTGAATCGGGCTCCGGCAAGTCAACGCTCGCCCGCGCCATCACCGGTCTTCTGCCGCCATCGAAGGGCGAAATCTACTTCAACGGCAAGCCGCTGCCCAAGGCGCTGAAGGACCGCGACAAGGATACGCTCCGCCGCATCCAGATGATCTATCAGTCGGCGGATACTTCGCTGAATCCGCGCCAGACCATCCGCGACCTGATCGGCCGTCCCATCGAATTCTACTATGGCGTCGGCAGTGCCGAGCGTGACCGGCGCGTCGCCGAACTCTTGGACGCGATCGAGTTGAACGAAAGCTACATCGACCGACTGCCGGGCGAGCTTTCGGGCGGCCAGAAGCAGCGCATCTCGATTGCCCGCGCGCTTGCCGCCAAGCCCGACATCATCATCTGCGATGAGGTGACCTCAGCCCTCGACCAGATCGTGCAGGAAGAAATCCTCACCCTGCTGATGAAGCTTCAGAAGGACACCAACGTCTCCTATCTCTTCATCACCCATGACATCGCCACGGTGCGGGCGATCTCCGACGAGATCGTCGTCATGCACCAGGGGAAGGTGGTGCAGCAGGGCCCCAAGACGCAGGTTTTGAACCCGCCGCATCCGGCCTATACCGAACTGCTGCTGTCGTCGGTTCCCGAGATGGATCCGGATTGGCTGACCAACCTCCTCGCCAAGCGCAGCAAGGCTAAGGCCTGAAAAGCTTCGAGGCCTGCCCATGCCGGAAGCGGCTGGGACAAGGCCTCGAAGTGCTCCTGTCGCGGGGCGTTCAGATCATCAATTGATAGGTCGCCGGAACGTAGCGATAGCCGCCATCAGCCGTCTTGTCCACAAAGCCCACCGACGGGAAGGGCATGTGGTAGGACGTGAAGGGGATCTTGTCGGCCGCCAGCATGTCGAGATATCTGACTCGCGTGGCCGCAGCTGCCGCCTTGTCCAAGTCGAAGCGCACCTCCCAGTCCGGCCGCTGCAGCGACAGCACATAATGGTTGCAGAAATCGGCGCCGAGCAGGATGCGCTTGCCGCCGCTCTCGATGTGAAACGCCATGTGCCCCGGCGTGTGGCCCGCGGCCTCGAGCGCCCGGATGCCGGGAACGACTTCGGTCTCGTTCTTGAGGAACGTCATCTTGTCTTTGAGCGGCGTCACATTCGACGCCACCAGCTTGGCGCCGCCCTCGGTCGGGCCGGACATCCGCTCCGGCGCCGTCCAGAAAGCGTATTCCGTCTCGCCGATCACATAGCGTGCATTGGGAAAGTTGGATTTGCCCTCGGTCGCAAGGCCGCCGATATGGTCGCCATGGCAATGGGTAATGACGACGACGTCGATCTGGCCGGCGGCATAGCCTGCCGCTGCCAGCCGCGCGGCTAGCTGCCCGCCATTGGCCGCGCCGAGGCCGGTGTCGAACAGCACCAGTTCCTTGCCCGTATTGACCACCACTGGCGTGAACATGTTCAGCGCCGCGCCGGTTGGCAGGAAATTCGCCTCCAGCAGGGCTGCCACATCCTCGGGCTTCTGATTGGTGCCGAAGGTGCCTTCCGGCTTTTCGAGCGGGCGTGTCCCATCGAGGATCGCTGTCACGTCAAACTCGCCGATCTTGTAGCGGTGAATGTTCGCAGGGTCGGGCCCGCTCAAGGGTGCGGCGGCGCGTACGGCTGGAATCGTCATTGCGGCTGCACCGAGTGCAAGCGCGCCCGTCATCACGGTCCGGCGGTCTGTCGGCATGGTCCTCTCCTCTGTTTGAACTGGCGATGATACGCCTGCAGCCCGGACATGAACCCAGGAATCACGCATCTGTGATCAGGGTTGATCCACATCCTCCGCATAACGTAGCTGATCACATGAAGCCTCCCGTCATCCTCTGGTTCCGCCAGAACCTCCGCCTTGCCGATCATGCCGCTTTCATCGCCGCCGCGGCGCAGGGGCCGGTCATCTTTCTCTACATCCTCGATGATGAAACGCCGGGCGATTGGAGGATCGGCGCCGCCTCGCGCTGGTGGCTGCACAAGAGCCTCGAAAGCCTTGGGAAAAAAGTGCCGCTGGTGCTGCGCCGCGGCGCGGCAGACCGGGTGATCGCCGGAGTGCTGCGCGAGACCGGTGCCAAATCCCTCTGCTTCACCAGGGATTATGCACCATGGGCCGGTGCACTCGAAGCGCGCGTGAAGGACACTTGCGAGGCGGAAGGTGCCGCCTGCCATCGCTACGGCGGCTTCCTGCTGCATGAGCCGGAAGACATCCGCAATGGCATGGGCGAGCCCTACAAGGTCTACACGCCCTTCTCCAAGGCTTGCTTCGCCAAGGGCGGCCCGAAGCCACCGAAGCCGGTGCCGGTGTTTGAAACCTGGACGGGTGCTGTTGCCGGCGATGCCCTGGCGGATTGGAAGCTGCTGCCCACAGCGCCCAACTGGGCCAAGAGCTTCGAGTCCCGCTGGCAGCCCGGCGAGGAGGGGGCACGGGCACGGCTCGACGCCTTTATCGCAAACGGGCTTGCCGCCTACGCCGATGAGCGCGACCGGCCGGACCGCGACGTCGCTTCAAGGCTCTCGCCGCATTTGCATTTCGGCGAGGTGAGCCCGGCCCAGTGCTGGCATGCGGTGCGCGCCGCTGCGGCCCGCGCCGGCGGCCGGATCGATCTTGCCGCCGAGAAATTCCTGAAGGAAATGCTGTGGCGCGAGTTCTCCTATCATCTGCTGCATCATTGGCCTTCCTTGCCTGCCGAACCTTTCAGACCGGAATTCGCAGCCTTCCCCTGGCAGTACAATCCTCAGCATCTCAAGGCTTGGCAGAAGGGCCTGACCGGCTATCCGATCGTCGATGCGGGATTGCGGGAGTTATGGGCCACTGGCATCATGCACAACCGCGTTCGCATGATTGCCGCATCCTTCCTGATCAAGCATCTGCTGCAGCCCTGGCAGGAGGGCGCGCGCTGGTTCTGGGATACGCTGGTCGATGCCGACATCGCCAACAACTCCGCAAGCTGGCAATGGGTGGCAGGTTGCGGGGCCGATGCAGCACCCTATTTCCGCATCTTCAATCCCATCCTGCAGGGCGAGAAATTCGACACGAAAGGCCTCTATGTGCGGAAATGGCTGCCGGAGCTTGGCGCCATGCCGGACGAGTTCATTCACCGCCCCTGGGAAGCGCCTCGCTCCGTGCTGCAGGCGGCGGGTGTTGAATTGGGGCGGAACTACCCCCATCCTCTCGTAGACCACGGTACGGCACGCGACAGGGCACTGTCCGCGTTGAAGGAGATCAAGGGAACAGCATGACCAGAATTCTCGGCATCAGCGGCGCGTTGCGCAAGGCCTCGACCAACACCGGCATGCTGCGCGCGCTGCAGGACCTGGCGCCTTCGGAGGTGACAATGGAGATCGCCACGCTGCACGGCATTCCGCTGTTCGACGAGGATGACGAGGCTGCAACCGGAAAGCCCGAGGCCGTGGCGGCACTCGACCGGCAGATCCGCGCGGCCGATGGAATCGTGATCGCCTGCCCCGAGTATAATTTCTCCGTACCCGGAGTATTGAAGAACGCCACTGACTGGCTGTCGCGCGGCGGCTCGCCCTTCCGCTGGAAGCGGGTAGGGGTGATCGGCGCCGGCGGCGGCCAGTTCGTCGGCACGGCGCGCGCCCAGTATCACCTGCGCCAGAACCTGCAGGCGCTGCAGGCAATCACCATGCCGAGGCCCGAGGTCTTCGTGAACCACAACGAGAAAAAGTTCGACAAGGACGGCAACCTCACCGACGCGGAGACGAAGCGCCATCTGGGCAAGTGGTTCGAGTCCTTCATCGAGTGGGTCGAGAAGAAGCCGTGAGCTGACTTCCCCTCACCGGCCCTTCGGGCGTCCTCTCCCGCAAGCGGGAGAGGTTGCTTACAGCTTCTCCCGCTTGCGGGAGAAGACGGCGCGGAACGCGCCAGATGAGGGGAAGTCAGGCCGAGAGGCTCGTCGCCGCCATGCGGATCGCCGCAATCTCCGCGCCATACTCCTTGGCCTTGAAGATCGCCGAACCCGCCACCAGCACATTCGCCCCGGCGCGGGTGACCTCTGCCGCATTGGCGCGGGTGATGCCGCCGTCGACCTCGATGTCGATGTTCCGCCCACGGACCATCTCGCGGACTTGCGCGATCTTCTCCAGCATCGCCGGAATGAAGGCCTGGCCGCCGAAGCCGGGGTTGACCGTCATGACGAGAATGAGGTCGAGCCGGTCGAGCACATGGTTCAGAACCGAGACGGGCGTCGCCGGATTGAGCGAGACGCCTGCTTTCTTTCCCATCGCCCTGATCATCTGCAGCGACCGGTCGAGATGAGGCCCGGCCTCGGCATGGACCGTGATGATATCGGCACCCGCCTTGGCGAAGGCTTCGAGATACCGGTCAGCAGGCGAGATCATCAGGTGCACGTCGAAGGTCTTTCTCGTAACCGGGCGGATCGCCTCGATGATTGGCATGCCGAACGAGATGTTGGGCACGAAATGCCCGTCCATCACGTCGACATGGATCCAGTCGGCACCGCCCGCGTCGATGGCACGCACCTCGTCTCCCAGCCGCGCAAAGTCGGCGGCGAGAATCGAGGGCGAAATCAGCAGCGGGCGGGTCATGGCGATCTCCATAAGGCCCCTCCCCCTTGTGGGGAGGGGTTGGGGTGGGGGTGGCTGGCAACAGGACTCGCGAGACCTCCACCCTAGCCCTCCCCACAAGGGGGAGGGGACCGTAGAGGGTCTATCCCGTATGTCATCCGGTCAGATCAGCTTGCCCATTGCAACTGCTGTGTCGCTCATGCGGTTCGAGAAGCCCCACTCATTGTCGTACCACGACAGGATGCGCACGAAGTTTCCTTCCATCACCTTGGTCTGGTCCATGTGGAAGGTCGATGAATTGGGATTGTGGTTGAAGTCGATCGAGACATTGGGCTCGGTGGTATAGCCGAGAATGCCCTTAAGCGGGCCTTCGGCGGCAGCCTTGATCGCCGCGTTGATCTCCTCGACGTTGGTGTTGCGCTTGGCCACGAACTTGAAATCGACGACCGAGACGTTCGGCGTCGGCACGCGGATCGAGGTGCCGTCAAGACGGCCCTTCAATTCCGGAATGACGAGGCCGATGGCCTTCGCCGCACCCGTAGAGGTGGGGATCATCGACATCGCCGCGGCGCGCGCCCGGTAGAGGTCCTTGTGCATCGTGTCCAGCGTCGGCTGGTCGCCGGTATAGGCATGAATCGTGGTCATGAAGCCATGATCGATGCCGACTGCTTCGTGCAGCACGAAGGCCACGGGGGCGAGGCAATTGGTGGTGCAGGAGGCGTTCGAGATGACGATGTGGTCCTTCGTCAGCTTGTGGTGGTTGACGCCATAGACCACGGTGAGGTCGGCGCCATCGGCGGGGGCCGAGACGATGACGCGCTTGGCGCCGGCGGCGAGATGCGCGGACGCCTTCTCCTTCGAGGCGAAGATCCCGGTGCACTCGAGCGCGATATCGACGCCCAGATCCTTCCACGGCAGCTGGCTCGGGTCCTTGATTGCCGTCACCTTGAAGCTGTCCGTGCCGATCGAGATCGTGTCGCCCTTGGTCGTCACCTCATGCGGGAAACGGCCATGCACCGAGTCGTAGCGCAACAGATGCGCGTTGGTTTCGACCGGCCCCAGATCGTTGACGCCGACGATGTCGATATCCTTGCGGCCCGACTCGTAGATGGCGCGGACAATATTGCGGCCGATGCGGCCAAAGCCGTTGATGGCGACACGGACTTTCGTCATGGCTTTCTCCAGATGAAGGTGACTTTGAATCTTGCGCGCACTTATAGAGATTTTGCCCGGGCGCGGAAGAGGGAAGTTGAGGTACGTAACTCAAACCTGCCGGGCGGGATAGTGTTTGGGGAACAGGGCGGCCAGAGCCGTCTTGACGATGGTGTTTGCCTCGGCGGCCGTCACCCGGCCCGGATGGCCCGCACCATCCGCCGCGACGCCCAGCCACAGCCCGTCGCAGAGCGATTCCAGCGTCCGCATCGCCAGTATCGGGGTAATGACGTAGCCCCCTTCGGCAATCAGCGCCTCGCAGAGCTTCAGTGTCGCCTGCTGGCGTTCGGCATCGGGGCCGGCGCAGATCTGGTCATAGGTCGGACGTCCCTGCGTCTCGCCCCAGAAGGCGATCCATGCGCCAAGCTTTTCCGCCGTGAAAACGGCGGGGTCGAAATCGGCCCGTAGCAGCGCGCTCAGCCGTTCCGGTGCACCTGGTCCTGCCGCCGCCATTGCTGCCTGCCAGTGCTGCCGGTATTCCTCCGCCAGGAACTGCAGCACGGCAGCGAGCAAACGGTCCTTGCTTTCGAAATGGAAAATGATGATGCCGACCGACAATCCCGCCGCGCGGGCGACATCGGCAATCGTCAGCGCCGCATAGCCCTTCTGGCCCAGCACGCGGATGGTCGAATCGATCAGTTGCTGGCGGCGGACATCGCGCGAGGCCTTGCGGACCGGAACAGGTGCAGCCGAAGTCATGGCGTCAGGCCTTTCGCGCACGGATGTGGGAAGGGCAATGTTCGCCCTTGTCCAGCACCACCAGCATGCGCTCCCAGATATCGATGTTGTGATCGACGAAATGATGGCCGAGCTCGGCCGAGGCCTTTTCGTATAGAGGGCCCTTCATCGCGGCTATCTC
>JALHQC010000010.1:0-106412 GCA_022842165.1 bacterium
AAGCCGTTCTCGCTGAGGAAGGCAATCAGCTTGTCGCTGTTGACGCTGTGGCCCGGCGTGGCGGTGAAGGTGTGTTCGGCGATCAGCTCGCGCGGGACGACGCGCTGGAGCACGGCGTTGACGGTGGTGAGCAGCACGATCGGCTGGGTGATGGGTTGTATGAGGCGCGACAGGGTGGCGAGCCTTCGAGCAACGATATCGGCCACCGGCGAGACGCGGTCATAGGGGAGGCAATCCCAGGCGGGAAAGCGCAGGATTTGAAGCTTCGGCGCGAAGAAGGCGAGCTGATCGGCCAGCACGGCGGCGCGCTGATCGTCCAGTGCCACATGCACGGTGACGCGCTTTCCCGCTTCCTTCGCAATCAGCGGCAGCAACATGGCATCGAGGCCCTGCGGCACGCCGGAAACGGGGGTGCGGCCCGGCCTATCCAGGCGCGGGAGCAGCTTTGCGATATCGATCATGGCCGGTAGTCGAGAATCTGGACGAGGAGCGGCGAGGCGTGCTCCGCCGGGATCGGAGCCTGCTTCGTGGCCCAGGTGAGCATCTCCTGATCGGGAATGTCGATGATGGCTTCGAGCTGCGCGAGTTCAGCCGCGCCGAGGCTTTCGATGTGGCGCACCACGAAGCCGCCCAGAATCAAGTCCATCTCCTTGATGCCCCGGTGGGTGGCACGCCAGAGAAGGCGCTTGCGGCGGGTGGCGTCGTCATCGGATTGGCTGTTCATCGCGGGCGCTTCTTGCCTCATCCACCCTTGCACCGCAACCCGTTCCCATTGAAATAGGGCATATGCGACCATCGTTCCTCAATCCGCTGTTTGCCGGCGCGGCCGGCATCAAGGGCATCGGCGCCAAGATCGACAAGATCATGGCGGGTTTCCTGCGGCCTTCGCACGGGCCGCCCGGCGATACGACGCGCATCATCGACCTGCTGTTCCATCTGCCGAGCGGGCTTGTGGACCGGCGCTTCCGCCCGACCATCGCGCAGTTGCCGAAGGAGGGCGTGGTGACGGTCGAGGCGATCGTGGCGAAGCACCGGCCGCCGCCGCCGTTGAACAAGCGCCTGCCCTATCGCGTCGATCTCTACGACGGCACCGGCATGATGACGCTGGTGTTCTTCCACGCCTATGCGGATTCGCTGAAGCGCATGCTGCCGGAAGGCGAGACGCGCTTTGTTTCCGGCAAGATCGAGTGGTTCAAGGATGAGGCGCAGATGGCGCATCCGGACCATATTCTGTCCAAGGACGATTTCGAGCGGATGCCGCTGATCGAGCCGGTCTATCCGCTGACCGAGGGACTGTCGCCGAAGGTGCTGACCAAGGCCATCCGCGCGGCGCTGGAGCGACTGCCCCCGATGCCGGAGTGGCAGGACCCCGCCTTCCTGCAGCGGCACCAGTGGCCGTCGTTCTCGGAAGCGCTGCGGGCGCAGCATCATCCGGAGACGGTATCGTCACTGGGACCGGAGTCGCATGCGCGGCGGCGGCTGGCCTATGACGAGCTGCTGTCGAACCAGCTGGCCTTGAGCCTCGTGCGTGCCAACATAAAGCGCAAGGCGGGGCGGAGCCTTCGCGGCACGGGCGATTTGCGGGCAAAGCTTGTCGCGGCCCTGCCCTACAGCCTGACCAACGCACAGGTTACCGCGATCGAAGAAATTCTCCGCGACATGGCGGCGCCCGAACGCATGCTGCGGCTGCTGCAGGGTGACGTGGGCTCGGGCAAGACAGTGGTGGCATTGCTGGCGCTTGCTGCGGCGGTAGAGAGCGGGGCGCAGGGCGCCATGATGGTGCCGACCGAAATTCTGGCACGGCAGCATTATGCGACACTGTCGAAACTTTGCGATGCGGCGGGAATATCAATCGCGCTGCTGACGGGGCGCGAGAAGGGCCGGGTCCGCGAGGAAACGCTGGCGCGGCTGAAATCGGGCGTGGTGCAAATTCTCGTCGGCACGCATGCTCTGTTCACAGAGGATGTCGAGTTTCGCGACCTTGGGCTCGTGATCATCGACGAGCAGCATCGCTTCGGCGTGCATCAGCGGCTGGCGTTGCAGGCGAAGGCCGGAACGTCGACCGACTTGCTGGTAATGACGGCGACGCCCATTCCGCGCACGCTGGCGCTGACCGTTTATGGCGACATGGATGTTTCGAAGCTGACGGAGAAGCCCGCGGGGCGCTTGCCCATCGATACGCGCGTCATCCCCATGTCGCGGCTTGACGAGGTGATGGCGGGGCTTGGCCGCTCGATGGCGCAGGGCAACCGGGCCTATTGGGTGTGCCCGCTGGTTGAGGAAAGCGAGGTCGTGGACTTGGCCGCGGCGGAGGACCGTTTCCTGTCGCTCGCCACGCGCTACAAGGGACAGGTGGGGCTTGTGCATGGCCGCATGAAGGGGCCGGACAAGGACTGGGTGATGGCCGAGTTCAAGGATGGCACGCTCAAGCTGCTGGTATCAACCACCGTCATCGAAGTGGGTGTCGACGTTCCGGAAGCGACCGTGATGGTGATCGAGAATGCGGAACGCTTCGGCCTGGCGCAGCTTCACCAGTTGCGGGGCCGCGTGGGGCGCGGTTCGGGCAAGTCATCTTGCCTGCTGCTGTATCAGGAGCCGCTGGGCGAGACGGCCAAGGCGCGGCTGTCGATCATGCGCGAGTCGGAAGACGGGTTCAGGATCGCGGAAGAGGATTTGCGGCTGCGGGGTGCCGGCGAAATGCTGGGCACGCGGCAGTCGGGCTTGCCGCTGTTCCGCATGGCGGACCTCTCGACCGATGGCGACCTGCTGGCGGCGGCGCGGGATGATGCGCAGCTTGTGCTGGGCCGCGATCCGAAGCTCGAGTCGCCGCGCGGCGAGGCGCTGAAGATCTTGCTCTATCTGTTCGAGCGCGAGGACGCGATCCGGCTGCTGTCAGCGGGATAGGCTTCACTCAACCTGCTTTTTCGGAAGTGATTTCCGCCTTGCGGGCGCCTTCTTCGGCGGCGGCTCGGCGATCTGGGCGATCGCTGCTTCCTCGTCCTCGGGGAGCGGACGGTCGGGGAAGACGAGGCCCATCGAGATCACCAGTTTCAGGCCGTCTTCCACCGTCATGTCGATAATCTTTACTTCCTCGACGTCTACGAAGAAGACATAGCCGGAGGTTGGGTTCGGCGTCGTCGACATATAGACCGCATACATCTGGCGGCCGGCTTCCAGACCGATATGGCTGCCGTCCAGTTCGCGCGAGACGAAGGCGATGGACCAGGTGCCCCGGCGCGGCCATTCGACAAGGCAGACATAGCGAAAGGATGCGCCCTTTTGCGAAAACAGAGTTTCGAATATCTGTTTCGAGCCCTTGTAGACGGAACGGACCACCGGCGTGCGGTTCAGCATCTTGTCCCACAAGCCGATCAGGGTGCGGCCCACGAGATTGGCGGCCAGGGCGCCGATCAGGGTGATGGCGATGAGCGCGAAGATGAGGCCGAAGCCCGGCACCTGGAATGGCAGGTATGTGTCCGGGTTGTAGCGCGCCGGAATGAAAGGCTTTACCCAGGCATCGAACAGCGTGACGAACCAGTAGGTGGCCCAGACGGTGATGGCGATCGGCGCGGTGATGACCAATCCGGTAAAGAAATAGGCGCGCAGCCTGCCGAAGAAGGACGGCTGCGTCTTGATTTCGACATCGACAGTCTTCACTTGATCGGATTGTCCGGACTTTCTGGCCATGGGCGGAGTTGATGACATGAAGCGGCGGGTATTCGCAAGACTGAAGGGCCGGTTGAAGCCGTGAGAGTGTTGAAGCGCCCTTTGCTGCTTGGTGCCGGCTGGCTGTGCGTGGGCCTCGGCCTCATTGGCGTGATCTTGCCGCTGTTTCCCACGACGCCGTTTCTGCTGGTTGCCGTCTGGGCGTTCTCGAACTCATCGCCCGAACTGGCCGAGAAGATCCGCAATCACCCTATCGTCGGCCATTTCATCCGCGACTGGCAGGATGAGGGGGTGGTTCCGGTGCAAGCCAAGGTTCTGGCGGTGGGGATGATGACGGCGGGTGTCGCCTACATGCATTTCGGCGCCCATGCACCGGTGTGGGCAGTGATACTGGCAGCGTCCGTGATGCTGGCGGTTTCAGGATACATCATCTCGAGGCCCAGCCGCAGGCGCGGCTGACGGATCACTCGGCGGTTGCCGTGCGGCCGCCCTCCACGGGGTATTGCCCGTCCCATACCCGCGCGCGGGCTTCGGCTTCGATCCGCTCCTCCTGCCCGGAATTGGCTTCGAGTTGCAGGGCGCGGTCGTAGATTTCCGGATTTTCCTCGGGCCGTGCCGACTGGCGGGCGAGAATGTACCACATGAGCGCCCGGGTCCGGTCGGCGCGGACGACCTTGCCCTCCCAATAGAGTTCGCCAAGGAAGGCCTCGGCCGGTGCGTAACGCTTGCGGGCCGATGCGATGAGCCATTTGAGGCCCTGCTGCGGGTTTTTCTTGACCCCCTGGCCCTTGATGCTCATCACGCCAAGCGCATATTGCGCCGCCGGATGGCCATAGGCCGTGGCGATCTTGAGATAGGCCTTGGCGGCGGCCTGCGGATTGGCCTTGAGGCCGGCGTTGGCCGCGCCGGTGCGCTGATAGTCGGCAATGCGGACCATGGAATCGACCACGATGCGAAGGCGGTTCTGGTCGCCCTCATCGGGGTCGTAATGATCGGCCACGCGGGAATAATAGGTGAAGGCGGCGGCATCGTCTCGCGGGACACCGCGGCCCTGGCGGTACATGTGGCCCAGATACCAGTCGGCCACGATGTTGCCGTCATCCGACGCGCGGCGGAAGAATTTCACGGCGCGATTGTAGTTCCCGCTCCGGTAGGCGCGCTTCGCCTTCTTGAGGTCGTCAGTCCAGAACGGGATGCTGATTTCGGGAAGGCTGATTTCGGGGGCTGCCGGAAGATAGGAGTAGAAATCGGCCAGCGGGCCGGACGGCGCATCCTCGGCCGCGGCAGAGGGGACCACCAGCGCCAGCAATGCCAACAGAACAACGGCCAGACGCCTGACAGCGCCATCACACAAGCCGGATTCCAATGCAGGCGACTTCAACACGTTTCCTCAGACCTCCCGGACGGGCCGATGCTTCGCGCTGGCGAAGCTTGTTCTGATGCCGGGACTAGCCATTACACACCGTCAGTTCCTGTTCATGCCGTGCAGTCCAGAGTGATCGAGCGGTCACCATACGCAACGACGCCCGCCCCATGATCGATCGACCATGACGCCTTGCATACGATGCCCTTGTCAGGAACCCTCCCGAATCCGCCGGGATGTCTCACGGCAGAGGTCCACGCTAGAAGGCAATTTGGGCGGATAAAAGGTTCAGATTCAGGCGTGATTGGGCCATGTGCACAAATCCGGCGGATGTTGCATAACGGCAACAGGTTGGGTGTTGCGCTGCGACCGGGGTTCATACAGCGTTCAGACACCACGGGCTAAACTTACCCCATGAACGACGCTTCGCCTTCCCAGGACCTTGCCCCGCGCGGTGAAACGCTGCGGATCGACTATGTGCCGCGCGACGGGCTGCTGAAGCTTTCGCTGGTGAATTTCCTGCTCGGCATCGTGACGCTGACGGTTTACCGGTTCTGGGCGCGGACCAACATCCGCCGCCATATCTGGGCTTGCGTGCATATCAATGGCCAGCCGCTGGAATATACCGGCAAGGGCATCGAACTGTTCAAGGGCGCGCTCATCGTCTTTGCCGTTCTCGGCTTGCCGGTGGTTCTGGCGGTGTCGGCCATCAGCATCGCCTATGGGCCGGAGCATCCGGCGGTGGCGGGCATCCAGACGCTGGTGTTCCTGATCGTGTCGCTGCTGTGGGGGGCCGCACTGTTCCGGGCGCGTCGCTACCAGCTGTCGCGAACCCTGTGGCGCGGCATCAGGGGCGGGCTCGAGGGCTCGGCCACGACCTATTCGCTGACCTATTTCGGGGCGATGCTGGCGAAGTCCATGTCGTTCGGGTGGGCGACCCCGGTCATGAACCTGAACCTGCAGCAACAGATGACGGGGGCCTCGCGCTTCGGCGACATGCCGTTTGCCTTCAAGGGCCGCGCCGGGCCGCTTTACCCCGCCTATGCGCTGTGCTGGTTCCTGACGCTTGGCGCCATCATCGGCATCGGCGTGCTGCTGTTTGCCGGGCTGCAGCCGATGTTCGGCGAGGACTTCTCGCAGTGGCTGGCCGAGCTTTTCGTGGGCCAGGACACGCCTGCCGAAGACTCGTGGGTGATGGTGCTCGTCGTGCTGGGCGGGCTGGTGGCGCTGCTTTTCGTCTTCAGCGTGATCTATCCGGTGATCTGGGCCTTCTACACGGCGCGCGAGCTTTCGGTTTTCGCGAGCTACACGACGCTCGACCGGGCTCGCTTCCGCCTCGATGCCAGTGCCGGCAGCATCATCGCGCTCACGCTGGGCAACCTGCTGTTGTGGCTGTTCACGCTGGGGATCGCCACGCCGTACATTCAGCAGCGGCTGATCCGCTACATCTGCGACCGGCTGACGATCGAGGGCGAGGTCGATATCGACCGCATCCTGCAATCGAAGGCGCCGCTCGGCACGATGGGCGAAGGCCTGGCGGATGCCTTCGACGTTGGCGGCATCTGATGGTGCAATCCCTCTATTTCGACGGCAAGTCGGCCGCCGACCGGCCGGTGGCCGTAACGCTCGGGGCGCTGGCCCTGCGCTTCGAAGGCGAAACGACTGCAGCGCGAGACTGGCCCTATGACGATCTCGCGGCGATCGAGACACATCATCCGGGGCATCCCTTCCGCCTCACCAGCAAGGCTGAACCCAACGCGAGGCTGGTGCTGCGTGACGATACGCTGGCGCTGGCGCTGATCAACCGCGCGCCGCAACTGAAGGGCGGTGCCTCCCTGAAGGGCGTGGCCAAGGTTGCAGGCGGAATCGCGGGCGGGTTGGCGGCGGTGGCGCTTGCCGGTTATCTGGTGGTGCAGTTCGCGCCGCAGAAGCTGGCCTTCGTACTTCCCGACAGCTGGCGCGAGCGGGTTGGCGCGCAAGTCGAAGTGTCGCTGACCGAGGGCGCGAAACACTGCACAGGCAACGAAGGGGTTTCAGCGCTGGGGGCGATGGCCGCAAGGCTTGCTGAGGGCAACCCCGATCTGCCGCCACTCAGCATCCGTGTCTACGATGTGCCGGTGATGAACGCCTTTGCCATGCCGGGCGAGCGCATCGTCATTACCCGCGAGTTGATCCGCCGCGCCAACCGGCCCGAACAGGTGGCAGGCGTTCTGGCGCATGAGGTGGGGCATGTAATGCGCCGCCATTCGGAAGCGCAGCTGGTTCGCGTCACCGGCATGCAAATCCTGTTCAGCATCATGACCGGCGGCGGCAGCGATACGGTGTCATCGATCGTCGGGATCGCGACGATCCTCAGCTATACGCGCGAGGCCGAAGCCGAGGCCGACGATGTGGCGGTGAAGCTGATGACGGATGCCGCCATCGACCCGCTGGGCCTGAAGGAGTTCTTCGAAATCCTGCTGGCCGAGGAAGGCAAGGCCTCCGCCGGGCGCTGGGGCGAGATCACCTCGGTTCTCAATACTCATCCGGGTACGGAAGACCGCATCAAGAAGATCCAGCCCCTGCCCGACGGCATCGCGGCGCGCCCGGTGATGACCGATGCCCAATGGGACGCGCTGAAGAAGATTTGCGAGTGAGCGGTCAGACCGCCATGCCCGCCTTCATGCCTTCATAGACGGCTTCTTCCGCGGTGCGCGGGCTCAGGGCATCGCCGATCAGGTGATGTTCGACGCCTAAGCGCTCCAGTTCCTCGACGAGGCCGTCTTCCTGAAGGTTCGGCGTGTTGAGGACGATCGTATCGACATTCTCCATCACCACCGCCTCGCGCGAGGGGGTGTGTATGAAATAGGCGGTGTTGCCATCCGCGCCATAGAGCCTGAGCCAGGGGTGAACCTCGACGCCCAGCTTGTGCAGGCGGGCGATGATCTCGAAGCGGATATAGGTCTGGATATTGGCGGCGGCGCACATGGCATTGACCGCGAGGCGCACATGCACGCCGTCGGCGGCCAGCCTTTCGGAAATGCCGGCACCCGTCCAGTCTCCGTGCCAGTCGTAGACGACGGCACGCGCGCCCGAGGTGGCGCGGCCGGCGAGAATATCGACCGCGTGAACGATCTGCGCGGCTTCGCCCTCGATCGGCGGCAGGTGGGGCTTCGAACCGGTGGCGAGGATCACGGCATCGGGCTGCTCGCTCTCGATCAGTTCGCGCGTCACATCGCTGCGGCGGTGGATGATGGCGCCGTGACGCTCGGCCTCGCGCGTGAGGTTGGTGATGATGCCGCCGAACTCGGCACGCTTGGGAAGAAGCTGCGCCAACTTCGCCTGACCGCCGGTGTGGGCATCGCGCTCGTGGAGATGCACCTCGTGGCCACGCTCGGCCGCGACGGCCGCCGCCTTGAGGCCCGCAGGGCCGCCGCCGACGACGATGATCTTGCGCCTGACGCGTGCGGGTGGCTTTACCTCGCAGCTCAGTTCGCGGCCGGTTTCAGGATGCTGGATGCAGGAGATCGACAGGCCCAGCTGGAAATGGCCGATGCAGGCCTGGTTGCAGCCGATGCAGGCGCGGATTTCATCGCTCTGGCCGGATTTCGCCTTGTTCGGCATTTCAGGGTCGCAGATCATGGCGCGCGTCATGCCGCACATGTCGGCAGCGCCCGAGGCGAGGACTTCCTCGGCGATCTGCGGCTGGTTGATACGGCCCGCGACGAAGACGGGCTTACCCGTCGCCTGCTTCACCTTCTGGGCGAAGGGCGCCACATAGCCGTGGGTGTTGGCCATCGAAGGCACGATATGCGCCGCACCCGAGGCGGTGGCAGAGGTTCCGGCGATGACGTTCAGATAGTCGAGTTCGGGCGCGAGGCTGCGCGCGATGAGGGTTGATTGATCCTCGGTGAGGCCGTCCTCGTCATGCTCGTCGCCCGACATGCGCAAGCCGACGACGAACTCGGACGGCACGGCCGAGCGGATGGCGGCGATCGCCTCGCGCGTGAAGCGCAGGCGGTTTTCGAGAGAGCCGCCATAATGATCGCTGCGGCGGTTGACATTGGCATTCATGAATTGCGCGGGGAGATAGCCATGGCTGGCGACGATCTCGACGCCGTCGGCGCCTGCCTCCGCCATGCGGCGCGCGGCCTGGCCGAAACCATCGAGGATTTCGCCGATGAGGCCTGTCGACATCTCGCGCGGGATGACCTTGAAGCGTTCGGACGGCGAATGCGATGGCGCGAAGGCCGGCTGCACCACGCCATCCGGGCGGCCCAGAAGTTCGCGGCCGGGATGGAACAGCTGGACGAAGACCTTGGTGCCCTCGGCATGGATCGCATCGATCAGCCGCCGGAAAGGCTGGATGCAATTGTCCGACGTTCCCATCAGCAGCGCCTCGGTATAGCGCGAGGTTTCGTGCACGCCGACGACCTGGATGACGATGAGGCCGGCACCGCCGCGCGCGCGGGCGCGCTGATAAGCGATCAGCGCATCGGACGGGAGGCCCGCTTCGGGCAAGTAGGTGTCATGTCCGGTCGAAAAGATGCGGTTGCGAATTTCGGTGGACTTGATGGCGAAAGGCGAAAACAGATTGGGGTATTGCATGACGCCTATTCTGCAACGGCGAACGCGGCGCGTCGAGCCTCAGATCGAGCGTTCCTCATATGCGACAAACCATTCGACCATTTCGGTCCACATCGCTTCGACGAGCGCGGGATCGACCTTGTGGCCGCGCGCCAGAACGCGCACATGATCGATGACCTGCGCGATGCGGGCATCGTCGCGGGCGGGAATGCCGTCGCGCTTCTTGACGATGACCGCCTTCTCGACGCAGCGCTGCCGTTCGGCGAGAAGCTTGACGAGGCTCTCGTCGATACGGTCGATCTCCTTGCGGATATCGCTCATGGTGACTGATTTGGATGTGGCGGACATGCCCGCCTCATGCCGCGATTGGTGGCGAAGGTCAATGTACGGATCGTTCATGTTCCATCACTGTTTGATGAGGGCGGAGGCACGTAGGGCGTGGTCCGCGCCTGGGGCTGGACCACCCATGGCCGCGCGCCCTGGGCATCCCGGGCGGTTTCGACAACAACTCCCGATGCATTTATGCGGAGCGCATGCGCGCCCTTGCGCCACAGGTCGAACCTGTCGATGCGGAGGGGGACTTCCGGGCAGCGGCGGCGGAGCGGAAAGTCAGCAATGAGGATATCGATTCCTGAGCAGTCGAGAACGTCGTCTTCGGCCTTGCTGACGTAGGCGATGGTCTTTCCTTTCAGCGTGGCGTTGCAGCGGTTTTCGTTGCAGGACCAGCCGGGACGTTTTGCTGCTTCGGCCGGTGTTGCCTCGTCGCCCCTGACCTGCAACCATTTCTCGACCGTGAAGCGGGCGCGTTTGGGATAGGCGGGGACCAGCATCCCCTCCCCGTTCAGGATTGCGGCGTTCCGGCCGGTGCGCTCGATGAGCAGGTCGGGGCTTTGCGGCGGAGAGGCCACAAGGGCAAGACCGGCGGCCATGACCGCAGCGCCGGCAAATCGCAGCGCGCCTATGACCAGGCAGGCGATGACGGCGCCGAAGGCGAGGAGGATGATACTTGCTGGCGAAGGCTGTGCGGCGACGAGATTTGCACCGGCCAGGCCTGCGACCCAATCCGAAATCACGATCACCAGCTTCAAACCCTCGCCCATGATCCACAGCGGGACTGTTTCCAGACCAAGCGGCATCAGTACCGCGCCGAGGAGCGCGAAGGGCATGACGATAAATCCGATGACCGGGATCGCAAGGCCATTGGCGATGAGGCTGTAGGGCGCAATCCGCCCGAAGTGATAGGCCGCGGGGATCGTCGACATGCCGCCGGCAACGAGCGTGGTGAGGAAGGATGCCGCCGCACCCTTGGCCAGCTTGCCTGCGGTGCGGGTCAACCAGTGGCGGGCGAATGACTGTTCGCCGTCGCGCCCTGCGGCGAGGCGCGACCACGCCTCGTAGAACGCGACAAGGCCGAGGACCGCGAGGAATGACATCTGGAAACTCGCCTCGACCGCCGCTTCAGGCTCGAACAGCAGGATCAAAATCGCGGCGATGGCGAGGTTCCTGGTCGACAGGGCCGGACGATCCACCAGCACGGCGAAGAACACGACCGCGATCATGATGTAGGAGCGCTGGGTGGCGACACCGGAATCCGCCAGCAGCATGTAGAACAGGCCCATGGCGAGCGCTGCGGCGGCGGACCATTTCTTGATGGGGTAGCGCAGCGCCAGGCGGGGAATGAGGGCAAGGGCTGCACGCACCGTCCAGAATACGCCGCCGGCCACCAGCCACATGTGAAGGCCCGAGATCGAGAGGATATGAAACAGGCCCGATACCAGCAGGCTCTGGTTCAGGTCTGTGGGGATGGTGCTGCGCTCGCCAGTGATGAGGGCTTCGGCAAAGGAGGCGTAGGGCTCGTCGAGGGCAGCATGGATGCGCGCACCCATGGCGGCACGGATGCCGGCCAGTGCGACCTCGAACTTTGCGGCAAGGGGGATATCGCCGCCGAGCAGCGCGATGGGCGCCGTGATGCGGCCGGTTCCGCCGATCGATTCGAACCACAGGCGCCGTCCATAGTCGAAGCCACCGGGCTGGACGGGTGCCGGAATCGGCGAAAGACGCGCCTTGACCGAAACGCTGGTGCCGATGACTGGCTGACCGAGTTTCGGCTTCGACGACAGCCTGAGCCGCCTGGGGACAGACCTCTTGGCAATTGCTTCAATCGCGGAGGGTTCGAGAATGATGGTGAGGCGGCCCTGGTTTGCCCGGTCGACATCAACGATCCTGCCGGTGACCTGAACTTCAGCCGTGGTGGCGCGGAGCAACGGCGTTGCGGTCATTTCGGTACGGAACTTCGCCAGAACGAAGCCTGATGCGATGAGCGCCGCGAGGAACAGGATTGGGGCTTGCCGCCCGAACCACAGGAGAAGGATGGCGAGCAGCGCAATGCTGCCGGTGAGCGTCCACCCCGGCTCTACCGGTAGGCCGAAATAAAGCCAGATGCCGAAGGTGAGCAGGATGGGAGACCACAGGAAGCTGCGGCCCTGCTGCCGGGACGCCTGGGTGCGGAGCCAGCGGAGAACCGCGACCGGCGCGCCGCGTTCATCCTCCACCGGCCCTTCGAGGGCGCCCGCCACCATGGCCCATTCCCCTTGCGCCTGCCCTTGTGCTAAGCGGCGGCAGCATCAACACAATCACCTTCCTTTAGGTAAGTCCATACGGAGTTCGGCATCCATGTCATCGCCCGTCATCACGCGCTTTGCCCCTTCGCCTACCGGCTACCTGCATATCGGCGGCGGCCGCACGGCGCTGTTCAACTGGGCCTATGCCCGAAAGCACGGCGGCAAGATGCTGCTCAGGATCGAGGATACCGACCGCGAACGCTCGACCGCCGAGGCGATCGACGCGATCATCGAGGGGCTGACCTGGCTCGGCCTCGACTGGGCGGGAGAACCGGTGTCGCAATATGGCAGGGCGGCGCGGCACCGCGAAGTGGCCGAACTGCTGCTGGCGCAGGGCAAGGCCTATCGCTGCTACTGCTCGCCACAGGAGTTGGACGAGATGCGTGCCCGGGCGGAAGCGGAAAAGCGCCCGATCCGCTATGACGGCACCTGGCGCGACCGCGATCCTTCGGAGGCGCCTGCAGGCGTCAGGCCCGCGATCCGCTTCCGTGCGCCGCAGGAGGGTGAAACGGTTGTGGACGATGCCGTACAGGGCCGCGTCGTCATTCCCAACAAGGATCTCGATGACCTGATCATCCTGCGCTCGGACGGGAATCCGACCTATAATCTTTCGGTGGTGGTGGATGACCATGACATGGGCGTCACCCATATCATCCGCGGCGTCGACCACCTCACCAACGCCGCGCGGCAGACGCAGATCTACATGGCGATGGGCTGGCGGGTGCCGCACATGTCGCACATTCCTCTGATCCATGGGCCGGACGGCGCCAAGCTTTCGAAGCGGCACGGGGCGCTGGGTGTGGAAGCCTACCGCGCCATGGGCTATCTGCCAGAGGCCATGCGGAACTATCTGGCGCGGCTCGGGTGGAGCCATGGCGACGACGAGATTTTCTCGACAGAACAGATGGTTGAGTGGTTCAACCTCGAGCAGATTGGCAAGAGTGCGGCGCGCTTCGATTTTGCCAAGCTCGAGAACCTGAACGGGCACTATATCCGTCACATGGCGGATGACGTGCTGCTGCGGCAGTTCATCGATTTCCTGCCCCATGCGGATGGCGGCAAGGCGATGCTGGCGAAAATCGACGATGCCATGATGGCCAAACTGTTGCGCGCGCTGCCGGGCCTGAAGGAACGCGCCAAGACTCTGGTGGAACTGCTGAAGGGTGCGCAATTCCTGTTTGCCGAACGGCCGCTCGCGATGGACGAGAAGGCCCGGCAGATTATCGACGATGGTGGGCGGGCGGCGCTTGTGGGGCTGATCCCCGTGCTCGAGTCACAATCGAACTGGATTTCGCATGATCTTGAAATTGCTGTGAAATCCTATGCCGAGGCGCAGGGTGTGAAGCTTGGCAAGCTGGCCCAGCCCTTGCGCGCGGCACTGACGGGGACATCGACATCTCCCGGCATCTTCGACGTGCTGGATGTGCTGGGGCGGGATGAGGCGCTGGCCCGGTTGCGCGATCAGGCTAGCTGAACGGGGCGGCACGAACTTGGACGGCCTGTCGCAAGTTTGATTTGCCATATTCGGCGTTGCAGTGAAGATGCCGCGCAATTGTCACGCCGCGCGTGTTGCATGGCGGGACCGACGAAAGCATCAGGTCAGTCACGTTGACCTTTTTATGGTGCGATGCAATAGTCAGCGTCAGGCGTGACGCATGACAGATGGGAGGCCTTCATGGCTGATGATGCGAAAAAAGCGACCCTGACTCTCGACGGCAAGACGATCGACATGCCGGTGAAATCAGGTTCCGTCGGACCGGACGTCATCGACATCACCAAGCTCTATGGGCAGACCGGCGCCTTCACCTTCGACCCCGGCTTCACCTCGACGGCCTCCTGCGAGTCAAAGATCACCTATATCGACGGCGATGAGGGCGTGCTCCTCTATCGTGGCTATCCGATCGAGCAGCTGGCGGAGAGCGGCGACTTCCTCGAGACCTGCTACCTCCTCTATTACGGCGAGCTGCCGACGCCCGCGCAGCGCAAGGAGTTCGACCGCAACATCACCTATCACACGATGGTGCACGAGCAGATGGCGCTGCTGTTCCGCGGGTTCCGCCGCGATGCGCACCCGATGGCGGTGATGGTGGCGGTGGTGGGGGCCATGTCGGCCTTCTATCACGACTCGACCGACATCAACGATCCGCGCCAGCGCGAGATCGCCTCGCACCGCATGATCGCCAAGCTGCCGACGATCGCGGCCATGGCCTACAAGTATCACATCGGCCAGCCCTTCATCTATCCGCAGAACAACCTGTCCTACACGGCGAATTTCCTGCGCATGTGCTTTGCGGTGCCGTGCGAGGACTATGTGGTGAACCCGGTGCTTTCGCGCGCCATGGACCGCATCTTCATCCTGCATGCCGATCATGAGCAGAACGCCTCGACCTCGACGGTGCGGCTTGCCGGGTCCTCGGGCGCCAATCCTTTCGCCTGCATTTCCGCCGGCATTGCCTGCCTGTGGGGGCCAGCACATGGCGGCGCCAACGAGGCGGCGCTGCAGATGCTGACCGAGATCGGCGATCCTTCCAAGGTTCCGGAATTCATTGCCAAGGTGAAGGACAAGACGTCCCATATCCGGCTCATGGGGTTCGGGCACCGCGTCTACAAGAACTACGATCCGCGCGCCAAGATCATGCAGAAGACGGCGCATGAGGTTCTGGGCGAGCTCGGCATCAAGGACGATCCGCTGCTGGAAGTGGCGCGCGAACTCGAGAAGGCAGCACTTTCGGACCAGTATTTCATCGAGCGCAAGCTTTATCCGAATGTCGATTTCTACTCGGGCATCATCCTGCGGGCGCTGGGCTTCCCGACCTCGATGTTCACCGTGCTGTTCGCGCTCGCCCGCACCGTGGGCTGGATCTCGCAGTGGAAGGAAATGATCGAGGACCCGGGCCAGAAGATCGGTCGGCCTCGGCAGCTCTACACCGGTGCGCCAAAGCGCGATTACGTGCCGCTGACGCGGCGGGGCAAATAGGCAATTTGTCGTTCAGCCTGTGGCCGCCGCCGTCTTGAGAGTGTGGGCGATAAGCTGCGTGTCGGCATATTGCTCGTAAGCGGTAATCTTGCCGTTCGTCACGGTGATGATATCGAGGAGTGCGGTATCGATCACCTGTCCACTGGGCCGGTGCCGGATTGGACCGGCATGCCTGATGATGGCGGTATCACCATCGATCCAGAGACCTGTCCGGCGGACACCGGCCATATCCCATGTTGCGCAGAGATCGGCGATGGCGGAGGCCAGAATGCTGCGGGTGGAAATGCGCTCCGCCATCGGTCCCAAGAGATGGCTGCCCATGATCCTGAAATCGCAGTCATCGGCAAAGTACTGCAGCGCGCCGACAGGATCGTTCTGGCGGCGCGCGGCGTATGATTCCTCGATCATGCGTTCAATGTCGCTGCGGCTGGTCATGGCGCTTTCCCCGTTCGTCTGAATCCACTTTGGACCAAACCTACGCCACGTCAATATGCTCGTCGTGGCAAGGGGTGGCGGAACCTCAGCCGCCGCGCTCGTTCATCAGCATGGCACCGATTTCGGCTTCGGCGACCTTCTTGCCTTCGACATGCGCCTCGGCCCAGTACTTCCAGACGGGGGCGCGCTTGTTGGTGAGCTTGACCTTGATGTGAACCGTGTCGCCGGGGCCGACGGGCTTTCTGAAGCGGGCCTTGTCGATCGACATGAAGAAGACGAGCTTGCCGGCGTGGTCGTCGCCCAGATGGTCGAGCACCAGGGCGCCCGCCGTCTGCGCCATGGCTTCGACGAGCAACACGCCCGGCATCACGGGCTTTCCGGGAAAATGCCCCTGGAAGAATGGCTCGTTCATGGTGACATTCTTGATGGCGGTGCCGCTCTCCTCGCCGTCCATGTCGATCATCTTGTCGATCAGCAGGAAGGGATAACGGTGCGGCAGCAACTTCATGATCCGGCCGATGTCCGCAGTTTTCAGAATCCTTGGCGTTGCATCGTCGGACATGAGTGCGGTTCTCCAAAAAATCATGGACGGCCCGCAGGGGCCGTCCATTGTCATTCTACTCAGAGTTTCGGTTTCGTCTAGAAGCGCGTGCCGACCGAGAAGCGGAACCATTCGGTTTCGTCGTAAGCCGCCTGCATCAGCGGATAGGCGACCTCGAAACGCAACGGACCGAAGGGCGACTGCCAGATCACGCCCGCACCGATCGAGGCGCGGAGATCGGCGGTATCGAAGACCTTGCAGTCCTTGACCGCGCCGAAATTGCAATTGCCGGTGCCGGCGGCCTCGGTGCTTTCCTCCGCCCCGAAGACCGTGCCGAAGTCGGAGAACAGCGCGCCTTCGACGCCCCATTCCTCGGGCAGGCCGAGCGGGAAGCTGACTTCGACCGTGCCGATCGCGTAGGTCGTGCCGCCGATGGCGTCATTGTCGCCATCATTGCCGCGCTGGCGCGGACCGACGCCTGACCGGGCGAAACCGCGCAGCGAGTCGCCGCCCTTGAAGAAGCGGTCCTGCAGGGGAACGTCGTTGCCGTCGAGCGACATCATGTGCCCGGCATTCGCCTCGAGCTTCAGGACGACCGATTCTTCGTAGAGCGGAATGAAGTACCAGCCGTGGGCCTCGATGCTGCCGTAGTAGACGTCGCCGCCGAGGCCCGCGATATCGCCAATGAGCTGGCCGCGGAAACCATTGGTCGGGCGGACCGGACTGTCGAGATTGTCCCAGGTGTAGCCGGCTTCGATGAAGGACTTCAGCGTATCGCCTTCCGTGGCGATGACCGCTGGCGAGGCTTCGTTCTTGTCGATACCGCTGATGTCGCGGAGCGACAGCCCATACTTGAAGCTCAGCGAGCTGTACTCGTCGAGCCGGAAGCCGGTGCGGAGCGCGCCGCCGATCTGCGAGCTCTGATAGGACGAGACGTCGGTATTATCGGTGCGCGTGGCGAAAAGGTCGATACCGGCCGAGATGGGCAATCCGAGGAAATACGGATTGGTGAAGCTGAAATCGACGTTCTGCCGCAGGAAGCTGACGGTGGTGTCGATCTTGGCGTTATAGCCCCGGCCCATGAAGTTGCGTTCCTGCAGGGAGACGGAACCGATGACGTATTCGGTCGTCGAGAAGCCTGCGGAGAAATTGATGGAGCCCGTCGACTTCTCCTGGACTTCGATCACGAGGACGATCTTGTCGGCGGCCGAACCTTCTTCCTCGCGGAAGTCGATCTTGTCGAAGAAGTCGAGCGCCGTCAGCCGGCGGCGGGCGCGGTCGATCAGCACGCGGTTGAAGGCATCGCCCTCAAACAGGCGGAGTTCGCGGCGTATGACCTGATCCTCGGTGCGGAAATTGCCGACGATGTCGATCCGCTCAATATAGGTGCGCGGGCCTTCGACGATGCTGTAGGTGATGTTCAGCGAATTGGCACCGTCGTTGCGCTGAATGTCGGGGTTGACCTTGGCGAAGACGAAGCCCTGACGCGAGGCCTCGAGGGTCAGGTTTTCGACGCTCTTGTCGACCTTGCTGGCATCGTAATATTCGCCGACGCCGGTCTTGACGTTTTCGATAAGGCCATCGGAATCAAGCTGGGCATCACCGACATTGACGGCGACATCGGCCACCGTGTAGCGCGGGCCTTCCTCAACCGTATAGGTGATCGAGAAGTATTCGGCATCGGGAGACAGCACGGCATCGGCGGAGATGACGCGGACATCGGCAAAGCCGTTCTTCAGATAATAGCGGCGCAGCAGTTCCTTGTCGTATTCGACACGGTCGGCGTCATAGTTGCTGGCACTCGAGAAGAATTTCCACCAGCTGTAACGCTGCGAACCGATGACGCCGCGCAGATCGCTGTCGTCGAAGGCTTCGTTGCCGACGAAATCGATCTCCTTGACCTTGGTTTCATCGCCTTCCTGGATCTCGAAGACGAGATCGACGCGGTTCTGCGGCAGGCGGATGATCTTGGGCGACACCTTCACGGAATAGTAGCCGGCGCGGCGGTATACCGCGATGACGCGATTCACATCGCTCAGCACGCGCGAGCGGGTGAACATCATGCGTTCGCGAAGCTCGACTTCCTTCGCGATATCGGTGTCCTTGATCTCGCTGTTGCCCTCGAAGTTCACGCGATTGATCATCGGGTTTTCTTCGACGCGTACGACAAGCGTGTTGCCACGCCGCGCTATCTGCACGTCCGCGAACAGGCCGGTCTGGAACAGGGCCTTGATCGACTCGTCGATACGGTCCGGGTCGAACGGGTCGCCCGGCTGCAATTGCATGTAGGAAATGACGGTTTCGTTCTCGACGCGCTGGTTGCCTTCGACGACAATCGCCGAAACGACCTGCGCCTGGGCCGCAGTCACGAACACGGAAGGGGCGGCCGCCGGCAGGACAAATGTCAGCAGTATGGCCAAAAACCCAGTAATTACATACTTGTAACGCATCAATAGGCCATTCTTCCGTTCGCCAGCCGTCCCTGTAGATTCTCTGCCGCAGACCGCCGTTTTAGCTCTCTCTCGCCAGTTTGCAAATGAAAGTTGCCTGTGGCCTGTCAGCCCCCGAACCACACGGTCGCAACCCTCACAAGATCATTCCAGGTGCCCACCACCATCAGCATGATCACCAGCGAAAAGCCAATGCGGAAACCCCATTCCTGGGCGTTCTCGCCCAGCGGTTTACCCCGCACCGACTCGATGGCGTAGTAGACCAGGTGGCCACCATCGAGCATAGGGATTGGGAAAAGGTTAATGAGACCTATACTCACCGAGAGAAACGCAATGATGTTGATAAAATAGGAAAAACCTAGCGAAGCGGCATCGCCTGCAGCCTTGGCCATGGCGATCGGCCCGCCCAGCTGGTCGGCGCTCTCGCGTCCGGTCACGAGTTTGCCGAGGTAGCGGAAGGTGGTTTCGATGATGAACCACGTGCGGTCTACCCCGCTCTCGACCGACTGCACAAAACCCATGCGTTCGTAGCGGATGCCGCCTTCCGGATTGTACCTGACACCGATCGCGCCGATTCGCATCTTGCCACCGAAGCCGTCCGGTTCTTCCTTGAGATCGGGCACGATATCGATCTCGACCGGCGTGCCCGAGCGATTGATCGAAAGGTGCAGCTTATCGCCGGGGCGGGTGATAACGGCCTGCTGAAGCCCGGCGAAATTGTCGATGCGCTTGCCGTCAACCGAGACGACGATATCCCCTTTCTGGATGCCGGCGCGCTCGGCGGCGCTCCCGGGCAGCACTTCATCGATGCGGGGCTCGGTCACCGGTTGGCCGACGATCATGAAGGCGGCCGCGAAAATGAAGATGGCGAGCAGGAAATTGGCTATCGGGCCGGCCGCGACGACAAGGGCCCGCTGCCACACCGGCTTGCCGTGGAAGTTGCCGGGGTCTTTCGCGGCCTCGGTCATGGCGCCGGCGTCCGGCATGCTGGCGGCGTTGGCATCGCCGCGGAACTTCACGTAGCCGCCCAGCGGAATCCACGACAGCTTCCAGCGTGTGCCATGGCGGTCCACCCAGCCGGCGATTTCCTTGCCGAAGCCGATCGAAAAAGCCTCGACGCTGACGCCGCACCAGCGGGCGACGAGAAAATGGCCGAGTTCGTGGATGAACACGATGATCATGAGCGCGACGAGGAACGGCAGCGCATAGAAGATCGCTGTCGAAAACGGCAGCTGCAGAATGCTCAAAAAATCCATCATCGCTCCTAAAAGACCGGTCAGAACTCCGGCGTCGCCAGGCTTCGCAAGGTCCGTGCCAAAAACGGCCGCCTCTTTACCGTTTATTAACTACACGAGGGGAGATTTACGGCAAGATTTCGGCGAAATATGGTTACCAGAGCAGAACCCCTGCTCCGGCATGGTCGAGACCGGCCCGGAGCGAACCTATCAGCGCTGCTGCCATCGCGACCGCCACCAGCCCGTCCACCCTGTCGATCACGCCGCCATGGCCTGGAATGAGGCGGCCTGAATCCTTTACCCCATAATGCCGTTTCATGGCGGATTTGAAGAGATCGCCCGCCTGTTCGACAATGGCGAGGCCCGCCGCCAGGATGCCGAGGATCGCCAGGCCCGGAACACCGATCCACAGGCCGGTGAGAACGGCGGCAATGGCGCTGCCGGCCATGGCCCCGCCAAGCCCGGCCCAGGTTTTCTTCGGCGACAGCCGCGGCGCAAGCTTCGGGCCGCCGATGATGCGCCCGGCGAAATAGGCGAGCGAATCCGCCGCCCAGACCGTGACCATCACCCAGATGATGGCGGCGATGCCATAATCCGGATCATTGCGGAGCACCACGAGGGCAATCGCCGGCAGGCTGACGTAGACGACACCGAAATAGCGCCATTTCGGGCCGCCCGGCGCTTCGAAGGCCGCGAGAACGCCTGAGATGGCGGCCAGCACCGCGACGGCGCCGAGGCCGCCCGCCAGGCCGACGTCCAGCGGCAGCAGCGCGCCGCACATGGCGCCCGCCGCATGCAGCGCGAATTGGACCGGATGCTGGCGGTGGACGATCGTCACCCATTCGAAGGCCATCAGGACGCCGATCAGCGCGGCAAACAGGTGAAACCAGATACCCCCTACCCACACATCGGCGATGACGGCGGGAATGAGCACGGCGGCGGAGAGCGCCCTGACACCCAGATCTCCCCATTTGGCATTGCCGGCTGCGGGCGGACCGGCCATCAGGCCGTCTGCGCCTTGATGCCGCCGAAGCGCCGGTCGCGCGACTGAAATTCCTCGACCGCGCGGCGAAAGAGGTCGGCATTGAAATCCGGCCAGTATTCGGGGAGGAACACAAACTCCGTATAGGCGCATTGCCAGAGGAGATAATTGGAAAGCCGCTGCTCGCCACCGGTGCGGATCAGCAGGTCGGGATCCGGCAGGCCGCCAGTGTCGAGATGGTTGCTGATGACGGCGGCCGTCACGTCGGCTGCATCGATCTTGCCTTCGGCCACCTTGCGGGCGATGACCTGCACGGCGCGGGTGATTTCCTGGCGGCTGCCATAGTTGAAGGCGATCACCAGTTTCAGGCTGGTGTTTTCGCGCGTCAGCGCCTCGGCTTCCTCCATCATGGCGAGTATCGAGGGATCAAGCCCCTTGCGGCAGCCGATCATCATGATCTTGACGCCGGCGTTGTGTAGTTCGGCCACATCGGTGCGGATGAAGCGGCGCAGCAGTTCGAGGAGAAACCGCACCTCGGTTTCCGGCCGCGACCAGTTCTCGGCGCTGAAGGAGTAGAGCGTCAGGACCTCGACGCCCATGTCGCCCGCCGCCCGCACGGCGCGGCGCAGCGCTTCGACGCCATGGCGGTGCCCCTTGGAGCGGGGCCAGCCCCGTTCGGAAGCCCAGCGGCCATTGCCATCCATGATGATGGCAACGTGCCGGGGCGCGCCGTGATTGGGCCCTTTGGCCGACATGAGCACGATGTTCCCCGTCAGACCTGCATGATCTCTTGTTCTTTGCCCTTGAGGACCTGCTCGATCTCCTTGATCGTGTCGTCGGTCATCTTCTGGACCTCGTCGGCCTTCTTCTTCTGGTCGTCCTCGCTCATGAGATGAGCCTTCTCGAGAGCCTTCAACTGGTCCATGCCGTCGCGGCGGACGTTGCGCACGGCGACGCGGGCCTTCTCGGCATAGGTGTGGGCGACCTTCACCAGCTCCTTGCGGCGATCCTGTGTGAGGTCGGGCATGCGGAGGCGGATGACCTGGCCCTCGGTTTGCGGGTTGAGCCCGAGGTTCGAGGCGCGGATCGCCTTTTCGACGGCGGCGACGAGGCCGCGATCCCAGACGTTGATCTGCAGCAACCGCGGCTCGGGCACCGTAACGGAGCCGACCTGGGCCAGCGGCATGTTGGCGCCGTAGGCATCGACGTGGATGGGTTCGAGCAGCGTTGCCGAGGCGCGGCCGGTGCGCAAGCCGCCGAAGTCATGTTTCAAGGCGTCGACAGCGCCGTGCATGCGGCGCTTGATGTCCTGTCCGTCGTAGGGTTGTGGGGCCATAGGATCAATCCTTCGTCACTGTCGTATAAAGCCCGTTGCCGCTTAGCACTTCCATAATGGCACCGGGCTTGCGGATGGAAAATACCACTACCGGAATCCCGTTATCGCGCGCAAGGGCAATGGCGGCGGGGTCCATGATCCGCAAGTCGTTGGATAATATCTCGTTGAAGGTAATCCTGTCATAGCGCCGGGCGGCGGGATCCTTCTTCGGATCGGCGGAATAGACGCCATCGACGCTGGTGCCCTTGAACAGCGCATCGCAGGAGAGTTCGGCGGCCCGCAGTGCTGCCCCGGTATCGGTGGTGAAGAAGGGCAAGCCGGTGCCGGCGGCGCAGATGATCACCCTGCCCTGTTCCAGATGGTAGATGCCCTTGGAGTGGGCATAGGTTTCGCAGACGGTGGGCATGGCGATGGCCGAGAGCACCCGCGCATCCATGCCCTTCCGCGACAGGACGCCCTGCATGGCCAGCGCGTTCATCACGGTGGCCATGATGCCCATGTGATCGGCCGAGACCCGGTCCATGCCCTTGGCGGCACCGGCGAGGCCGCGAAAGATGTTGCCGCCGCCGATGACGAGCGCGATCTGCGCGCCGGTGGCGGCGCAGGCAATGATTTCATCGGCGACGCGGCCGACCGTATCGAGGTCTATGCCATAGGGCTGTTGGCCCATCAGCACTTCGCCGGATACCTTGAGAAGGATGCGCTTGTAGACAGGCTTGGTCATGTTGGCTCGATCGTACGGGCTTTCGGGCAAGAGAACTACAGGGTTCCTTAGTCGCTGCAATGCGATTCGTCGCCTGCCCTGCTGTCAACGCCCAGCGTCGGCAGGACAGCGCGAGTAACACGCCCGGCAATCAACCGCTGCGCGAAACGCCGCGAGCTGTTCCTGTGGATGATTCGGATGAATGTTCAGATTCGGCTATAACTAATTTCCGATTGCAGACTACTTTCATACATAACCGGAAGTCCGCAGATTTGACCGGGGACAAGCGGAACTATCGGGTGGGCCAAGTATTATCTTTCAGCGACAAACTTTTGACTTTGCAATCCGGGCGGCTGAGTTCCATTGTTTTCAGGTCCTTACTCCATAGCGGCTTCATCAGGCCGCGATCTCGAGGAATTTGCACGCGAGCTCGGCGTCGAGCTTGAGCCTATTGCACGCCTCGTCGGGCTGGACGTGGGCATCTTCCAGAAGATCCACGAGCGCATCAGCCTCAATGCGTTCACACGTCTCCTCGATATTCTGAAGTCAGCCACCTCCGACGATTGCATCGGCATCCGCTATGGCGAGCACTACAGGATCGGCAATTCGGGTCCGTTCGGTTTTGCCTTGCTGCATGCGCCGACCTTCCGCGATGCCTTGTTCATCTATCGCGATTATCAGCAACTGATAGCTGATTTCGCGTTTTTCGACGTCGACATCGGGGACAAGGAAACCTCGATCGAGTGGCGCTATGCCAGCATCATCGATCATCCGGAGCAATACGTCGACATGCGGGCGCGGCTTGCCTGCAGGTTCCTGCAAAAATACATGGGCGACAAGTGGTTTCCCGGCGAGGTGAAACTCGTGAGGGAGGCGCCCCGGTCGGTGGCGCTGCACCGCAAGCTGCTCGGTCCGTCGGTCGTCTTCGGTTCGGTCATGAACTGCATTACCTTCACCAGCGCGTTTCTTGACACCGCCACCGCCGGGGCAGACCCGCGATTGTTCGAACTCATGGTTGCAGCGTGCCAGACAGAACTCGAAAAGATACGGCAGAAGAAAGATCTGAGGGTGCAGATCAAGGAGCAGATCCTCGCCGTCCTGCCAGCGCGGACAGCGACGCTGTCGCACATCGCTTCGCGCCTCGCGATGGGAGAGCGCAGCCTGCAGCGCAAGCTTGCCTTGATGGGCACCAGCTTCGAAAAACTGCTCGACGATACCCGCCGACAGCTTTCGGACCGGCTGTTGTTCGGCACCGACACGCCGATCGTCGAAATCGGTTACTTATGTGGTTACTCAAACACCAGCGCCTATTCGCGTGCAGCCAAGGGATGGTATGGCTTGTCGCCCGCGCAGGTCCGCAGGAAACGCACATCTCCCAACCAGTTACCTTCAACCGCCACGAATTAGTTTTTTTGGGTCCTGAAGTTATAGAAAAACTTGACGGAAGATTCTAGGTAAAGTCTCGCTTCGATACGGACGGCGGCGCATGACGAGCCGATCGATCGAAGACCGCTCGTGATCCTATAAGGGGCCAGGACACAAGAGCGCCTCGAATCCCTCAAGAGACGTACAGTGCCGATTTGTTTTTCTCTGTTCCCGGCTTCCGATCGCTTCGGAAGACGGATTTTTCTCGCCGCCACATCACGGCAATCCGAACCCATGGCCTTGGACTACGGAGGGCCTTGCCGTGGGCTATGAGATGAACATGCTGCTGCGGGAAATCCGCATCCGGGCGAGGTTCGAACAGCTCATCGTGGCGGGCGGCGACGAGGATGTTTCAACCAGCGACCTGCTCGCTTGGGTGGACCCGATTCTCGTGGGAATTCCGCATGGAAAATGGGCGAGCTGCGAACTCGAGTTCCAGCCCGACTCCGTCGTCTTCGCGCGCTTTCGAACCGGCATGTCGGACATCGAGATCAACACTTTCGCCGACTGGTCGGACGAGGAAGTGAAAATGGTGGCAAGCCAGATTCCCGGCGCCACTTCCCTGGCGCTGGTGATGATCAACGACTACACGAGCCAGGTGATGGCCCTGATGGATGGCGTGGCCTCCTGGCTCAGCGTGTTCGAAACGTCCCAGAACGAGATGAAGCCGATCGTGCGGCTGTTCGACAAGCTGGCCGGGTTGGCCGGAGTGGCGATCCCGCTCGAGTGAAAATGCAAAAGGGCCCCGAACCGGGGCCCTTTCGATCTCGATAGCGCTGGCGATCAACCGCCGCTGGCGGCCTTGGCGACTTCGGCTGCGAAGTCGTCTTCCTTCTTCTCGATGCCTTCGCCGAGCTGCATGCGGGCGAAGCCCGTGAGCTTCACTTCAGCGCCGGCGGCCTTGGCGACATCCAGCAGCGCCTGCGTTACGGTCTTGGAACCGTCGTGCACATAGGCCTGCTCGAGGAGGCAGTTTTCCTTGGCGAAGGTCTTGAGGCCCGAGGCGACGATCTTCTCCATGACGTTGGCGGGCTTGCCGGCGTTCTTTTCCTCGAGGATCGCCGATTCGCGGGCCAGAACGTCGGCAGGCACCTGCTCGAGCGTGAGGGCGACCGGATTGGTCGCGGCGACGTGCATGGCGAGCATGCGGCCGAAGTTCGCGAGTTCGTCCTTCTTGCCAGTCGATTCAAGGGCCACGAGAACACCGATCTTGCCCATGCCCGGCGCGATCTGGTTGTGGACATAGGAACCGATCACGCCATCCTTGACCGAAAGGGCTTGGGTGCGGCGTACCGTCATGTTCTCGCCGATCGAGGCCACCATCTCGGCCACGAATTCGGCAACCGCATGCGAGGTGCCGGGGTAAGGCATGGTCTTCAGCTTTTCGGTATCGCCGCCAGCTTTCAGCGCCAGCTTCGAGATTTCGGCGACCATGGCCTGGAACTTCTCGTTCCGGGCGACGAAGTCGGTTTCCGAGTTCACCTCGACGACGGCGCCGGTGGTGCCCGAGACGGCGATGCCGACGAGGCCTTCGGCGGCGACGCGGGTCGACTTCTTGGCGGCCTTGGCGAGGCCCTTGGCGCGCAGCCAGTCGACGGCGGCTTCCATGTCGCCACCCGTGGCGGCGAGTGCTGCCTTGCAATCCATCATGCCTACGCCGGTCTTCTCGCGCAGGTCCTTCACCATGGCAGCTGTGATATCAGCCATAATTCACCTCTTTGAATTTGAACATCTTCGAATTTGAATAAGGGCCCGCCGCTTGATCGGCAGGCCCCGTGACAATCGGTTGACGACAAAGGCCTAATGTCAGGCGGCCGGCACTTCCTCGGGCAGCGGCTCCTCGGCGGCGCCGATGTCGACGCCCGAGCCCGACTGGGCGAGCGAGATGCCTTCGATGCAGGCGCGGCTGATCAGGTCGCAATAGAGAGCGACGGCGCGGCCGGCGTCGTCATTGCCGGGGATCGGATAGGTGACGCCGGCGGGGTCGGAATTGGTGTCGATCACCGCAATCACCGGGATGCCGAGGCGGTTCGCCTCCTTGATGGCGATCTGTTCCTTGTTGGTGTCGATCACGAACAGGAGGTCGGGCGTGCCGCCCATGTCCTTGATGCCGCCCAGCGACTTGTCGAGCTTCTCCTTGGTGCGGGTCATCTCGAGGATTTCACGCTTGGTGAGGCCGATGTGCTCCTTGCCCAGCGTCTCGTCGACGGTGCGGAGCGTCTTGATCGAATGCGAAATGGTCTTCCAGTTGGTGAGCGTGCCGCCGAGCCAGCGGGAGTTCACGTAATACTGGGCGGAACGCTTCGCCGAGTCGGCGATCTGCTCGGCTGCCGAGCGCTTGGTGCCGACGAAGAGCACGCGGCCGCCCTTGGCGACGGTGTCAGCCACGACGAGAAGCGCCTGATGCAGCATCGGCACGGTCTGCGACAGGTCGATGATGTGAATGCCGTTGCGGCTGCCGAAGATGAAGTTCTTCATCTTGGGGTTCCAGCGGTGCGTCTGGTGGCCGAAGTGAACGCCTGCTTCCAAGAGCTGGCGCATGGTGAAATCTGGCAAAGCCATGCGGGGTATTTCCTTTTCCGGTTGATCCGCCGCGGAGCTGAGTGACCGGGATTTCCCGGCACCGGATGGATCTGGCACTATGTGGAGGTTTCCCTCGTGTGCCGGAGCCTGACCCCGCGTGTGAGTTTTCGTAACGGGCGGCCTATAGCGGGGCGTCGCCGGGGAAGCAAGGACGAAATGGCTGGCAACCTTCAGGCCCCGGAGATCGTTCAACAGGCGGGACGAGCTACAATCACGAGGCCTTACTTGACACAGCAAGTGCCACTTCCGCCAGAGGCGATCGCGTTTTCACCCGAAGACGATGCCGCCCGCAATGACACGACACATGAGATTGCAGCCGATGTCGCCTACCGGCGGCTTGGCATCGTCAACGTGGCGTTCATCGGGACGCCTGGCGCAGGCGGGGACTGGGTTCTCGTCGATGCGGGCGTTGCCGGAACGCGGCCGCTGATTACCCAGGCCGCCGCGGAACGCTTCGGCGAGGGCCGCAAGCCATCCGCCATCATCATGACCCATGGGCATTTCGACCATGTGGGGGCTTTGGAGCCATTGGCGGAAGAATGGGACGTTCCGGTCTTCGCGCATCCACTCGAACTCCCCTATCTCAACGGGACGGCAGCATATCCGCCGGGCGAGCCGGCGGTCGGCGGCGGCATGATGGCCGCCGTGGCGAAGCTATATCCGACCAGACCGGTGAATGTGGGCCAGCGCCTGCAACCCCTGCCCGCCGACGGCAGCGTGCCCTTCATGCCGGGTTGGCAATGGCTTCATACGCCGGGCCACAGCGTGGGGCACGTCTCCTTCTGGCGCGCGGCGGACAGGCTGCTGATCGCGGGCGATGCCTTCATCACCACGGCGCAGGAGTCGGCCTACGCGGTGATGACGCAGGCGCCCGAGATGCATGGGCCGCCGATGTATTTCACGGTCGACTGGGAAAAGGCCGGACAGTCGGTCGCGATGCTCGAGAGGCTGAAGCCCGAGACGGTGCTGACCGGACATGGTCAGCCAATGCATGGGCCTGCAATGCGGCAGGCACTGGCAGAACTGGCGCAGCGGTTTCAAGAGGTGGCGGTACCGGAGGAGAGCCGGTACCTGTCGCGGCCCGCGCTGGTTGAAGATGGCAGCGCGTATGTGGCCCCGTAGGTCATGGTTTTAGCCGTTGTAGGCAATAGGATATGGTGATGAAAGCGGGTTCCCGGCCTGCGCCGGGATGACGGATTGGGGACAGTCCGGAATAACGGTGAGAGGGAGAACCCCACATCCCGTCACCCCGGCGAAGGCCGGGGCCCAGCTTTCGGCGGGCGCTCTGCTTTTAAAGCTTCCTTGCCATCGTCAACCCGTCGCAGATGGGGAGCATGCAGATTTCGACTCGCGGGTCTTTCAGTACGGTTTCGTTGATGGCGCGGATGGCTTTGGTGTCATCGTCCTGCTTTTCGGAATCGGCCACGTCGCCGCCCCAGAGGGTGTTGTCGATGAGGATGAGGCCGCCGGACCTCACGAGTTTCAGAGAACCTTCGTAATAGGCGGCGTAGCCGGGCTTGTCGGCGTCGATGAAGGCGAGGTCAAATACGCCTGCCTCGCCGTTCTTCAGCAGGCGGTCAATCACCGCGTTGCCGCCGTCGAGGTGGAGGTCGATGCGGTCTGCCACGCCCGCCTTTTGCCAGTATTTGCGGCCGATGTCGGTCCATTCCTTCGAGACGTCAGCGCAAGTGATCTTCGTGGCGCCCGCAAGGGCCATCGACAATGCGGAATAACCAGTGAAGGTGCCGAACTCGAGCACACGCTTCGCACCCATGAGCTTCACGATCAGGCCCATGAAGGCGCCCTGCTCCGCCCCGATCTGCATTGCTGCCGATCCGCCCAGCGTGGCGGTTTCCTCGCGGAGGTTCTTCAGGATATCCGGTTCGCGATAGGCATGAGCGGCGTAATAGTCGTAGAGTGCGCCCGTGACGCCGATGGTTTTTCCTGCCATATCAGTTCCTTGCCGTTTGCAGTTCGGGCGATGGTTGAGGCTGGTGGACGAAGCGCTGGTAGAGCCAGCCGATGCCGACGAGGCAGAGGCCGAGGCCAACGAAGCTGGCGATGCGGTAGAGGCCCTCGAGGTTCGACATGTCGACGGCGAAAACCTTCAGCACGACCAGCGCCATGACGCCCAGGCCCGCCATGCGGATATACTGCTTGCCCAGCCTGATGCCGGCGACAAAGAGGGCCAGCGCGAAGGCGAGCCAGACGGCCGAATAGGCATAGGATTCGGCAATCGAGAGCGACTCGATCTGCATCAGCCGGCCCTGAAAGACGCGCTTCGTCTCGAGCGTGAGGTAGATGAAGGTGAGGAGCAATGCGAGGACGCCCGCCGCGGGACGCAAGGCCTGCCAGCCAATGGTGTGAAGCCGCATGGCAATGAGGCCGATGAGAATGACGGGGGCGAGGTAGGCCAGCAGCAGCGCGTTGAAGACGATGTTGCCGGGGACAGGATCCTCGGTGACGACCGGATTGAGCCCGAGGAGGCTGAACAGCACGATTGAAGCCACTGATACCGCGATCAGGATGCGCGCGCCCCAGACCGCGATGAAGGACGAGTAGAGCCTCTGGCGGTGCATGAGGCCGTAGGCGGCACCGAGCCATGTGAGGATGTGGGCAGCCATTTCGAGGAAGCGAGGTTTCTCGTAAAGCACGCTGCCGCCGATCAGCACCCGGAGTTCGAGCGAGACGAGCGAGATGGCGAGGCCGAGGCTGATGCCTTCGAGCGCCACGGCCGAACGCTGGTGACCCGTGCCGCGCATGGCACGGCTGGCGGCATAAAACAGGATAGCCGGCAGGCCATAGCCATAGAGGACCCAGTGCTGGCCCCAGGCGATGGTGGGATCGTCCGTCCAGAGTTCGCGCGAGACGAAGAGGCGCGCTGTGGCGAGCGTGGCGAGTGCCACGGTGATGGGACCGAGGAGGCGCGGCTGCAACACGCGCGTGGCCAGCGCATAGACGAAGGCGAGAATGGCAATGGCGATCGTCAGCCAGACGCCGTTGAAGAGGCGGTCGAGCGCCATGACGAGGAGTGCTGCGGCACCGGCGGCGAGAAGGCCCGCCGCGAGGTTCGACGACGAATCATCGGCACGGCGGTTGGCTGTGGCGGCGCCGGCCAGGAGCAGTAGCGCGAAGCCGCCGGCGATGGCCGCCCAGAGCGGTTCGGTGAGCAGGAAATCGGTTCTGGCCCAGGCGCCCCAGACGAACAGCAGCGCCGCGCCGCCGCCAAGCGCGCCCCAGTTGACGGGAGATGGTTTGAGAAGCGTGCCAGCGATGCCGGCCAGCGTGAAGGCCGTGGCGGACAGCAGCATCCAGCGGAGGAAGCTGGAGGTTTCGGTGCCAAAGGAGTTGCTCCACGTCCACATTCCATGCTCGTCGAGCGCCAGGGCGTGGAAGGCAACCTCGTTCCACGCCATCAGGGCAATGAACATGAGAAGGCCCGCGGCGGGCGCAAGAAGGGCGACGCCGCGCTTCAGCCAGGCGATGGCGACGAGCACGGCCATGGCGGCGGCGAAAAACAAAAGTGCGGGCGTTGCATGGTTCATGTGATCGAGCAGAGTCCCGAGCAGCACGGTGCCGGCGAGAAGCCCCGTCAGGCCGATGGCGAGCGGCGGGGTGATCGTAGCGAACTGGGCGAGCGAGCCGCTCTCCTCGTCCAGAATGCGGCGGCCGCGCAGGCCGAAGAATGCCGTGAGCCCCAGATAGAGCGCGAACAGGCCGACGGGCCAGACATCTGCCGCCTCGAAGGGGCCGCCGCTGATCCACAGCAGCGTCCACGCGAATGAGCCGGCGATGGCGGCATAGCCCAGCCACCACCAGTTCCGCCCGCGGAGCACCATGATCGAGGCTTCGAGGATGACAAGGAGATAGGGAAAGAAGCTCCAGGCGGAGGGGTTTTCCGAGGGAATCAGCGCCGGCGTCACATAGGAGCCGATGAGGCCGAGCGCGGCGATCAAGGGGCCTTGCCAGCGCGACAGCGCCAGCGCGCCGAGACCCACTGCGGCGAGGCCGAAGAAGGCAGGCAGCGGAGCGATCAACTGGTAGAGCGCGTAGGCTGCATAGATTGATGCAAAGAGGGTTGCGAGGCCGGCGGCGGAGAGCGCGGCGGGAACGTATGAGGTGTGCTGTTCGGCGGCTGTGGTGGCCTTGCGGCGCACCCATTCGCCCGCGGCGACCAGAACAAGGCCCGCAACGATGCCAAGAACGACCTGCAAAGCCGGAGAGATGAGGCCATTGTCGTAAGCGTATTTGACGAAGAGAAGGCCACCGATGGCGATGGCGGCGCCGCCGATCCAGACGAACCAGCGTGAGGCGATGGCCTGTTCCATATCGGGGCGGGACGCTGGTGGTGGCGGCGGTGCGGCGGGCTCAGCCGCTGAAGGCCAGTTGGCGGGCGCGGCGGGTTCCGCAGTTTCGAGGATCGCGGGCCCTGGCTGATCCGCCACGGCTTCGACACGTGCAGCGGCAAGGGGGGCCGTTTCGGCAGGCAATTGTGCGCTTTCCGGCGCGGGCGGGGATCGCTCGAGCGCGGCCGAAAGATTGCCGAGCTGGAGCTTCAATTGCGCCAGCTTCGTTTCGAGTTTCGAGATCTTGTTGAGCGCGATCAGCGCGAGAACGAAGGTGACGATCGCGATCAGAAAGCCGAATCCGTCCATGTTCTAGTCTCCCGCCCCGGGCAGTGATTACACCGCTTGCGGGCAAATGTCGAAACTGGGAAAAGCGCAGCCCATGACGCTGCGCGACGACATCCGGCCGAAGCTGCACTCCGCCGATCAGGTGGAGTGGGTGATTTCGGACGGGCTCGTGCCCTATCCGCGGGCGCTGGACAGCATGGACGAGGTGGTGATGGCGATCTCGCGCGGCGCGGCACCTGAGCGCGTGTGGCTGCTGGAACATCCGCCGCTCTATACGGCTGGCACTTCCGCGACGGATGCCGATCTCGTGGCACCGGAGCGGTTTCCCGTGTTCAAGGCCGGACGCGGCGGACAATATACCTATCACGGACCGGGCCAGCGCGTGGCCTATGTGATGCTCGACCTGAAGCGGCGGGGCGGCGATGTGCGGGCCTTTGTGGCGGGCCTCGAACAGTGGATCATCGACACGCTCGACCACTTCAACGTGAAGGGCGAGCGGCGCGAGGACCGGGTGGGCGTGTGGGTGCGGCAAGGAAACCGCGAGGACAAAATCGCGGCAATCGGCATCCGCGTGCGGCATTGGGTTTCGTTTCATGGCATCTCGATCAATGTCGATCCCGATCTCTCGCATTTCGAGGGGATCGTGCCCTGCGGCATCCGCGAGCATGGGGTGACGAGCCTCGTCGACCTCGGGCTGCCGGTCACGATGGCGGACCTCGATGTGGCATTGAAAGCAGCGTTCGAAAGGAATTTCGGGCCGGCGGGCTGAGGCTCCCGAATATGTTACTTGATTTGTTACATAATCGCGGTAGAGTGCGGCGCGTCAACCGAAAGGACACTCACATGAAGCTTTATTATTCCCCCGGCGCCTGTTCGCTTGCTCCCCACATCGTACTGAATGAGCTGGGGACGGATTATTCGCTCGAGAAGGTCGATCTGGCCGACAAGAAGACCGAAACCGGCGCCAATTTCACGGATGTGAACACCAAGGGCTATGTGCCGACACTGGAAGTGGCAAAGGACCAGGTGCTAACCGAGGTTGCCACCATCGTTCAGTACCTTGCCGACAAGGCGGGAAACACCAAGCTGCTGCCGAAGTTCGGCTCGATGGACCGTTACCGCGCCATGGAAATGCTGAACTTCGTCAGCTCGGAGCTGCACAAGGGCATCGGCGGGTTGTTCAACAAGGCGATGCCGGAAGACGGCAAGAAGGCAATCATCGAGCGGGTCGAGAAGCGGCTCGGCTGGGTCGATGCGCAACTGGCGGGGAAGCCCTATCTGCTCGGCGCCGAATTCTCGGTGGCGGACGCCTATGCCTTCACGGTGATGAACTGGGGCCAATGGGTGGGAATCGACATCAAGCAGTGGCCGAACATCGCGGCCTACATGGAGCGCGTCGGCTCACGCCCGGCGGTGCAGGCGGCGCTGAAGAAGGAAGGGCTGATCGGGGGATAAGCACCAACATCCAAGTGTCATCCCCGCACTTGTTGCGGGGACCCATGGTGCCACAATCTTGAGCGTCGACTTTGTGGATGAATGGGTCCTCGGGACAAGCCCGAGGATGACAATATAGGGATCGCGGAGAGAACAGGCGTTAGAGGTTCTACTCCGCCGGCCACACCACGAATTCGGTCCACCCTTCATCGGGGTGGATCGCCGTTTTCACCGCCGTGACGGAAGACAGCCTGGGCCCACGGTGGCAGGCCTCGACCATGCTGCGGACCTGCGCGTCGGCGCCTGAGAACACCGCCTCGACCGAACCATCGCCGCGGTTCCGTACCCAGCCGGCGAGACCCTTGGCTTTGGCTTCGCGCTGCACCCAGGCGCGGAAGCCCACGCCCTGCACCCTGCCCTCGACCAGGAGGTGAACCGCCGTCACGCGAATTCCATGATGACGGCGTCGACCGCGAGGCTATCGCCCTTCCTGGCGTTGACTGTCTTCACCGTCACGTCGCGCTCGGCGCGGAGGATGTTTTCCATCTTCATCGCCTCGACGATGGCGAGGGTTTCGCCGGCCTTGATCTCTTGTCCCACGACAGCCGAAATCGAGATCACAAGGCCCGGCATGGGGCACAGGAGTTTCTTCGAGGTATCGGCTGCCACCTTTTCCGGCATCAGCTTGGCGAGTTCGGCCTCGCGCTCGGAGTAGACGTGGGCTTCCAATACCACGCCGCGATAGCTGAGCCTGTAGCCGTTGAGGATGCGCTTCACCTGAACGGTGACGTGGCCATGACCCAGATCGCAGGAGAAGACCGGCTGACCCGGCGTCCAGCCGCAGGCGTCGGCCATCGCGCCGGTTTCTTCCGAGACACTCACCGGAATCCATTCCTTGCCGAGCTTCACCATGCGGTTCTGCGCGAAGGTGACCGCCGTACCGTTCATCTGACCGTTGATGCGGCGCTTCCGGCGGTTCTCAATATGATCGAGAATGGTGGCGACCTCGGCGAGCGTCGCGGTGATTTCGGGCGTGATCTCGTGGCCGGTGAAGCCGCCCTTGAATTCTTCCGCGATGAAGCCCGTGGAGAGCGCGCCCGACTGCCAGCGCGGATTTTCCATGATGGCCGAGAGGAAGGGAATATTGTGCTGGATGCCTTCGATATAGAAAGCATCGAGCGAGCGGGCCATGGCGGTGATCGCTTCCCCGCGCGTTTCGGCGTGCGTGCAGAGCTTGGCGATCATCGGATCATAATAGATCGAGATTTCACCGCCCTCGTAGACGCCGGTATCGTTCCTGACCGTGATGCCGTGGGCGGATTGCTCCGCAGGCGGACGATATTTCACGAGACGGCCGGTGGAGGGAAGGAAGTTGCGGTAAGGATCCTCGGCATAGATGCGGCTTTCGACCGCCCAGCCTTTGAGCTTCACGTCCTTCTGCCTGATCTTCAGTTCTTCTCCCGCCGCGACGCGGATCATCTGCTCGACAAGGTCGATGCCGGTGACGAGTTCGGTGACGGGATGCTCGACCTGGAGCCTCGTATTCATCTCGAGAAAGAAGAAGGAGCGGTCCTGCCCCGCGACGAATTCGACGGTTCCGGCGCTGTCGTAATTCACGGCCCTGGCCAGGGCCACGGCCTGCTCGCCCATCGCCTTGCGCGTCTTCTCGTCCAGGAGCGGCGACGGGGCTTCCTCGATCACCTTCTGGTTTCGCCGCTGGATCGAGCACTCGCGCTCGCCCAGGTAGATGATGTTGCCGTGCTTGTCGCCCAGCACCTGGATTTCGATGTGGCGCGGATTGACGATGAATTTCTCGATGAAGACACGGTCATCGCCGAATGAGGACTTCGCCTCCGACTTGGCGCGGGTGAAGCCTTCCTTCACTTCCGACTCAGCATAGGCGATGCGCATGCCCTTGCCGCCGCCGCCGGCGGAGGCCTTGATCATGACGGGATAGCCGATCTCGCCGGCGATCTTCACGGCTTCGTCCGCATCCTCGATGATGCCCATGTAGCCTGGAACGGTCGACACCTTCGCGGCGGCGGCCGCCTTCTTCGATTCGATCTTGTCGCCCATCGCGTCGATGGCTCGCGGGTTCGGGCCGATGAAGGTGATGCCGGCCGCTGCCAGCGCCTTGGGGAAGGCCGAGCGCTCGGACAGGAAGCCATAGCCGGGATGGACGGCTTCAGCGCCCGTCTTCTGGCAGGCCTCAACGATCTTCTCGATCAGCAGGTAGGATTGCGCGGCGGGCGGCGGACCGATCAAAATCTTCTCGTCCGCCATCTCGACATGGAGCGCCCGGGCATCGGCCTCGGAATAGACGGCGACGGTGGCAATTCCCATCCGGCGGGCGGTCTTGATGACCCGGCAGGCGATTTCACCGCGGTTGGCGATCAGAATCTTCTTGAACATGAAACCCCTTCGACACTCCCCGGCGCGGTTCTAGCCCCTGCCCTTTCCCCCGGCAACCATACGAAGGGCGGGGACGGGCTGGCCGAACCGCTCATTTTCAAAGCACATCCCGGATGGTTGCGCTATAGGAGCCGGCCATGAGCGATATGAATGACATCATCTATGGCGTGCACCCGGTGGCGGAGGCGCTGAAGAACCCCAGGCGGAAAATCTATTCGCTGAAGGCCTCGAAAAATGCCGCCGACCGGCTTGTGGACGAGATCGCGGCGCGCGGCATCACGCCTGAGATCGTGCACCCCCGCGATCTCGACAAGCGGCTGGGGGCCGACGCCGTGCACCAGGGCCTGCTGATGGAGGCCAAGGCGCTGGACCAGCCGCGCCTCGACCAGATCGAGAAATCAGGCGTCGTCGTGCTGCTGGACCAGGTGACGGACCCTCACAATGTGGGGGCGATCCTGCGGACCTGTGCCGCCTTCAACGTCACCGCGCTGGTTGCCACCGCGCGCCACAGCCCGGAGGCTTCCGCCGTGCTGTTCAAGTCCGCCTCGGGCGCCTACGAGCATGTGCCGTTCGTGAAAGTCACGAACCTGTCGCGCGCCATGGCGGAACTGAAGGATTACGGCTTCCGCATCGCCGGGCTCGACAGCGAGGCGCCGGAGTTGATCTCGGAGATTGACCGGACGCCGCCGATCGCCATCGTGCTGGGGGCCGAGGGCAAGGGGCTGCGTCAGCTGACGCGCGAGTCCTGCGATCATCTGGTGCGGCTGGACATGAACGGCCCGATCCGCAGCCTGAATGTCTCCAATGCCTGCGCGGTGACGCTCTACGCGCTCACCCGCTGAAGCCTTGCGGCGCGGACGGACTGGCATTATGAAGCGATCCCGTCAGCCGGCTTAGCTCAGTTGGTAGAGCACCTGATTTGTAATCAGGGGGTCACAGGTTCGAGTCCTGTAGCCGGCACCAGTTTTTTCGTGTGCGCGCCGTGCGGCAGTGGTGCCTGGCCGGTAGCACTTGCAGCGCGATCGATCTCCAGACTTCCTGAAATCTATCGCCGCCTCCCGCAATCGCATGGAAGCGCGCCTCCGCTCCTTCGACGAGGTGTTCTCTCATATCCTGCCTGTCGACAGTTTCCTGGCGGAAGCGCCCGGCGCGATTGCAGCGTCGACATCACGCGGCAGGATCCGCGAAGCTGAAATCGACAACCTCACGGCGACGCGGTTCGGGTATGATCGTCAGCGTGCACTCGGAACGCGGCAGACGATTGCTCAGGACCCGGATGATCATGTGTCTTCTTCATGCCGAAGCGCGAAACGATGTTCGACAGCCGATTCGGCCGGAGCGGGCGCGACATTGCCGTGCTTTCTCGGTTCAGCGCTGCCGGCGGGAGGATTTTGTCATCACCACATCCCACACCGCCTCGCGGAACGGGCTGGGGAGGTCGAGTTCCGCCGCGCGCGCGGGGTCGTTTACGATGGTGAAGTCGGCGATCAGGCTTTGCTTGACGCCAAAGACGGCATCATCCTCGAGCCACGGGCAATCGGGCGTGAAGATATGGGTGACCAGCGTTTCGTAGCCCGGCGCCGTGACCTTGAAATGGAGGTGGGCGGGACGGTTGGGGTTGCGGTCCAGCGCCTTCAGGACGTCGCCCACGCTGCCATCATAGGGAATGGGATAATGGCGCGGATAGGCGGAGCGGAAAGCGTAGCGTCCCTGCGCATCTGCGGTGAATATGCCGCGCAGGTTCATATCCGGCTGGATGCCCTTCTGCTGCACGTCGTAGAAGCCGTCCTCATTGGCCTGCCAGACCTCGATCAGCGCGCCCGGAATGGGCTTGCCCTTCGCGGTGACGACGCGGCCCCGCACCAGTACCGGCTCGCCCTTGCCATCGAGGCAGATGTTGGCGCCGTTGGGATAGCGCGGCGCATCGGGAATGTAGAAGGGCCCGAGCACGGTCGATTCCGTTTCGCCGGAGAGTTTCTCGTGATTGAGGCTCTCGACCAGCATGGAGACGCCCAGCACATCCGAAAGCAGTATGAATTCCTGACGCCAGTCATTGCTGAGCTGGCCCGTGCGGGTGAGGAAGTGGATACCCTGCATCCACTCGTCCATGCTGGGGCGCGCCTCCTTGATGAAGGCGTGCAGGTGTTTCACCAGCGTATCGGCCAGGAACTTCGCCCGCTTGCCGGCTTTCGGCCCGGAGCGGCCCTGCACGACCTTGACCGAGTCCCTGACGGAGAAGAAAGCCCCGGCGGCGGGTTTCCTGCGCGGCTTGCCCGAAGCCTTGCGTGCGGCGCTGCTGGTCATCGGCTGTCTCTCCAAGTTCGGTGCGGCCGCGGCCGCTGACCGGCGCCATCATACCATCACAGGGGCCGGTTGCGGTCGCCGCCACGGCCCGACGGCGGTCCGGCGTTCCAGCCGGATGGCTTCAACCCTTCATCTCCGCCATGTCCTCAGGCGTTCACCTGCAAATTGGAGAACTGCGCCATCGCGCCATCGAAGGAGCGTTTCGCCTGTTCGCGGAGCGGCAGGAGGCGGTATTTCTCGTTGATGACCTCGACACCGTAGACGCCGCGGAACCCGGCGCTCTCGACGGCGCTGATGAAAGCCGCGATATCGAAGCTGCCCTCGCCGGGATAGAGGCGGTGGAACAGCGTGTCTTCCCAGATCGTGCCTTCGATTTCGGCTTTCGCGTCGTCGATCTCGACGGACTTGAAATAGGCCGCCGGAAGCCTCGCGATCTGGTCGAAGCCGATGCCGCCGCGCACCATATGCCAGATGTCCACGCACAGGCCGCCGTTGGCAGCTCCGGCCTGTTCGACGATGCCGACGCCGGTTTCGAGCTTGCGGATATTGGTCATGGGGAGCACTTCGATCGCCACGTCCATGCCGGCCTTCGCCGCATCGACGCAGACATCGGCAAAGGCCGCAGCATAGCGCGGCACATCGCAGGTTTCCGTCCACATTTCGCCCGCCGCCTTCATGTTGCGGGCGCCCAGTTCATGGCCCGCCTCGAGAAGGTCGCGGCGGAAGGCGTCCGAGGCTTTCTTCTTGTCCCCGGTTTCGAACCAGTCGCCCAGGAATTCAACCTCGATGTGGCGGATGCCGTGATCATCGAACAGCCGTTTCATGCCGGCATAGCCGCCGTAGAGCTTCTTGTTGGCGAGAAGGTCCTGCTGAACGAACCCGAGGCCGGTGTAACCCGCCCAGGCTGCCGCCTCGACGCGATCGCGCAGCGGTATGGGGCTTACTTCGCTTGGCCCCATGGCATAGCAGTCGCCGGCGATGGTCCAGTAGCTGGCAATCAGCTCGATCTTGCGATTCATGATGTCTATCCCGTCAGATGGAGGCGCCTTCAGAGCCGGTGCGGAAATCGAAACTCGTCGTCAATCCGCCATCGGCGATGATTTCCGCGCCATTCAGGGCGGCGGAACCGTCGGACAAAAGGAACAGCGCGGCGCGTGCCACGTCCGCGGCATTGAGAATAGCGCCGCCCGGCTGCCGCGCGGCGCGTGTCGCCTCGAACTTGGCGGGATCGTTCGCCGATTTCATGTGGCGCTCGAACAGGCCGGCCATCATCGGGCCGGGACTGAGAACGTTGGCGCGGATGCCCTGGCGCGCGTGATCCATGGCGACGGTGCGCGTCAGCATGCGGACGGCGCCCTTCGATGCGCAATAGACGGCAAGCTGCTGTTCGGCGAAGGTGGCATCGATGCTGGCGACCGCGACGATCACGCCGCCGCCGCGCTCGATCATCAGCGGCAACAGGGCGCGAAGTCCGAGTGCCGTGCCGGTGAAGTTCACGCCCATCGTGCGCTCGAGCGCCGCCTTGTCGAAGTCCAGTATGGTTCCGACTTCGAGGATGGCCGCGCTGGTGACCAGTCCCAAGGTCTTGGGATTGCGCGATTTCACGGTGGACGCGATGCCGGCCCAGCCGGATTCGAAGGTCACGTCGGCCTTGACGTGGCTATAGCGGCCTTCGGCCATGCCATCGGGCGCATTGCCGATATCGACACCGATGACTGCGGCGCCGGCGGCCGTGAGCTGGCGGCAGATGCTGGTGCCAAGACCCGACGCCGCCCCCGTGACGACAACCAGTTCAGGAAGGGTGCAGGTGAGTTGAGCAGTCATGAGCGGCCTCGTTTGCGCGTGTCGCCGGCACAATAATTCAGCGTATCGTGTTCACGGGCTGCAAATTGTCCGAATTGAACAAGATGGGCCAGGCGTCAGGCACCGAGCAGTTCCGCCACATGGCGCGCGATGGCGAGGGACGAGGTGAGGCCCGGGGATTCGATACCGAAGAGATTGACGAGGCCCGGCACGCCCGTCCGGCCGGGGCCATCGATCACGAAGTCGGCGAAGGCCTGGTCCGGCCCATGAATCTTGGGCCGCATGCCGCAGTAGGACGGGGCGATCTCGCGCGTCTCGATTCCCGGCCAATAGCCGCGGCATGCAGTGCGAAACTGTTCGGCGATATTGCCCGAAACGCTGTAGTCGAAATCATCCACCCATTCGATATTGGGCCCGAGGCGGATGCGGCCAGCGAGATCGAGCGTGACATGGGTGCCGAGCGCGCCTGGAACCGGGATCGGATAGATCAGGCGCGTGAAGGGCGAGCGTCCTGCTACGGAACAATAGTTGCCCTTGGCCAGGAACCTCGGCGGCAGCGCCGATCGATCGACGCCCTCGATGGCGCGCGCCACCGCATGCGCCCCGTGACCCGCCGCGTTCACGATGTTCCTGCAGATGAGTTCCGTGGTGCCGCCATCGGCATCGCGAAGGCTGACGCGATGCGCAGCGCCGGCGCGGGCCGCGGACAGGAATTGCGTGCGGAGCACGATGCCCGCGCCATGCGCTTCGGCTTCCCCTTGCAAGGCCAGCATGAAGCCATGACTGTCGACGATGCCGGTCGATGGCGACAGGAGAGCGGCAACGCAGGATATCTCAGGTTCAAGCGCGCTGGCTTCGCGCGCCGTGAGCCTTTGAAGATCGGCAACGCCGTTGGCGCGGCCCGCCGCAGCCAGGGCTTCGAGTTTCGGAATCTCGTTTCCGGTGGTAGCGACGATCAGCTTGCCGATCGGCGGGGCCGCAATGCCGCGCGCATTGCAGAACGCATAGAGCAAGGAACGACCCTCGACGCAGAGCCGCGCCTTCAAGGTGTCTTTCGGATAGTAGATGCCGGCGTGAACGACTTCGGAATTCCGCGACGAGGTTTCGCTGCCGATCTCGGCGGCCTGATCGATGACCAGCACCTCCTGCCCCGCCACCGCGAGTTGCCGCGCCACCGCGAGTCCGATCACGCCTGCGCCGATCACCAGAGTTTCGATGTGTTCCGTCAATTACCCCGCACCCCGCTGCCTGCCAGCGAAGTTATCGCCGGTTACCGCGCCATCGCCAGCAGGAATAACCATTTCGGGAATCTTCGCGCAGGCGCTGGCCGCAGAATTTGGCACCCTAGCTGCCAGAGAACAATCGAGCAGGCATCATTGCGCCCATGGCACAGAAACCAAGACCCGCCGCAGCTTCGGCTGCCGGCAATGACGACATCGGCACCGAAAATCGCCTGGAGCTTTACCGGCTTCAGGTTGAAATCCGCGACACGGAAAAGCGCGCCTATGACCTGTTTCTGCAGAACCTGATCAAGGGCACCAGCCACCTGTCGCTGGGACAGGAAGCCATCGCCGCCGGATTTGGCGTCGCCATGGAAAAAGGCGACAAGAGTTTCTGCACCTATCGCGGCCATGCCCATACGCTGGCGCGCGGCGCCTCCATGGAGGGAATGCTGGGCGAATTGATGCTGCGCGACATCGGGCTGATGCGCGGCAAAGGCGGCTCGATGCACCTGACGTCGGTCGAGCATGGGGTGATGGGCTCCTACGCGATCATCGGCGCGCATCTGCCGATCGCCTGCGGCTCGGCGTGGCGCGCCCAGTATCTCGGCGAGAAGGACGTGACAGTGTGCTTCTTCGGCGACGGCACAACCAACATCGGCGCTTTCCACGAAGCGCTGAATTTCGCTGTGATCTGGAAACTGCCGGTGGTCTTCGTGTGCGAGAACAATCTCTACATGGAATACACGCCGATCGGCGAAGTGACGGCGGTGCACAACCCCGCAGGCGACCGCGCTTCAGCCTATGGGCTCGACAAGATCGTGGTCGATGGCAATGACGCGGATGTCGTCTTCCGCACCGCTCGGGCGGCTCTCGACAAGGCGCGGCGCGGTGAGGGGCCGTCGCTGATCGAATGCCTGACCTACCGCCACTCCGGCCATTCGCGAGCCGATCCCGCGAAGTACCGGCCGCCGGGCGAATTGGAGGAATGGCTGAAACGCGATCCCATCCTGATCTACAAGCAGCGGCTGCGCGAGTTCGGCATCGGCGAGGATCAGATCGCGGCGATCGACGCCGAGAGCCGGCGCAAGGTCGAGGCGGCGACGGAGGCCTGCAAGGCTTCGCCTTCAGCGCCGGTCGAATTGCTGACGCAGGATGTTTATGCGGATGGAGGCTGGGCGTGGCGGAACTGACCTATCGCGAGGCGGTGGCCCGCGGCATCGCCCAGGAAATGCAGCGCGACAATCGCGTCGTGTTGCTCGGCGAGGACATCGCCAAGGCCGGCGGCGTATTCAAGGCGACGGTGGGGCTTTACGAACAGTTCGGGCCGTTGCGGGTGCGCGATACGCCGATCTCGGAACAGGCGATCCTGGGCGCCGCAATGGGCGCCGCGATGACGGGCCTGCGCCCGATCGCCGAGATCATGTTCTCGGACTTCCTTGCCGTCTGCTTCGACTATGTGGCCAACGAGATGCCGAAGCTCCGCTACATGACCAACGGCCAGCTGAGCTGCCCGCTGGTCATCCGCACGGGCAACGGCGCGGGGGTGCGCTTCGGCGCGCAGCACTCGCAGTCGATCGAGAACTGGACGATGATGATTCCGGGACTGAAAGTCGTCGCGCCGTCGTCTCCGGCCGATGTGATCGGCCTTATGGCGGCCGCGGTACGCGACGACAATCCGGTGATCTTCCACGAGCACAAGGCGCTTTATGCCATGAAGGGCGAAGTGCCCGACGGAGAGATCGTCGACACGCTCGGCACCGCAAAGATCCTGCGGCCGGGAAAGGACTGCACGATCCTGGCGCTGGCGCTGATGGTGCCGCGCGCGCTTGAGGCGGCGGAGACGCTGGCGCGCGAGCACGGCATCGACGCCGAGGTGATCGACGTGCGCTCGCTGGTGCCGCTCGACACGCAGACGATGCTAGGGTCGGTCGCCAAGACCGGGCGGCTGTTCACCGTGGAGGAGAACCCGCGGCTGCTGGGCTGGGGCGCGGAAATCGCCTCGATCGTGGCGGACGAGGCGTTCTGGGATCTCGATGGGCCTATCGTGCGTATCACCACGCCGCATATTCCGCTGCCCGCCGCGGATCACCTGGAGGACCTGGCACTTCCCAATGCGCCGCGCATTGCCGAGAAGATCATGCGCGTGATGAACGGATAGCACCATGACGCAAACCATCATCATGCCGCAACTGGGCGAGACGGTTGCCGAGGGAAAGATTCTGACCTGGTTCAAGAAGCCGGGCGACGACATCAATCAGGGCGACAAGCTGTTCGAGGTCGAGACCGACAAGGTGACGGTCGAGGTCGAAGCGATCATCGCAGGCAAGCTCAGCGAGATCCGCGTCGGCGATGGCCAGACCGCGAAGGTTGGAGCCGTGGTGGCCGTGGTGGGCGGCGCGGCCGCCGCTGATGCCCCCGTCGAGCGGAAACCCGCTGTGACGCCGGCGCTGGCCCCGCGCTCGCCCTTCGAGGAAGTCGTGAGCCCGGCCGCGAACTATGGGCCGGCCAGGGCCGCCAATGGTTTGCCCGTGACGCCGCTGGCGCGCCGGCTGATCGCCCAGAACGGGCTGGACGTCGACAGCCTCGCCACCGCCGCGGCGGCTCGCGGGGCCCGGCGCATCATGGAGGACGACGTGCAACGGGCGCTTTCCGCCCGGCAAGCTACGCCCCCCGCGGCGGAAATCCGGCAGCCTACATCCTACTCGCTGGAGGGCGCTTCCATGCCGCTTTCCGCCATACGCCAAAAGACAGCGGACCGGCTTGCCGAAAACTGGCGCAGCATTCCGCATGTGTTCCAGGGCATCGACGTCGACTTTACCGCCGTCGAGCGGGTGCGGGCGGGCGCCAAGCAGGCGTTCCGCGCCGCGCATGGCTTCAACCTCACCTATTTGCCGTTCATCGCCCGCGCCGTGTGCCTGGCGCTCGGCGAATTTCCCAACATCAATGCCCGTTTCGACGGCAAGGCGCTATTTCCCTCGCGCGATGTGAACCTGGGGATCGCGGTCGACCTCAATCATCAGGGGCTGGTGGTGCCGGTGATCCGCAGCGCGGGCGACCTCACCGTCGAAGGCCTCGCCAAGGCCATGGGCCGGATGATCGAAAAGGCGCGGGCCGGGAAGCTCGGCGCCGACGACATGGCAGGCGGCACCTACTCGATCACCAACAACGGCGCTTTCGGCACCATGTTCACGGCTCCGATCATCAACGCGCCGCAGGTGGCGATCCTTTCGACGGATGCCATCACGATGCGCCCCGCCATCGTCTCGACGCCGCAGGGAGAGTTCATCGCGCCGCGGCTTACCGGCATCGTTGGACAGAGCTTCGATCACCGGGCTTTCGACGGCGCCTATTCGGCGGCGTTCCTGTCGCGCTTCAAGGCCATCGTCGAGACCCGGGACTGGTCCGTGGAAGTGACGCGAGCATGAGGTGCTGGCGCCGCTGTTGCCAAGCCGGCCGATCGGCTGCAGGGTAGGACATGCCTCTCGACGACCAGAAGCAGCGGCGGATTCCGGTGACGCTCGTTACCGGATTTCTCGGCAGCGGCAAGACCACGCTGATCAACGCGGCGCTGCGCGCGCCCGAGCTTGCGCGCACGGTCGTCGTCGTCAACGAGTTCGGCGAGGTCGGGCTCGACCATCAGCTTTACGCCAGCAGCAACGACGCCGTCATCGTTCTGGAGAACGGCTGCCTGTGCTGCACGGTGAGAAGCGATCTCGTCAGTACACTGAACAGCCTGTTTCACGACCGGCAGGCCGGGCGCATTCCGGCGTTCGACAATGTTGTGATCGAGACATCGGGGCTGGCCGAGCCCGGCCCGGTGCTGCAGGCGTTCCTGTCGGAACCGACGCTCGATGGCCTTTACCGGGTGGCGAGCGTGGTGACGGCCGTCGACGCCGTGAACTGGCCCGCGACCAGCGAGAACCATGACGAGGCGTTGCGCCAGGTGGCGCTCGCGGATCGCATCGTGATCACCAAGCTCGACCTCGTGGAGGGCGGCAGCGAGGCCGCCGAACGCCGCCTTCGCGGCGAGCTTGCGCGCATCAATCCGGCGGCGGAAATCGGCGCCGTGGACTGGTCGACCGCGCGTGTGGCGGCGCTGCTGACATCCACCGGCTTCGATGCCGCCGATCCTGCCGCCAATCCGCTGCCGTGGCTCGCCATCCGCAGCTACGAGGCCTATGGCGCGACGGCCGCCGCAGAAACGGTGCAGCCCGAGGTTCCCTTCCACCTGCAGGGCAAGGGAATCGAAAGCTTCGTCCTGACGCGCAAGGAACCGCTGTCGCGCGATGAGGTGCAATTCCTGCTCGACGGCATCGGCCAGAACCTGGGCCCCAGCCTGCTGCGCGTGAAGGGCCTCGTCAATGTGGCCGAGGAACCGGGGCGCCCGGCGGTGATTCAGGGCGCACAACACCTGCTTCACACCATGACCTGGCTCGAGCGGTGGCCGAGCGCCGATACGCGCAGCCGCATCGTGTTCATCACGCAGGGCATCGCGCGGGACCGGCTGAAGGACATCATCGAGCTTCTGGACCGCATGAGCGAGCGGACCTTCAAGGCGCGCGAGAAAGCCAGGCTGGCACGCGCCGCCGACACCAGTTTCCCTTAGAGACCGGAGAACGACCATGACCAGCATCGCATCGCCGCGCGTCGGCTTCGTCGGCCTTGGCAAGATGGGAACGCCGATGTGCCGCAGGCTCAAGGCGGCGGGTTTCGAGGTTGCCGCCTATGCGCGCAATGACGCGGGCGCCGCCAAGGCAGAAGCGCTGGGCGTTCCGGCCATCCGCAGCCTGGCGGAACTGGCGGAGGCGAGGGATGTGATCGTCAGCGCCATTCTGAACGATGCGGCATTGCTCGATATCGTCGGCGGCGCGAACGGCCTTGGCGCACACATGAGGGCGGGATCGGTGCTGATCGAGACCAGCACGGTTTCGCCCGACGCGTCGGCCGCCGCCGGGGCTGCGCTGGCCGCGGCCGAGGTTTCGTATCTCCGCAGCCCGGTATCGGGTTCGACGGCGACGGCGGAGGCCGGCGCGCTCACCGTTCTGGTATCCGGACCGCAGGCCGCATATGAGGCGATGATCCCCGTCTATGCCGCGTTCTCGAAGAAGCAATACCGGGTGGGCGAGGCGGAACAGGCACGCTTCCTCAAGCTTGCCCTCAACGCGATGGTGGGGGCGACGGCGGCCATCGTCGGCGAGGCCCTGACCCTGGCGCGGGCGGGCGGCGTCGACTTGGCAGCGGCTCTCGAGGTCATCAACAACAGCGCGGTGGCCTCGCCGCTGATCGGCTACAAGACGGCAATGATGACGGCGGGCAATTATGCCCCGGCCTTCGAAGTGGCGGGCATGATGAAGGACTTCGACCTTGCGCTGGGCGTCGGCCGGAGCGCGCATCTGCCCCTGCCGCTGATCGCGCAGGTGCGGCAGCAATACGAAGCGGCCTATGCCGCCGGCGCGGGGGATGAGGATTTCTTCGTGCTGGTGCGCCAAGCGGCGCGCCTTGCCGGGTTCAAGTAACTCATTTCAATAGCAGGATACGCCTGCCAGAACGTTCAGGCGGTGACGTCGATCAGTATCTTGAGATGGCTGCCGCCGGGCTTCGTCAGTTCCTCGAAACCGTTTTCAATCGCGTTGGACAATGCGACCTGTCCCGTCACGATCCGCTCGACGGGGAAGTTTCCGCCGGCGATCAGGCCGACAAGCCGCGGCCCCAGCGTGATATCGTTGCCCCAGCAGCCGACGAGCCGCACGCCCTTTTCGCAGAGCTTGAACAGGTCGACCTGCGGCTTGGCGACGAAGAGCCCCACCTGCGCGATGATGCCGGTGCACTTCACCGCCCTGAGGCAGAGATCGAGCGCCGCATGATGGCCGGCGCATTCGATGGCGGCATCGACGCCCACGCCACTGTCGGTCGCTTCCCTGATCCGATCGAGCAGTTCTTCCGGCGGGCCGCCAAAGACGGAAATGCCGTCGAAGGCAGCAAGCAGCTTGCGCCTTCCTTCGCTAGGCTCGTAGACGAAGATGTGGCGCGCGCCCGCCGCCCGGGCGGCCAGCGCCGTCAATGCGCCGATCGGCCCTGCCCCGGTGATCAGCACGGATGTTCCGGCCTTCACCTCCGCATTGTCGATGGCATTCAGCGCCACCGCGGCGGGTTCCAGGATGGCACCCTGCTCGTTGCTGACCGCGTCAGGCAGCTTGACCACGTTCTGCTCGGGCACCAGTGCGTATTCGGCCATGCCGCCCCAGTGCCAGGTGAGGCCGACAAGGCCGGTGGCGGCGCTGAACTGGCCGATATTGCGCCGCGCATAGTAATCGCCGGGCTGCATCAGATGCGGCAGCACGGCGACGCGGTCTCCCACTTTCACGGCGGTTACCCTAGCGCCGGTGGCCACGACTTCGGACGAGAACTCATGGCCGAGAATGATCGGAACCCGGGCGCCGGTCGAAGGGTGCGGCGCGACCGGCAGAATGATCGGGCCCGCCACATATTCATGCAGATCGGTGCCGCAGATGCCACAGAAGATGACCTTGAGAACGACGTCATGGTCTCCCGGTGCGCCGGGTGCCGGCACATCCTCGAGCCGGAGATCCTTTGCGTGGTGAAACCGCAGCGCTCTCATTTCCGCTTCCGATCAGAGTTGGTCCGGCGATCCCGCGCCCAATTCGGGCCACCACGCTCTCAGGGAATGTAGCGTTCCTGCCGCAACCGGTCAAAAGCGTGCGTGAAGGAGTCCACGCTGTTCTGGTATGCGTTGAAGCCGAGATCGTAGCTCTTGGTCATCGATGCGAAGCTTTCGAGCTCGCGGCCAAGATCGAGATCGGTGTGCCACCACGAGGCGAACTTCTCGATCGGCACTTTCTTCAGGCCGTGCTTCGCCACGATGCGATCCCACACCGGGCCGCTATCGGCCATGTAGGCTTCAAGCGGCGTCGGCTTGCCGGGATGCTCCGCCGCCTCGAGGCCGAAGTAGGCGGCAATCCGCGGCCACAGCCAGTTCCAGCGGAAGACCTCGCCATTGACGATGTTGAAGGCTTCGTTGAAGCCATTGGCATTGGTCGCCGCCCATTCGAGCTGTTTGGCGATGATCCGCCCGTCGGTGATATCGACCGCGCCTTCATATTGCTGACTGGTGCCCGGAAACACGAAGGGCTTGCCGGTTTCCCTGGCGATCGCCGCGTAGGCCGCGAGCGTCGAGGCCATGTTCATGGCGTTGCCCACGGCGTAGCCGATCAGCGTGTGCGGACGGTGCACCGACCAGGTGAAGTTCTGCTTCTCGGCAGCCGCATAAACGGCATCCTCCTGCACGTAATAGAAATTGGCGAAGGGCAGGCGCGGCTGTTCCTCGCGGAAGGGCGTTACCGGCTTTGTCTTGGCATAGGCCTCGAAGGGCCCGAGATAGTGCTTGAGGCCGGTGACGAGCGCCACATGGCGGACGCCTTTCCCCTCGATGGCGGCCATCAGGTTCTCGACCATGGCGCCGTTCACCTTGCAGTTCTCGGCCTCCGTCGCCTGCCGAGACCAGGTGGTGATGAAAACGTGGGTGGGCTGCAGCGCCTTGAGACTTGCAGTAAGCGCCGCGCGGTCGGTGAGGTCGGCGGCGATCGAATTGACACCTTGCGGCAGGTTATCGGCGTTGCGCGAGATTCCCGACACCTCCCAGACGCCCGCCGCGACCAGATGTTCGGCGAGGTGGCGCCCGATGATGCCGCTGACGCCGGCGATCAATGCATGTTTCTTCATGATGTGGTTCGCTTTCCGTAATCTTTCGCTACTCAGAACACTTCGCAGCCGGGAAGGCCGCAGGAAATCAGACGATCCGAAGGGAAGTTGGTGATGATCTCGCAGCCGTCCTTGGTGACGACGACCTCCTCCTCGATGCGCGCCGCGCCCGAGCCGTCTTCCGAGCCCTTCCAGGTTTCGAGCGCGAAGACCATGCCTTCCTTCAAAGGCGTGTTCTGGCCGCGGAAGCGCTTGGAGAAGATCGGACGTTCCCAAAGGCTGAGGCCGACGCCGTGGCCATACTGCAGCAGGAAGGCCTCTTCCTCGTCGCGGTATCCGAATTCATGCGCGTCCGGCCAAACGGCGGCAACCTCGTCGGGCGTGACGCCGGGCTTGATCATGTCGATCGACGCCGAGATCCACTTGGAGGCGGTTTCGTAGGCTTCGATCTGGTGCTTGTTCGGCTCGCCGCAGATGAAGGTGCGGTAATAGCAGGTGCGGTAGCCGTTGTAGGAATGCATGATGTCGAGGAAGATCATGTCGCCCGGCTGGATCATGCGGTCAGAGAAGGTATGCGAGTGCGGCCGTCCGCGGCGGCCCGATACCGAGTTCACGCATTCGACGCGCTCCGATCCCATGCGGAACAGCCGGTCGTTGGCGATGGCGACGAGTTCGTTCTCCTTGGTGCCGGGACGGATGGCGCGGGCGATGTCGACATAGGTCGCGTCGACCATGGCGGCCGCCAACTTCAGCAGTTCGATCTCGTCCGCCGTCTTGATCTCGCGCGCGTCGAGAAGAGCCTGCTGGCCATCGACTACATTGATGCCTTCGGCCTCGAGCGCGCGCAGCATGCTGAGTTCCATGAGGTCGACGCCCAAGGGTTCCTTGTCGATCCCGTAGTGGACAAGCGCCTTCTTGATCTGCTTGGCGAAATCATGCTGCACGTTGAGGCCGGGCGGAATGGCGCCCTGCATCGTGGTGATGGGTGCTGCGACATTGTCCTTGATCCAGGGTGAGGACAGGCGCTTGGCGGGCGGCGCCGGATCCCACAGGAACGGCTTGCCTTCGGCGGGGCAAAGCGCATAGCGGAAGAATTTGTCGCGTGCCCATTCGCCGATGTGGGTCGACGTGACATAGCGGATGTTGTCGAAGTTGAAGCAAAGCACGGCGCCGAGGCCGGCATAGCGGATCGCGGCCTGGGCGCGGGCCAGCCGTTCCTTGGAGAGGCGGGAGTAGTCGATTCCCTGCTCCCAGTCCTTCGCCTGAGTGCCCCAGGATGCCGTCGAATATGGGCTGTTGTACTTCACGATCCTACCTCTTCCTTCATGTCCCGCCGGACAACCAATCCGGCTTTGCGTGTCTGACTATCCCGCAGCACCAGACTGCGCCTTAACCCCGAAACCCGCCGGCTGCCAAGAATGTCACATCCTGCGGGCTTCCTGCTGCGCAAAGATTCCCAATCTGGCAGTGCCGAACGATACCCCCGGCGGCTCTGCATCATTGCCTGTCACATCGTCAGCGTTACCTTGATGCAGGCCTTGGCATCCTGCCCCAATGCGAAGGCTTCGACCGCATCGGCGAGCGGGAACTTGTGGGTCTGGATCGGCGACAGATCGATCCCCGTCCGCTCGAGAAAGCGGATCGCCGCGGGCCACACGCCGGGCGAGCCGATGCAGCCGCGTATCGTCAGGTTCTTCATCTGGATCAGGCCAAGCTCGGCCGGGACCTTGCGGCCGATGTTGATGCCCACCATCGCCATGCGGCCATCCTGGCCGGCATATTCGAAGGACGCGGCGAGCGAAGCATCGTGACCCGAGGCTTCGATGACGAGATCGGCGCCCTTGCCTTCGGTCAGGTCCCTGATGCGGCTGGCGGCATCCGGCGTGTCAAGCGCCTCGGCCGCGCCGAGTTTCAGGGCAATGTCGCGGCGGGTCTTCAAAGGGTCGACGACGATGACGCGCGCACCCATGCCGATCGCCGCCGCCGCCGAGACTAGGCCAATGGTGCCGCCGCCCGACACGACAACGGTTTCGCTGGCATTGGTGCCGCCCGACCGCAGCACCGCGTAGAAGCCGCAGGTGAAAGGCTCGATCAGGGCGCCGCGCATGTCGTCGACCGAATCAGGCAGGCGGTGGAGCCAGTCCGGATTGACTGCGAAATACTCGCGATCGGCGCCGTCCATCGAAAAGCCGAAGTGATGCAGACGCTCAGGCGTGCGCACCACGCATTCGCCCACCACCCGGTCGCCGGCGCGGAACTTCTTCACCGCCTTGCCGACTTCGACGATTTCGCCGCACCACTCATGCCCGGGCGTCACCGGATATGAAATCGGGATGATGTAGCGGCCGCCCAGCAATTCATAGTCCGAATGGCAGATGCCGACGGTGCGGGTTTTGACGAGGACCTCGGTGTCCTTCACTTCCGGCATCCGCGTGTCGATGACGACGGGATTGTCCGGCTTCTCGAAGACCAGGGCTTTCATGTATTGTTTCTCCGGATGGGTTCTTGTTGGGTGGCGAGCGCGGCGCGGGGCATCAGACGCTGACCAGGATCTTGAGGTGCTTTCCAGCCTTGTCGAGCAGCACGTCGAAGCCCTTTTCGACCACGTCTTCCGCCTTGATGCGGGCAGTGATGATCTTCTCCAGCGGCAGCTGGCCGGCCTCGACCATGCGGATGATGCGCGGCCAGATCTGCACCGGATAGCACCATGTGGCTTCGATCGAGATGTCCTTCATCGCCCACATCATGGCATCGACGCTGGCGGGCTTCATGTGAAGGCCGGTCTGAACAACCTTGCCCTGGCGGCGCACGGCAGCGGCGCAGGCATTGAGGCTTGCTTCCAGCCCCACGCATTCGACGGCGACATCGACGCCCACGCCTTCCTCGGTGTTGTCGCGAATGACCTGCTGCAGGTCTTCCGCAAGGGGATTGACGCAGATCGCCGACGGCAGAAGTTCCTTCGCCAGCCTCAGGCGGTTCGGATTGGGCTCGCTGACGAATATCGTCGATGCGCCGGCGGCGTGCGCGGCCAAAATCACGAGCGCCCCGATGGGACCGACGCCCGACACCAGCACCGTCGAACCCGAGGTCACGCCGCCGCGGTCGACGGCGTAGATCGCCACCGCCGCGGGCTCGATCATCGCGGCCTGCTCGTCGCTGACGCCGGCCGGCACGCGGCAGACATTGTAGTCGTTGACGACGGCAAGTTCGCCCATGCCGCCCCAGTCCCAGCTCAGGCCGACGCAGCCCATCTTCTCGCTCATCTGGTAGAGGCCGCGCCGTCCGTAATAGTCGTCGCGCGGCGATATCAGCGGCTGGATCGAGACGCGGTCGCCCACACTGACATTGCTGACCTCCGGCCCCGCATCAGCCACCACGGCGCTGAACTCGTGACCGAGGATCTGCGGATTCCGGGCGCCGGTATAGACATGCGGCGTCACCGGCGTGACGATGGGGCCGGCAAGATATTCATGCAGGTCGGTGCCGCAGATGCCGGTGATCAACGGCTTGATCAGGACATCCCTCGGCCCGAGTTTCGCGGATGGCGGCGGCACATCCTCGACCCGGATATCGCGCGCGGCGTGGAAACGGACTGCTTTCATGTGTTCGAACTTTCCCTGAAACTATTGTGCCGTATAGCCGCCGTCCACCACGAGGCTTGCGCCCGTCACGAAGCGGGCCTCGTCGGAGGCGAGGAAGAGCACGCAATTCGCCACGTCCACCGGTTCGCCAAGGCAGAGCGGATGCTTCTCCTTCATCATGTCGAGATAGGCCTGCTTGCCGGCGGGATAGGTTTCGGCGGCCTTCATGAACAATTCAGTCATCGTCGAGCCGGGATGCACGGCGTTGAACCGGATGCCATGGGGCGCGTAGCAGATGGCGTCCGTCTTGGTCATCATCAGGGCCGCGCCCTTGGTGGCGTGATAGGGCGGCAGGTCGTTATTGCCGATCAATCCGTAGATCGACGAGAAATTGACGACCGCGCCGTATTTGCGCTTCATCATGTGCGGCACGGTGTGCTTGGTGCAGAGGAACATGCCCTTGACATTGACGTCGAAGACCTTGTCCCACTCCTCGACGGATACCTCGTGCGCGAACTTGTTGACGCCGGTGATGCCGGCATTGTTGACGAGAATGTCGATCTGGCCCCAGTCGGCGATCACGCCATCGACGGCGGCCTTCACCTCCGGTTCCCTGGTGATGTCGACATTGCGGTAGGTGACGGCAGCTCCGCTGGAGCCGAATTCCTTCGCCAGCCGGTTTCCCTCATCGGGCAGCACGTCGAAGATCGCCACCCTGGCGCCCTCCTCCACGAACCGTCTGACGGTCGCGCCGCCGATGCCGCGCGCGCCGCCGGTGATGATCGATGTCTTGCCTTGCAAACGTCCCATGTTGTCCCTCAAATCAAAACCATGCCGCCATCGACCATGAAGGTCTGGCCTGTGATGTAGTCGGACCCGGTGGAGGCCAGAAACGTGGTGACGCCGGTGATGTCCCCGGGCTTCGCATAACGGCCGATCAGGATCGCCTGACTGAACTCGTTGATTGCCTGGTCGGGCTTCTGGGTGACGCCGAGTTCCACGAATTCGCGGTCGAGCTGCTCCCACAATTCGGTGCGCACAACGCCGGGGGCGAAGGCGTTGACGGTGATCTTGTCGGCGGCCAGCGCCCGGGCGGCGGCCTGCGTCAGCGCCGCGACGGCGAACTTCGAGGCGCAGTAATGCGCAAACAGCGGATAGCCCTGCTTCGAGGCGATCGACTGGGTGTTGATGATCTTGCCGCCCGTTCCCTGGGCCTTCATCTGCCGCGCGGCTTCCTGGGTGCCGATCAGCACACCGAGGCCGTTGACGTCCATGATCCGCTGCCAGTCCTTCTCGGTTACGTCCATGAAGGGGCAGGTCTGGCTGATTCCGGCGTTGTTGAAGATGACATCGAGCCGCCCGAAGGCCTTGACGGTGGCGGCGATCATGGCCGCGGTGCTGGCGCGGTCGGCGACGTTCACTTCAGCGGCGAACGCCTTGCCGCCGAGGCTGGCCGCCACCTCCTGCGCCGCCTTGGCATTGAGGTCGGCGACACAGACCTTCGCGCCGTTCAACGCGAGATCACGCGCGATCTCGGCGCCGATGCCGCGTCCCGCGCCGGTGACGATGATGGCTTTTCCCTCGACTGAACCAGACATGTTGAAAACTCCCTCAGTTGTGCTTCAGACGCTGCGCCTGACGTAGAAGGCGGCAGCGAGAACGATGACCAGGCCCTTGATGATGATTTGCAGCTGGACGGGCATGCCGAACATCAGCACCGCGTTGAACACGACGATCAGAATCGCGGCGCCGATCAGGCCGCCGACGATCGTGCCGCGGCCGCCGGAAAGCGCGATGCCGCCCATCACCGCGGCGACGATCGAGTCGAGTTCGAAGCCGCGGCCCACCCAGTTGTCGACGATGCCGACGTAGCCGCTGAGCACCAGCCCCGCGATGGCCGCTAGAACGCCCGATATGACATAGCCGCTGACGATCACCCGATCGGCGTTGATGCCGAGAAGCCGCGCGGTGGTGGGGTTCCCGCCGGTGATATAGACTTCGCGGCCAAAGCGCGACCGCGCCAGCAGAATGCCGAAGATGACGGCGAGCACCGCCAGAAGCATGAGATTGTAGGGAATGCCGTAGAAGGTTTCAGCGCCCACCACGCGGAACAGCGGCGGCACGTTGCCCGACGGCGCGCCCTGCGTATAGGCGAAGCGGAAGCCCTGAAGCATGATCATGGTGGCGAGCGTGGCGAGGAAGGGCGATACATCGCGCTTGGTGACAAGCAGGCCGTTGACGAGGCCCGTGCCGGCGCCGATCGCCAGCGAAATGGCGATGATCATCGGCATGTCGGAATTGACGCCCGAAAAGCCCGTGGCGATGACCGCCGCCGTCGCCATCACCGAGGCGACCGACAGGTCGAGGCCGCGCAGGATGATGACGAATGCCTGGCCGATGACCACGATGCCGAGCGGCGCCACCTGCAGCAGCATGTTCGAGATGTTGTTGGCCGACAGGAAGGCGGGCGACACGATGCCCGAAACCGCGACCAGCAGCACCAGAAAGATATGGATGCCATAGTTCGAGAGAATGTGCCTGAACCCGGAGGACCGGCCTTCGCCGCCGGTCTTGATGTCGGTTGCGTCGGTCATCAGATGCGCTTCCTTTTTTCGACATAGATCGAGACCGCCGCGATGACGATCAGGCCCTGCGCGATCAACTGGTAGTGTGTCGAGACGTCCATGAAGTTCAGCACGTTGTTGATCAGCGAGATGAGATAGGCGCCGAACAGCGTGCCCATGACGCCGCCGCGGCCACCGGCCAGCAACGTACCGCCGACGACTACCGGCGTGATGGAAGCCAGCGTGTAGTTGACGCCCGTGTAGGGCTGGCCCACGCCGAAGCGGCTGACCAGGTAGATCGCCATCAGCGCGCAGCAGAAGCCCGACACCGTGTAGACGAAAATGATGACGCCGGAACGCGGCAAGCCCATGAGGCGCGCGCCCGCCTGATCGTCGCCCACCGCATAGATGTAGCGGCCGAGCCGCGCATAGCGCAGGAACAGCGCAACGAGAATGAAGAGCGCGATCACGAACAGGGCCGAGACCGGCAGGCCCAGGACCTTGCCATAGGCCAGAAACTTGAAACCGGGGGGCGCCTTGCCCGCAGGCCCCAGCGAATAGAGCAGCGCTATGCCCTGGAGGACGGCACCCATGCCGAGCGTGACGATCAGCGGATGGATGCGGAGCATGACGATGCCGATGCCGTTGATGGCGCCGATCATGCACCCGAGCAGGATGATGCCGGCGGTAACCGGCAGGATCATGGCCGGATCGCCGTTCATCAGGCCCGAGGTGAGAAGCGACAGGAGACTGATCATCGAGCCGACCGACATGTCGATGCCGCCCGTCAGGATGGCGAGCGTCTGCCCGAGGCTAACCAGCGCCAGCCCGGAGGATTGCTCGAACACGTTCAGGATATTCGACGTGGTGCGGAACCGGTCGGATATGAAGCTGCCAAAGATCAGCAGGGCGAAAAGTAGCACGATGACGACAACGAGGCCGCGATTGCGCTTGACGAAGGTGGAGAGCGGGGACTGTTTTGCCATGGTCTCCCGCCTCACGCCGCCATGTGCTGGGTGGCGAGACTCATGATCGCCTGCTCATTGATGCCCGCCCCCGTGAGTTCGCCCGACACCACGCCTTCGCGCATCACCACCACGCGATCGGACATTCCGATGATTTCGGGAAGTTCGGAACTGATCATCAGAATGGCCATGCCCTGCAGTGCGAGTTCGTTCATGATCTTGTAGATCTCGGTCTTGGCGCCAACGTCGACACCGCGGGTCGGCTCGTCGAGGATCAGAACCCTGGGGTTCGTCCTCGCCCAGCGCGCCACGATCACCTTCTGCTGATTGCCGCCTGACATGGTAGCGACGGGCGTCGCGGGGCCGCGGCAGGCGATCTTGTACTTGGCGATTTCCTGATGTGCGATCGCGTCTTCGGCGCCATGATCGATGAGGCCGTTGCGGGTGATCTCGATGAGCGATGCGGCCGTGACGTTCGCCGCCACATCGAGCTGCATGGCGAGGCCCTGGCTCTTGCGGTCCTCGGTGACAAAGCCGATGCCCTTGGCGATCGCCACCGCCGGCGTCATGTGCGAGATGGGCTGGCCGTCGATGGTCACCGTTCCCGACGACATCGGCAAGCCACCGAAGATACCCATGGCAAGTTCGGTGCGCCCGGCGCCCACCATTCCCGCAAGCCCGGTGATCTCGCCCGCGCGCAGTTCGATCGAGGCGTTCCTAACGCGGCCGTTGACGGTGACATTCTCGGCCTTCAGCACAACCTTGCCGGTGTCAGCCCTGGCGCGCTTCGGCGGGAAGATATCCTTGAGGTCGCGGCCGACCATGAGCGAGATCAGCTTGTTGCGGTCGACCGACGAAATGTCCGCCGTGGTCACCCGCTCGCCGTCCTTGAAGACCGTGACCCGGTCGGCGATCTGGAAAATTTCCTCGAGGCGATGGGAGACATAGACGATGGCGACGCCCTCCTGGCGCAGGGCCTTGAGGCGCGCGAACAGCAGGTCCGCCTCGCGCCCGGAGATGACGGCCGTCGGCTCGTCGAGAATCAGCAGCTTCACCTTGTGAACGAGGGCCTTGGCAATTTCGACCATCTGCTGGTCGGCAACCGTCAGATCGGTGACGAGCTGGTCGGGATCGATCTCGACGCCGAGGCGTTTCAGTAGCTCGGCGGCATCGCGGCGGGTTTGCCGGTGATCGACGAGGCCCAGCTTGCCGCGGCGCTCGTGGCCGATGTAGATGTTCTCCGCCACGGTGAGGTGCGGGAAGAGCACGAATTCCTGGTAGATGACGTGGATGCCGGCCTTCTTGGCACTGGCCGGCGTGATGTTGTGGAGCCGCGCGCCGTCATACTCGATGTCGCCGCTGTCGGGCTGATAGGCGCCTGCCACGATCTTGATCATGGTCGATTTGCCGGCGCCATTCTCGCCGACGAGCGCATGAATTTCGCCCGCCCGGATCTCGAGATCGATTCCGGACAGCGCCCTTACACCGGGAAAACTCTTCGAAATGTTCGACAGCTTCAGCATGTCATCCATCTTTGCGGCAAGAGAGCCCGGAGCCTTGCGGCCCCGGGCAAGTCGACAGGGAGGTTATTGCGGATAGTCGACCGAGTAGGTCTTGGGATCGTAATCCTGACCCATGCCGCCGGTGATCAGCATGTCAGCCGCGCCGTCCGGAACGACGAGGTCGGTCAGACGCAGATCGGTGGTGATCGACGGCGTGTTGTCGCCCTCGCTTACCGCGATCTGCGAATTGATCGTGTAGATGCAGGGCACCGGCGCGCCAGCCAGCACCTGCAGCGCCACATCGACCGAGATGCCGCCCATGGCCGGCGGATAACCCACTTCCAGCATGGGCACCTTGTGCTTGATCGCCAGTTGCAGCGGCCCGTTCACATCGGCGGTGGTGTGGATCGGGATTTCGCCATCCTTGTAGCCGGCGTCGATGAAGGCTTCGATCGATCCCGGCGTCTGCAGCCCGTGTGCCGACCAGACGGCGTTGATGTCCTTGCCGTATTTCGAGATCATGGCCTGCATCACCTGCTTGCCCTTGACGGGCGACCAGTCCGAGTAGACGGTTTCGAGCACCTTGATGCCGGGGTACTGCGCAAACACCTCGCGCGCCGGCTTCTCGCGGTTTTCGGACGGGCTCGAACCCGCCTGGCCCGCCAGCATGATGACGTTGCCCTTGCCGCCCAGCTTCTCGGCGATCCACTGCGCGAAGAGACGGCCCATCATGGCATCCGACGCGGTGACGAAGGTCACGAAATTGTCGGAGGCGACGCGGCGGTCCATCATGACGACGGGAATGCCGGCATCCATCGCCTGGCTGACTGCGGGATCGAGCGCCTGCTGGGTGTTGGCGCTGACGATCAGCAGATCGACGCCGCGTGACACGAGGTCCTGAATGTCGGCGACCTGCTTGGCGTCGTCATGGCCCGCGTCGGTGATGATGAGCTTCGAAATCTTGTCCTTGTTGCGGGCGGCGGCGGTTTGCACCGAATGCAGCATCACCACGCGCCAGGAGTCGCCCAGGCCGGCGTTCGAGAAGCCGATGGTATAGGGGCCATCCTTCTTGTACTGCGCGGTGTCCTTGAAGCACACCTCGACATCCGGGTTGTAGAGGTAGGTGCGCGGCGCGCCCTCATAGAACTTGCCTTGCGCAAAGGCCGGCAGCGCCAGCGCGGCGAGGCCCGCCGCGGCACCGAGCAGCATCGCGCGGCGTTTTGTCAGATTCATCATGTAAGTCCTCCCGTTGAGATTAGGTTGAAACTGCACGTCGGTTGTTGACCTGTCGCGGAAGGAGGCTTTCCGGCCTCCCGCCGCATCTGCTTTTCCGCTTCAGCTGCCGCGACATTGAGCGGCCCATCCGAAAGCAGATCGGCAAATTCTCGATTGGCGTACTGCCGCCTGTTCCCGCGACCGGGGCCAGCGCCGCGCCGAAACGGCATCACAAGGGGCTCCACATTTTTTCGCGCGAGGTTTTTTCGTAGGCCAGCCCGTCCGGATAGGTGACGAGTTCGAGCTGCATCCCCCACGGCGCCAGAAAATAGACCCAGGTCAGGCCTTCGCTGGCGCCCGACGTCATTTTGGTGGGCTCGCCCAGCACGGTGACGCCATGCTTCCTCAGGTGGGCGACGGCGGCGTCCATGTCGGTCACGTAAAAGGCGATGTGATGCCCGCCATGATCGCTGTTCTTCGGCAGTTCGCGGCGCTGGTCGGGCGATTCATATTCGAACACCTCGAAGGCCGGGCCGTTCTTGCACCGGAACATGCGGAGCGTGCGGATGACGGCGCGCGGATGCACATTGAGATGGAGCTTCATCCAGTCGTCATCGGCCACGAAGGGCCCGACCTGAAACAGCTGGGTGCAGCCGATGACATCGACAAAGAAGCGGGTAGCCTCTTCCATGTCGGGAACGGTAAAGCCGATATGATCGGTGCCGGCGAGGCCTGGAAGCGCCATGACGTGTCCCTCCCCCTCTTCCGTCAGGCCGGAACCGGGGCGTGCTTCGCCACCAGTCCCTTCGACTTCAGTTCATCCCACAGTGCAGCGGGAATTTGCATTGCAAGAAACTCGATGTTCTCCTTGATACGCTTGCCGCTGCCGGCGCCGACGACGATCGAGGAGACGACGGGATGGGCCGCCGAGAACTGCAGGGCCGCCGCCGAAAGCGGAACGCCGTGCCGGTCGCACACCGCCTTGATGGCGAGCGCCCGCTTCACCCAGTAGTCGCCGGTTTCATGGGCCTCGGGCACGCGCACGCCGTGATCGAGCACGTTCTCGCGCCACTTTTCATCTGCCGTCACATAGTCGAAGCTCGCTCGCGGCGAAGGATCGTTGAGCATGCCGCTGTTGAAGACGCCGCCGATGAGAATCGAGGTGCCGCGCTTCTCGCAGACCGGGAACAGCGCATCGAGGGCGCTGTGATCCAGCAGCGTATAACGGCCGGCCAGCAGGAAGATATCCATAACGCCGTCCTGGGCGAAGCGGGCCAGCATCGCGTTCTGGTTCAGGCCGGCGCCAACCGCCTTGATGGTGCCATCGCTCCGCAGCCGGTCCAACGCCTTGTAGGCGCCGTCGAGGGCTTCCTGGTAGTGACGGTCGGAATCATGGATCAGGAGAATATCGAACCGGTCGATGCCGGTGCGGCGCACGCTGTCCTCAACCGAGCGCATGACGCCGTCGTAGGAGAAGTCGAAGTGGTATTTCCGCGCCGGCGCGCCGCGCCAGAAGGGGTCCTCCCCTGTCGTCGCCTCCTGGTCCCTAACGATGCGGCCAACCTTGGTGCAAAGCGTGTAGGAGTCGCGCGGCTTGGTTCGCAGGAACTTGCCCAGGCGCTCTTCCGACATGCCGATGCCGTACATGGGTGCTGTATCGAAGAACCGGATGCCGAGATCCCAAGACTCCTGGAGGGCTTCCAGCGCCTTTTCCTCGGACAGGCGGCGCGGCCAGCCGCCGATCTGCACAGTGCCAAAACCGAGCAGCGGAAGTTTCAGGCTGGTGCGCCCGACCTTTCGGGCCTCGTTGAAGTCATATGGCATGGTTTCGATCCGGACTATCGGGTTGAATGAGGACTGGCGGACCCGGATCGCTCCGGGTCCGCGGATGCCGTGCTTACTTCGGATAGTCCGGCGCGAAGGTCTTCGGGTCGTAGTCGGGACCGAGACCTGTCGACAGGATCAGATCGTTCGGCTTGTCGAGCTGGGCATAGTCCTCGACCCAGCGATCGGCCTTCACGGAGGCTGTCTCGTCGCCCTTGGAGACGGCAATGTCGGCGTTGACCTCGTATTGCTTGGGAACCGGCGTTCCAGCCAGAACCTTCAGCGCGACGTCGACCGAGTCGCCGCCCATGGCGGGCGGATAGTCGAAGCTCATCACCGGTACCTTGTGCTGAACCGCGAGCTTGACGCAGCCGTTGAGATCGGCGCAGGTGATGGGCGGAATCTTGCCATCGGCCCAGCCGGCCTCGACGAAGGCCTCGAGCGCGCCGAACCCTTGCAACCCGCTGTCGTTCCATACGCCGTTGATCTGATCGCCATATTTCTGGATCATCGCCGCCATGACCTGCTTGCCCTTGGCGGGGCTCCAATCGGAATACTGCAGGTCGAGGATCTTCATGCCGGGGAATTCCGCGAAGACCTGCTTGGCCGCCGCGATGCGAAGTTCGGCCGGGCTGGCGCCGGCGATGCCGCCGATCATGATGATGTTGCCCTTGCCGCCCATGCGTTCCGCCATCCACTGCGCCATGGTGCGGCCCAGCGCCTGATCGGACGCCGTCACGAAGGACACGTAGTTGTCGCTGGATACGCGGCGGTCCACCAGGACGACGGGAACGCCCGCGTCCATCGCCTGCTGCACGACGGGGTCGAGCGCCTCGGCGGTGGCGGGAGACACGATCAGCAGGTCGACGCCACGCTGGAGAAGGTCCTGAACGTCTGACACCTGCTTTGCCGCATCATCATTGGCATCGGTGATGAGAAGCTGCTTGATCTTGTCCTTGTTCTTGGCGGCGGCATTCTGGATGGCGTGCAGAAGCCCGACGCGCCAGATGTTGGAAATCGAGGCGTTCGAGAAGCCGATCACGTAAGGACCGTCCTTCTTGTACTTTGACGTATCGACGTATTCGAGATCGCGGCTGGCCCACAACAACGTGCGCGGTTTGCCGGTGTAACCGGTCTTGGCATCGTCAGCGGAAGCGAAAGACGCACCGATCAGCATGCTGGATGCAAGCGCAATCGCCTTCAGAATCGATTTGTAACGCATGGAGTCCTCCCGTTTGGTTTGTCGTTCTTCAAGCTAAAGCTTCGCCGTTCCGGCTCTTTGGCCGGTTCCCATTCGACTGAAATGAAGCAGCGCCATCTTCCCGCACCCATCGGACAGATGAGTATTGGTGCGCTCATCGCCAAACTAACAGGTCGCGACCGCCGCGCTGATCCGAATTTATCCGATTTGAGAGTATCCCCGAAAACGGCGTTATCCAGACTGCGTCAGCGGCGATCGCGCCTGGCGTCCAGCGCTTCGATCAGGAGCCCGGCATTTTCGGGATGGGCCTCGAGCTTGCCGCGCTCGATGTCGAGAGCGATATCGACGACGCGCTGATTGACGGGCGCGGACTTGCCATGAGCCTTCAGAACGTCGACGACCCAGCCGTTGATCTCGCGCACCTCTGCGCGGCGACCCTTGCGCCAGTCCTGAAGCGATGTCACCAGCGTGTCCGGCTTCGAGAAGGTTTTCAGCACTTCATCGAAAATCTGATCGACGTAGCGCTCCGGATGGTTGGTCGTCACCGGCGGCATGCCGATGATCGGGATGATCGTGGCGCCGTCGTCAAGCGCCGCCTGCATGGCCTCGTAACCGGCCTTGCGCATCACTTCCAGCATGCCGGGCGCGCTGACCGCATCGTAAAGCGCGAGATTGACGATGGACGAGGGAATGAGTTCGGCGGCGTTGACGACGAGTTTCATCCATTTCGCCGACTTGATATCGGCCATCACCTCGACGCGCCCGGCATTGCGAAGGAGATTCGCAACGGCTTCGACGCGCGGCTGGGTTTGGGGATCGAGCGCGCCCAATGCGAACCACGACTCGTCGGTGTCGTTCTGGCGATTGGTGATGCCCGGCACCCACATGTTCGAGGCAATCTCGATCACCGCGCCGATCGTCCGCTCGCGGCCCACCGCGGCGGCGATGTCCTCATGAGTCATGCCATTCTGCAGGCCGACGACGAGACCGTCGGGCGCCAGCACCGACTTGATCAGTTCGCAGGCCCAGCGCGTGTCATAGGCCTTCATCACCAGGAACACGACATCGAAAGGCTGTTTCACTTCGGCGACCTGACACAGATGCAGGGCCGGAACCTTCGCATTGATGGTGCGGGTCGGCAGATTGACCGTGATGCCATTGCGGCGGATCGCCTCGATGTGGTCCGGCCACTGGTCGATGAAGGTCACATCAAGTCCGGCCAGCGCGAAATCCGCGGCGATCGAGGCACCCTGCGCTCCCGTGCCCAGAAACGCGATTCGGGGCCCCTTCTTTTCGTTCCAGCTCATGTCCGATTTCTCCTCCTGCAACGGCCGCAGCCGCCGATGTTGATTGATTGCAAGCCCGCACGCGGCTTCGATGCGCCGGTCGCGAGGCTAACAGCAGGCCGCCGCGGCATCGGCGGCAACTTGTTCAAAATGGGAGATGCCGGACCGGGCCTGCTAGGGCCGGGCGCTGACCATCGTCATCAGCCGGATATGCGGATCGGAGGCAAACAGTTCGGGCGCCTTCAGCGACACCGCCTTGAGGTATGGCTTCTCAAGGTGCTTTTCGAACTCGGCGCGGTTGGCCCAGTTTTCATAGAACGTGAATTCGGCGGGGTTGGCCTCGTCCTGGTGAAGGTGATAATCGACGCAGCCCGGCTCCGACCGCGACGGGCCTACGAGGGACAGCAGGAACGCCCTTGCCTCCTCGGCCTTTCCGGGTTTTGCGACGAGGTGCGCGACGACCGTGAGCTGTGCTGACATGCGGGTTCCTTGTGTTGGCTATAGAGACCTCGGCGCGGCTTCAGGCGACCGCCACGACGGCGCCCGACCGGGCCGACTGAACGATCGCTTCGAGAAGAGCAATGTTGGCGATCATCTCCTCACTGGTGATCGGATAGGCGCCGAGGCCGCGCACGGCATCCGCGAAGGCAACCAGATTGTCGCGGACGGGTTCGGCCGGCGCAATCTCGGTCACGGTGATGGGGGTTCCGGTCCACGCGCTGGTGACGATCCAGCCATCGGGCGCTTCGACATGGGCCTTGTCGCGGACTTCGATCCATCCCTTGCTGCCATAGACAGCGAAGCGGGAGACGAAGGGCGTTGCCAGCGACGCCGAGACATAGGCGGTGCCGCCACCCTCGAAGCGGATGTGCGCGGACAGCGTGTCGCCTTGGGGAATGTCGGATGCGAGATTTTCGCAGGCGACGCGGACGTCGCGCGGCTTGCCGAGCAGCTTGACCGACAGATCGGTCAGGTGGATGCCGGTCGCCGTCATGCCGGCGGCAGGCGCCTGCGCGGCGTCGAGGCGCCAGTTGGACTTGTCGAGGCTCAGGAACTTGTCGTGACTGAAGTTGGCTTCGATCTGTAGAATGCGGCCCAGCTTGCCATCGGCGGCAGCAGCCAGGATGGCGGCGACCGGCGGCTCGAAGCGGCGCTCGTGACCCATGCCCAGAACGAGGCCCGCGCCTGCGCAGAGCGACACGGCCTTGACGGCGCCGGCCTTCGTCATGGCAAGAGGCTTCTCGCAGAAAATGTGCTTTCCGGCGGCAACGGCGGCTGCGATCTGCTCTTCGTGCAGGGCATGTGGCGTGGCGAGGATGACGGCTTCGACGTCATCGCGCGCCAGGGCTTCCCGGTAGTCGGTTACCAGATCGAGGGCGTTCGCCGCGGCGAAGCCGCGCGCCGCTGGATCGGGCTCGACCGCGCAGACGACGTCGAGCTTGCCGCTGGCGCCTTTCAGCACCGTGACCATCTTCTTGCCCCACCAGCCGAGGCCCACCATCGCCACCCGCACGGCGCCATTGCCACCCGTCTTCATGATTGTCTCCAGATATTGGGGCGGGACAGTTTCTGGCCGCCCGGCCCTTGTTGCATTTCGGATCAGGCCGCCGAATATCCGTGGTCAACCATGATCAGCTGGCCGGTGATACCGCTGGCCGCATCCGAGACCAGAAAACCGATGGTGGCGGCGATTTCGGACGGTTGCAGCAGGCGCCGCGCCGGAATGTCGTCAAGCCAGGCCTTCATGATCTCCGGCCGCTCCATGCCGACCTTGCGCAGCATGTCGGTCTCGGTGTAGCCAGGGCCGACCGCATTGACGCGCACATTGTGCGGCGCCCATTCGACGCCGACCACCCGGCACAGATGCGCGACAGCGGCTTTCGAGACGTCATAGCCCGCATGCAGTTCGGGCCGTACCGCCTTGACACCGGCGATCGAGGAGATCGCGACGATCGAGCCGCGCTTGCGCGCCACCATGCGTTTGCCGAACGAGCGGACGCAGAAGAACACGCCATCGAGATTGATCTTCATCACGCGGTGCCAGTCGGCATCGGAATGGCTGGCGGTGTCGCTCTCATAGGCAATGCCGGCATTGGCGACGAGAATATCGATGGCGCCGAACTCCTCCTCGAGGGCGGCGGCGGCATTCTCGACAGCGCTTGAATCGGTGACGTCGAGCACGAGGCCCTTGACCTTAAGGCCCTTGGCGGCCCAAGCCCTGGCGGCGCTGTCGACGCTGGCGGCGGCATCCGCCAGCACCACAGTGGCACCGAGACGGCCCAGCCGCTCGGTGATCGCCGTTCCGATGCCGCCCGCGGCACCTGTGACGAGCGCCGTCCTACCGGCCAGCGAATAGTTCGAAAATGCACCGTCCGTCATCGGAACCGCTCCTTCTTCATTCCAGCCTGTCAGCGCAGGAACGACGGTGCGTCAGCGCCATAACCTTATCTCTCAGCGCGCGGATCTGGCGATCCGCCCGATATCACTGCAGGTCAGCGGCGACTGTCGCAGGTCGCGCCGGGCGTTCAAACAGCGAAAATTCCCAAATCGGATTTATGCGCCGCGCCTTTCGGGCGGCGGCTGGTGGAAGGCCGGCCGATCCGCTACGACATTCTCCGCACCATTAAGGACTGACGCTGCTTGAAGGACGCCGGGACACCGCCTTTCCACGCCAGCATGCGCAAGTTCCTGCCACTGGCAAGAACCTGGGTTTTCCTGGTGTTCTGCGCGCTGCTGCTGAGCGGTGCGGCGGCTGTTGTAAGTTATCGCGATCCGTTCACGAAACTCTCTGCCTTGCCCTTCGGACTGGCCCTCCTTGCCGTGGCGGCGGCCGCCATCCTGCATGACCGAGCCCATGGCGTGCCGAGCTGGCGGCTGCGCAGAACTGATCTGCTCCTGATGGGTGCCCTGACACTCGCGGCCGCTGCCTTCCGCCTCTACCGGCTGGATGATTTCCTGCCGCCGCTGCATGGCGACGAGGGCGAAATGGGCATGATGGCGTTGCTCGCCCTTCATGGACCGGAGCCTGGAAAGCCGCCGCTCGCGTTGTTCGGCACGGCCTGGCTTGCCCACCCGACGCTGTTTTATTACCTGCAAGCGGCCGCGCTGCTGCTGCCAGCCGGCAGCACCACGGCGTTGCGCCTTCTCTCGGTGGCGTTCGGGGCGCTCTGCATTCCACTGATCTATCTGATCGGGCTGATCGGCTGGGGCCGCGTTGCCGCCGTCGTTGCAGCGTGGCTCATGGCGGTTTCCCATCTCTACATCCAGTACAGCCGCATCGCGCTGAACAACATCGAAACGGTGTGGTTCACCATGCTGTTGATGCTGATGTTCGCCATCATTCATGAGAGGAGCCGCAACGCCGGCACTTCCGTGAAGATGCCTGCCGGGAACGATGCTCCGGCGCTGCTGCCCGCCGCCGTTGCCGGGCTGGCGGTCGGCCTTGGGCAGTATCTCTACTTCGGATCGCGGCTGATGGGTGTCATAAGCGTTCCGCTGATTCTGATCCTGGTCATTCGAAAGCGGCTTGCACTTTCGCAGCTTGTCATTCTCGGCTGCGCGGCCGCCTTGTCCTTCCTGCCACTCGCGGTGCATCACATCGTGACGTGGCCGAGCTTTCTTGGCCGTGTTCAGGGTGTCAGCGTCTTCAGCGCCGAGGGCCTCCGGCATGCGCTTGGTCCGCAAAGTGTCTGGCCCGATGACCTGCCCGCGCTTGCAATTGAACAACTGCGCCGAAACCTCGGCTTCTTCACCGGCAGTGGCGACATCTCGGCTTTCTACCTCTCCGATCTTCCGGCTTTCGATCCTGTGACGCTGGCGCTCGGCTGGATCGGGCTCATCATCGCCATCGCGCATTGCAAGCGTTATCACGAGATGGCATTGCTGATCTGGCTGGGCCTTGGCATTCTGCTGGGAGGGGTGGTGACGAACGACGCGCCGAATGGGCCACGGCTGATCGTTGCTGCAGCCGGGCTGTTTCTGCTGGCGGGCATTTGCGTGCATCATGGATTTCGCCTTGCAGCAGCACATTGGCCCAAGGCGGCGCCGGTAGGCCTGATCATCCTCGCCGCGGGACTCGCGGGTGCGACTGGCTATCTGAATTACCAGATCTACTTTGTCACGTATGCGCGGCTGGCCCCCAACGTCCAGCCCATCGCAATCGCCCATGATGCCTCGGATGGGAGGCAGCAATATGATTCTCACCTGCTGGGCGCGCCGGAGATCTATGCCGCGCACGGCGCCATACGCCTTGCCGCGCAGGATGCTGGATTGCGGGACCTGGCCCGCGAGGAGATCGCCGCACTTGGCGCGGCGTTCCGGGCGCGGAAGGCCCCCGGCAAGGGCCTGATGTTCATCGTGATGCCGGTGCGAATGGCCGACCTGCCGCTTCTCGTCTCGCAATTTCCCGGCGGCCGCGCGGAAGAGCGCAAGGACGGAGCGGACCGGCTGCTTTACACGATCTATCGCGCGCCGCCGCCGGCCGGCGCCGGAAAGACCGACTGATTGCCCGTGCTTCAGGACTTGGGCTTGAAGCGTTTCTTCGGCTTGCCCGGCGGCATTGCGGTGCTGGCCGGCGCGGCGCTGCCGCCCGCCCTTGGCTTGTACTTGGGCTTTCCCTTGTTCTTCTTGTCCTTGTTCCAGCTTTCCGCGGGCTTTCCTGCGCGTTGACCGGCCGGTGAACCGGTTTCGAGCTTCTCGCCCTTGTCCGAACGCAGCTTGTATTTCGGAGTGTCCTTGAACTGGGGAGGAGACGTGGCAGCCCATGGCTCGTGCTGCATCCGACTTGATCGCGTGATCGTCACGCCTTTCTCGCCGGTCCCTTCTCGCTCGATCTTGCGGGCATAATCTTCCGACTTCTTCGCGGAAATCTCGAAGCGGGTTTCGTCCTCGAAGATCTTGATCGAACCGACATCGTTCCGCGTGACGCCGCCTGCCTTGCAGATCAGCGGCAAAATCCATTTCGGATCGGCGCGATCCTTGCGGCCAACCGAAAGCGTGAACCAGGCCGAGCCGGTCATATCCTCGCGCTCGGCCTTCGGTCGTGCGGCGGAGCGATCGGCGTCACGCGGCTTGCCGGTTTTTGTCGGGACTGGCGTTTCGGAAATATCCTCCGGCGCAGGGCGGCTGCTGGCCTGCTGGCGCAGATAGGCTGCGGCAAGCTGCTCGGGCGATACGCGCTGCAGCAGTTCGGCCACGACATCGGCTTCGGCCTCTGTGGGCAGCGAGGATGCAGCGGCGGCGGCGAGGACCTGCTCGCGGTTGCGCGCGTCGATCTCGGATGCCACCGGCGCACTGCGCGCTGTTGCTTCGACATTCGCCATATCGAGCACACGCAGGGCGGCAGCATAGCGGCGCACGGGCACGATGAGAACGCAGACGCCCTTCCGCCCTGCCCTGCCGGTGCGGCCGGAGCGGTGGAGAAGAATGTCCGGATTGGTCGGCATGTCGGCATGGATGACGAGATCGAGATTCGGCAGGTCGATGCCGCGTGCTGCAACATCGGTTGCGACGCAGACGCGGGCGCGGCCATCGCGCATCGCCTGCAGCGCATTGGTGCGCTCAGCCTGCGAGAGCTCGCCCGACAGCGCCACGACAGTGAAGCCGCGATTGCCGAGGCGGGCTGCAAGATGCTTCACGGCCTCGCGCGTGTGACAGAACACGATGGCACTGCCGCTGTCGAAATAGAGGAGCGTATTGATGATGGCGTTCTCGCGCTCGTGCGACTGGGCGATCACCATCTGATAGTCGATATCGGCGTGGCGCTCGGTGGCAGCGGTGGCGGCGAGCCTGACAGCATCGCGCTGATAGGTCTTGGCGAGCTGGGCGATGGGCTTCGGCACCGTTGCCGAGAACATCAGCGTACGGCGCTTTTCCGGTGCGGCGGCCAAGATGAATTCGAGATCCTCGCGGAAGCCGAGATCGAGCATTTCATCGGCCTCGTCGAGGACGACGGCGCGCAGTGCCGACAGGTCGAGCGAACCCTTGGTGATGTGATCGCGCAAGCGGCCGGGAGTTCCCACGACAATATGCGCGCCACGGTCCAGCGCGCGGCGCTCGGAGCGCATGTCCATCCCGCCGACGCAGGCGGCCATGGTGACGCCGGCATCGGCGTAAAGCCAGCCAAGCTCCCGCTGCACCTGAAGGGCAAGCTCGCGCGTGGGCGCGATGATGAGGCCAAGGGGCCGGTCGGCCGCGGGGAATATCGCTTCATCCCCCAGAAGCGTGGGGGCGATTGCGAGACCAAACGCAACGGTTTTTCCTGATCCGGTCTGGGCGGAGACGAGGAGATCGTGTTCCGCTGCCCTGTCTTCCAGCACAGCAATCTGAACGGGCGTGAGTGTCTCGTAACCCTGTCTTGCAAGGGATGACGACAATGCCGGGTGGATGGCCGCCATGGCCGTGGCAGAGGAAATATCAATGGGGGACGTCATCGGCGCGGAACCTTGCAGAGCTTGAAAGCGGCGGCAGCATTGGACATGCCGCACATCATGCGGCCTTCTCTCACAAAAGCGCGGGCTTAGATACTCTGAAGGTTACGAGGCGCAGGCCAAATGCAAATGGCCCGGCAGATTTCTCCGCCGGGCCGAATTCAACGTGTTCAGCGGCTGCCGCCACCCTGCTGCTCGCGATCGCGGCCGAAACCGCCCTGCTGCTCGCGGTTGCGATCAATCTGACCGCCATCCTGCTGACCCGGGTTTCCACCCTGCTGGTTCTGCTGATCCTGACGGCGCGGCGCATTCTGGTCGCGCTGACCGCCCTGCTGGTTCTGGCGGTCGCGGTCGTTGTTCTGGTTAGCCATGGTTCGACTCCTTTGTTCAATGTTCAACATTGTTCACGGTTGCTCATGGGTGCCGGCGGACCGGCATCAGCAAGAGGTTAACGGGTTGAGAGTCGGCAGGTTCCGCCCGCAAACATGAATTGCAGGTCATGACCTGTCCACGCTGCGACGCTTTGATTCCGCTGCGCATGCCGCAGAACGTGACAGAATGCGCTTTAGCGCTGCAGCGTGGCGATGTAGTCGAGGAGACCATCGATGCGGCGCCGGACCGTGGCGTCATCGCCTTCGGCGCCGCCCAGTTCTTCCGCCGCCTCGAGCTTGAACCATACGCCCCAGACCGGCATCTCGCGCTCGATGTGACCGGGAAGAGCTTCGCGGCCATCGATGACGCGGAGCAGTTTCTCGCGCGGGAATTCTCCGTACTTGGCCTTGAGCGCGGTGAGATCAGGCGGCTTGATTTCGAGATCGCCGGCCTTGGGGCCGTTGCCCCGGCCATTCTCGCCATGGCAGCTGGCGCAATAGAAGTTATAGTCGTGCTCGCCGGAGAAGCCTTGCGCACGGCCCGGCACAGATGCGGCGGCAAGCATGAGAAGAGCGAGGCAGGAACGCGTGACGGTCTTGTCCATAGACGGACTCCCAGAATCAGCTTCGTTCCCGAAGCCACTATGGAATCAAGACAGCGTTCAATTCAACTGCGGAGTCTCAAGTTGCGGGTTTGAGTTGCACGCTCTCGCCGCAGCCGCAGGCGGAGACCTGGTTCGGATTGTTGAAAACGAAGCCGGACTTCAGCGTGGACGACTGGAAATCCATTTCGGTGCCCAGGAGGAACATCATGGCCTTGGCGTCGACAAGAACCTTCACGCCCTTGTCTTCCACGACCTCATCGAAGGGCTTCTGATCCTCGGCCCATTCCATGGTGTATTCCATGCCGGCACAGCCGCCGTTCTTGACGCCGATGCGGAGGCCCACGACGGGCTTCTCCGACCGGGCGATGATCTCGCGCACACGGTCTGCTGCGGCGTCGGTGAGCTTCATGATCTGCGGGCGCGGACGTGGGTTTGCTGTGGCCATGACTGTTCCTTACCACATGTTGAGCGCGACGCGGGCCTCATCCGACATGCGGCTGTGGTCCCACGGCGGATCGAAGACGATGGTGGCCTTGCAGCTGGCAACGCCGGCGACTGTTGATACGGCATTCTCCACCCAGCCCGGCATGTCGCCCGCCACCGGGCAGCCGGGGGCAGTCAAGGTCATCTCGATCGCCACGTTGCGGTCATCGTCGATGTCGACCTTGTAGATGAGGCCGAGCTCGTAGATGTCGACGGGGATTTCGGGGTCGTAGACGGTTTTCAGCGCCGCGACGATATCATCGGTCATGCGGGCGAGTTCATCGGCTGGAATGGCCGAAGGGTCCGGCGCATTCTCGACTGGCAATGTTTCTGTGACGGCGTCCATCATCCGAATATCCTCCGGGCAGAGATAAGCGCTTCTGCCAGAACATCAACCTCTTCCAGGGTGTTGTACATGGCGAATGAGGCGCGGCAAGTGGCAGTGACGCCGAAGCGCTGCAGAAGGGGTTGTGTGCAATGCGTACCTGCGCGGACGGCGACGCCCGAGCGGTCGATCACGGTGGCGACATCATGGGCGTGCGCCCCCTCCATGGTGAAGGAGACTATGGCGCCCTTGTCCTTCGCACGGCCGAAAATCCGTAGCGAATTGATCTCGGAGAGACGCTGCATGGCATAGTCCCGCAGCTTCGCCTCATGGGCTGCAATGTTATCGAGGCCGATGTTCTGCATGTAGTCCAATGCTGCACCGAGGCCGATGGCCTGCACGATGGCGGGCGTTCCGGCCTCGAAGCGGTGCGGCGGGTCATTGTAGGTGATGCCGTTGGTGGTCACTTCGGCGATCATCTCGCCGCCACCCTGATAGGGCGGCATTTTCGCCAACAGGTCCTTCTTGCCGTAGAGCACGCCGATACCAGTCGGCCCATAGGTCTTGTGGCCGGTGAAGACGTAGAAATCCGCATCGAGCGCCTGCACGTCGATAGGCATGTGCACGCAGGCCTGTGAGCCGTCGACCAGCACGGGGATGCCGCGCGCATGGGCCAGCTTGACGACTTCGGCCACCGGCACCACGGTGCCGAGCGCATTCGACATCTGGGTGATGGCGACGATCTTCGTCCGTGGACTGAGAAGCTTCTCGAATTCCTCGATCAGGAAGTTGCCATCCTCATCGATGGGCGCCCATTTCAGAACGACGCCGTTGCGCTCCCGGTGGAAGTGCCACGGCACAATGTTGGAGTGATGCTCCATGATCGAGAGCACGACCTCATCACCCTCGCCCAGCACCATGCCGCCGAAGCTCTGCGCGACGAGGTTGATCGCCTCCGTTGCGTTGCGGGTGAAGATGATCTGCTCGACACTTGGCGCATTCAGGAAACGGCGAACGCTTTCGCGCGCGTCTTCAAAGGCTTGCGTGGCGGCGTTCGAGAGATAGTGGAGGCCGCGGTGGACGTTAGAGTATTCCTCCGTGTAGGACTTCATCATCGCATCGAGCACGGGCTTCGGCTTCTGGGACGAGGCGGCATTGTCGAGATAGACCAGCGGCTTGCCATAGACCTGCCGCGACAGGATCGGGAAATCGGCGCGGATGCTGGCGACGTCGAAAGGCATTATCCCTTCCTCCGGTGCTCGGTGAGCCAGCGCGCCGCATAATCCGTCAGTGCCTCGCGGATGCCGTCGTGGTCGATGGTTTCGAAGGCTTCGCCCACGAAGGCGGCGATGAGCAGCGCTTTCGCTTCGGCCGGCGTGATGCCGCGTGATTCGAGGTAGAAGAGATGATCCTCGTTCAAGTCGCCCGCCGTGGCGCCGTGGCCGCAGGCGACGTCATCGGCGAAGATCTCAAGCTCGGGCTTGGCATCGAACTCGGCCGTTTCAGAGAGCAGCAGCGCATGGCTCGATTGCTTGCCATCGGTCTTCTGCGCATGGGGGCGCACGATCACCTTGCCCTGGAAGATGCTGCGGGCATGATCGTCCATCACGCACTTGAAGAGTTCGCGGCTGGCGCAGTTCGGCACCTGATGATCGACCACGAGGCGCGAGTCCGCATGCTGTTTTCCGGCCAGCAGATAGGCGCCGGAAATCTTTGCATCCGTGTGCTCGCCCTTGAAGGCATAGGTGCCGTTCTGGCGGTTAAGCTTCGCACCCGTCGACAGCGTGAATTCGCGATAGGTGACGTTGGCGCTAAGCGTCACATGGGCATGTGCCAGATGGGTGGCGTCATGCGATTCCAGATCGGCCTTCACGCGGTCGAGCCGCGCACCCTCGCCGATGCGGATTTCGGTGACGCTGTTGGCGAGATAGCTGCCCTTTCCAATGTGGGTCTCGATGATGGTGGCGGAAGCGCCGCCTGCAACCTCAATCACATTGTGCGTGGCGATGGTGCGGGGTGCCGCATCGGTGGCGATGAAGACGAGTTCGACGGGCGTGTCGATGCTGCCCGAAAGAACCAGCCGCGCGCCATCGGTGGCGAAGGCGGCATTCATCTGCTGTACCGGCTCGGTGATTTCGGCTTGGGGCTCGACAGCGCTGTTCACCAGCTTCGAGTGCTTTGAGTCATAGTGGCCGTTGACGAAGACCATGCGGGCACCGGCGATTGCCGCAAAGGGCGACGACTTCAAGAGCCGCTCGACTTCGCCCTGCTCTGCCGTCACCATCTGGCGCGGCGGATAGGGCTTGTCGATCATCTGGCGGAGATCAGTCCAGCGCCACTCCTCCATGCGGCGGTGCGGCAGGCTGAAGTCCAGCGCCTCCTCGGCGGCGGTTCTGGCAAGTGCAATGCTCATGCGGCGCTCTTGTCGAATTCGGCGTAGCCCTGCTTTTCGAGTTCGAGCGCAAGGCTCTTGTCACCCGACTTCACGATGCGGCCCTTGGACAGCACATGCACATGGTCCGGCACGATGTAGTCGAGCAGGCGCTGGTAGTGCGTGATGACGATCATGGCGCGGTCGGGCGAGCGGAGCGCGTTGACGCCATCGGCCACCACGCGCAGCGCGTCGATATCGAGGCCGGAGTCAGTCTCATCAAGAATGCAGAGCGAGGGTTCGAGCACGGCCATCTGCAGGATTTCGGCGCGCTTCTTTTCACCACCCGAGAAACCGACGTTGACGGGACGCTTCAGCATGTCCTGGCTGACGTTCAGCTTCGCGGCACGGTCCTTTACCAGACGCATGAAATCGGGCGTGGAGAGTTCCTTCTCGCCGCGCGCCTTGCGCTGGGCGTTGAGCGCCACTTTCAGGAACTGCATGGTGACGACGCCGGGGATCTCGATCGGATACTGGAAGGCCAGGAAAACACCCTTTGCCGCGCGTTGGTCAGGCGACATCTCCAGCAGATCCTCGCCCTTGAAGGTGACCGAACCATCGGTGACTTCATATCCGGCACGGCCCGCGAGAACATAGGACAGCGTGGACTTGCCGGAGCCATTCGGCCCCATGATGGCATGCACCTCGCCCGGTTTCACATTGAGCGTGAGGCCATTGACGATGGTGCGGTCTTCGTCTTCGAGCTTGACGTGGAGATTGTTGATATCGAGCATAGTAAGCAAACTCTTCCCTGTTTCGTCATGCCCGGACTTGTTCCGGGCATCTTCCTGTCTTGTGGCTCGAGATGGCCGGGACACGCCCGGCCATGACGAGAATTCCTGTTAGCCGACGCTCCCCTCGAGCGAGATGCCGATGAGCTTCTGGGTTTCGGCCATGAATTCCATCGGCAGCTGCTGCAGCACGTCGCGGACGAAGCCGTTGACGATCAGGGCCACCGCCTCTTCCTGCGTAAGGCCGCGCGACATGCAGTAGAACATCTGGTCGTCCGAGATCTTCGAAGTCGTCGCCTCGTGTTCGAACTGCGCGGTCGAGGTCTTGGCCTCGATATAGGGCACGGTATGCGCGCCGCACTTGTCGCCGATGAGGAGCGAGTCGCACTGGGTGAAGTTCCGCGCGTTCGTCGCCTTGCGGTGCGCCGAGACGAGGCCGCGATAGGTGTTGTCGGAACGGCCCGCCGCGATGCCCTTGGAGATGATGCGGCTGGACGTGTTCTTGCCCAAGTGGATCATCTTGGTGCCAGAGTCCACCTGCTGGCGGCCATTGGAAATCGCGATCGAATAGAACTCGCCGCGCGATTCCTCGCCACGCAGGATGCAGCTTGGGTATTTCCAGGTGATGGCGGAGCCGGTTTCGACCTGCGTCCACGAAATCTTCGAACGCGGCCCACGGCAGTCACCGCGCTTCGTCACGAAGTTGTAGATGCCGCCCTTGCCTTCGGCATCGCCCGGATACCAGTTCTGGACGGTGGAATACTTGATCTCGGCGTCATCGAGCGCGATCAGTTCCACCACCGCCGCGTGAAGCTGGCTTTCCTCGCGCGTGGGCGCCGTGCAGCCTTCGAGATAGGAGACGTAGGAGCCCTTGTCCGCGATGATCAGCGTGCGCTCGAACTGGCCGGTGTTCTTGGCATTCATGCGGAAATAGGTCGAAAGCTCCATCGGGCAGCGGACACCCGGCGGCACATAGACGAAGGAACCATCGGAGAAGACGGCGGAGTTCAAGGCGGCATAGTAATTGTCGCCCTGCGGCACGACGGAGAAGAGATACTTCTTCACCAGTTCCGGATGCTCGCGCAGCGCTTCCGAGATCGAGCAGAAGATGACGCCGGCCTTGGCGAGTTCCGCCTTGAAGGTGGTGACGACGGAGACGCTATCGAACACCGCATCGACGGCCACCTTGCCGGAGGAGTATTCGCTGCCGCCCGCATCATCGAGTTCGCTCTTCTCGCCCTGCTTCCGGACGCCTGCGAGAATTTCCTGCTCCTTCAGCGGAATGCCGAGCTTGGCGTAGGTCTCAAGAAGCTTCGGGTCGACCTCATCAAGGCTCTTCGGTCCCGACATGCTCTTCGGCGCGGCGTAGTAATAGAGATCCTGGAAATCGATCTTCGGATAGTGGACGCGGGCCCAGGTGGGCTCGTCCATCTGCAGCCAACGGGCATAGGCTTCGAGACGGGCTTCGAGCATCCATGCGGGCTCGCCCTTCTTGGCGGAGATGAAGCGGACGATGTCTTCGTTCAGGCCCTTGGGCGCGAAATCGGATTCGATCTCGGTTTCAAAGCCGTACTTGTACTTGTCGACTTCAATGTCCTTGACGAGTTCGATGGTTTGAAGGTCAGCCATTGTTCTTCTCTCAAGCAGCAGCGCGGGCCTTGTGGCGGGCAAGAATCTTGCGCCACGCGGCGATGAAGTGTTCGATGTGGTCGGATGTCGTGTCCCAGCCCAGTGATACGCGGAGAGCACCTTTCGAGATTTCTGGTGCGACACCCATTGCAGCCAGAACATGCGATTTTGCCACCTTGCCGGAGGAGCAGGCGGAGCCGGATGACACGGCGATGCCTTCGAGGTCCAAGGACATCAGCAGTGTTTCGGCATTCATGCCCGGAACGGCAAAGCAGGTGGTGTTGGGAAGGCGATCCGCCCCTGCCCCGAAGATGACGGCGGCTTCAAGCGATGATTCCAGTTTGTCGCGCAAGGCTTTGACGGCGTTCATGTTTCTGGTTGCAACTGCGCCGAACCCTGAGATGCCAACGAGGTTCTCGGTTCCAGCCCTGCGGCGCAGTTCCTGACCGCCTCCGTGGAGCAGAGGTTCAAGGGCGAGACCATCCCGCACGATCAACGCTCCGGCCCCGATGGGGCCGCCGAGCTTGTGAGCGGAGAGCGTCATGATGTCGACGCCGAGCAGGCCGAAGTTGACGGTGATCTTGCCGAGGGCCTGAACCGCATCGGTGTGGACCAGCGCGCCAAAGGCCTGTGCCATCGCCACCACATCGCGGATCGGCTGGATGACGCCGGTTTCATTGTTGGCCATCATCACGCTTACCAGCGCTTTCGGGCCGGGCAACGCATCTTCCAGCGCGCCGAGATCGAGAACGCCATGGGCGGTGACGGGGATGACCTGCACGGGCTTGCCACTTGCCCTTGCAGATTCAAGAATTGCCGGGTGCTCGATGGCCGAGACGATGATGCGCTCGATCGGCGCTCCCTTGATGGCCAGATTGTTGGCTTCCGTGCCGCTGCCTGTGAAGACGACCATGGGCGCAATCACGCCCACCGCCTGCGCAACGGCTTCGCGCGCATCGTCCAGCACCTTCCGCGCGGCGCGGCCTTCGGCATGGACAGAAGACGCATTGCCGGTCAGGTCCATCGCCGCCAGCATCGCAGCCTTCGCCTCCGGGCGGAGCGGGCTGGTGGCGTTATGGTCGAGGTAGGTTCTCACGCGGAAGGCCTCACGTGGCGGTCCTTGGTCTGCTTGATGGTGGCGGAGAGGGCAAGGTTGCGCTTTTCAACCACGTCTTCCAGAGAGATGGATGACAGGAAGGTGAGCATCTGGCGTCCGAGCGATGACCAGAGATCATGTGCGTTGCAGCGCTCGCCTTTGACGCAGCCTTCAACCGCATCGCCGCCGCAGCGGGTGAGCTGCAGTTCCTCGTCCACCGCCAGGATGATGTCGGACACCGGCGTTTCACGGGCTTCACGGGCGAGGCGGTAGCCGCCGCCGGGGCCGCGGGCGCTTTCGACCAGCTTCGCCTTCCGCAGCTTGCCGAAAAGCTGTTCCAGATATTCCTGGCTGATGTCCTGGCGTTCGGCGATTTCGGCCAGCGAGACGGGTTCCCCATGGGAATGCGCGGCGATGTCGATCATCGCCATCACGGCATAGCGGCCCTTGGTGCTCATCTTCATGGCGTCGAATCAGCTCCGGATGCACGAAGTTCTTGATTTTCAACCCCGCACCCGTGCTAAAGGCGGGGTCCGCTGGCCATTTTCTTGAAGCCAGTTTCGAACAATTCTAAACAGGGATATAGAAAACCCGAGTACTGGAGTCAACAATTCGGTGGATTTCCACCGGAAGATTCCGCAGGGTTTGCCCCATGAGGACCTAAGGTTTTATGCCAGAAGTGATTTTCAGCGGCCCGGCCGGACGTATCGAAGCGCGCTACCACCACAACAAGGCGCCAGGCTCGCCAATCGCCATCCTGCTGCATCCGCACCCGACTTTCGGCGGCACGATGAACAACCCCATCGTCCATGCGATGTACCAGATGTTCCAGAGCCGGGGCTTCTCGGTGCTGCGCTTCAACTTTCGCGGCGTGGGCCGCAGCCAGGGCATTTTCGAGAATGGGGCCGGCGAATTGTCGGACGCGGCCTCGGCGCTGGACTGGCTGCAGAGTTTCAACCGCGAGGCGAAGATCTGCTGGATCGCCGGGGTTTCCTTCGGTGCCTGGATTTCGATGCAGCTTTTGATGCGGCGGCCGGAAATCTCGGGCTTCATCTCGGTTGCACCGCTGGCCAAGCATTATGACTTCTCGTTCCTGGCGCCCTGCCCGGCTTCCGGCCTGTTTATCAACGGCGAAAAGGATTCGGTGACGTCTCCGGAAGCGGTGCACAGCCTCGTCTCCAAGCTCAAGACGCAGAAGGGCATCGCGGTGGAGCACAAGGTGATCCCCGGTGCCAACCACTTCTTCCAGGACAAGATCGACGAGCTGACCAAGATCTGCTCGACCTATCTCGACAAGCGGCTGGCCGCCGAAGGGCAGATGTAGCCGGCCGATCCGGTTTCGGGTGGCGTCGAAAGCAGACGTGCTGCGACATGGCGGCAAAGGAAAGACATCGATGCCGCCTGCTGCCTCGCAAATTGATATCCGCGACTGGGGACTTCTCGTTTTGCTCTCCGTGATCTGGGGCGGGTCGTACCTGTTCATCGGCATTGCCGTGAAGGATCTTTCGCCGCTGGTCATCGTCATGGCTCGGGTTATCCTGGCCGCGGCGGCGCTGCTTCCCATTCACATCCTCGTGCAGGGCGCCCTGCCGCGCGACCGCGCCACGTGGACGGCGATTGCCGGGCTTTCGGTCCTCAACAACATCATTCCCTTCATTCTGATCGTCACCGGGCAGACGATGATCACCAGCGGGCTTGCTTCCGTCATCAACGCGACGACGCCACTGTTCGGCGTCGCCTTCATCGCGATTGCCGGGCTAGAACGACTGGTACTGCGCAAGGTGCTGGGAATCGTGATCGGCATCGGCGGCGTCGCCATGATCAAGGGCGGCAGCCTTTTGGGCGAAGGGGCGCAGAGCATCGGCATCCTCATGTGCCTTGGCGCGGCGGCGAGCTATGGGCTGGGCAGCCTGTGGATCAAGCTTCGCGTCAAGGACGTTCCGCCGCTGACCATGGCAACGGGGCAGTTGCTGGTGTCGAGCGCCATCATGGCGGTGCTGGCCTTCAGCCTCGATGATCCGATGACGCTTGCTTCCGCCTCGGCGGAAAGCTGGCTGGCGCTGCTGGGCCTTTCGCTGGTGGCGACGTCGTTCGCCTATATCCTGTTCTTCCGCGTGGTGGCGCGGTCCGGACCGGCGAATGTGCTGCTGGTGACGATGATGATTCCGCTTTCCGCGATCCTGATGGGGTATTTCGTGTTGAGCGAGACGCTGGAGCCGCGCGAGATCATCGGCGCTTCGATCATCATCGTGGCGCTGCTCATCATCGACGGGCGGATACTGCGCGTCCTAAGGCCGGGCGAGACGGCCGCCTGACATGGGCTGCGGCGCGCCAGTGGTGCCCGGGAAGCTTATCGGCAGGCCGCGCAGGCAGCGCACGGCGAGATAGGCCCAGGCTTCGGCCTCCATCGAGTCGCCGTTGAGGTTCACGTCTTCCGCCGTGACGACTTTTTCGCCCAGCGGTTCGAGCAAGGACCGGATCTCGCGCATCAGTGTGGGATTCAGGCGGCCGCCGCCGCAGATGACGTAGAGCTTCGGCCGCTCCGGCACATGGCCGACACTTCTGGCAATCGAAGTGGCCGTAAAGTGCGTAAGCGTTGCCGCGCCATCCTCAGGCGAGAGGCCCTGCAGCACCGAGACATCGAAGCCGTTGCGGTCCAGCGACTTGGGCGCGGGCTTCTCGAAATAGGGGCTCATCGCCAGCTTGAGGTGAACATCGGCATCGAGCATTCCTCTGGCGGCGAGTGCGCCGTCGCGGTCAAAGGGAACGTCGAGGTGGCTTTCGCACCAATCGTTCAGCAGCGCGTTGCCGGGGCCGGTGTCGAAGGCCACGAGATCGCCCGACGCGCCGATCCACGTCATGTTGGCGACGCCGCCGATGTTGATGAAGGCGACAGGACGGACGCCGAGACTGGCCGCCAGCGCCCGGTGATAGACCGGCACGAGGGGTGCACCCTGGCCACCTGCCGCGACATCGTCGGCGCGCATGTCGAACATGACTGCGCACCCGGTGCGGGTGGCGAGCGACTGACCATCGCCAAGCTGCACGGTGAGGCGACGTTCCGGGCGGTGGATGACCGTTTGGCCATGAAAGCCGATTATATCGATTCCGGAAGGGTTTAGGCTGTTTTCCTGCAAGAATCGTTCAACCGCCTCGGCGTGCCAGAGGGTGAGTTCATGTTCGGCTTCCCGCAGGATGCCGGGGCGCGCTGTACGGTCGGTCAGGCTCTTTGCCTCTGCCAGCGCGTCCTGCAGAAGGGCTTGCTGGTCGGGACGGTAGGGGTAGGTAGCGGAGGGGCCACGCTCCACCTTGTCCTCGCCATCGGTGGTCAGCAGCGCCACGTCGATTCCATCAAGCGAGGTTCCGGACATCAGTCCCAGTGCGGCTAGCGGTTTTGACACCCAGTAATCCCGTGGTAAGAGCCGCCACCCTTTTGAAAAGCAGCGTCATGAGCCAGTTCAAGTCCGATTTCCTCAACATACTCTCGACCCGTGGATTCATCCACCAGATCTCCGATACCGAGGCGCTCGACGCCGCCGCGGCGGCGGGCACGATCTCGGGCTATATCGGGTTCGATGCGACGGCTCCTTCGCTGCATGCGGGTTCGCTCGTCCAGATCATGATGCTGCGCTGGATGCAGAAGACCGGCCACAGGCCGATCGCGCTGATGGGTGGCGGCACCACGAAGATCGGCGATCCCTCGTTCAAGGACGAGTCGCGGAAGCTGCTGAATGACGCGCAGATCGCGGCCAACCTCGAAGGCATCAAGCAGGTGTTTGCGAAGTTCCTGTCCTTCGGAGAGGGTGCGACCGATGCGCGGATGGTGAACAATGCCGACTGGCTGGACAGGCTGAACTATATCGAGTTCCTGCGCGATTATGGCGTGCACTTCACCATCAACCGGATGCTGAGCTTCGACTCGGTGAAGCTGCGGCTCGATCGCGAGCAGCCGCTGACGTTCCTCGAATTCAATTACATGATCCTGCAGGCCTATGATTTCCTCGAACTGTCGCGCCGCGAGGCTTGCGTCCTGCAGATGGGCGGCTCCGACCAGTGGGGCAATATCGTCAACGGCATCGAGCTTGGGAGGCGCTGCGACCAGAAGCAGCTATTCGCGCTGACCACGCCGCTGCTGACGACATCGTCCGGCGCCAAGATGGGCAAGACCATGTCGGGCGCCGTGTGGCTGAACCCCGACATGCTGAGCCCCTATGACTATTGGCAGTATTGGCGGAACTCGGAGGATGCCGATGTGGGCCGCTTCCTGAAACTTTACACCGAACTGCCGATGGACGAGATCGCGCGGCTGGCGGCGCTTGGCGGTTCGGAAATCAACGATGCGAAAAAGGTACTCGCCACGGAGGCAACCGCCATGCTGCATGGCCGGGAGACTGCGGAACAGGCGGCGGAGACGTCGCGCCGTGCCTTCGAGGAAGGCCAGAGTGCGGCGGGCTTGCCGACGATCGCGCTCGATCTTGCAGGCGGCACGGGCGTGCTGCAGGCCTGCGTGGCGGCGGGATTTGCGTCTTCCAACGGCGAAGCGCGGCGCTCGATCCAGGGTGGGGCCATCAGGATCAATGATGTGGCCGTTGCCGACGACAAGCTGCGGTTGACTGGGGACATGCTTTCAGCGGATGGCACCATCAAGCTGTCGATGGGCAAGAAGAAGCACGTGCTGATCCGCCCGAGCTGAGCGAGGCAGACCCTTACCTCTTGTCGGCGTTGCGGTCGCGCTGCGGCGGCGGGGCGCCGGAATTGCCGTACTCGAAGAACTTGCGCAGGATGCCGGGAGCGACGGCCGAGACCGGGTTCATCTGGAAGACGGGCTTGTCGACATTGCCGCCGAGCGCGAAGGTGACGCCGATGATGCCCTGTCCCTTGCCGCCGGTGAGAATGTCTCCGACCAGTGGAATCTCGCTCAGCATCGAGTTCAACGCATAGACGGGAATGATCGTCCCGGTGATGTCGATGGCGCCGTCGGACTTGCGGATGACACCTTCGGCGCTGGCGCCCAGCTCGTTGCCGCGCACCAGACTGTCACCGATCTTGATGAACTTCGCGTCCGAACTGAAAGGCAGCGTCAGCCGCTTGAAGGACAGCGATTCGCGCCGGGGGCCGGATTTCTTGGGCTTGCCGCGGGAATCGAGTTCGGCGAGCGTCGCCTCGTTGCGGACCTCGAAATCGCGCAGCACAAGGCGGCCTTCCTTCACCGACGAGGACTGGTCGTTCGAAAGCAGCGCGTAAAACTCAATCTGCCCGCCGGCGATCTTCGAATAGAGGTTCGCGGCGCGGATGGCGGCACCGCCATCGCGGCCGTTGATGCGCATTTCGCGCCCGCCGCCAACCGGCGTGACGCGGAACACCACGGGCTGGCCGCTGAGGAAGGTGCCGTTGATTTCGGCAGTCTCGAGACGCGAGCCGCGGCTGCGAAGCTCGCCCGTCACACCGGTGATCAACTCGCCGCGATTGGCGTAGACACGGTCGAGATTGATCGAGATGCTGACTGGCGGCTGCTTGGCGTCAGAGGCTGCGGCATTCCCCGCTGCCGCCGCGCCCGACTTGCTGGAACCGAACATCGAACGGATCAAGGGGCGCGCATCGAAGCTGTCGCCGGTGATCGAGATGGCGGTCGAATCCTTGGCCGTCTTGATGCTCAGCGCGAAGATGTTCTCGTCGCTGATCCGGACTTGCGAGAATTTTGCCTCGCGCATGCCGCCGCCCTTGGGATTGAGGACGACATTGCCTTTGATCGAGACGCCCGGCCCCTTGATCACCAGATCCTCGACGCGGCGGCCCTTTTCGCCCTTGCCGTAATAGACCAGGCTGGCGGAGGTTTTGGGCGTGGCCGGGCGCACCCAGTTGATGGCGGCGATGCGCATTTCGGCTTCGTCGAGATCGGCCTCGAGTTCGATACGGCCCTGCGGGTCGCCCAAATCGTCGATTGTGGCCTTGATGCCGACAGGCCCGCGCAAAAAGCTTCCAAGGTCGAGGCCGATCTTCTTCCTCTGCTCGCCATCGAGCTTCGTCTCGATGACGGCGGATTGTTTCGCATCCGCACCGGCGGCACGCGTCCACAAGAGCTTGGCGGGCACGCCGGCGATTTTCGCGGGGCCCGCTGCCTTGAAGGCGCCTGCGTCCACCGAAAGCTCGATCTCGCCTTCGGAGAGATCGATGCCGGGCAGCGCGTCCGCGAGCCTGGCCTTGGAGATATGCGCCGTGGCATCGACGATGACGCGGTCCTTCGGCACATCCTTGATGAACGGGACCGAGAGCTTCACCTTCAGCTTGGTGTCTCCCGACAGTTTCGTCGTGTCGAAGCCGGTGTTGCGGATCAGGTTCAGGGCGGGGTGAGAGAGATATTCGATCAGGGTTGGCGCCGCGGCCTGAACGTCGAGATCGAATTCGCCGATCGTCTCCAACCCCAGGATTTCGCGCGCCGCCATGGTGCCGGACTTGAGGCGTCCGATGTTGCCCGAGGCGAGCGTCACTTCCGCTTCATCGACCTTTAGGAAGAAGTCATTATCGACAAGCTTGGCCTCGCCCGTTGCCCTGGTGAGGGGCGGCAGGTCCTTCAGGTAGCTCGTCGTGACCTCCGCCATGCGGAAGGAAAGATTGATGGAGTTCGCCGGCAGCCGGCGCGCGCGGAGCGCGTTGGCCAGCGCATCGACCGGCAGGTTCACCTGGAACTCGCCCTCGGTGATGCGGCCATCGCGAATGTTCTGGTTCACCCAGTTGCGGGTCTTGGGGGCCATGATCGGCGGCCACAGCTGCTTCATCAGGGTGGCGGAGAGGCCGCGGATGCGGCCCGACAGCAGGATGCCGGCGGATTCGCCGCCGCCGGTGATGGCGCCGCGAATGCGGATGCCGGTGTCGCCAGACATGACGACGAGATCCTCGATATCGAGGCGGGCCTCCTCCATCGCGGCATTGCCGACGAATTCGATGCGGTCGACAGCGACGGGGGACTTGTTGGAGCCTTGCGCGTCGATCGCCACGTTCCGCGCCTGCAGCGAGATCCTCAACGCCTGGAGGCGGCCTTCGGCATCGCGCACGGGGAGCACGTTGCCCTTCACCTGGGCGCGCGAACTGCCGACCAGCATGGTCGAGTCAGTGATGATCAGGCTGCCGGTGACGGGGTCGTAGTCGGCGCGGAGCGAGCCTTCGTCGATGATGATCGGTTCGGCGAGGTAGTCCGGCAGGCCCACTTCGCCGGCGGAGGCACTGAATTCGGCGCTGGCCTTGGTGACAAGCCCTGCTTCGGTGACTTCCATCTCGACCTGGCCCGACAGGGGCACCTTGACACGCGCCAGCTGCGAGAGCGCGAAGATCTCGTCCGAGATGTTGGCGGGGACCAGATCGTTGATGCGGAGGCTGACGGAGAAGGACTTCAGGTCACGCCGGTAGCTGGCGCTGACATCGGCATGCCAGGCACCCTGCTGCGGACCGTTCGACACCTCGGCGTTGGAGGCAACGGCAAAGCCATAGGGCATCCGCTGGAACACCAGTTCGGCCTTGGGAACGTTCCAGATCGAGTCGTTGGCCTCGTCATAGAAGCGGATCTCGGCGTCGGCGACGCGGATGGTCTCGATCGAGTTGATGGAACCGCCGCCCTCGCCGCCGCCACTCAGGATGCGGATGATGCTGGCGGTGCCGCCTGCCGTTTCGATGCCCTCGGTGGCCGGGGCGGGCTGCTGGTCGGTCTTGCCGGAGGGGTCGGCCGGGGCGGCGTCGACGGTTACCGTCTGGTTTTCGGGGGCGGCCTCGCCGAAACCCAGCTCGATCTGGCCATCGAGGCTCCGCATGATGCGAATCCGCGGGCCGATCAGTTCCAGCGAGGTCGGCAGCAGCTTGCCTGAGAACAGCGCCTGCTCGTTGATGCCGATCGCCGCACGCGGGGCCCGCGCGATGAGGCTGCCGGTGTCGTCCTTCAGTTCAATATTGCGCAGACGGAAATGCGGCACACCGGTTTCGCGGGAGCGTTCGACCACCGCGCCGCCGATGGTGACGGACATGCCGGAGAGATTGCCGTTGATCTGCTCCTGAATTGTGCCGGTCATGAAGTCGAGCGCCACCGGGCCATTGGCGAGACGAATGTAGATCGCTGCGCCCGCAACCAGCAGCACGGTCAGCACCGACATCAGACTATAGGCGGATATCTTGATCAGCCGCCGCACCGGCAAACCCGTTTTACTGTCATTTCACCGTCAATCATCTGCCATTCCGGACACACAGACGCAATGGGCCCGGTGTCCGGCCCCAGGCTGATCTGCCCTTTCGCCACCAAAGATGGGCCAAAGCGTGACCAAGCCCGCCTGGCCGAACATGACGACGCGAAACCCTGGCGAGAGCGGGGATGCGAAATCGCCGCGGCGATCAATTCATCATGACATCACCGCGCGGGCACTATACCCTCGCAGTGATTCCGGCCGATGCGGCCAACAGAGGATTCCAGGGGCATGTTTTTCCGCAAGCAGAAGGCCACGGGCAACGACAACAGGCCCGCGACCAGCCTTCCGACCCACATCGGCGCAGATTCGGTCGTCGAAGGCAGCCTGGTGACGGACGGCGAAGTGCAGGTCGAAGGTACGCTGCGCGGTACGCTCAAGGCGCGGGTCTGCATCGTGGCGGCGACGGGGATGGTCGAAGGCGAACTCGATGCCGAGGATATCGTGGTGCGGGGCCGCGTCATCGGCCCCCTGCGTGGCGAACACGTGCATCTTCAGGACGGCGCCTGGGTCGAGGGCGACATCACCAGCGTGACGATCGCCATCGACACGGGCGCGCGGCTGAGCGGCGCGGTGTGGCAGGCCGGCAGTGACAGGAATGCCGAGCAGGACGGGCGGGCGGTACCGGCACTGCCCTATCGGGAGCCCTCGCCGCTATTCGGGGATTCGCTGTGGGGGTCGCGGCCGGACAATGATTTCAGGCCGCTGAAGGCCGTGAAGCCGCGCGCCTCGAACGGCAGGGGCTAGACGTAGCCCTCGTCCTCGATATCCAGCATCCTGCCGCAGGCCTTGCAGTGGACGGCATCGCGTTCATGCCGGAGAAGGCCGCAATCGGGGCAGCGGTGCCTGACCTTTTCGGGCCGCAGCATGACCTGGACGAGACGCAGGAACAGCGACACGCCGAAGATCATGATGACGACCGCCGTCATCCGCCCCACGGTGCCCTGAAGGACGATGTCGCCGAAGCCCGTCGTCGTCAGCGCCGTGACTGTGAAGTAGAGCGCGTCGGCATAATTCGAGATCTGCTGGTTGGAATAGTGCTGCGTTTCGTAGACGATGGCCGTCATCACGAAGAGGAAAACGCAGAGATTGAGGGCCGAGAGGGTTAACTCCTCGTGGCGGCGGAACCATTTGAAATCCTGGCGCAGGCGCTTCAGCAACTGATAGGACCGCAGCAGCCGCAGGACGCGGGCGACACGCAGGAAGGCCAGCCCCTCGCCCACGATGGGGGCAAGCAGCGAGATGATGACGATGATGTCGACGATGCCAAACGGGTTCATCAGCATCTTCACGCGGCTTGAGGCGATCCACAGCCTGGCACCGAATTCGGCGACGAGCAGCACGCCGATGATCGCGTCGATGATCTCGGTGCCCTTCGACTGGAGGAAGGACGACGCGACGAGGAAGACAATCGTCACCACGTCGAAGATCAGGAGGCCATAGCGGAACTTGTGGGCGCGCAGGCTGTCGCCCTCATAAAGCTCCACAACTGTCTTCTTCAGGGTTTTTTCCACGGGCGCCGTCATTATCGCTTCCCTAGGCGATTGGGCTGGTCCAGTCCAGTCTGGACCAAATGCGCGGCTTGGCTATAGTTCCCCGCCAGCACACAGGAGTTACCGATGCCCAAGGGATACTGGATCGCCCATGTCACCGTGACAGACCCCGAACAATACAAGCTCTATGCCGGGGCGACGCCCGAGGCGTTCAGGAAATATGGCGCCACGATCCTGGCGCGGGCCGGCACCTCGCACCAGATGGAGGGCGACGGGCGGCCGCGCAACGTGGTGATCGAGTTCCCCTCGCTGCAGGCCGCACTCGACTGCTACAACTCGCCCGAATACCAGGCAGCGAAGGCCAAGCGCGCAGGCGCGGGAATTGCCGAGATCGTGCTGGTCGAGGGCGTGTGACAGTTTGACTCGGTCCAAGCATGGCATCTAGGCTGTCGGCATGAACCTCAGATCACGGCTCAAACACGTGATATTGGTACTTGGCCTGATGCTGTTATCAGCGCTGCCCAGTGTTGGAGACGTTTCCAAGTCGGCCTATGAGCGAGGTGACTTCGCAGCGGTGCTGCAGATATTAGAACCTCTTGCAACGCGAGGCGATGCCCAAGCACAGACCAGGCTCGGCTTTATGTATGCACAAGGCAAGGGCGTCTCCCAGAACTTCACGGTGGCGGTGAGCTGGTATCGGAAGGCAGCCGAGCAAGGTAGCATTCGAGCCCAGACCGAGCTCGCGCGCATGTATGCGGAAGGCACCGGCGTCCCCCAAGATCTCACAGCGGCCGCGAATTGGTATCGAAAGGCGGCCGAGCGAGGCAGCGCTTTTGCCCAAGGTAAACTAGGGTTCATTTACTCTACTGGTAATGGCGTACCCCGGGACTTCGTTACGGCAATGGACTGGTTTCGCAAGGCCGCAGCACAAGGAGATGCCAATGGCCAATTCAATCTCGGTGTCATGTACAATGAAGGAAATGGTGTGCAGCAAGATTTCGCCGTAGCGGTAACTTGGTATCGAAAAGCCGCAGAGCAAGGTCACGCAGCTGCACAGGGCGCTCTCGGTGTAAAATTTTTCCATGGCCAGGGTGTGCCGCAGGATTTTTCCGAAGCCGCGAAATGGTATCATAAGGCCGCTCAACAAGGGAATGCCATCGCACAGCATAACCTTGGGGTTATATACGTCGAAGCCAAAGGCGTTCCGCAAGACTATGTAAAGGCGTATATGTGGTTCAGTATAGCAGCTGCGACTAATACCAATTCCGCGCACAACATTGATGTCCTGAACCAACAGATGGGACAGGATCAGATTCAAGAAGCCGAACACCTCGCTAAAGAATGGCTGGCTGCGCATCGGCGGAAATAATCTTCCAACTCCCATGGCTAGCGGCAGCACTCGATGGTTAGCTGTCGCTTCCCCAGCATTCTTGACAGGCAATTTTTCTAACTGCTGTTATGTCGCGCCTGTGTGCTGCCTGCTTCCCTATTCGATTCTGAGGAAGTAACTTCGTGCCTGATCAGCGCCCAAGATCGAGCAGGCTGAGCTTGCCCAGCGACGGCAGCTTGATGGCGAGATCGAGCGGGTCGAGGCCGATCGCGGTGCCGAGCAGGTTGATTTCGAGCCCCTCCTCCACCGCCGCCGTGACACCGAGGATGCCCCAGGCCGACACCACATAGCCCGTGCCGCTGGCCGCGCGGGCGATGGCGAAACCATCTTCTATGAAATCCTTGCCGATGGCGACGGGCGGCAATTCGGCCGCGAATCCGTCGGTATGGCGGACGACCCAGGCGACGAAACTGTTGGAGTTGGGGCCGGGCCAGACGGTATAGGCGCCGCGCGTGGCGTGGGGATAGCGCGCGATCGAGGCCTCGACCAAGGGGATCAGCCGTTCCGCCGCCTCGCCCGAAATCTCGGTTACCACATAGGGCCTGTTGCCGTACCAGAAGGCATCGGCGGCATAATCGTCGCGGCGGACGGCGTTGCCCCAGCCGACGACATCATAGCGCGTCCAATGGTTCGCGCCTTCAGGCTTCAGCACCAGCGACATGTGTTCGGCGAAGATGGCGCGCCAGCGGCCGGTGCGGGCGGCGAGGATCAGGACCTTCGCCTCGCGGACATCTTGCGCTTCGGGCAGCAGGCCGGATGAGCTCCAGTCGGCGGTGCGCCAGTTGTCGGCCCAGCCGCGCGAATAGGACAAGGCCGCGCCCGCGCCCAGAGGCAGGACGACCGCAAGCATCAGGTAGAGAGAGAACCAGCCGAAGATGCGCCGTATCATGTGATACCGATCTTCCGGAATTCCCGTGGCGGGATCAAGGCGCTTTTCATCGGCAGGGGCGGTTGCTATGACCGCCAGTGACAGAGGGAAAACCAGATGAAGCTTGCCATTGCCGGAGCGGCGGGACGCATGGGCCGCGTGCTGACGCGCATCGTGAACGAGACGCCGGGCGCGGAAGTGGCGGGTGGAATCGAACCCAAAGGCTCGGGCCATGTGGGCGCCGACATGGGCGAACTCGCCGGCATCGGCGCTCTGGATGTGGCGATCACCGACGACCCCTTAAGCCTGATGACGCATATCGACGGCATCATCGACTTCACCGTGCCGGCCGCGACGCTGGCGCTGGCGGAGCTTTCGGCACAGGCGCGGATCGTGCATGTGATCGGCACCACCGGCATCGACGAGGACGGCGAGGCGAAGATCAGGGCGGCGGCGCGGCATGCGCGGATCGTCAAGTCCGGCAACATGAGCCTGGGCGTCAACCTTCTTGCCTCGCTGGTGCGCAAGGTGGCGGCGACACTGGGCGAGGATTATGACATCGAGATCGTCGAGATGCACCACAAGCACAAGATCGATGCGCCATCCGGCACGGCACTGATGCTGGGGGCAGCGGCCGCGGAAGGCCGCGGCGTCAACCTCAAGCAGCGTTCGGTGCGCTCGCGCGATGGGCATACGGGCGCGCGGACGGCGGGCGACATCGGCTTTGCCACGCTGCGGGGCGGTTCGGTGGTCGGCGATCATACCGTGATGTTCGCGGGCGAGACGGAGCGGATCGAGCTGACGCACAAGGCCTCGAGCCGCGAGATGTTTGCCCGCGGTGCGGTGCGCGCGGCACTCTGGGGTTTCGACAAGAAGCCCGGCCTCTATTCTATGAACGATGTTTTGGGACTGGAGTGATCATGGACCGCCTTCTCGTGCTCGTCCGCCATGGACAGAGCGAATGGAACCTCAAGAACCTGTTCACCGGCTGGAAGGATCCGGACCTGACCGAACAGGGTATCGCTGAGGCGCATGCCGCCGGGCAGAAACTGAAGGCCAAAGGCTTCCGGTTCGACATCGCCTATACGAGCGTTCTCACCCGCGCGCAGCACACGCTGAAGATCATGCTGGACGAGCTGGGCCAGCCCGATCTCCACACGGTCCGCGACCAGGCGCTGAACGAGCGCGACTATGGCGAGCTGACCGGCCTCAACAAGGACGATGCCCGCAAGAAATGGGGTGAGGAACAGGTGCATATCTGGCGACGCTCCTATGACGTGCCGCCGCCCGGAGGCGAAAGCCTGAAGGATACGCTCGCGCGGTCGCTGCCCTATTACATGCACCGCATCCAGCCCGATGTGCTGTCGGGAAAGCGCGTGCTGGTGGCGGCGCACGGCAATTCGATCCGTTCACTGATCATGGCGATCGAGGGACTGACGCCCGACCAGATCATCAAGCGCGAACTCGATACCGGCGTGCCGGTCGTCTATCACCTTGGCGCTGACTCGCGGCCGCTTTCAGTGGAAGTGCTGTCCTGATGCTGGTGCGTGCGCTGACGCCTGATGAGTTCCGCGCCAGCATTCCGCGGCTTGGGCATATCCTGGCGGATGCCGTCAACGGTGGCGCGGGCGTGAGCTTCATGCTGCCGTTTACCGATGCGGACGGCGCGCGCTATTGGACGGATCAGACGCAGAACGTCGATGGCGGATCGAAGATCGTGTTTGCGGCCTTCGATGGTGCAGACATCATCGGCACCGTGACGCTCGACAAGGCGTGGCCGCCCAATCAGCCGCATCGCGGCGACATCGCCAAGATGCTGGTGCTGAGCAGCCACCGGCGGCGCGGCGTAGGAAAACTGCTGCTCGATGCGCTGGAAGCAAAGGCGCGCGAGATGAGACTGTCCCTGCTGACTTTCGACACCGTTTCGGACAGCCCGGCGGAGAGCTTCTACCGGGGCCTCGGCTTTACCTGCATCGGCCGCATTCCGGACTATGCGCTGTCGCCTAGCGGCAAACCGGACGCGACGTCGATTTTCTACAAGAAGCTTTAGGCGCCGAGACTTTCCTTCACGCGGGCCTGGAAGTAATGCACGCCCTGTTCGTGGCGGGGCGAGAGCGGGCCGGAACTGTAGTTGCCGGTGGCGTAGTTCCTGTGGGTCTTCACACAGATCTCATAGTCCTCGCGAACGACCGCGAGGTTGCGTTCGATCGTGTCGCTGCGCTTGTCGTCGTGTGCGGCGGAAGTATCGGCGAAATAGAAATGATAGAGCTGTTCGGTGCGGTCGGTACTGGTGGGGTTGATGCGCGACGTGTTCATGCCGCCCTCGAAGAGCGAGAGCGTCCAGTTCGGCCACATCCACAGCCACTTACCGCGATAGAACAGGCCCTCCTTCGGAGGCGCCGTCATGCGGATGAAGCCCTTGTGGGCGGTGGTCTTGAATTCCTCGAAATTGATGGCGGCGAAGAACTTCGGATGGATGCCGGGGATATGGTAGCCCTCGACAAAATTGTCGGTGTAGATTTTCCAGTTGGCGTCGAAGTTCACCGTCGCGCTGCGCACCGATTGGTAGGATTCGATGGGTTCGTCCTTCAACTCGTCCACAAGTTCGCCAAGCTGCGAGACGAGGTCTTCCTGCGGATCCATGGCGACGAAGAGAAGGCCGCGCCATTCGGCGACGTGGATAGGGTCCAGCGGCCATTCCTTCGCATCGAAGCCGGGCTCCGTTCCAAACCACGGTGCGTTGATGAGGCTGCCGTCGTCGGAAAACACCCACTGGTGATAGGGACAGCGGATGGTGGCGCAGCGGCCGGCCCCTTCCTCCAGCAATTGCGCGCCCCTGTGACGGCAGACGTTGCGGAAGGCGCGGAGTTGCCCATCACGGCCGCGGATGGCGAAGACCTTGATGCCGGCGATATCGGCGGCCACATATTGCCCGCGCTCGGCCACCTGTGAGGCTGGCCCCAGGAGCTGCCAGGTTCGGGCAAAAATCTCGCTGCGCTCACGGATGAACACAGCGGGATCGACATAGAGGCGCGGATCGAGATTGAGCATGGCGGGTCTCCTTCCAACGGGGAGACTGCCCGAACTCCGGGTGAAACCGCAAGAGACATGCGCGATGGGACGTCAGTGAAATCCGGTATAGCTAGCTTTACTCCGGGCGTGGCAAGCGGGTGAACAGGCTTCCGAACGCATAGATGATTGTGAATACGATGACCCACTTCGAGTAATATCCTGCGAGGACGAAGTGGTTTCCTTTATTGTATTCCAGGAATTGAACGAAGTAAGTCCAAGCGGAACGCGGTTCGTCGATCGCACCTGCAACCCATTGCGCAGCATCCAGAGGCAATGAAACTGTATCACTCAATCTGTACAAAATGAATTGAACGAATTCGTCCGGAACGTCTACGAGCATCGGGATGGTGTAATAGGCGGGATAAACTAGCAATGCACCAGCGACTAGACTTCCGCCAAGGAGCACTCTGATCGACCGGACTTTCGTCAACCGACTGATGACTGACGCGGACACCAGTCCGACTCCCGCCGTCACGTAGAAGTCGACAGCCGAAACAAGCATGTCCCGCAGCGCTGCCCTAGTCACGAAGCTCTCGTAATCGCCAATACTACGACGGTGCTGTTCGGTTAGGATGAAAGCCAGCACTATCGAGGACAACAGCATTCCGATTGTCACGAGCAGTAGAAGCCCCAGTTCGTCCGAAACACTTGAAGACTCAGGCGATTTTGAAAATTTCCGGATCCGGAGTTTGATATAGATAGCCATCAGAACACCGGAGGCTGCAACCCCGAATGCAAGAAGTACTGCCGCAAGTGCGGCCTTGATATGGTCCCCGCTCAACCCTGCCCCTTTCCATAGGGCAGTTTAGTGGTACGTCCTCAAATTTCAACTCCCTTGTGCAGTCAAGTCATGATCCCATGCTGCCGGCTTGGGCACGAACGATGCATTGGGGTAGGAGCAAACACGCGCCTCAGAGAACGAGACCCTTAGTCGATATCTTCCACCACCTGATCGCCGCCGCCGCGCACCTTGTGGGAGAGCGAGGCCTGGATGAATTCCTCGACTTCGCCGTCCAGCACGTCGCCCGGCGCGGTTGACGTGTGGCCGGTGCGGAGGTCTTTCACCAGCTGATAGGGCTGGAGCACGTAGGAGCGGATCTGGTGGCCCCAGCCGATCTCGGTTTTCTTGGCGTTGGCGGCGTCGATCTTTTCCTGCTGCTTCTGCAGTTCCATTTCGTAGAGCCGGGCCTTCAGCATCTTGATCGCCGTGGCGCGGTTCTTGTGCTGCGAGCGCTCGGCCTGGCAGGCGACGATGATGCCGCTCGGGATATGGGTGATGCGGACGGCAGAATCGGTCGTGTTGATGTGCTGGCCACCGGCGCCGGACGCACGGTAGGTGTCGACCTTCAGGTCGCTGTCCACGACCTCGATGTTGATGTTGTCGTCGACCACCGGATAGACCCAGACGGATGAGAACGAGGTGTGGCGGCGCGCGTTCGAATCATAGGGCGAGATGCGCACGAGGCGATGCACGCCCGACTCGGTCTTGAGTTTCCCGTAGGCATTGTGGCCCTTGATCTGCAGCGTGCAGGACTTGATGCCCGCTTCTTCGCCCGGATGCTCGTCCAGCACCTCGGCCTTGTAGCCATATTTGTTGGCGTAGCGCATATACATGCGCATCAGCATCGAGGCCCAGTCCTGGCTTTCGGTGCCGCCGGCGCCCGCATTGATCTGCACATAGGCGTCGTTGGCGTCGGCCTCGCCCGACAACAGCGTCTCGATCTCGGTTTCGGCGAGCTTGGGCTTCATGGCGAAAAGCGCCCTTTCGGCCTCGGTCACGATTGACTGGTCGCCTTCCATCTCGCCCATCTCGATCAGTTCGGTGTTGTCGGCGATCGACTGTTCGAGGCCGCGGATCATGCTGATGCGGGTGTCGAGATCCTGGCGCTTGCGCATGATCTCCTGCGCCTTCTGGGGATCGTTCCAGATCGACGGGTCTTCAGACTTGGCGTTCAGTTCGGCGAGGCGGCGGAGGGCATTGTCCCAGTCAAAGATGCCTCCTCAGCAGTCCGATGGACTGCTTCATGTCGTCGACCAGCGACGTGACTTCAGCGCGCATGATTCCTGCTCAATTTCGAGTAATGTGCTGGCGGCTCAATAGAGGCCGCCGCCCTGTGTCGTCAACCCGCCATTGTCCGGCGGGGGCTGAACGGGCTGCTGCTGTTGCGGCGTGAGGACCACGCCTTCGCCCGGCGATGCGGCCGCCGCCGTTACCGTATCCTCGCCGATGATCTTCGTCGCGTCGGGCGGCTCGTCTCCCGGCTTGAAGGCTTCGAGGATGACGCCCTCCTTGCCGAAGATGCCGCGCTTGCCGGATTTCGCGTCGATCGGCATCAATTCGATGGCGCGGGGCACGCGGAACGGCGTCGCCGCCTTGTCGCGCAGCGCGAGACGCATGAAATCGGCCACGATGGGGGCCGCAAGTTCGCCGCCGGTGCGGCCGCGGCCCATGGGCTTCGGATTGTCGTAGCCGATATAGGCGCCGACCACGAGATCGGGCGTGTAGCCGATGAACCAGGCGTCTCGCTCGTCGTTGGAGGTTCCGGTCTTGCCGGCGATGGGCTTGCCGACGATCTTCATCTTCTTGCCGGTGCCGCGCTCCACCACGCCTTCCATCATCGAGGTGATCTGGTAGGCGGTATAGGGACTCATCACCTGCTCGCGCACGTCAAGCAATTCGGGCTCGGGGAGTTCAGGCGTCCATTGCGCAGAGGTGCAGCCGCCGCAGTCGCGGCCATCATGGCGGAAGATGGTGCGGCCGTAACGGTCCTGGATGCGGTCGATGAGCGATGCGTCGATCTTCTTGCCGCCATTGTCGATCATGGCATAGGCGGTGACCATCTTCATCAGCGTGGTTTCGCCGGCGCCCAGCGCCATGGCGAGCTGGCGGGGCAGCTTGTCGTAAATCCCCAGGCGCTGCGAGAGATCGGCGATCTTGGTCATGCCGAGTTCATCGGCGAGGCGCACCGTCATCACGTTGCGCGACTGTTCGATGCCGCGGCGAAGCGTCGAGGGGCCGAAGAACTTGTCCTGATAGTTCTTGGGCTTCCACATCGAGCCATCGGGCATCTTGAACTCGATGGCGGCATCCAGCACCACGGAGGCCGGCGAATAGCCGTTGTCGAGCGCTGCCGCATAGACGATCGGCTTGAAGGACGAGCCCGGCTGGCGCAGCGCCTGAACCGCGCGGTTGAACTGGCTGCGGCCATAGGAGAAACCGCCGACGAGCGAGAGCACACGGCCGGTGTGCGGGTCCATCGCCACCATCGCGCCTTCGACGTCGGGCATCTGGACGAGGTGCCAGTGTGCGGGGTCCTTGCTGGGGGCGACATAGATGACATCGCCCGGCGCCAGCACATCGGCGGGCGCCTTGACTTCCGGGCCCAGTGCCGTGCCATCGACATAGGCCCTGGCCCATTTCAGCAGGTCGAGCGGCACGTTGGCCTTCTCGCGCTCCGGCGCCTGATTGCCGTCGGGCTGCACCCGCGGCTGCAGGCCGATGACGGCCTCGGTGTCGGTAACGGCGAGCACCACGGCAAGCCGCCAGGGCGCGACATCGGCCGGAACCTTCTTGCCTTTCAGCAGGACGCCCCAGTCGCCTTCGCCCAGTTCAACCTTCTCGATCGGGCCGCGGAAGCCGCGCTTGCGGTCGAAGGCGATCAAGCCGCGGGCCAAGGCCTGGCGCGCGTAAAGCTGAAGCTTGGGGTCAAGCGTCGTGCGGACCGAAAGCCCGCCCTTCTCCAGCTTTTCCTTGCCGTACATGGTGACGAGTTCGCGGCGCACTTCCTCGGCGAAGCTCTCGGCGGCGAAAAGCTGGGCGCCGAAGGGCCGCGGGTTGACTTCGAGGGGCTTGGCCTGCGCCGTCTTCATTTCGGCGTCCGAGATGTAGCCGTTCTCGAACATCTGCAGCAGCACCCAGTTGCGGCGTTCGATGGCGCGTTCCTTCTGGCGGAACGGATGATAGTTGTTCGGACCCTTGGGAAGGGCCGCGAGATAGGCCAGTTCCTCGAGTTCGAGCTGATCGAGCGACTTGCCGAAATAGTTCAGCGATGCGGCGGCGACGCCATAGGAATTGAGGCCGAGGAATATCTCGTTGAGATAAAGCTCGATGATCTGGTCTTTGCTGAAGGTCTGCTCGATGCGCTGGACGAGCAGCGCCTCCTTCATCTTGCGCTCCAGCGAGCGCTCGTTGGTGAGGAGGAAGTTCTTGGCAACCTGCTGGGTGATAGTGGAAGCGCCAACGATCTGGCCCTTGCCTGTCAACTTGACCTGGACATAGCGGAGGCCAGCGGAGGCAATGCCCGCCCAGTCCAGCCCGCCGTGGGTGAAGAAGGTCTTGTCCTCGGCCGAGATGAAGGCCTCGATCAGGCGCTTCGGCATCTGGCTGACGGGAACGAAAAGGCGGCGTTCCTCGGCATATTCGGCAAGCAGCGAACCATCGGCGGCGTGGATGCGGGTCATCACCGGCGGCTCGTAGGTGGCGAGCTGCTTGTAATCGGGAAGATCCTTGGAGGAATCCCAGATGATGTAGGTCACGCCCGCGGCAACGCCCAGAGACGCCATGAAACCCACGGTGAAGAGCCAGCCCAGAAAACGCAGCATTATTAGTTCAGCACCTGCATGTTGCCGGGGGCCGGATAACACAACCGGCATTCCCGCTACAGTTAATTCCGCTAGTGGCTGAATGTGGCTGTTGGGTGGCGGCCCGGTGGCTGCAGACGCCTCAGGGCCGGTCCGTCTGATCGTTCATTCCGCCTTCACGGCAACCTGCTGGGCAAAATATTTCTCGATGGCCTGAGCCATGGCGCCCGCCACCTTGGCGCGCCATTCCGGCGAGGTGAGCTGCTTTTCATCGTCCTTGCTGGAGAGATAGCCAAGCTCGACCAGAACGGAGGGCACGTCGGGCGCCTTCAGCACCACGAAACCCGCCGAGCGCATGGGCTTGCCGGTGAAGCGGGTAACGCCCTGCATTTCAGCCACCGCCCGCTTGGCGAAGAACAACGAATGATTCTTCGATTCGCGCTGGACGAGATCGATCAGGATGTCGGTCACCTCCTCAGACTCGGTGTCGAGATCGAGGCCGCCGATGATGTCAGCACGGTTTTCCTTGTGGGCGAGCGCTTCGGCCTCGGCGTCGGAAGCCTTTTCGGAGAGCGTGTAGATGGTGGCGCCCCGCGCCGCGGGCCCGCGCACCGTATCGGCATGGACGGCGATGAAGAGATCGGCCTCGTTGTCGCGCGCCACGCGGACACGGTCTTTCAGCGACAGGAACTTGTCGTCGGTCCTGGTCATGATCACGTCGATCTCGCCGGTCGATTTCAGAATGTCGCGGAGCTTCAGGCCATAGGCCAGGACGACATCCTTCTCCTTCGTCTTCTTGCTGCCGATTGCGCCGGGATCGATGCCGCCGTGGCCGGGGTCGATCACCACCAGCCGCCGGCCCTCCGCTCGTTTCGGCTTCTCCGGTTTCCGCGCAAGCGCGGCTGGTTCCTTCCCCGGCTTGGGACGGGGCAGCGGGATGACGGAGCGCGGCGCGTCCGCCACGGGTTCCGCCGCCGCGACGGATGGCGCGGGCTTTCCGGCTACGGCGGCATCGGCGATTGCCGCCATCGCGGTCTTCTCGTCGGATTTCAGCGCCGCGGCAAAGGCTTCCTCGCTGGTCCGGACGAGATCGACGACAATGCGCGCGGGCTGTCCTGCCTGGGCCTCGACGGCGAATGATTTGTCGATCAGCACCGGGCCATCGGTTTCGATGACGATGCGCGAGCGGCCCTCGCCCACTTCGCCATAGCGGTACTGGGTGATGAGGCCGCGCGTCATGCTGCCCGAATCGGGCGGCAGATCGAAGCGGAGCGCCGGAAGGTCGATCATGACGCGGTAAGGCTCGGGAAGAACGTAGACCGTGTAGCCGACCGCCGCCGTCAGGTCGGCGACGAAGCGGGTGCGGGTTTCGTCGCCGCCGATGCGGGCGCCCGTCGCTACGGGTTCGGCCGCGGCCGCAGGGGGCAGCTTGAAGCCGCCCGCCATAAACAGCAGCACAAGCGCCAGCCGCGCCAGCATGCGAAATGCACGCTTTCCGGGCATGGTGTGCTGCGGCGTGTCCATGTGCTATCCGGCCCCCCTTGTTCAGGTGTCCAAGCTAGGACGCGCAGGGTTAAGCATTGGTTGCCGGAGGCCCCTTGAGGGTTTGCTTGCAATTCCCGTCCCCTGCTCATAAAAGGCCAATCGTCACCCGTACGTCATCGACGCGATTCTGCGACACATGAATGACCGGGCGTCAAATTTCGCGTGGAGCGAGGTCCGGATGTGTAAAGTCATCCTTCTCCATCGCGGCATGAGCGGGCCCCGGAAGGGTTCGCCACTTCAAAAACCGTTCCGGATTTCCGGAACATTTAGGACAATCTCGGGCATGACCCACGCCACGACCAGAGCGCACCCGGAGGACCGATTGTTGTCGGTTCCGGCGTCAGTGCCGCCTGATGTCGCCGGCCCCGCAGTGCCCCTATCGCGCAGCAGCACCTCAAGGCTCATCCGGCGTCTCCTTTCCGGAGCGGAGAGCCCACGAGCCTTGCCGTGCCGGCGCGCAAAGGAAAATGAGACATGGGCAGCAAGATGCTCATCGATGCAAGCCACCAGGAAGAGACCCGCGTGGTCGTCCTCAAGGGTAACCGCATCGAGGAATTCGACTTCGAAAGCGCCGCACGCCGCCAGCTGAAGGGCAATATCTACCTCGCCAAGGTGACGCGCGTCGAGCCGTCGCTGCAGGCGGCCTTCATCGAATATGGCGGCAACCGCCATGGCTTTCTGGCGTTCGCGGAAATCCACCCCGACTATTACCAGATCCCGCTGGCCGACCGCATGGCCCTGCTGGCGGACGAGGAAGAAGAACACGCCCGCGAGCGCGAGCGTGACGACGAGGACCATGGCAACGGCCATGGTGGCCGCCAGCCGTCCGGCCGGGGCGGACGCCGCCGCGGCGGCGAGGGCCGTTCTGGCGGTGACGCCGAAGCCCGGAACAATGATCACGCCTCCGACGAACATTCGTCCGACGACCATCAGGACGAACATGGCGAGCACGATCACGACGGCGATCATGACGAGGGTAGCGAGCATGGCGTCAGCAGTGCCGAATACCACGTCGAGGATGAAGACGGCGCCGAGGCTCCGGAAGAGAATTCCGGGGACAATGGCGCCGACGACGCTTCCGAAACTGGCGGCAGCGATGACGATGACGATGGCGGCGAGAACGGAAACGGCTCGTCGCGCGCCCAGCCGATGATCATCACCCATGACGATCCGTCGATTTCGGAAGATCCCGAGGGCGATGGCGGCAATCCGGAGCGCGATGCCGACGACAACGGCGCAGGCGAGCACCAGGCCGAAGCTCATGATGACGAAGACGATCAAGACGACGACGGCGATGCCGACTCGCCGGTGGAGGCCAGCGCACCGGTGCCTACCATCGATCGCGGCATGCCAGGCGAGCTTGGCAACGGCGTAGAGGAACTCTCGGAAGACCCGGAGGCCCAGAAGGTCGAATCGATCGGCGCCGAGGATGCGCTCGAGGAAGTGCCGCAGCGCCGCCGCAAGACGCCGCGCCGCCAGTACAAGATCCAGGAAGTGATCAAGCGCCGCCAGGTGATCCTGGTGCAGGTCGTCAAGGAAGAGCGCGGCAACAAGGGTGCAGCACTCACCACCTATCTTTCGCTCGCCGGGCGTTATTGCGTGCTGATGCCCAACACCGCGCGCGGCGGCGGCATCTCGCGCAAGATCACCGACTCGGGCGATCGCCGCCGGCTGAAGGAAGTGGCGCGCGAAATCGAAGTGCCGCAGGGCATGGGCCTGATCGTCCGCACGGCAGGCGCCCAGCGCACCAAGACCGAGATCAAGCGCGACTATGACTATCTGCTCCGCCTGTGGGAAAGCGTGCGCGACCTGACGCTGAAGAGCCAGGCCCCGGCGCTGGTCTATGAGGAAGGCAGCCTTGTGAAGCGCGCCATCCGCGACCTTTACACGAAGGATGTGGACGAGGTCGTGGTCGAAGGCGATGCCGCATACCGTGAAGCAAAAGACTTCATGAAGATGCTGATGCCGAGCCACGCGAAGAACGTGAAGCCCTACAAGGACACGCGGCCGCTGTTCTCGCGCTATCAGGCGGAGAGCCAGCTCGACGGACTTTATTCGCCGACCGTTACCCTGCCCTCCGGCGGCTATATGGTCATCAACCAGACGGAAGCGCTGGTATCGGTCGACATCAACTCCGGCAAGTCGACGCGCGAACACAATATCGAGGACACGGCACTTCGCACCAACCTCGAGGCGGCCGATGAAATCGCCCGGCAGCTCAGGCTCCGCGACCTTGCGGGCCTCGTCGTCATCGACTTCATCGACATGGAGGAGAAGCGCAACAACCGCAACGTCGAGCGCCGCCTGAAGGATGCGCTGAAGAACGACCGGGCGCGCATCCAGGTCGGGCACATCTCGCATTTCGGCCTGCTCGAAATGTCGCGCCAGCGGTTGCGGCCGGGTCTTCTCGAAGGCTCGTCGCGCACCTGTCCGCATTGCGAGGGGCGCGGCATCGTACGCTCGATCTCGTCATGCGGGCTTTCCGTGCTGCGGGCGATCGAGGAGCATCTGATCGCACGCAAGCCCGAGAACCTCACCGTCAAGTGCACGCGCGAGATCGCCTTCTACATCCTGAACGAAAAGCGCGACAATCTGCTGACCATCGAGACGACCTACGGCATCTCGGTGTTCATCATCCCCAGCGACGAGCTCAAGGGTTCGCAGGCGGTGATCGAACGGGCGCCCGAGCGCAACATTCCGCCGCGCAAGGTGCTGGCCGCGCCGGTGCGGATCGACTCGGCCTTCGAAGACGAGGACGAGGACGATGACGCCGTTGAAGCCGAAGCCGCCGAGGCGGCGGAAGCGGACGCGAGCGAGGATGACGACGGCGACGAGGATGCCGACGGCCAGCAGGAAGGTGCCGGCGAGCGTCAGCTGCAGAATGGCGACAGGCAGGACGGCGGCAAGAAGCGCCGCCGCCGCCGCGGGCGCCGCGGTGGCCGTGGCCGTGATGACATGCAGCAGGCAGGCGCTGGCGGCGCTGAAAGCGACGTTCCGGGACTGGGCGACCAGCCTTCCCTCGATGCCGGGTTTGCGCCGGGCGGCGGGGACGGCCAGCAAGAGGCACCGGCCGAATCCGCCGAAGGATCCGCCGAGCCGGTTGAAGCAGCCGATGGAGAAACCAGAGAGACGGGCCGCGGCGGCAGGCAGCGGCGCGACCGCTGGGGCCGTAACCGCGACCGCAATCGCGGCGAAGGCCGTGACCGCTCGGGCGCCGATACAGCAAGGGCGGACACCGCAGACTCGTCTGAGACGATAGCGGCAACACCTGAACAGCCGTCATCTCCCGAACCTGCGCCAGCGCCCAGGCCGGCGCCCGCAGTTGCTCCCGCCGTCGCGGAAATACCTGCGGAGCCGGTACGCAAGTGGCAGCCGCCCGCCCCCACCGTTGCGGCGGAAGCCGTTGAACGCAAGAGCGGCTGGTGGAGCAAGCGCTAGGCCTCAAACTCGCCTCAATCTCCACCGATTGAGCGGGTGAGAGGCCAGGACATGTTTGCAGGAGTTTCAGTGTTGCGCCGTTTTGTTGTGATTGCCGTGGCGATCGCGATGGCGTTCACGAGCGTCGCTCCGGCATTTTCGCAGGCCAAACGATCGGCCCCCCGGTTGATCCGCGATGCGGAGATCGAGGGGCTGATGCGGCTCTACACCAGGCCGATCTTCAAGGCCGCGGGCATCAACCCGAAATCGGTGCGGGTCTATCTCATCAATGATTCGCGCATCAATGCCTTCGTCAGCGGCGGGCAACGGATCTTCATTCACACTGGTCTCCTCACCCAGGCGAAGACGCCGAACGAGGTGATCGGCGTACTGGCGCACGAGACGGGGCATATCGCCGGCGGGCACCTTGCCCGCATGGGCGTCGAACTCGACCGGGCCAGCGTTACCTCGATCATCGGCATGCTCGTCGGCATCGCAGCAGCGGCGGGCGGCGCCATTGCCGGCAACAGCGAGGCCGCCAAGGCCGGCAGCGGCGTGATGGCGGGGTCGCAAGGCCTCGCGCAGCGCAATTTCTTCGCATATCAGCGGTCGATGGAGGCTTCCGCCGACCAGGCGGCGCTCAAATATCTGTCCGCCACCGGACAATCGGCGAAGGGCATGATCACGCTGTTCGACAAGCTTGCCAACGAGTCGATCGCCTCGCTGCGCAATGTCGATCCCTATGCCATGTCGCATCCGATGCCGTTCGAACGCATCCGCAACCTCGAGAACACGGCGCGGAAATCGCCTTACTTCGACAGGAAGGACCCGCCGGAACTGATGCTGAGGCACGAGTTGGCGCAAGCGAAGCTGCTGGGCTTTCTGGGCAACTCGCAGGCGGTGATGCAGCGCTACCCATCCTCGGATTCCTCGCTTCCCGCCCGCTATGCCCGCGCCATCGCGCTGTTCCGGCGCGGCGACATCGCCAATGCCCTGCCCGTCATCAACAGCCTGGTGAAGGACCTGCCCCAGAACCCCTATTTCTGGGAGTTGAAGGGACAGGCGCTGCTCGAGAACGGCCGCGCCGCGGAAGCCGTGGCGCCGCTGCAGGAAGCATTGCGGCTGCTGCCGAACAATGGCCTCATCCAGCAGATGACGGCGCAGGCCTTGATCGACACCGAGAGCAAGGCCAATGCGCAGAAGGCCCTCAAGCTCCTGCGGCAGGCCCAGAGATCGGAAGCAAGCGACCCTTCGCTGCACCGCGCGATGGCGCGGGCCTATGGCCTCACTGGCGACGTGGCGCGGGCCGAGCTTTCCACCGCCGAGGCGGCACTCCTCATGGGCGACAAGAAGCTGGCGACCGGCAAGGCGAAATCCGCCCAGGCCCGGTTCAAGACCGGAACGCCGGAATGGACGCGCGCTAACGATATTTTGACTTTCGCCACGCGCGATTGAATGGACGGCAGGTCCGCTTTCCGGCAATCTTTGAGAGAATTGATAAGGATCTCCTCCATGACCATCCGTCTGCGTTCCATGCTATTCGCGTCGGCGTTGCTGCTGATACCGCTTCCGGCCATTGCCGAGGCGAACTTCAACGATGCGCAAAAGGCCGAGATCGGTGAGATCGTCCGGGAATATCTGCTGCAGAATCCCGAGATCCTGCTCGAAGTCAGTCAGGAACTGGAAAACCGCCAGAAGCAGGCCGAGGCCGACAAGCGCAAGACGGCGCTGGCAGCCAATGCCAAGGAACTGTTCCACTCGCCCGACGATCTGGTGGCCGGCAATCCCAATGGCGACGTGACAATGGTCGAGTTCTTCGATTATAACTGCGGGTGGTGCAAGAAGGGCCTGCCCGAGGTTCTGAGCCTCGTTGAATCCGACAAGAACCTGAAAATCGTGATGAAGGAATTCCCGATCTTCGGCGGTGATTCCGACTATGCGGCCATGGCGGCGCTCGCCTCCAAGAAGCAGGGCAAGTATTGGGAGTTCCATGTGGCGCTTCTCGGCCACGAGGGCAAGGTGACGCGCGAAAGCGTCGACGAGATCGCCAAGGCCCAGGGCCTCGACCTCGACAAGCTGAAAGCCGACATGCAGGCGCCGGACGTCGCCGAGGTGCTGGCACGGAACCACAAGTTGGCGGAAGCCCTCGCCATCAGCGGCACGCCGGCCTTCATCATCGATACCAACGTCATTCCGGGCTACCTGCCCGCCGACGGCCTGACGAAGGCGATCGCCGCCGTGCGTGACGATGGCGGCTGCAAGCTCTGTTGAGGATAAAGGCTCGGCGCTTCCAACTGCTGCGGGGACCGCCTATAAGCGGTGAAACCCCGGGAGTCGCACCCACCTGATGAAGCCCATTTTCGTACTGAACGGTCCGAACCTGAACATGCTCGGCCTGAGGGAGCCCGCGATCTACGGGTCGGACACGCTGAAAGATGTCGAAACCCGTTGCGCCGCGCAGGCCAAGGCATTGGGATTCGGCACCGTGTTCCGCCAGAGCAACATCGAGGGCGAACTCGTGAACTGGATTCACGAGGCGCGGACCGCCTCCTCCGGCATCGCCATCAACGCCGGTGCCTATACGCATACTTCTGTTGCGCTTCATGATGCGCTGAAGGCGGCAGACGTTCCTGCCGTCGAAGTGCATCTGTCCAATGTTCACAAACGCGAGGCCTTCCGCCATCACAGCTTCATCGCGCCCGCGGTGAACGGCGTGATCTGCGGCTTCGGCGTCAACAGCTACGAACTCGCCATCACGGCGCTTGCCAACATCATCACCGCAAAAGAGAAGGGTTGATCGAATGCCCCCAAAGAAGAAACCTGCCGCAGCCACTGTTGCCGCAAGCAAACCGGCACCCAAGGGCGATGCCGACCTCGAGCTGATTTCGAGCCTTGCGGAGATCCTCAACAAGACGGGCCTCACCGAGATCGAACTGGACCGGCGGGGCACGAAGTTCCGCGTCGCGAAGACAGTTACCGCCGTCACCACGATGCAGGCGCCGCCGCCGCCGGCGGTTCACAGCCATGTGCATGTGGCGCCCGCCGATGTCGGCTCCAGCGGCCCCGGGGCCGCCAAGCCCGCCGGTGGCGATCATCCGGGCACTGTGAAATCGCCGATGGTTGGAACGGTCTATCTGGCGCCAACGCCGGGCTCGCCCAATTTCGTCGACGTCGGCGCGATGGTGAAGGAAGGCCAGACGCTTCTCATCATCGAAGCCATGAAGACGATGAACCAGATCCATGCGCCGCGTTCGGGCAAGATTACCCATGTCTTCGTCGAGAACGGCCATCCGGTCGAATACGGCGAAGCCCTCGTGGCGATCGAGTAGATCATGTTCGACAAGGTCCTCATTGCCAACCGGGGCGAAATCGCGTTGCGCGTGCTGCGCGCCTGCCGCGAACTCGGCATCCAGACGGTGGCCGTCCATTCGACCGCAGACGCGGACGCCATGCACGTGCGGCTTGCGGATGAGAGCGTGTGCATCGGCCCGCCGCCGGCGCGCGACAGCTACCTCAACATTCCGGCAATCGTCGCGGCTTGCGAGATCACCGGCGCCGAGGCCGTGCACCCGGGCTATGGCTTTCTTTCCGAGAATGCGCGCTTTGCCGATATCCTGACCGAGCATGGCCTGAAGTTCATCGGGCCCTCGGCGGAGCATATCCGCATCATGGGCGACAAGATCACGGCAAAGCTGACTGCCAAGGAGCTGGGCATTCCCGTGGTCCCGGGTTCGGAAGGCGGCATCAACGATCTGGCCGAGGGAAAGCGCGTGGCACGCGACATCGGCTATCCCGTCATTATCAAGGCGACCGCCGGTGGCGGCGGGCGCGGCATGAAGGTTGCCCGCACCGAGGCTGACCTCGAGATCGCGATGAGCACGGCGCAATCGGAAGCCAAGGCCGCCTTCGGCAATGGCGATGTCTATATCGAGAAATATCTGGAAAAGCCCCGGCACATCGAGATCCAGGTGCTGGGCGACGGCAAGGGACGCGCGGTACATCTGGGTGAGCGGGACTGCTCGCTGCAACGCCGTCACCAGAAGATCTGGGAGGAAGCACATTCACCTGCACTCAACGCGCATCAGCGCGACGAGATCGGCAGCCGTGTGGCCAAGGCGATGGAAAAGCTCGGCTACGAAGGCGTTGGCACCATCGAGTTCCTCTACGAGAATGGCGAGTTCTTTTTCATCGAGATGAACACCCGCCTGCAGGTTGAGCATCCCGTGACCGAAGCGATTACCGGGCTCGACCTCGTCCAGGAGCAGTTGCGCGTCGCGGCGGGCGGTGACCTGGCCTACACCCAGGACGAGATCACGTTTTCCGGCCATGCCATCGAGTGCCGGATCAATGCGGAAAACCCGACGACGTTCGCCCCCTCGCCCGGCCTCGTCAATGCTGTCCATTTTCCGGGCGGGCTTGGCTGCCGCGTCGATTCTGCACTTTATGCCGGCTACCGTATTCCGCCCTATTACGACAGCCTCATCGGCAAGCTGATCGTCTCCGGCAAGACGCGCACCGAATGCATGATGCGCCTCCGCCGGGCGTTGAGCGAGTTTGTGATCGAAGGCATCGAAACCACCATTCCGTTGTTCCAGCAGCTTCTGGCCGAGCCCGACATCATCGACGGGCACTATGACATCCACTGGCTGGAGCACTATCTCGCCCGTCAGGCGTGATGAGCACGATCACCCCGCAAATCCTGCTGCGCGCCTATGCGGCGGGGATTTTTCCGATGGCGGAGAGTGCGGAAGATAATGCGCTGTATTGGGTGGAGCCGGAAGAACGCGGCATCATTCCGCTGGACGGGCTGAAAGTTTCGTATTCGCTGCGCAAGGCCGTGCGAAAGCGCCTGTTCGATGTGCGGATCGACACGGATTTTGCAGGTGTGATCGGTGAATGCGCGGCCAAGACCGCCGACCGCAAATCGACCTGGATCAACAACCGCATCCGCTCGCTCTATATCCAGCTGCACAAGATCGGCTGTTGCCACAGCGTCGAGTGCTGGCAGGACGGCAGGCTGGTGGGCGGGCTGTATGGCGTGCGGATCGGCGCGGTGTTTTTCGGCGAAAGCATGTTCTCGCGGGTGACGGATGCCAGCAAGGTGGCGCTCGTCCATCTTGTGGCGCGTCTGAACTTCGGCGGTTTCAAGCTGCTCGACGCGCAGTTCGTCAA
>JALHQC010000010.1:106512-115413 GCA_022842165.1 bacterium
ACCGCGGCTTCGTCCTCGATCTGGTCCTGCAGCGTCGAGAGATCGGGGGCGGCCTCGATGACGGGGGGCGGCGCATTGGGATCGCGGCAGCCGGTGAGCCAGACATCGTAGATCGCGTGTTCGACCGCGTTGAGGCCAGGGCTTTCCGCAAACATCCAGCCGGAGAACAGGTCTTTCCGGGTATTGTCCGATTCGACTTGATCGACATCGACGAAGCTGGTCGTTTTCGGCTCTTCGGTGATGGGGCTCGAATAGCAGGCATTGGGCTTCACGACGAGGCCGCCGAAGCGGCGTTCCTCGCCGATCGGGATCTCGAAGGTCGTGGTGATGCCGGTGATTTTGTCGAGACCGTTGAACACCGCGATCGGGTTCGAGAGGCGCTCGGCCTGCGCTGAACCGGCCGTTGCCAGAAGAAGGGCCAGGGCTATGCGCAGCTTCACGGTTTTACCGCCTCGACCCGCAGGCGGACGTAATCCGCCGTCCAGTTTCCTTGCGCATCGCAGAGGGCGGGACGGAGCAGTTCAACCGTTTCAGCAAGCGCATTTTCGGCTTCCGTTTCAAACTGTTGGAAGAAGGGCTTGCGAAACAACATGAGCCAGCCGGCAATGCCGGTGGTGAGGACGACGGGGCGCGGAAAATGGGCGATGCGCTTCACGGCAAAACCATTGGCTTCGAGCAAAGCGCTGTAGACAGCGGGCGACGGAAAATACCAGGGTGCAGCGAGCGTCATGTCGCCGCCGCGCCGGATAGATACCGCTCGCATGGCTGTCGCGATGGCTGCGACATTGCCATGGCCGCCGAACTCGGCGACGAATCGGCCGCCCGGCTTCAAGGCACGGTGGGCGCCCTTCACCACGGATTCTGCATCCGTCATCCAGTGCAGCGCGGCGTTAGAGAAGACGGCATCGAACTCGTTCTCGAAAGCCAGCGCCTGCCCGTCCATCAACCTTGCATCGAGGCCCTTGGCCCGCGCGGCGGCGATGAAGTCGACACTCGAATCGACGCCCACGATATCGGCCCCGGCGGCTTTCAGTTCGGCAGTCAAGACGCCGTCGCCGCAGCCCAAGTCGAGCACGCGCTCGCCGGGTTTCAGCGCCAGCCACTCGACCACGCCACCCGCCAGATCGGACACAAAGCGTGCATGGGTATCATATGAACCGGCAGACCAGGTCTGGCGGCGGGCCTCGGTAACCGAAACGGACATCACTGGGCCTGCGGTTCAGGCGGCGTGCCGCTGGTGTTCTTCTCGAACATGGCCTGGCTGATGAGCGACCAGATGTCGACCGCACCTTGGGTGTTGGAGATCGCCTCGCCGGCGGCCAGCAGCGTTTCGGCGCCGCCCTGCTCCAGCGAGATGAACTTCGAGCCGAGCAGGCCTTCAGAGGTGACCTTGGCCGTCGCATCCTCGGTCAGTTTCAGCGCCGGATCGACTTCGATCGTGACCTTTGCCTGATAGTTCTCGACATTGAGATCAAAGCCGACGACCGAGCCGACCTTGACGCCCGCCATCCGCACATCGGAGCCGATGCTGACGCCCTCGGCATTGTCGAATTCGGCCAGCAGGCGGTAGGATCCCGCCGCCGTGCCCTTGCCGGAGCCTTGATAGGCGAAGATGAAGAAGCCAGCCGCAATCGCCACGACTGCTGCGCCGATCAGGGTTTCCACCGTCGAGTTCTGCATGCTGGCTTGTGCCCCGCTTTGTGGTTCAACTCGCGCTTAAGGTGAGACCGGCGCCAAAATATGGCGGCCTATTCAGGCTTCCAGGCCGAATAATCAGCCGCGCGCGGGGCCGGCGTGGACCCCGACAGAATGGAGCCCGGCGGGCGATAGGCGTCCGGCGTGCCCGTCCGGTTCGGCGTGTGGGGCTTTTCCCATTCGCGTGCTTCATAGCCGTCGCGGCCCGGCGGCTCGGCCACGCGGTGGTGCATCCAGCCATGCCAGCCCGGAGGGATCGTCGAGGCCTCGGAGTAGCCGTTATAGACCACCCATCGGCGCTCGGGAATCGAGCGCGGCAGCGCCGACTTGGCGCGGTAGTAGCGGTTGCCGAACTGGTCGGTGCCGACGAGTTCGCCCTTCAGCCACGTAAAGAAACGGGTATTGAGCGTCTGGCCGTTCCACCAGGTGAAAAGCTGCTTCAGGAACAACATGATTCGTGTCCGCACTTAAGGCCCGGATGGGCCTGAAAATCGCGGCGGAATATGGCGGAAGCGATCCGCCGCGTCCAGTGGCGAATTGGCCTCATGGAGACGCGACGATCAGGTCCTGAACGTCGCCCGAACGGTCGTGGCTGGCAAGCCGGGTGAGCCCCGCTCCGGCGGCAAACATGCCGCGAAGTTCTTCAATGCCTGACTCGGGCGCCGCGCGGATCGAGGGAATGGCATAGAGATGAAAGCCATCGCTGCGCACTTCGCGCGTGAGGCTGACGAGATAGACGGGCTTGTAGGCATCGCCTTCGGAGGTGGCGAGGCCAGTCTTGTAGATGCGGAGCACATCGCGCTGGTCGGCTGTAGCGGAGGGGGCGCGTGTCAGCGTCAGTTGCGCCTTGAGCCCTTCATGAAGGGCGGGACGCGGCGGAAGCTCTTGCAACGATGCGTTTGGATTGAGGTAGGGAAGGCTTTCGCGCCACGTCCATTTCGGGGCGGCGGTCCAGCCCGATTTCTCGAACTGGGTCTGAAGGCCGGCAAGTTCGCCCGCATACTGGGCGATGAAGAGTTCTTCCGGGCGGCCTGCTAGATCGATGCGGCGCGAGGGCAGCCGCTCCCAGTCCTTCGACAGCCAGTCGGCGACGGGCACGAGAATCTGGCCTTCCGGTTTGGCGTACATCTCATCCGCCGTCACATAGCTGCGGGAGACGTGGAAGCTGCCCGCCAGGATGAAGGCGATGAAGGCCGCGCCGAGGAGGCCCACCGGCCTGATGCGGCGGGGCGGGATGGCCTCGATCGCCACGCCGAAGGCGGCCACGATCACCGTGCCGAACAACAGGCCTGCCAGCACGTCCGACAGCCAGTGCGCGCCGAGGTAGACGCGCGAATAGGCGATGGCGGTGATGATCGAGCCGCAGATGGCGTAGACCGCCGCCCTGCCCCAGCGCCCCATGGAATGGCTGACCAGCACGGCAAGCACACCGAAGACCACGGCGGCCATGGTGGCATGGCCCGAGGGAAAGCTGAAGAACTCGGGGCCGCCATAGGGAAGCTCAAGCGGACGTGGCCGCTGGATGCCGAACTTCATGACCGGCACGAAGAGCTTGCCCGCGACGATGGCGATGGCAGCGGCAATCGCCGCGCGGTAGGCCTTGCGCCAGGTGAGCCAGGCGACGATGGTGAGGGCGAGAACGGTGATCACCAGCCCGTCGCCCAGCATGGTGATGACGATCATGATCTCGTCGGCTGGCGCGTTCCGCATTTCGCGCATCAGGTTGAACATCGAGATATCGGCGTTCGATACGGCATTGCCGGAGGCTGCCTGCAAGGCCAGGTCGGCTGCTGCAATGAGGCATGTGACGATGACGGCGGCGAACAGCACGATCAGCACCGAGCGCGGATTGTCCGGCGAGATGGCACGCGCGAAACGCTGCCACGACCGGCCCTTGCGCCGTCTGGCCCATGACGACAGGCGCCCCAGCAGGTGATTGAGATAGGGCGATGCGCCCGCCGCCATGAGGCGTATCAGATAGCCCGCCAACGTAATGAGAACGAGGAGCACGAGGAGCACGACGAGGAGGCGGCCGCTCAACTCGCCCGCGAAGGCCAGGCCCTGCCCGATCAAGATGCCAGGCGCGATATGGGCAATCGCCCAGAAGGTGCCGGAGGTGACGTTGACAAAGACGAAGAACCACTGGTTCATGTTGAACATGCCGACGATGCCCGGCACGACCGACTTCACGCCCGGCACGAAGCGCCCGATGGCGATCGACTTGCCGCCATGCTGGCGCACGAAATCCTCGCCCCTGGCCACCAGCTGCGGATAGCGGTTCAGCGGCCACAGCGTTTTGAGGCGCTCACCGAACAGGCGGCCCGCCCAATAGGAAACCTGATCGCCGATGATGGCGCCGATGGCTGTGGCAATGAAGACCGGCCAGAAGCCGAGGTGCCCCGTTCCCACGAGAATGCCCGCGCCCACCAGCACCGCGGTGGAGGGCACGAAGAGGCCGATGATGAGAAGTGCCTCGCCCATGGCAATGAGAAAGATGATGGCGATGGCCCATTCCGGATTGGCGGAAAAATAGTCCAGATAGGGCTGGATATAGTCCATCACGGCAGGTCGGTTCCTTCAATCGGGTGACGCCGGCCGGGACGGCCGTTCGCGCGGCGAACACGTTAGCTGTGGCACGCTACAGGCGCGTTAACGCTGGGGTTCGGCCTTTTCAGGGCGGGCTTTGCAGTTGTGCCGCGGCAGGGGAATCTGTTCGTAAGGGTTGCGGCTGGCCGCTTCGGGGCTGACGGGGCAATCGCGGGGCGGCAGCGGACGGGCTTCGGGAATGGCCTCCATCAGCGCCTGGGCGGGGCCGAAATCCGGCCACCAGTCGTCGTGCCCTTCCCAGTTCATCGCCATGGCGGGAACTGGCCAGAGCAGCAGCGCGAGAGCCGGCACCATCCGCTTCATGGCGCGAAGCATAGCGCAGCGGCAGCGGACAAAACAAGGTGCATGACCCGATCAGAACATTTGGCACCGCCGCCGTGGCGGGGCATAGTCCAGCGCGATGACGGATGCTGCCCTCTCCTCGACGCAAACGGCCCTCGCCAAATGGATCGGCTTCATCGCGCTGTGTGCCGGCATGTTCATGGCGGTGCTGGACATCCAGATCGTCATCACGTCGCTCAGCGTGATCGAGGCGGCGCTGAAGATCGGCGCCGACCGGATGAGCTGGGTCCAGACGGCCTACCTGATCGCCGAGGTGATCGCCATTCCGGTGACCGGGCTGCTGATGCGGGTGTTCACACTGCGCTGGCTGGTGACGGGGGCGATCACGGTGTTCACGCTCGCCTCGATCGGCTGCGCGCTCAGCACGGGATTCAATTCGCTGATCGCCTTCCGCGTGCTGCAGGGGCTGGCCGGCGGCGTGCTGATCCCGGTGGTGTTCTCGTCGATCTTTCTGCTGTTCCGGCGCGGGCCCGAACAGACGATCGCCACGATGATGGGCGGCATGCTGGCGGTGCTGGCGCCGGCGCTCGGGCCTATCACCGGCGGCTTGCTGACGGAGAATTTCTCGTGGCACTGGTTGTTTCTCATCAATGTCATCCCGGGGATTCTCACCGCCTTCGCGGCCATTATCTTCCTGCCGCGCGAGCGTCCGCGCCTTTCACTCCTCTCCACGCTCGACTGGATATCGCTGGCGCTGATCGCCGTGGCGCTGGCGGCCCTCGAGATCGGGCTCAAGGAAGCGCCGGACCGGGGCTGGCTGTCGCCCATGGCAATCGGCCTGTTCGCCATTTTCGGGTCCTGCATCTACATGGCGGTGACCCGGCCTTCGCCGGCGGTCGAGTTCTCGCTGCTGCGGGACAGGAACTTGAGTTTCGGCTGCGCCATCAGCTTCATTCTCGGCATGGGACTGTTCGGTTCGGTCTATCTGCTGCCGGTGTTCCTCGCCTTCGTGCGGCACATGGGGCCGGTCGAGGTGGGTCTGATCCTTCTGGTCACCGGCATTTCGCAATTGATCATGGCGCCGGTGACGGTTTTTCTCGATCAGCGCTTCAGCGCCAGGACACTGAGCATTGCCGGGTTCGCATGCTTTGCCGCCGGGCTGGCGATGAGCGGCTTCGAGACGCCGCAATCGGGCCATGATGAACTGTTCTGGCCGCAAGTGGTGCGCGGCGCGTCGATCGCGCTGTGCATCCTGCCGGTGACGCGCTTCGCGCTTGGGCTGCTGCCACTGGCGCAGGTGAGCGATGCGAGTGGGCTTTACAATTTGTCGCGCAATTTAGGCGGGGCTATCGGCATCGCGCTGGTCGATACCGTGATCTTCTCGCGGAGTGCGGAGCATGCGGGCCTCATAACCGACATGATGACGGCAAGCCCCGAGGCCGCCGCCACCGTGTTGGGAATTCGGTCGGCGGACCTGCCCGACCCCGACGACCCCCTTGGCTTGATGGGCGTCATGGACATCATCCAGGAAGCAAGCCTGACACTCGCCATCAACGAGGCCTGGCTGATGCTGGCAGGCCTGACGGCGATTGCCGTTGGCCTGCTGCTGGCGATGGGACCGATTCGGGTGCCGGACGGCTACGTGCCCTTGGGTAAGAGAGCGAAATTCTAGAGTCTTTCCGGACTCTTGAAGCTGTGGACAGCTTCCAGAAACTTTGACTCTTGCGGAAACCTATTGACCCAGAGTCGCGTTGACTCAGCGTCTTAACCATCAACCGCCGCGGAGACCGACCTGTGTATAGCGCGCATAAGCCCCGGGAACTCTTGAGCTTCTGTCGAGAATCGTATGGAGTGCAACTTATCCACACAGGGCGTCAAGCTGTGGACACAAGATGTGGTATTAGCATCTCGTTAACACACTAGTTATTGACGCCCTGAACCCCGGCGTACTATCTTCGGATCAAGGCGGTGGGGTCTACGGAAGAGACAGGGGTCAGGTCTTTTCCGAAGAGGAAAACTCAAAAAGAAAGCCAATTGCAGCCGGAGAATCGCGATTTTCCGGAACAGGGTAAGTGACGGCGAACTGGGTGGAAGAAGCACCGCGGGAAGCATTTTGCGTGCTCGTGGCAACGAATGAACAAAGGGACTGAAGAAGATGCGCATTGAACGCCGTTACACCAAGGCCGGGCAGGAGCCATACGCCGAACTCGACTTCCGCCGGGCGACCAGCGAGATCAAGAACCCGGATGGATCGGTCGTGTTCCGGCTGGAGAACATCGATGTTCCCGCAACGTGGAGCCAGGTTGCGACCGATATTCTCGCGCAGAAGTATTTCCGCAAGGCCGGCGTGCCGAAGGCGTTGAAGCGCGTCGAGGAAGAAACCGTGCCGTCGTGGCTGTGGCGTTCGGTGGCGGACGACGAGGCGCTTGTGAAGCTGCCAGAGAAAGAGCGCTTCACGGGCGAGCATTCATCCGCGCAAGTGTTCAACCGGCTTGCCGGCACCTGGACCTATTGGGGCTGGAAGGGCAAGTATTTCGACACGGAAGCGGATGCACGCGCCTTCTATGACGAGATGTGCTTTATGCTGGCGACGCAGAAGTGCGCGCCCAACTCGCCGCAGTGGTTCAACACCGGCCTGCACTGGGCCTATGGCATCGATGGCCCCAGCCAGGGGCATTATTACGTTGACCATGAAACCGGCCGGCTGACCAAGTCGAAGACCGCCTACGAGCATCCGCAGCCGCATGCCTGCTTCATCCAGTCGGTTGCCGACGACCTCGTCAACGAGGGCGGCATCATGGACCTGTGGGTGCGCGAGGCGCGGCTGTTCAAGTATGGCTCCGGCACCGGTTCCAACTTCTCCTATCTGCGCGGCGAGAACGAGAAGCTGGCGGGTGGCGGCAAGTCATCGGGCCTCATGAGCTTCCTGAAGATCGGCGACCGCGCGGCGGGCGCCATCAAGTCCGGCGGCACGACGCGGCGTGCGGCCAAGATGGTGATCGTTGACGTCGATCATCCCGATGTCGAGGACTTCGTCGAGTGGAAGGTGAAGGAGGAGCAGAAGGTCGCGGCACTCGTCACCGGGTCCAAGATCGTCAAGAAGCACTTGACCGCCATCATGAAGGCCTGCGTCAATTGCGAAGGCCCGGGCGAGGATTGCTTCGAGATCGAGAAGAACCCGGCCCTGAAGCGCGCCGTGAAGGATGCGCGGAAGGCGATGGTCTCCGACAATTACATCAAGCGCGTGATCCAGTTCGCGCGCCAGGGCTATACCGAAATCGCGTTCGACACCTATGACACCGATTGGGATGGCGAGGCCTACCGCACCGTGTCGGGGCAGAACTCCAACAACTCGGTCCGCGTGACGGACGAGTTCCTGCGCGCCGTCGAGACCGGTTCGGACTGGCACCTCACCTCGCGCATCACCGGCAAGACCGTGCAGACGCTGAAAGCCGCGAGCCTGTGGGACAAGATCGGCCATGCGGCCTGGGCTTCGGCCGACCCCGGCATCCAGTATCACTCGACCATCAACGACTGGCACACCTGCCCGGCGTCGGGCGAGATCCGCGGATCGAACCCCTGCTCCGAATACATGTTCCTCGACGATACGGCCTGCAACCTCGCCTCGCTGAACCTTCTTCAGTTCCGCGACGAAGCGACGGGCAAGTTCGACATCGCCTCCTTCGAGCATGCGGTGCGGCTGTGGACGGTCGTTCTCGAAGTCTCGGTGATGATGGCGCAGTTCCCGTCGAAGGAGATCGCCAAGCTCTCCTACGAGTTCCGCACCCTGGGGCTGGGCTTTGCCAACATCGGCGGATTGCTCATGAAGGCCGCCATTCCCTATGACAGCCACGAAGGCCGCGCCATCTGCGCCGCGATCTCGGCGATCATGACCGGCATCTCATACGCCACCTCCGCCGAAATGGCGAAGGAGCTTGGGCCCTTCGCCGGCTTTGCCAAGAACCGCGAGCACATGCTGCGGGTGATGCGCAACCACCGCCGCGCCGCCTATGGCGCGGCGGTCGGCTATGAGGGCATTCGCACGACGCCGGTGGCACTCGACGAGACCGATCTCAAGGACATGGACCTCGCCATTGCCGCACGCCGTGCATGGGACCTGGCCGTGACGCTCGGCGAGAAGCATGGCTACCGCAATGCGCAGTCGACCGTGATCGCGCCCACCGGCACGATCGGCCTCGTCATGGATTGCGACACGACCGGCATCGAGCCCGATTTCGCGCTGGTGAAGTTCAAGAAGCTGGCCGGCGGCGGCTATTTCAAGATCATCAACCAGGCGGTGCCGGAAGCGCTCCGCAC
>JALHQC010000011.1 GCA_022842165.1 bacterium
CGTCCGCGCCGCAAAGAGCGCAAGAACATCTCCTCGGGTGTTGTTCACGTCAATTCGTCGTTCAACAACACGATGATCACCATCACCGACGTTCAGGGCAATGCCATCGTCTGGGCATCGTCCGGCAAGCTGGGCTTCAAGGGTTCGCGGAAGTCGACGCCCTATGCCGCCCAGGTCGCGGCAGAGCAGGTCGGCCGCGCCGCCATGGAACATGGCATGCGCACCGTCGAAGTCGAAGTTTCGGGTCCCGGCGCTGGCCGCGAGTCCGCACTTCGCGCCCTCCAGGCCTGCGGCCTGCAGGTCACTTCGATCCGCGATGTGACGCCCATTCCGCACAACGGCTGCCGCCCGCCGAAGCGCCGCCGCGTCTGAGCGGCGCCGCACTTGCCCGCATTTTACGGGCATGCCCTATTGATCTTTGTGAAAATGGCTCTCCCTCGGGAGAGCCGGATTTTCGACAGGAAGCAAAACAGATGCATGTGAACCAGAAGAATTGGCAGGAACTTATCCGTCCGTCGAAGCTCGACGTTCAGCCCGGCCGCGACCGCCGCCGCGTTGCCACCTTCACGGCCGAGCCGCTGGAGCGTGGCTTCGGCACGACGCTCGGCAACGCGCTGCGCCGCATCCTGCTGTCCTCGCTTCAGGGCGCCGCCGTCATCTCCGTCCACATCGACGGCGTGCTGCATGAATTCTCCTCGATCGCCGGCGTCCGCGAGGACGTGACGGACATGATCCTGAACATCAAGGAAATCGCCATTTCCATGCAGTCCGAAGGCCCCAAGCGCCTGATGCTGCGCAAGGAAGGCCCCGGCACCGTCCGCGCCGGCGATATCCAGACCACGGGCGACATCCATATCCTAAATCCCGAACACGTCATCTGCACGCTGGACGAGGGCGCGGAAGTCCGCATGGAATTCACCGTCAGCACCGGCAAGGGCTACGTCTCTGCCGAGCGGAACCGCCCTGAAGATGCGCCGATTGGCCTGATCCCGGTCGACTCGATCTACAGCCCGGTAAAGCGCGTGTCGTTCAAGATCGAGAACACCCGCGAGGGCCAGATCCTCGATTACGACAAGCTCATCATGACGGTCGAGACCGATGGCTCGGTCAGCCCGGAAGACGCGGTGGCCTACGCCGCCCGCATTCTCCAAGATCAGCTCTCCGTCTTCATCAACTTCTCCGAACCCTCCAAGGCCGTGATCGAGGAGGCCCGCCCCGAACTCGAGTTCAACGCCGCCCTTCTGAAGAAGGTCGACGAGCTGGAACTGTCGGTGCGTTCGGCAAACTGCCTGAAGAACGATAACATCGTCTATATCGGCGACCTGATCCAGAAGACGGAAGCAGAGATGCTGCGCACTCCGAACTTCGGCCGCAAGTCGCTGAACGAGATCAAGGAAGTCCTCGCCCAGATGGGTCTGCACCTCGGTATGGAAGTGCAGAACTGGCCGCCCGAGAACATCGAAGAACTCGCTAAGAAGTACGAACAACATTATTGAGAACCCGAACGGCTCAGGCTAGAGGCCTGCGCCGGAATTGAAGGAGAACGGTTATGCGTCATGGTTTCAGGGGTCGCCGGTTCAACCGCACGGCAGAGCATCGTCAGGCGATGTTTGCCAACATGTCGGCTGCACTCATCAAGCATGAGCAGATCGTGACCACGCTGCCCAAGGCAAAGGACCTCCGTCCCGTCGTCGAAAAGCTGGTGACGCTGGCCAAGAAGGGCGGCCTCCACTCGCGCCGCCAGGCCATGTCGGTCCTCCGCGACGAGACGCAGCTGAAGAAGCTGTTCGACGTGCTTTCAGCGCGTTACGCCGGCCGTCAGGGTGGCTACCTTCGCATCATGAAGGCAGGTTTCCGCTATGGCGACTCGGCGCCGATGGCCGTCATCGAGTTTGTCGATCGTGACGTCAACGCCCGTGGCCTCGACTCCGGCCCGGTTCTCAACGCTGACGATACGGCAGAAGCGGCCGCCTGATCGGCCCTTTCATAACGGTTCGAAAAGAGGGTGGCTTTGGCCGCCCTTTTTTTGTTAGGGCATCCAGCCGTGGCTCGGCTCTTGCAATGCAATTTCCTTAGCAGACTGTTTCAAAATGAGACGTTTGGCTGCTAAGCTGGTGGTTTGCAGGGGCCGATGCACAGTCGATTCGACATCTTCTCGGAGACGGTGAAACCGTTCGTCAACACAGACGAGTCGGCCTCATATCTGCGCGCCGCCAGGCAGCGCTTCAACGTTCTGAACCTGTCCTACTGGTTTCTCGGCACCAGCAATCGCATCCCCGACAAGCTCACCTGGCTCTCGACCTATGACGAGCGCTACATGTCGATCTATCTGCGCGACATGTCGCCCCTCGGGGATCCCGCCTTCGACCTGTGTTTTCAGCGCTTGCTGCCTGTGGACTGGGCCGAAGTCAGAACCTCGCATGAGGAAGTCAATCCGATGCACTCGATCGCCGAGAGTTTTGGCGTCGGGCGGCATGGCATATCGATTCCGATCCGTGAGATCGGCCAGGGCGATGCGATGTTCTCGATCAACTTCGATTGCGACGACCATCACTGGAACGAGATGCGCGTCGAGATTCTTCGCAGCATGCATCTCTTCGCGCACTACTTTCATCAGCGCATGAAAGACGTGATCATCGGCCGCCCGGCCAGTGCTGACTATGATTTGAGCCCGCGTGAGCGCGAGGTTCTGAAATGGGCCGCGGAAGGCAAGACGGCATGGGAGACGGCCCAGCTCCTCCGTGTCAGCGAGCGCGCCATTCGTCTCTACACGGAAAACGCCATGAACAAGCTGCGCGCCAAGACCAAGACCCAGGCCGTGGCCATCGCCGTCAAGAACGAAGTCCTCAACTGAGATTTCAGCCGTTGAACACCTTGTCCACCGGGATGACCGGATGGCTGCCATAGCCATTGAACATGGTCGAAGTGGCGATGCCATAGGCACCGATCGTCCCGAACTCGATGAAATCCTCGTCGCGCAGCGCTGCCGGAAGATCGAGCTTGCTGGGCAGAACGTCGAGCGGATCGCAGGTCGGCCCGAACACTTTCCATGCCTTCGTCTCGCCCTCCAGAACCTTGCCGTCGCGGATGGCGCGAAACGGCGGCTGAAGCTCCGGCACCTGCATGAACTCCATCAGCCCGCCATAGACGCCATCATTGATGAAGATGTCGTCGCCATCGGTGCAAACGAGTTTCACCCGCGTCAGCAGCGACATGCTGGTCGCCACCAAGCCGCGGCCCGGTTCGCATTCGAGTTCGGGCTCGGTGCCCTTGCCGAAAAACCGCGTGGCGGCATCGGCAATTGCGGTGAAGAAATTCTGCAAGGGCGCTGGTTTGCTGTGCGGATAGCTGGCCGGAAAGCCGCCGCCCACATTGAGCTTGCCCACATGCACGCCGGCCAGCTTCGCAATCCGCGCCGCCGCCTCGATATGGCGCACATAGACCTGCGGATCGCGCGATTGCGAACCGGGATGGAACGTCAGCGCCGGCACATAGCCGCGCCGGTCGATATCCTGCAGAAGTTCGATGGCGATGTGTTCGGGCGCACCGAACTTCGTCGAGAAATCATGCGCCGATGACGTGCGCTCGCGCGGCAGCACGAAGCGCACGGCCAGTTCCACCGTCCGGTCGTCACCGACGATTTCGGCGATCTTGCGAACCTCTTCGCGCGCATCGACCGCAAAACGCCGGCAGCCGTGCTTGTGGTAGGCATCCGATATCTCGCGCCGCGACTTGACCGGGTTGTGATAGTGGAAATGCGCGTCGCGTTGAACGCCATGGATCATCGCCATCTCATGAACGGAGGCGACATCCCAATGCTTCAGCCCGGCGGCCGCCAGCGCTATGGCGACATCCTTGGAAGGGTTGGATTTGACGGCAAAACTCACCGTGCCCGGAAACCCCGCCGTGAAGACGGCGAGCCGCTCGCGAAGGGCTTCAGCGCTGAAGCAGAATACGGCTTCTTCCGGCTGCAGCACGCGCGCGACTTCAAGGGCATCGGCATAGTGCGGCGTGGAGATGACGTTCAGGGCGGACGCAACGGCCATAGAAACCTCCATCGGCGACGGGATCGAAATCAGATGCTCACATACGCGCCGTGATGATTGGTTTACACACGGCATTATGCTGAAATATGACGGTTGAGTCGTCTGACTGACGAAGGAAGCACCATTTAGACGAATGACCCAGGTCACCGCCAAGGATGAGGAGCTGATTGCCCTCCTGAAGGCCGACGCACGCGAACCCGTGGCTGCCCTGGCGCGGAAGCTTGGCCTGTCGCGCACCACCGTGCAGGACAGGCTGCGGCGGCTCGAGGAATCAGGCGTCATCGCCGCCTATTCGATCCGTCTTTCCCGGGAAATGGACCAGGGCGGCATGCGCGCCTTCGTGACGCTGGCCATAGAGCCGCGCCGCCAGGTGGAAATCGCCCGCATGCTGTCGCGCTTCCCCCAGATCGAGACGCTGCACACCCTCAGCGGAAAATTCGACCTGATCGCCCAGGTCAAGACCTCGTCGTCAGAGGCGATGGACCGCCTGATCGATGATATTGGACAGCTGCCGGGAATCACCCGGATCGAGACTTCGGTCATCTTGTCGACAAAGCTTGATCGCAGATAGGGGCAGCTTGTGCCCGTGAGGAGAGAAATGCGTTTTTTGATCGGCCTGATCGCCGTGGTTTTGTTGGCGGCCGCACCTTTCGCGCGCGCCGAGGATGTGGTGCCGCAATCCCGGCTCGACGTGCAGATGTCCTTCGCGCCGGTCGTGCGCAAAACCGCACCCGCCGTCGTCAACGTCTTTGCCCAGCGCATGGTAGCCAGCCGGGAGAACCGCTATTTCGATGATCCCTTCTTCCGCCGGTTCTTCGGCGATGATGGCACCTTCGGCCGCCCGCGAGAGCGTGTTCAGAACTCGCTGGGCTCCGGCGTCATCGTCGATCCTGCCGGGATCATCATTACCAACAACCATGTCATCGCCAATGGCACCGACATCAAGGTGGTGCTGGCGGACCGCCGCGAGTTCGAAGCGCGTGTATTGCTCACCGATCCCCGCACCGACCTAGCGGTCCTCAAGATCGACGTGCCGGACGAGGAACTTCCCGCGCTCGAACTGGGCGATTCTGACGCGCTCGAAGTTGGCGATCTCGTCCTCGCCATCGGCAATCCCTTCGGCGTGGGGCAGACGGTCACCAGCGGCATCGTCTCGGCCCTGGCGCGCACCAAGGTGGGCGTCAGCGACTATCAGTTCTTCATCCAGACCGACGCCGCCATCAATCCCGGCAATTCCGGCGGCGCGCTCGTCAGCATGGCAGGCGAACTCGTCGGCATCAACACGGCGATATTTTCGCGCGGCGGCGGCTCGATCGGCATTGGCTTTGCCATCCCCACCAACATGGTGCGCACCGTCGTCGCCACCGCCGAGAGCGGCAGCGATGCGATCCGAAGGCCGTGGCTTGGCGTCGACTTGCAGGATGTCACGGCCGATATCGCATCCTCTCTCGGCATGGCGCGTCCGGAAGGAGCGCTCATCATCAACCTTCATCCCGAAAGCCCGCTTCTGAAATCGGGCCTGAAGCGCGGCGACGTCATTCTGGCGATCGAAGGAAAGCCGGTGGAGAGCGCCCAGGAACTGGGCTACCGCGTTGCCACCACGGCGATTGGTTCCACCACCATCATCGAGTACCAGCGCGATGGCGAACGCCGTGAAACGCAATTGACGATGGTGGCCGCCCCCGAAACCGTGGACCGCAAGGACACCCTCATCGAAGGCCGCAATCCGCTCGCGGGCGCCACGGTAGCAAATCTTTCACCGGCCGTGGCAGACGAGCTTGGCATACCCTCGTCTCTCAAGGGCGTCGTGGCGCTGAATGTGGAGCAGGGCCCGGCCATGCGTTTCTTCAAGAAGGGCGACCTGATCCTTGAGGTCAACGGCAACGACATCGACAGCGTTGAAACTCTGACGTCCGTCCTCAAGGCCAACGAGGGTTTCTGGCGCATCACACTCAGCCGACGTGGGCGCATCCTGAAGCTTGCCGTCGGCGGCTGATGTCGAACCTGTTCCAAGCGGCCGGCATGGGGAAGGACGCGCCGCGTCCCCTTGCCGACCGCCTGCGCCCGCAGAGGCTGACGGATGTAGTAGGCCAGGATCACCTTGTCGGTGCGGATGGCGTGCTCACCCGCATGCTGGCGGCGGGCCGCATCCCCTCGATTATCCTGTGGGGTCCGCCTGGCACGGGCAAGACCACCATCGCACGGCTGCTCGCCGGAGAAACCGGCCTTGCTTTCGAGCAGATATCGGCGATCTTTTCGGGCGTCGCCGATCTGAAGAAGATGTTCGAACAGGCCCGCATCCGCCGCGAGCAGGGCAGGGGGACGCTGCTTTTTGTCGATGAAATCCATCGCTTCAACAAGTCCCAGCAGGATTCCTTCCTCCCTTATGTGGAAGACGGCACGATCATTTTGGTCGGCGCCACGACCGAGAACCCATCTTTCGAATTGAACGGCGCGCTATTGTCGCGGGCGCAGGTACTGGTTCTGAACCGGCTGGATGCCGATGCCATGCAGGCCCTGATCCGCCGCGCCGAAGTGTTCGAGCGCCGCACGCTTCCCGCCGATGAGCCGGCCCGCGATGCCATGATCGGCATGGCCGATGGCGATGGCCGCTATTTTCTCAACATGCTGGAAGAAGTCTTCGCCGCGGTGCCGGAGGGTGGTGCCCCCCTCGACACGGCAACGCTCGCCCGCACCGTGCAGCAGCGCATGCCGCTATACGACAAGGCGGCGGATGGGCATTACAACCTCATCTCCGCACTTCATAAATCCGTACGCGGATCAGATCCCGACGCGGCACTTTACTATCTGGCGCGCATGCTGGTAGCGGGTGAAGATCCGCTCTTCATCGCGCGCCGTCTGGTCCGCATGGCGAACGAGGACATCGGTCTCGCCGATCCCGAGGCTGTAAAACAGGCACTGGCTGCCAAGGACACGTTCGATTTTCTGGGCAGTCCGGAAGGCGAACTCGCACTCGCCCAGGCGACTGTCTACATCGCGACTGCGCCGAAATCGAATGCGCTCTACACCGCCTTCAAAGCCGCCATGGAGCGCGCGAAGCAGACTGGCTCGCTGATGCCGCCGAAGATCATCCTCAACGCGCCGACGAAGCTGATGAAGCAGCAGGAATACGGTTCGGGCTATCGCTATGATCACGACCAGCCCGATGCCTTCTCCGGCCAGAACTATTTCCCCGATGGCATGGGCCGCGAGCAATACTATCAGCCCGTCGAACGCGGCTTCGAGCGCGAAGTGAAGCGGCGTCTCGACTACTGGTCGAAGCTCCGTAAGGAACGCGGAGGCTGACAAGTCACTGACGCGGCCTGTCGGCCTCTCATCATCGGCAATCCTGCATGGTGCGTGGGCGTTCAAGGGGAACGCCACTGCCAACCGACAGGAGAACCGCACCATGAAGACAATCGCATCTGGCCTTTTGGCCGCTGTCCTCGCCCTTGCTATCGCAGGCCCGGCAGCCGCGGCCACACACAAGCCCGCCGGTTTCAATGCCGATGCAGGAACTGTGGTCGTCGAACGCCGCAAGAAGCGCGTCAAGGGCGGTTCCGGCTGCGACGATCCGGGAGATGTGGCCGAACACCCCGAATGCCGGTGAACTGAAGAGAATTCGCCAAACAGAAATGGCCGGGTCACCCCGGCCATTTTGCATCGTGGATAAATGTCGATCAGGCGCGCTTGGCGTCCACGCTCCACGACCCGGGGCCGGATGCGGCAAAGTACAGGAACACGAAGCAGTACAGGATCGCCAGTTCGCCGCCGTTGAGGATCGGATAGAAGCCGGCCGGCGCGTGGAACATGAAGTAGGCCACGGCCATCATGCCGGAGAGAACGAAAGCCGTCAGCCTGGTGAACAGGCCGATGACGATGAGGATGCCGCCGACAATTTCGATGATGCCGCCGATGCCGAAGAGCGAGGCAATCGGCACCCCGTCCTTGAACATCTCGACCATGGGCCACTGGAGCAGTTTCGCCGTGCCATGTGCCAGGAACAACAGCCCGGTCACGATGCGGAGGACCGACAGGAGAGGGCCGGACCAGGATGCAGGAATAATTCCGAAGTTCATTGTGTCGCCTTTGTTTGTTATTGGTAACTGCCGCATACACAATTAATGTTTCGGTAACAACCTGTATTACTGATAAAGTTTGCGTGATCTGTAATCAGTTTAACAAATCAATCGGATAGAACAGGTATCCGAAGCAGCATCTCAACATAGGCGGCTGGAATGCTGTTTTCCAGCGCCCCGGTATGGATCAGGCCATGGTAGTGCGCGCTGGGTGAGAATATGCCCTGTTGCGGGGTGGCGACATAGGTCAGGCACTGCACCGGAATAGTGCCATCCTTCAGCACCTGCACCTGACGGCGATTGTAATTGTTGAGGTGAGGCGCGCGCCGCGGGTCACATCCCTCGTGGCGATCCAGCGCCACAAGATCTGCGGGGTCCATCTGGTAGATGACACCCCACACATGGCTCGCCCCGCAGGCCTCGACGCTTGCCGCCCCGCAGTTCCGCTTGGTCGAATAGCGCGGAAACACCAGCCGGTAGCCATCGAGCCTGCCGATTCCCGCCCGCGGACTGGCCGGGCAGCGCTCGGCCATCTGTGCCAGCGACATGTTGGAGCCATAGGCGAAATAAAGATCGGTCAAGCCCGCTACTCCGCCGCTTCCTTCCGGCCGCGCCGCAGCACGTCTTTCAGATAGTGCCCGGTGTAGCTCTTCTTGTCCCGCGCCACGTCCTCGGGCGTTCCAGCCACCACGATCTCGCCGCCGCCGTCGCCGCCCTCCGGCCCCAGGTCGATGATCCAATCCGCCGTCTTGATGACTTCGAGATTGTGTTCGATCACCACGACGGAATTTCCCTGGTCCACCAGCTCGTGCAGCACTTCGAGCAGCTTCCGCACGTCATGGAAGTGCAGTCCCGTCGTCGGCTCGTCGAGGAGATAGAGCGTGCGGCCCGTGGCGCGGCGCGAAAGCTCCTTCGCCAGCTTCACGCGCTGCGCTTCACCGCCGGAAAGCGTCGTCGCCTGCTGGCCCACCTTGATGTAGCCAAGCCCCACGCGTTCCAGCGTCTCCATCTTGTCGCGCACACTCGGCACGGCGCGGAAGAACTCGGCACCCTCCGCCACCGTCATGTCGAGCACGTCGGCGATTGACTTGCCCTTGAAGCGGATATCCAGCGTCTCACGATTGTAGCGGTGTCCGTGGCACTCGTCGCAAGTCACATAAACGTCGGGCAGGAAGTGCATCTCGATCTTGATGACGCCATCGCCCTGGCAGGTCTCGCAGCGGCCGCCCTTTACGTTGAACGAAAAGCGTCCCGGCCCATAGCCGCGCGCCTTGGCTTCCGGCAAGCCTGCGAACCAGTCGCGGATCGGCGTGAAGGCGCCCGTATAGGTCGCCGGGTTCGAGCGCGGCGTGCGGCCGATGGGCGACTGGTCGATGTCGATGATCTTGTCGAGAAGCTCCAACCCCTCGATCCGGTCATGCTCGGCAGGCGCTTCCCGCGTGCCCATCAGCTTTCGCGCCGCTGCCTTGTAGACGGTATCGATCAGCAAGGTCGACTTGCCGCCACCCGAAACACCCGTCACGCAGGTGAAGACGCCGAGCGGAATCTCGGCAGACACATTCTTGAGGTTGTTGGCCCTGGCACCCTTGACGCGGATCGACCGGTTCTTCTCCCACTTGCGGCGGATGCCGGGCAGCGGCACCTGCTGCATGCCGGTGAGATATTGCCCGGTGAGTGACTTGGGATTCGCCATCACTTCGGCAGGAGTTCCCTGCGCGATGATCTCGCCGCCATGAATGCCGGCACCTGGCCCGATGTCGACCACATAGTCCGCAAGCCGGATCGCATCCTCGTCATGCTCGACGACGATCACAGTGTTGCCGATGTCGCGCAGGTGAACCAGCGTCTCCAGAAGCCGCGCATTGTCGCGCTGGTGAAGCCCAATCGAAGGCTCGTCCAGCACATAGAGGACGCCGGTGAGGCCGGAGCCGATCTGCGAGGCCAGCCGGATGCGCTGGCTCTCGCCGCCAGAAAGCGTGCCGGAGGTGCGCGACAGGTTGAGATAGTCGAGCCCGACATCCACAAGGAACTGCAGCCGCTCGCGGATTTCCTTCAGCACGCGGGCGGCAATTTCCTGGTCCTTCGGCTTCAGCTTTGCGGGCAAGGCGCCGAACCAGCTATTTGCCTCGCGGATCGACATCGCCGAAACCTCGCCGATGTGCCTCGCGTCGATCTTCACGGCGAGTGACTGCGGCTTCAAGCGATAACCGTTGCACGCGCTGCAAGGATGGTCCGACTGATACTTCGAAAGTTCCTCGCGCATCCAGTCGGAATCGGTCTCGCGCCAGCGCCGCTCGATGTTGCCGATCACGCCTTCGAAAGGTTTCTTCGTCTTGTAGGCGCGGATGCCGTCGTCATAAGTGATCGAAACCTCTTCGTCTCCCGTGCCGAACAGCACGGCGTCCCGTGCCTTCTTCGGCAGGTCTTTCCACGCCGTTGCCATTGAGAACTTGAAGTGCTTCGCCAGCGCCTCGAGCGTCTGGTTGTAATAGGGCGAGGTGTTGCCTGTTCGCGCCCAGGGCAGCACAGCGCCATCGCGAAGCGACAGCGTGGCATCGGGCACCACCATGTCCGGTTCGAAATGCAGCTCGGTGCCCAGCCCGTCGCACTTGGGGCAGGCCCCGAATGGATTGTTGAACGAGAAAAGCCGCGGCTCGATCTCGTCGATCGTGAAGCCCGAGACGGGACACGCGAAGCGCTCGGAGAACAGCAACCGCTCATGCGTGTCGTTCTTCGACTTGTTGGCGCTTTCGCCGGATTGCTCGGAGGCGGGGAGCGGCTTGTCGGCAAATTCCGCCACCGCCAGCCCATCGGCCAGCTTCAATGCCGTCTCGAAACTGTCGGCCAGACGCGTGCCGAGGTCGGGCTTCACCACGAGGCGGTCCACCACCACGTCGATGTCGTGCTTGAACTTCTTGTCGAGGGCCGGCACCGCGTCGATCTCGTGGAACACACCGTCCACCTTCACGCGCTGGAAGCCCTTCTTCTGAAGCTCCGCCATCTCCTTGCGGTATTCGCCCTTCCTCCCGCGCACGATCGGCGCCAGCAGGTAGAGCCTGGTTCCCTCCGGCAGTGCCAGCACGCGGTCCACCATCTGCGTCACAGTCTGGCTCTCGATGGGAAGCCCGGTGGCGGGAGAGTAGGCAACGCCAATGCGCGCGAACAGCAACCGCATGTAGTCGTAGATCTCGGTCACCGTGCCGACGGTCGAACGCGGATTCCGGCTCGTCGTCTTCTGCTCGATCGAGATTGCCGGCGACAGCCCGTCGATCTGGTCGACGTCCGGTTTCTGCATCATCTCAAGGAACTGCCGCGCATAGGCGGACAGCGATTCCACATAGCGCCGCTGGCCCTCCGCATAGATGGTGTCGAAGGCAAGTGACGACTTCCCCGAGCCTGAGAGCCCGGTGAAGACGATCAGCTTGTCGCGCGGCAGATCAATGGAAATGTTCTTCAGGTTGTGCTCGCGCGCACCCTGGATCGACAAAACTTTCTTGTGCTCTGGCATCGGTCCTGACTAGATCAAAAAGAGAACATGGGCAAGGTGTCGTGTCGGGAATTGACCGGAGGCTCTCCCGAAGGGAACCGGCCAATTTCCAATCCGTTTTACAGCCATGAGTTCAACGCGGCTTCTCGCACTGCAGTTCACAATTCTGTTCTGCCTCGCGGTCATCCTCATACCTGCGGGCGCGCATTTGTTCGAATATCCCGCCAAGATGGGGCTTGAGCCCGCAGAATACATGGTGACGCAGCGCATCTATGCGGGCTGGGCATGGTTCGGAGTGCCCATATACGCCGCGATGATTCTCCTTGCTATCCACGCGCTGGTGCTGAGGAAAAATCGTTTGCCAATGGTCCTGTCCCTCGTGGCATTTGCTGTCGTTGTCCTCACCCAGGTCATCTTCTGGCGCTACACTTTTCCGATGAACGCGATTACCCACAACTGGACAGTTTCCCCGCCCGATATTGCGGCTGCCCGCTGGCAGTGGGAGACTTCGCATGCCTTGAATGCTATCCTGACCTTTGTTGCCTTCATCCTGGGAACCCTGGCGATCCTTGTCAGCCGCCGCCGTGGATGCTGAGAATGGCAGCAGCACCTGTCAGCACCTGTCAGCAGATTGCCGCAGGCTCCGAATCACCAGGTTTCGGCTAAGCCACACCCGAACAAGGCAGCCGAGATTGAGCAAGCACGACATCCTTCGCCAGACCTATGGCTACGAGACCTTCCGCCCCGGACAGGAGGAAATCGTCGATCACCTGATTGGCGGCCGCAACGTGCTGGCCGTGATGCCCACGGGGTCCGGCAAGTCGCTGTGTTATCAGGTGCCGGCCCTTGTGAAGGGCGGCTTGAGCATCGTCGTCTCGCCGCTGGTGGCGCTGATGCAGGATCAGGTGGCGGCCCTGAAGCTCGCGGGCGTCGCCGCCGAAACCATCAATTCTGCTGCCCGGCGCGAAGAAAATGTCGAGATATGGAAGCGCGCCGCGGCGGGCGATGTGCGGCTTCTCTACATGAGCCCCGAACGCCTGATGACGGAGCGCATGATCATCGCGCTCAAGAAACTTCCGGTCAGCCTCTTTGCCATCGACGAGGCGCACTGCATCTCGCAATGGGGCGCATCCTTCCGCCCGGAATACGACATGCTGCAGTCCCTGAAGGATGCTTTCCCGAAGGTCCCCATCGGCGCCTTCACCGCCACGGCAGATGAGGCCACCCGGCGCGACATCGTGACGAAACTGTTCGGCGGCAAGGCAGAAGTCTTCGTCTCGGGCTTCGACCGTCCGAACATCCGCCTCATGGTCTCGCCCAAGAAGGGCGCGAAGGAGCAGCTTCTGGATTTCCTCGAAGGCCGCAAGGGCCAGAGCGGCATTGTCTACGCCCTGTCGCGGAAATCGACGGAGGAACTCGCGGCTCATCTCGTCTCCAAGGGCTGGCGCGCTATCGCCTATCATGCCGGCATGAGCGCGGAAGACCGGGCCGAGGCGCAGAACCTGTTCATGACCGAGCCGGGCGTCATCGTCTGCGCCACCATCGCCTTTGGCATGGGGATCGACAAGCCCGACGTGCGCTTCGTCTTCCATGCCGATCTGCCGTCCTCGCTCGATGCCTATTACCAGGAGATCGGCCGGGCCGGGCGCGATGGCGGAGCATCGGACGCTCAGATGGTCTTCGGACTTGTCGACATCCAGATGCGCCGCCGCTTCATCGACCAGGAGGAGGGTGGAGAAGAGCGCCGCCGCCGCGAGCACAAGCGCCTTGATGCGCTCGTCGCCTATTGCGAGGCGCCCGAATGCCGGCGCCAGAACCTGCTCGTTTATTTCGGTGAGGAGTCGCTTCCCTGCGGCAATTGCGACGTCTGCCTCGATCCCGCGGAAACGGTTGACGGCACGGCGGAGGCGCGCTGGATTCTCGATGCCGTGATCGCGACGGGCGAGCGTTTCGGCGCCGCCCACATCGCCGATGTTCTGGCCGGCAAGCCGAACGAGAAGGCTGAAGCGATGCGCCACACAATGCTGGCCGTATTCGGCATCGGCAAGGCGCACGGCCGCAGTCATTGGCAGTCGCTGCTGCGCCAGATGGTGGGAGGCGGCTTCCTGTCGATCGATGTGGCGGGCTTCGGCGGCCTCGGGCTGACGCCAAAAGGCCGTGCACTGATCAATGGCGAAGGCGCCTTCCGCTATCGCGCTGCCGTGAGCGCGCCTTCGAAGAAGGCCGAGCGTGCCCGGCGCATGATGGCAGCGGTCGAGGAAGGCGGCGTTTCGGATGAGCTTTTGCAGCGCCTGAAGGCGCTTCGCTCGAAGCTTGCCCGCCAGCGAAGCGTGCCAGCCTATGTCATTTTCTCGGACCGTACCCTGATCGACATGGCCCAAAAGCGCCCGCTGACGCGTTGGGATTTTGGCGAGGTGAACGGCGTCGGCGAGGCGAAACTTCAGCAGTTCGCCGATGTGTTTCTGGGTGAAATCCGCGCCTTCGTGCAGGAGGGCAGGGCGGCCTGACCCGTTGATTCCGGGAAACGCCGCCTTGCCGCTTGCCCTCGAACAAGCTAGGCGCTGACCACAAAGAGGAAGTGCTTGTGAAACCGTCAAGACCGCAGGAAGCGAAAGCGCTTCTCGTCATCGCGCTGCCTCTGGTCTTCGCCTATCTGGCGGACGTGGTGATGATCGTTACCGCCAAGATGGTGGTAGGCCGCCTCGGTGCGCTGGAACTTGCAGCCGCCGGAATATCGACTGATCTTTCCTACCAGATGTGCATCGTGCTGATGGGCTTCTTCTCCGTCGTCGGTGTTCTGGTTTCGGGCGCCCTCGGCGCAGGGCGCAGGCAGGACGCACTCCCCGAACTCATCCGCGCCATGCTGCTGGCAGGCGTACTGGGGGTGATCGTCACCCTTGTTGTCCTGAACCTCGAAACCGTGTTGACGCTTGCCCGGCAGGATGCCGAGGTGATCGCCATGTCGGAACCGTTCTACAGGAACTTCGCCTTCGCGATGCTGCCCATCATCTGGTTTGGCGTGCTCAGAAGCTTCGCCGCCGCCATGATGCGCACTGGCTTTGTGCTGGCGATAACCGTAGTCACCGTGATTATGAACTACATCCTCATGCAGGGCCTTGTGCATGGTGGCTTCGGACTGCCTCAACTCGGCATTGGCGGGGCAGGGCTCGCCTGGACTATTTCCATGTGGTTCAAGTGCCTCTGCCTCGGCGCCTACACGCTCTGGCTCATTCGTGCTGAAAAACTGCCGGCTCGCGGCTGGTATTACGGTGGCGTGAGGAGATATCTGCCGCTGGTGGCGCTGGGGCTGCCGGTCGCCGGTATCGTCGCCATGGAATCAGGACTCTTCGCCGCAACAGCCTTGCTGTCCGGCATTCTTGGCCCGCTCGATCTCGCGGCTTACCAGATGGTCATGGGCTGGATCGCCATTCCCTTCGTCATCTCGCTGGGTATTTCGGAAGCCGCCATGGTGCGCGTCGCCTACTGGATGGGCGCGGACGATCCGCCCGCCGCACGCCAGGCCGGAAATCTCGGCATGGTCATTGGCGTGGCCATCCCCTTCGTGCTGGTGGCTATTCCGGTGTTGGCACCCGGCATCGTCACGCGCATTTTTCTGGATGCCGCCGACCCGAACTACGCCGAAATTGCCGCACTGGTCTCCGTCTTGCTCATCATCGCGGCGATCTTCCAGGTCTTCGACGGATTGCAGGTGATTGCCTCCCACGCGCTTCGCGGATTGCGCGACGCCACCATTCCGCTGCTGATCGCGGGCGTGGGCTATTGGATCGTCGGAATGGGTTCAGCCTATGTCATGGGCTTCCGTCTCGGTTGGGGCTCACCCGGCCTGTGGATAGGCCTCGCTATCGGCTTGGCCTTTACCGCCTCTCTTCTGGCTTGGCGGTTCGAACTTCTGGCAAAGCGCGGAGCGAGGCTCAGTTTGACGAATGGTCCGTCGTCGAGATGAAGGTTTCGTCTTCCTGGCCGCTGCGCTCGAATGTCAGGAAGTCATAATAGCCACAGTGGCCTTCCCCCGGAAACACCCGGCAGGTTGAGGGCCGTGCCTCATAGATCCCGCAGCGCCGCAGCTCACTGTCGAAGAACTGGCAGATCTTGCCGAAATGCTCGTCGGTCTTGCGCCGCAGGATGCGCTTGTACCCGTGCGCCGACTTGAAATACTTCTTCTCGGCCACCTTCAACTCCACGCCAAAATACTTGGCGATCCTCTCGGCATCCCGGTCCTTTACCTCGATCACGGGATAGGAACAGCAATAGCCGGGACATTTCGAACAGTCGTATTTCTTGCGGGGCATCAGGTTCAAATCCGTTGTTGAGGCAGGAAACTATGCGTTTGAAGTTTTCGCCGCAACGCCCGTTGGCTTGTGACCGGCCAATTGTGCAAATTTTCTGTTGGTATCTGCCATTTCTGCCATCACCCATTCGCGAAAGGCGCGAGCCGGGGCGGATTCGCGAGAACCCTTGGCACGAACGATCCAGTAGGTGCCATAATCGCGCACGTCGATGTTGAACGGCCGGACGAGCCAGCCCTCGATGATCGAGTCCATGCAGAGGATCTGGTCGCCCAGCGCAAAACCCTGGCCGGCCTCGGCCGCCTCGATGGCGAGATGGGATTGGAAGATCGGCCCGCGCCAGTCAACCCCGCTGGTCACGCCCGCCGCGCGCAGCCAATCCTCCCACCACTGCTTGCGCTCCTCGTGAAGCAAGGTGAAGCGCCCCAGGTCTGCAGGCCGCAGGTTTGACTCACCCGCAACCAGCGAAGGCGCGCAAACGGGAAAGCTGACCGAATCGGCGAGCTTCACGGCGTCGACATCCTCCCATTGCCCGCGTCCGTAGCGCATTCCGATATCGGCATCGCCGGCCCGGAAGTTGACCAGTCGCGAGTCGGCCTCGATGGCGAGTTCGATATCAGGATGCAGGGCACGGAATTTGCCGAGTCGTGGCACCAGCCAGCGTGAAGCAAGCGCCGGCTCGACTGACACTTTGAGAAGCCGGGTGTTGCCTGCCGCAGCGGCGTCGCGTGTCGCATCCGCCAATTGGTCAAAAAGGGCCGTCAGCCGCGAGCTGAAATTGCGGCCCGGATCGGTGAGAGTCACGCCCCGTCCGGTGCGATTGAAAAGCTCCGTGCCGAGCCATTCTTCGAGGTCGCGCACATGGCGGCTGATGGCGGCATGCGTCACGAATAGCTCTTCAGCAGCGTCGGTCAGGCTTTCGTGCCGCGCCGCAGCTTCGAAAGCCTTGAGGGCATTGAGGGAAGGGAGACGCCGGGCCACAGACAGGTTCCAGTGTAAGTTTTTGTTACAGGTAGCGTAGGTTATTGCCGTTTGTGTTGCAAGAGCGAAGAGGGCATATAGGCAACATCAGATTTGAAGCACACGGAGACATCAAATGAACTGGGTTTTTAACACATATTCAAGCGTTTACACGACCGCCATGATGCAGTCACAGGACGGGCAGCATAATGCTGCACCTGCGAAGGAACGCGTCAATGCCAAGCGCTCTGCCATTCTCAACCTCTTCGGCCGCCGCTAAGCCACACCGTTTTCAGCGCCTCCGGCTCATGTGGCCGGGGCCGCTGCCACAAGATCAACCTCCACCACCAGCCGTTCGTCGGCCAGTCCGGCGACCACCAGCAGTGTAGCGGCTGGCTTGTGGCCCTTCATCATCCTGTCCCGGGTTTCGCGGTAAAGCGCGATATGCGCCCGGTCGGTGATATAGACATGGGCATCGACCACATGAGTGTGGTCCATTCCGGCAGCAGCCAGTACGGCCATCGCATTGTCCCATGCCAATTGGTGCTGCACCGCCGGATCAGGCGGAATATCCCCGGTTAGCGTCACTCCGATCTGTCCCGAGACATGGACGATGCGGCATCCCGGCGTCACCTCGATCCCTTGCGCATAGTTTGAAAACGGCTTCGGCGCGTTCGGCGTGGCGATAGCTCTGATCATGATGTTCTCCCTGTTCCGATGTCATAACCTGCTTGAATGGGAACAAAAAGAGAACTATAAGCCTGCGGATGTGGATAAGGTCCGGTCTGTGCGTGTATCAGGGCCTTGGTTTGATTAGTGTGCTGAAACACAGGGAGTTCTGGTTATGGCAGGTTCGGTAAACAAGGTGATTCTGGTGGGCAATCTGGGCAAGGATCCGGAGGTGCGCCACACCCAGGATGGAAAGCCCATCGTCAACCTGTCGATCGCCACGTCCGAATCCTGGCGCGACCGCAACACCGGCGAGCGCAAGGAAAAGACCGAGTGGCACCGTGTCGTTATTTTCAGTGAAGGCCTCGCCAAGGTCGCCGAGCAATATCTGAAGAAGGGCTCGACGGTCTATATCGAGGGCCAACTGCAGACGCGGAAATGGACCGACAAGGACGGCGTCGAGAAGTATTCGACAGAGGTCGTCCTTCAGGGCTTCAACAGCACGCTGACGATGATTGGCGGCCGGGCAGGCGGCGGCAGCGAGGCGGGGTCTTCCTATGGCGGAGGCGATGAATTCGGCCAGTCGAGCCCGATGGAGCGCCCGCGCGCCGGCGCCAAGACGCAAAGCTTCGCTCGCGATCTCGATGACGAGGTACCGTTCTGATTCAAATTATCGGAACACGAGTGAGGTTGTACTGACGCTCTTTGCGGGCTTGTGTCGCGATAATGCCTGAAGTGGGTTAGGCTCTGTCTTCTTCATGAATGGAGGGCAGCCATGCTCGCACGTGCAGTTTGCAGCCTCGGCCTTCTACTTTCCGCATCGATCGGCAATGCCGCATTTGCTGATACCCCGATGACGGCACAGGAAATCATCAAGCTGGCGCCCGGCACCTTCCGGGCCGTCGTCAAGGGCAAGTATGAATTGACCGTTGTTCTGACGCGTGACGGTACCGCCGTCGGCAAGGCCCAGGGCCTCGAGGACCGCGGCCGCTGGACCGTTCGCAACGATGAACTCTGCATCGTTCTCCCCACCTGGACGAGGGGCCGTGTGGAGTGTTCTGCAGTGGTCGCTGACAATGGCTGGTACCGGGGCCGCAGCGTGTCGTTCCGCAAGCTCTGAAACTGGCGTTTTCTTTCGAAAAATCAACCGCTTTTCATTGTAACGGCGGCCTTCCCGTCCTACATTGCAGGAGCCGCCGAATCGTCGTTTTTTGAGCCTCGGTCCGGCCGGTTTCACCGGGGTTTTTCGCAAGGTTTTTCGTGGCCGACAACGACGACAAGAAGGGCGGCGTGCCGCCCTCCAATCCATCTGAAATTTCGCCCATCTCCATCGAAGAGGAGATGAAGAAAAGCTACCTCGATTACGCGATGAGCGTCATCGTGAGCCGTGCGCTGCCTGATGTGCGCGATGGGCTGAAGCCCGTGCACCGCCGCATCCTCTTCTCGATGAACGAGAACGGCTACGACTGGAACAAGCCCTATCGCAAGTCCGCCCGCATCGTCGGCGATGTCATCGGTAAGTACCACCCTCACGGTGACCAGTCGATTTACGACGCGCTGGTGCGCATGGCGCAGGAGTTTTCCCTCAGGCTGCCGCTGATCGACGGACAGGGCAATTTCGGCTCGGTCGACGGCGATCCGCCGGCCGCCATGCGCTATACCGAATCCCGCATGGCGAAGGTGGCGCACGCGCTGCTCGACGATATCGACAAGAACACCGTCGATTTCCAGGCCAACTATGACAACTCCGAGCGCGAGCCGACCGTTCTTCCAGCCAAGTTTCCGAACCTCCTCGTCAACGGTTCAGGCGGCATCGCCGTCGGCATGGCCACCAACATGGCGCCCCACAATCTGGGCGAGGTGATCGACGCCTGCATCGCCGTCATCGATAATCCCGCCGTCAGCATCGAGGAACTGATCGACATCATTCCGGGCCCAGATTTCCCGACGGGTGCCATGATCCTCGGCCGCTCCGGCATCAAGTCGGCCTTCCACACCGGGCGTGGCTCCGTGGTCATGCGCGCCAAGGTTCGCACGGAAGAAATCCGCAAGGATCGCGAGGCCCTGATCGTCACCGAGATTCCCTATCAGGTGAACAAGTCGATGATGATCGAGCGCATCGCCGATCTGGTGCGCGAGAAGAAGCTCGAAGGCATCTCCGACATCCGCGACGAGTCCGATCGCGACGGCATGCGTGTCGTCATCGAGATCAAGCGCGATGCGATGGCCGATATCGTGCTGAACCAGCTTTACCGCTTCACGCCGCTGCAATCGACCTTCGGCATCAACAACGTCTGCCTCACCGGCGGCCGCCCGGAACTGATGAACCTGAAGGACCTGCTGCAGGCCTTCATTGCCTTCCGCGAGGAAGTCGCCACCAGGCGCACCAAGTTTCTGCTCAACAAGGCGCGCGACCGCGCCCACATCTTGGTGGGCCTGGCAATCGCCGTTGCCAACATCGATGATGTGATCGCTCTCATCCGCCGCTCCAAGGATGCAGCCGAGGCGCGTGAAGCCCTGATGGGGCGCGACTGGCCTGCGAAGGACATGGCCCCGCTGATCGTCCTCATCGCCGATCCGCGCCAGCGCCACAGTGCGGAAGACAGCTACCGCCTGTCGGACGAGCAGGCCCGCGCCATCCTCGAGTTGCGCCTTGCCCGCTTGACCGCTCTTGGCCGCGACGAGATCGCCGAGGAACTCGAAAAGCTCGCTCTCGAAATCGCCGAGTATCTCGAGATCCTCCGCTCGCGCGCCCGCGTGCTCGGCATCATCAAGGATGAACTCGCCGCGATCCGCAACGAATTCGCCACTCCACGCCGCACCGAGATCGTCGAAAACGAGGGCGAGGTCGAGGACGAAGATCTGATCCAGCGCGAGGACATGGTCGTCACCGTCAGCCACGCCGGCTACGTGAAGCGCGTGCCGCTCTCGGCCTATCGCGCCCAGCGCCGCGGCGGCAAGGGCCGCTCGGGCGTGGGCATGAAGGACGAGGATTTCGTGACGAAGCTTTTCGTCGCCAACACCCACACGCCCATCCTGTTCTTCTCGTCGGCCGGCATGGTCTACCGCCTGAAGGTCTGGCGCCTGCCGGTCGGAAATCCGCAGGCGCGCGGCAAGGCTTTGATCAATCTTTTGCCGCTGGCCCAGGACGAGCGCATCACGACGATCCTGCCGATGCCCGAGGAAGGCGCCAACGGCAACGCCATGCATTTGATGTTTGCGACGAAATCCGGAACCGTCCGCCGCAACGAGATGTCGGATTTCGAAAGCATCAACCGCGCCGGCAAGATCGCCATGAAGCTGGACGAGGGCGACCAGATTGCGGGTGTCGAAATCTGCACCGCCTCCGATGACGTGCAGTTGACCACCGCGCGAGGCCAGTGCATCCGCTTTGCGGTCGATGATGTCCGCGTCTTCAAGGGTCGCGACTCGACCGGCGTGCGCGGCATCCGGCTGGAGGAGGGCGATCACGTCATCTCGATGTCGATCCTCCGCCACGTCGAGGCAACGCCTGACGAACGCGCTGCCTTCCTGAAAATGTCCCGCGCCGTTGCCGGAGAAGAAACCGAGCCGGGTCTGAGCGATGAAGAAGCAACTGCCGACATTCGCCTCAGCCAGGAGCGCTACGCCGAGTTGGGTGCTGCCGAACAGATCATCCTGACGGTTTCATCGAACGGCTACGGCAAGCGCACGTCGTCCTATGAGTATCGCGTTACCGGCCGCGGCGGCAAAGGCATCGTCGCCATGACGGTGAATGGCCGCAACGGCCCGCTGGTCGCCAGCTTCCCCGTCGATGACGAGGACCAGATCATGCTGGTGACGGATGGCGGACAATTGATCCGTTGCCCGGTGCACGACATCCGCAAGGCCGGCCGTTCGACGCAGGGCGTCATCGTGATCGACGTCGCCGATGACGAGCATGTCGTCTCGGTAGAGCACATCACGGAAGAAGAGGATGACGCCTCGACTTGATGTTGCTCAACAGGCGGATGAGGGCAGTCGTGCAACGCATTGCGCTATTGCCGCGTAGCCTCCGTGCCGCCTGAAATCCTCCTCGCCTTCGCAGGCGCCTGCGCGCTGCTGTTTCTGAAGCCGGGGCCTGCCATGTCGGTGATCGTCGCCAACGCGGTGGGCTATGGGATACGGGGCGGCCTGGTGACTGTCGCTGGCAACGTCATCGGTTTCCTCCTGCTGCTGACGATCGTCGGTTTCGGGCTCTCCTGGATTGCCGAAACGATGCGAACCTGGTTCGACTGGATCAGGCTCGGCGGTGCCATCTATCTCATCTGGCTCGGGCTCTCGCGCCTTCGCAATGCCGGGCGGATCTCGAAATACAGCGAAAATCCGACGGGTGAACTTTTCCGCGATGGTTTTCTCGTCGCCGTAGCGAACCCGGAGGTGATCCTGTTCCTCGCCGCCTTCCTGCCGCCTTTTGTCGATCCCGCGCAGCCCGCTGCGCCACAAGTCGCCGCTCTATCGGCGATCTTCCTGGCAATCAGCGCTGGCGCGGGCGTTCTCCTCGCGGTGCTGGCAGGGCAGGCGAGGCAGTTTCTCTCCGGCGGCCGCCTGAAATGGATTGACTGGCTCTCCGGGGGCTTGCTGGTGATAGCCGGTCTGTGGCTAGCTTGGCCATCGCTGGAGCTGCTGTCATGACGCTCGAATCCTACATCGCCTTTTGTCTTGCCGCCGCGGCTCTTGCCTTTGTGCCGGGTCCCACGGTCACCGTCATCATTGCCAACAGCCTGCGCCATGGCACCCGTGCCGGACTGATGAACGTGGCGGGAACGCAGGCAGGCTTTCTGATCTGGCTCGCCATCGCGGCACTGGGCCTCGGCGCCGCCATCGAAGTGATGGGCCTGTGGTTCGACGTGCTGCGCTATGCCGGCGCCGCCTATCTCATCTGGTTGGCGATCAAGCTTTTCCGGTCGAAGGGCGATCTCGCCATCGCGGTCGATCGTGCCCGGCCGCATGGCAGCTTCTTCCTGCAGGGTTTCATCGTCATCATTTCCAACCCCAAGATGCTCGTCTTGTTCGGCGCCATGATCCCGCCCTTCATCGTGCCGGGTGGTGACCCGATGCAGCAGATCGTGCTGCTCGGCCTCACCTTCATGGTCATCGCTGGCGTGGGCGATACGCTTTACGCGCTGATGGCGGGAAAGGCCGGGATCTTCCTGTCGCGCTCGCGTATCCGCGCGCTGGAAATCGCCAGCGGCATGTTCCTGCTGGGCGGCGGCATCTGGATGGCGCTGCGCGGGCGCTGAAGCCTCACGCCATGCCGAGCTTGCGGGCCAGTTCGAAATCCCAGAACGTCGCCTCGATTTTGTTGCCGTCCAGGTCTTTCACGAAACAGCCGAAATAGGGTTCGCCATAGTCATGGCGATGGCCAGGATCGCCGTCGGGCGTACCGCCAGCGGCTATCGCTTCGGCGAAGAATGCTTCGACCTCGGCCTTCGAAACCGCCATGAAGCCGACGTGCACGCCGTTCCCGACGGTGGCAGGTCCGCCATTGAATGGCGCGTTGATCCAGAATTCAGGATAGGTTCTGCCGAAGGCCACCATGCCCGGATGCTCCATCATCACCTTGCAGCCGACGGTCGCCAGCACACGGGTATAAAATGCCCTGGCCCGCGGCAAATCATTGGTGCCAAGCGATACATGCGAAAGGCAGGACGGGTTTTCATCTGTCATGTCAGTGCTCCCTCGGTCGGCTTTACTCTGGCGAAATCCTGCTGACAGGTTGCGGCAGGATGATGATGGGACTATTGATGATCGCATGGCACGCACAGGCTTCTATCCCGGCTCGTTCGATCCCGTCACCTACGGCCACCTCGACATCATCGCGAGGGCAGCCCGCCTTGTTGACAAGCTCGTGCTTGGCGTGGGCGTCCACCACGGCAAGCAGGCGCTCATCGACGCCGAAACCCGCATCAATCTGCTCGAAAACGTTATCCGCCCCATTGCGGAGCATACCGGCGTGAAGATCACGGTGGCGACGTTCGATGGCCTAGCGGTCGATGCCGCACGCCGCCACCACGCCGGCCTCATCATCCGCGGCCTGCGCGATGCGTCCGACTTCGACTACGAGGTGCAGATGGGGCAGATGAACGGCGCCATGGCGCCCGACATCGAGACGGTATTCCTCGCCGCATCGCCCGCCACCCGCATGATCGCCTCGTCGCTGGTGAAGCAGATCGCGAAAATGGGCGGCGACATCACGCTCTTCATCCCGAAGGAAGCGCAAGACGTCATGGCCGCCGCCCTCAAGCGCCTTTGACCGCCGCATCGTTGATTTCGATGACGTGATTGTCGGGATCGACGATGTAAAGCTGCTTGTAGGGTGCCGGACCGTCGAGACGGAGCACCAGTTGCATACGGTCTCCCGAGGCCAGCGTGCTGTCATACCCAAGCGCCTCCAGGTGCCGCCGCGTCCCGTCGAAATCCGCAACGCGTGCTGCGAAATGAACGGCACCCGTGTCAACGGCGGGCGCAGGCCTCAAAGGCACCTCCATATTCACCGTCAAGTGGATTTCCAGCGAACCCGCCGCCATCCACGCGCCGATGTTGTTGAACGGTGGCCGCTCGATCTGGGTCAGACCCAGCACATCCCTGTAAAATGCCTTGGACCGTTCCAGATCGCGGACCGGCAGCGAGACGTGGTCGAACGACGAAATCTTCATCAAAGCCCCCGGGGCGCCGGATATTGGATCGCGGGATGGCGCCGGTCCGAAGGCTACCGGGCCGTGAAACCCACCGCAAGGTCATTGCATTGACATTTTGTTCCTGTCCGGTCAGGAACGGCTTTGACAACAATGGGAGTCACCATGATCAGGAAACTGGGCCTTGCCGCGCTTGCGGCCGGCCTTCTCGCAACCCCCGCAGTCGCCGCGGAAAAACTCACCGTCGAAACCAGCAAGGGCTGTTCCTTCGACATCGCGCTCCGGTCCGATCTGGCGCCGAAGCATGTGGAGCAGATCACGAAACTCGCGGCCGCCGGCTTCTACGATGGTATCGTCTTCCACCGTGTCATCGAGGGCTTCATGGCCCAGACCGGCGATCCGACAGGCACCGGCATGGGCGGCTCGAAGGAGCCTGATCTTGCAGCCGAATTCACGCCCGAACCGTTCTCGCGCGGCACCGTCGGCATGGCGCGTTCCAGCGATCCCAACTCTGGCAACAGCCAGTTCTTCATCATGTTCGCACAGGGCGATTTCCTCAACGGCCAATACACGGTCTGGGGCAAGGTCGATGAAGCGGGCATGGCCTGCGTTGACCAGATCGCGCGCGGCGAACCCCCTGCAACCCCTGACAAGATGACAAAGGTGACAGTGCAATAATGGCCGATCTCGAAAACACCCTCTATCTCGACATTGCGAATGCCAAGGGCGAGGCCAAGGGCCGCGTCACGATCGAGCTCCGCCCCGATCTCGCGCCGAACCATGTGAACCAGATCAAGTCGCTGGCGCGTGAAGGCTTCTACGACAACGTGGTGTTCCACCGCGTGATCGAGGGCTTCATGGCCCAGGGCGGCGACCCGACGGGCAGCGGCATGGGCGGCTCCAAGAAGCCGAACCTCAAGCAGGAATTCTCGAAGGAACCGCACGTGCGCGGCACCTGTTCGATGGCCCGCTCGCAGAGCCCTGATTCGGCCAACAGCCAGTTCTTCATCTGCTTCGGCGACGCCGGCTTCCTCGACCGTCAATACACGGTCTGGGGCAAGGTCACCGAAGGCATGGACATTGTGGACGGCATCAAGCGCGGCGAACCCGTGCGCGAGCCGGACAAGATCGCCAAGATGCAGGTCGCGGCAGACGCGAAGTGACATGAGACAGCTTCTCGCCGCCGCAGTGCTTTTCACCTTGATGGCCCTGCCAGCGCAGGCCACCGAGTGGATGGATTGCTCCGGCGGCGAGAAGGTCAGTATCCGCGTTCTGTTGGGCGCCATGGATGTGATCGCGGTCGATACCGTCGAGATCGAAGTTGCGGACAGGAAATGGTCCACGCGCGGCGGTGAGGGCGTCACCCCCATCACCAAGGGTCAGGCCTTCGAAACACCCGACCAGATGTGGATCGACGTGACGGATGAGAACGTCAACCTCATCGTCGCCAGGCTGCGCGTGTTCAAGGCCTTTGAAGACGGCCCGGAGGACGGCCAGCCTTCCGACGCCAGGGGCGGAACGCTCCACATGCCCGGCATCGGCGCCTGGGCGGTGAGTTGTACGGGGCCATGAGAAACAAGTTTTTTATTCAACTTCTATCTTAAGCTCATCGCTTCTATCTTGAGATCGTCGTCCACTGTCGCTCGCGTTTCTTCAATGGCCAACGCATGGTATAAATCAGTTTCGCGGGACAACTATCTCAGGCAATGTGCTTGCCAGCAAAAAGGGAACAGGTGACTTGGATTTTCCCGACAATGTCGAGCAATTGCAAGCAGAGGAGCGGTCAATTAGATTAATTGGGACCGCGCTTTATCGCGGTTTTCATGACGACCGGGACTTCAGAGATGTCCTGAACCCGTTAATCTCTGCAATGGCGACACGTTGCAGGTCTCATGCCTCCACGCGGAATGATCATTTTCAGGATGCTTTCAACAGTTACATCGTTTCGGCCTATCATGCCGCGCGCAGCGCTGAAGCGCTGGCGCGTTTAGCCCAAGAGTATCGTGCCGATCTAGTTCAATATTGCTTGCTCATGTCGGTTCAACATTCGTTTGGTCCTGCGGCAGTTTTTGAACTGCAGAATGCAGCTGACTTGCTTAGCATACCGAAGATACGAGAGTGCATTAGTTTAACTGGAGAATCTGTGTCAGAACTCTTCACGAGACATTTTCCCGATTTACGACAGGCAAGACATGCACTTGCGCACGAAGCTGAGCGCTCCATGGGGCTTGTACGAAATCAGCCCATTGGTCTTGGCCTGCCGCAAATGAGAGGCCAGTTCGGATCGAAGTTGTTTGGGTTGACCACAGAAAAGTTCGAGCCGCTTGAGATAGATATTAGCTCCGTCAAAATTGTCGATTTCTTGAAAGACCTTCAAGGGATGCTCAACGCGGCCGAAGCCTCCGGTTGGCCGTGAATGCGCGTCTCGGATTTCGATTTCGACCTGCCGCCGGAGCGGATTGCATTGCGCCCGGCAACCCCGCGCGATTCATCGAAACTCCTTGTTGTGAGACCAGTTGGCCTGGAAGACCGCATCTTCCGCGAACTTCCGCAGTTCCTGAAGAAGGGTGACGTCCTCGTCTTCAACAATACCCGCGTCATTCCTGCTGCCCTCTCGGGCCACCGCATCGGCCGTCTCGGTACCCTGCCGAAAATCGAAATCCTGCTACACATGCGGCTCGACGGGCACCGTTGGAAAGCTTTCGCAAAGCCCGCGAAAAAGCTCCAGCAGGGCGATCGCATCCGCTTTGGTGCGGAAGGAAAAGTCTGTCTTCTCGGGACCTTGGATGCCACGGTTGAGGAAAAGGGCGAAGCGGGCGAAATCACGCTCGCCTTCGATTTCCATGGTCCGATACTGGACGAGGCCATTGCAGCCGTCGGCGAGATGCCGCTGCCGCCTTACATCGCGGGCAAGCGCGGAACCGACGAACAGGACCGCACCGACTATCAAACCATCTACGCCGAGAAAGAGGGTGCCGTCGCAGCACCCACCGCCGGATTGCACTTCACACCGGAAGTGATGAAGTCACTGCAAGACGCTGGTATTAAAACGGAATTCGTAACGCTCCACGTCGGCGCCGGGACCTTCCTGCCCGTCAAGACGGAAGACACAGCCGAACACAAGATGCATGCCGAATGGGGCGAGGTCACCGCCGAAACCGTCAAGCGCCTGAAAGCCGCCCGCGCCGCCGGTGGCCGCATCGTGGCAGTGGGCACCACATCGCTCCGCCTTCTCGAAAGCTCCGGCCTCGAACCCTTTTCCGGAACGACCGACATTTTCATCACGCCAGGCTACCGCTTCCGCGCCGTCGATCTCCTCATCACCAATTTCCATTTGCCGAAGTCGACGCTCTTTATGCTTGTCTCGGCCTTCGCGGGGCTGGAGCGAATGCGCTCCGCCTATGCCCACGCGATCGCAAATGACTATCGGTTCTATTCCTATGGCGATGCGAGCCTGCTATTCCCCGCGCCATGACACGCGCAGAAACTCCTGAATTCTCCTTCACCCTCCACGCGACCGATGGCGCCGCACGCCTCGGCACCGTGAACACGCTGCACGGCGCCATCCGCACGCCGGCCTTCATGCCGGTTGGCACGGTTGGCACGGTAAAGGGCCTCTATCTCGACCAGGTGGAGGATACAGGCGCCGACATCATCCTCGGCAATACCTATCACCTGATGCTCAGGCCCGGCGCGGAGGAAGTGGCGAAGCTCGGCGGCCTTCACAAGTTCATCGGCTGGAAGCGCCCCATTCTCACCGACTCCGGCGGCTTCCAGATCATGTCGCTCTCCAAGATCCGCAAGATCACCGAGCAGGCGGCGACCTTCCAGTCCCACATCGATGGGCGGAAGCATGAGTTGTCGCCCGAACGCGCCATGGAAATCCAGCGCCTGCTGGGCTCCGATATCCAGATGCAGCTCGACCAGTGCCTCGAATATCCGCACACCGAGAAAGACGCTGAGAAGGCGATGCAGCTTTCGCTCCGCTGGGCGGATCGGTCCCGCAAGGCCTTCGGGAGTCAGCCGGGCAGGGGCAACTTCGGCATCGTGCAGGGCGGCATCAACGAGCGCCTGCGCCGGACGAGTGCGGAGGGCCTCAAATCCATCGGCTTCGAAGGCTACGCCATCGGCGGACTGGCGGTAGGCGAGGGCCAGGCGCTGATGCTGCAGGCGATTGAGTTCACCGAACCGCACTTGCCGAAGGATCGCCCGCGTTACCTGATGGGCGTCGGCACCCCGGAAGATATCCTCGAGTCGGTGGCGCGCGGCATCGACATGTTCGACTGCGTTCTCCCCACGCGCTCCGGCCGCCACGGCCAGGCCTTCACCCGCTTCGGCAAGATCAACCTCCGCAATGCGAAGCATGCAACCGATACGCGCCCGCTCGATCCGGAATCGCCATGCCCCGCGCTGTCGTGCTATTCCCGCGCCTATCTCCACCACCTCATGCGCTCGGGCGAGTTGCTGGGCATGATGCTCTTGTCCTGGGCCAACATCGCCTATTACCAGTCGCTCATGCAGGGCATCCGCCAGTCGATTGCCGAGGGCCGCTTCGAGGCGTTCCGCGCCGAGACAAAGGAACAGTGGAAAAGGGGCGACGTTCCGGCATAATCGCGCATCGAGATTCTGGGAGGGTAGAACCGATGCAAATGTCTGATGAAGTGATTATTCCGGCCTCGCGCGAAACCGTGTGGCGCGCGCTGAACGATCCGCAGGTGCTGAAGCAGTGCATCCCGGGCTGCGAGTCGATCACCAAGCATTCCGACACCGAGATGGAAGCCAGGGTGACGATCAAGCTCGGCCCCGTGAAGGCAGGCTTCAAGGGCGCGGTCACTCTCTCCGACCTCGATCCGCCCAATGGTTACCGCATCTCGGGTGAGGGCAAGTCGATGATGGGCGGTGCCGCAGGCGGCGCCAATGTTCAGCTCACCAGCGTGCCGGAGGGCACGAAACTGTCCTACGATGTCGATGCCAATGTGACTGGCAAGATTGCCAGCCTCGCCGCCCGCTTCATCGACCCCACGGCCCGCATGCTGGCCGGCCAGTTCTTCGAGAAATTCGCCGAAATCGCTGCAAGTATGGAAGAGAAGGCTCCGGCAGCTGCACCTGCCATGGCGGCGGAAATGCCGGAGATTGCCCCCGCGCCTGTGAAGGTTGCCACCGCACCGAAGCCGAAGAAGCCTGCAGTGAAGTCCCCGGCCAAGAAGCCAACGGCGAAGAAGGCAGTTGCAAAAGCACCGGCAAAGAAGGCCACGCCGAAGAAGGTGGTCGCCAAGCCAGCTGCAAAGAAGCCTGCCGCGAAGAAGCCTGCAGCCAAGAAGCCAGCCGCGAAAAAGCCGGCCAAGAAAGCCGCAAAGAAGAAGCGTTGAGCCGATCAGGGCGGGGCGGAGGCTACTTTCCCGCGCCGCCCGTATGCTCGCCGTCCCGCGTCAGATAGTATGCCGCGAGGATGGGGATGAAGGTCACCGCGATCACGAAGATCGCCACCACATTGGTCACCGGCCTCTGGCGCGGGCGGATAAGCTCGTTCAGCATCCAGATCGGCAATGTCGCCTGCTGACCCGCAGTGAAGGTCGTGACGATCACCTCATCGAACGACAAGGCAAAGGCCAGCATGCCGCCCGCCAGCAGGGCCGAGCCGATCTGCGGCAGCACCACATGCCGGAACGTCTGGAACCCGTCGGCGCCCAGATCCATCGAAGCCTCGATCATGCTGCCGCTGGTACGCCGGAACCGCGCCAGCGCATTGTTGTAGACGACGACGATGCAAAATGTCGCGTGACCCAGCACGATGGTCCATGTCGAAAAGGGTATGTCCATCACGCTGAAGGCGGAACGGAGCGAGATGCCGGTGATGATGCCGGGCAATGCGATCGGCAGGATGAACAAGAGCGAGATGTAGTCGCGCCCGAAAAATCGCGCGCGCGAAACGGCAGCCGCCGCGCAGGTGCCCAGCACCAGCGCAATCACCGTTGCGATCGACGCGACTTTCACAGACAGCCAGATCGCGTTCCAGATGTCTTGGCGCTCCCACACCACCGAGAACCACTTGAGCGTATAGCCCGGCGGCGGAAACTGATAGCTCTTCTCCTCCGTCGTGAAGGCGTAGACAAAGATGATCAGCAGCGGCACGTGCAGGAACAAGAGCCCGCCGATGGCCGTCGCCTTCAAGGCCCAGGGTGCGGACCGCGTCCCGTCAGAGCGCATCGAACGCCCCCGTGCGCTTGGCGATCGAGAGATAGATCAGCATGATGATGATCGGCACGACCGTGAAGGCAGCTGCGAGCGGAATGTTCCCCGCTGTGCCCTGCAGGGTATAGACGGCCTGCCCGAGAAAATACGTCGACGTCCCCACGATCTGCGGAATGATGTAGTCGCCCAGCGTCAGCGAGAATGTGAAGATCGATCCGGCGATGAGGCCGGGCAGCGCCAGCGGAAAGATCACCGTGCTGAAGGTCTGCCGCGGTTCCGCGCCAAGATCGGCCGAGGCCTCGATCAGATTGCCGGGTACCCGCTCAAGTGCCGCTTGCGTCGGCAGGATCATGAACGGCAGCCACACATAGCAGAACACTAGGAATGTCCCGATATAGCTGATCGAAAGCGACGGTCCGCCGATGACCGGGATCGACAGGATGAGATCGAGCAACCAGGTCAGGTGCGTCTGTTCCGCCATCCAGCTGATGATGCCCTCCTTGGCGAGGATCAGTTTCCACGCATAGACCTTGACGAGATAGCTTGACCACAGCGGCAGCATGATCATCAGGTAGAACAGCGCCTTCCACTTTCCTTTCGCATAGCGCGCCGCGTAATAGGAAATGGGAAACGCCATCGCCGCGCACGCAATCGTCACTGCAATCGCCATCACCACCGAGCGGATGATGACGTCCATGTTCGACAGACGGAACAACTCGGCATAGGTCGCGAGCGTGAATTCGTAGACGATGAAGCCGGAAAATTCGTCGATCGAATAGAAGCTGTGCAGCAGCAGCGCGAACAGCGATCCGAGATAGACGATGCCGAGCCAAAGAAGAGGCGGCGCCAGCAGCAACGCCAGAAACCACATCGGCTTCCGGAACAATGCATCCGAGATGCGCCTGAGCAGGCCGCCCCCGAAGTCGACAGCCGCGGTTCCGGCCGCCGTCACGCTCACCGTTCGCCCTCCATCACATGGAAGGCATCCGCACTCCAGTGCAGCGTCAGCGTTTCGCCATCCGCCACTCTGCCGAAAGAGGAGGGTGCGGTCACATTGACCTGGTGTCCCTCAGCCGTCACCGTGTTGAGCCGCGTCGATGCGCCCTGGTAATGAACGGCCTTCACCGTCACCGCCGCTTTCAGCTGTCCCTTTGGCGCCGCAGCATTTCCGCGCAACAAGGTGATTTTCTCGGGCCTGAGGCTCGCCCACCGCTCCGGCCCTCCGGAGGCTTTCGTGAAGGCGGGCGACAGCACGTTCGACGATCCCACGAAGTCGGCCACGAAACGTGTTTGCGGCCGTTCGTAGATGTCCTCCGGCGTTCCCACCTGCACGATCTTCCCCTCGTTGAAAATCGCCACACGGTCCGCCATCGACAACGCCTCGCCCTGGTCATGCGTCACGAAGACGAAGGTGATGCCAAGGTTGCGCTGCAGCGTCTTCAGTTCCACCTGCATCTGCTCGCGAAGCTTCAGGTCCAGCGCGCCGAGCGGTTCGTCCAGTAGCAAGACTTTTGGCTGGTTGACGAGCGCGCGTGCCAGCGCCACCCGTTGCCGTTGCCCACCCGAGAGCTGCGAGGGCCGCCGCCCGCCAAAGCCCGACAGCGCGACGAGTGCCAGTGCTTCTTCAGCCTTCGCATCGCGCTTCGGCTTGTCGACACCCTTCACCATCAACCCGTATCCGACGTTTGCGAGAACCGTCATGTGCGGGAACAGCGCATAGTCCTGGAACACCGTGTTCACGTTGCGCCGGTAGGGTGGAACGCCCTCCGCCGTCGCCCCAAAAATCTCGATGTGGCCGGAAGTCGGCTGCTCGAACCCGGCGATCAGCCGCAGGCACGTCGTCTTGCCGGATCCCGAAGGTCCGAGCATGGCGAAGAATTCACCCTCTGCGATGTCGAGCGAGACATCGTCCACGGCGCGCACGCTGCCAAAGTGCCGGCTCACATGCTGGAAACTGACGGCTGTTGTCATTGAAATGCTCTGGCGCCAAGGACTGTCATTGCCGGACTAACTCCGGCAACCCATTGTTCAACTGGCGCGCCCGTTGAAACATGGGCCCCCGGGACACGCCCGGGGATGACATCATGTGCAAGACCTGAACTCAGCGCCCGCCCAGCACCGCGATCATGTCGGTGACCCAGCGGTAGTAGGGCACGCAGCCGGCCGATTGCGATTCGCACTTGGCAACAGGGGTGCGCCAGAAGTGGATCTTCTCGAAATTGTTGAAGCCGTTCGTCTCGCAACCTGCATCGGTCAGCAATGCATTGCCCTTGCATGCAGCGGGTACCGACGGCACGGAGCCAAACCACGCCGCAAGGTCGCCCTGCAGCTTCGGATTGATCGAGTGCTCGAGCCACATATAGGCACAGTTCGGATGCGCGGCATCCACATGCATCATCGTGGTGTCGGCCCAGCCCGTTGCACCCTCCTCGGGAATGGTCGACGCGATGGGTTGCTTGTCAGCCTGCAGCAGGTTGACCTGGAACGGCCAGGATGACGATGCAGCAACGCCTTCGTTCTTGAAGTCGTCGATCTGAACCATGGCATCGTGCCAGTAGCGGCCAACGAGGGTACGCTGGGCACGAAGCAGGTCGAGCGCTGCCTTGTACTGTTCTTCCGTCAGCTCGTATGGATCCTTGATGCCGAGTTCGGGCTTCTTGTGCATCAGGTAGAGCGCCGCATCGGCAATATAGATCGGGCCGTCGAAGGCCTGGACACGGCCCTTGTTGGACTTGCCGTCCGGCAGGTTCTGTTCCTCGAACACGACCGACCAGCTCTTCGGCGCTTCCTTGAACACGTTCGTATTGTAGGCCAGCACGTTGGCGCCCCACTGATAGGGCACGCCATAGTGAACGCCGCCCACCGTATGCCACGGTGCATTTTGCAGGCGCTCGTCCACCGTCTTCCAGGAGGGGATCAGCTCAGGATTGATCGGCTGCACGCGCTTGCCCGAGATGAGCCGCAGCGAGGCATCGCCCGATGCGGTGACGAGGTCGAAGCCGCCCTCGTTCATCAGCGCCACCATTTCGTCGGAGGTGCCCGCCGTCTTGATGTTCACCTTGCACTGGGTCTTGGCTTCGAAATCCGTCACCCAGTCGAAGTTCTTGTCGGTCTGGCCGCGCTCGATATAGCCGGGCCATGCCACGATATCGACCTGGCCTTCGCCGGCGCCGAGTTCCTTCTTCATCTCCTGCGCGGTGGCAATTCCCGCCGCTGCGGCCAGCGCCGCAATAGAAACGATTGCGCGTTTCATGAATGTCATGATGTTGCTTCTCCCTGTGGGCTCCCATGCTGGAATCCGTCTTGGCTTCCGCTAGCCGCCCGTGCATCTATTGTGAACAGAATTGCGGGGCAGTTTCAACCCCCGGTCATTTGCAGGGAAGAAATCATGGGAAGCCTGTACCTGAAATCGCCGCTGGCCTGTCTGGCAGGGGATGCAGCCGGCGGAATCGTCCTGCGCGACGGCATCATTGCCGAACTCGTGCCCTCCGGCGGCAGGCCCTCACAGCCGGTCGATGAGATCTTCGATGCCTCCCGCCATGTCGTGCTGCCGGGCCTCGTCAACACCCATCACCACTTCTACCAGACGCTCACCCGCGCCCACCCGCAGGCGATCAACAAGAAGCTGTTTGACTGGCTCAAGGCGCTATATCCCGTGTGGTCACGGCTGACACCACGGTCGATGCGCCTCGCCACCCGGCTTGCCCTCACCGAACTCCTGATGTCGGGCGTCACCACCACGTCCGATCATCATTACTTGTTCCCCGCCGATCTCGATGACGCGATGGACATTCAGGTGGAAGAGGCTCGCAAGCTCGGCATCCGCATGATGGTCACGCGGGGGTCCATGAACCTCTCGGAGAAGGATGGCGGCCTGCCGCCCGACAGCGTGGTGCAGGACGAAGATGAGATCCTCGCCGATTGCGAGCGTGTCATCGGCAAGTATCATGAGCGCGGCGATGGCGCGATGATCCAGGTGGCGCTGGCACCGTGTTCGCCCTTCACCGTTACCAAGTCGCTGATGTGCGCCTGTGGCGCGCTCGCCGAGAAGCATGATTGCCGCCTCCACACTCATCTGGCCGAAACCCATGACGAGGACCAGTTCTGCCGGTCCGTCTTCGGCATGAGCCCTCTCGACTATCTCGACGAGGTCGGCTGGCTCAACGACCGCACCTGGCTCGCCCATGGCATCCATTTTTCCAGCAGCGACATCGCGCGGCTTGGCAAGCACGGGGTAGGTGTCTGCCATTGCCCCACCTCGAATATGGTCCTGGCATCGGGGCAGTGCCGCACGAGAGAGCTTGAGGCCGCAGGCTCACCCGTAGGCCTCGGCGTCGATGGCTCGGCCTCGAGCGACTCCTCGAACCTCATGGAGGGCGTCCGCCACGCCCTGATGATCAACCGGCTGACCTATGATGCGACCATCACCCATCTCGATGCACTGCGCTGGGCAACGCAAGGCTCGGCCCGCTGCCTTGGCCGTTCGGATATTGGAGAGATCGCCGTTGGCAAGCAGGCCGATCTCGCCATGTTCACCCTCGATGAATTGCGCTTTTCGGGCGCGGGCGACCCTGTTGCCGCGCTCGTCCTCTGCGGCGCCCACCGGGCAGACCGCGTGATGGTGGCAGGCCAGTGGCGCGTCGTCGACGGCATGCCGGTTGGTATCGATATTGCCCGGCTCCGCGCCGAACATGGCGCCGCCGCACAAGCTTTTCTGTAAGGAACCCCGATGGACATCGCCGCCGAATACAACAACCGCGAACTCGTGCCGGATCATCCGCGCATCATTCTCGACTGGCACGCCGATGCCAAGGCCTACCGCGAAGCTGCCCGCAGCGAGCTCGACATCGCCTATGGCGCGAAGCCCCGCAACAGGCTGGACCTTTTCCATGCGGCAGAGGGCGGCAATGGCCCGATCATCGTCTTCATCCATGGCGGGTATTGGCGGAGCTTCGACAAATCCGTCTTCAGCCACATGGCGGCTGGCGCCAATGCCAATGGCTTGGCCGTGGTGGTCCCGAGCTACACGCTCTGCCCGGAAGCCTCGATTGCCGATATCATCGACGAGCTGCGCCAGTGCCTGTTGTTCCTGCACCGCCAGTATCGCCGCCCACTGGTCGTTGCGGGACATTCCGCAGGTGGTCACCTCGCGGCCTGCATGGCGGCCACCGGCTGGACCCATTATGGAGCGCCCGCCGATATGATCCACTCGGGCTTTTCGATCAGCGGCATTTTCGACATGCGACCATTGATGGCAACGCCCTTCAACGATGATCTGAAGCTTGACGCCGTCAGCGCCCAGGTCACCAGCCCGCTGTTCTGGCCGGTGCCTCACAAGCTGCCTTTTGACAGCTGGGTCGGGGCTGAGGAAAGCTTCGAATTCCGCCGCCAGGCCCGCTCCCTTGCCGCCGCCTGGACGGGGCTGGGCCTCGCATCAGACTATCAGGAGGTGCCGGGGGAAAACCATTTCTCGGTTCCAAACGCGCTGGCGCTGCCAGACAGCCTGGTGACCCGCCGCCTGGTGGAACTCGCCCGCTGACCGCCACGTTCCTTCTGGCACGGCCTCTGCAACGGATGTTGCAATCGGGCTTCACGCGTCCCAGGGAGGTACAGATGGCGAGGAAATTGGTCAGGATCGGTGGGCTTTACCTCGCCTACGAGATCATTTCGACAGCGGGAATTCTTGCGCTGTTAGGCTGGGGCATCAACGTTCCGGGTTTCTGATCCACAAAATTTCATTCAGATGGTCAAATATTGTTGCGGCGCGCAACAATTGTTGCATTGCACAAGAACCTGAGGTAAGGCGGAATCATCCACAAGAGGTGATTCCCATGACCGCCAATTCGCTGCCCGCCTCTGAAGATCGTGTCCGCGCCATCGCCCACAAGCTCTGGGTAGACGAGGGCATGCCCGAGGGCCGCGCCGAGGCCCACTGGCTCCAGGCCATGGAAATTGCCGGTGCCGAGTCCCTTGCAGCCCTGAAAGCCGCGGCGATGCCAAAGGCCGCCGCGCCTGTAGTGAAGAAAAAGCCAGCCGCCGCAGCCGCCAGGAAGTCCTCTCCCAGCAAGCGCGGCTGACGCGTTTCACGACGATCCCCTTATTATTGTAGTATCGGAACGCCAGCGTTATACGCTGTTGAAGACGATGACCGTGGCATGTAGCCACCTTGGCCATGGCGGCACTTCGGCCCGGCAAGCCCTCAGACTGCCTGAATCTCGCGCTTCATTGCCAGTTTGAAGAAACTATTTTCCGTGATCCGCCGTTGTCCCTGGCGTCTTGCCGGAAAATCGCCGCGAATTGCCTCTCCCATTTCGTCTCGAACCAACTATATAATCGATCCATGCCGAAGCAGCCCGTTCAAAAACCCGGTCAAAGGGACGACAATCAGACGGGTGTCATCACCCGGACCGAAGCGAAGACCAAGAAGCCTTCGCTCTACAAGGTTTTGCTGCTCAATGACGACTACACGCCGATGGAATTCGTCGTGCACGTCCTGGAGCGCTTCTTCGGCAAGGGACGCGACGAGGCGACCCGCATCATGCTCCACGTTCACCAGAAGGGCGTGGGGATATGCGGTGTCTATACGTTTGAAGTTGCGGAAACCAAGGTCACCCAGGTCATGGATTTCGCGCGCAACAACCAGCATCCCCTGCAGTGCACGATGGAAAAGGAATAGGCCATGCCGACATTCTCACGCAGTCTCGAAAAGGCCCTCCACCGTGCCCTGGCACTGGCCAACGAACGCCGCCACGAATACGCAACGCTCGAGCATCTTCTCTTGTCCCTCACCGATGACAAGGACGCCGCAGCGGTAATGAAGGCCTGCAATGTCGATCTCGACGTGCTGCGCCGCAGCCTGACGGGCTATATCGACACCGAACTGGGTCAGATGATTTCGGCGGAGCGCGAGGATTCGAAGCCCACTGCCGGGTTCCAGCGCGTCATCCAGCGCGCGGTGATCCATGTGCAGTCGTCGGGCCGCGAGGAAGTGACCGGCGCCAACGTGCTCGTCGCCATCTTCGCCGAGCGTGAGAGCCACGCCGCCTTCTTCCTGCAGGAGCAGGACATGACCCGCTATGACGCGGTCAACTATATCTCGCATGGCATCGCCAAGCGTTCCGGCCTGTCCGAGGCCCGGCCCGTCCGCGGGGTCGATCAGGACCAGCAGGGCAGCACCGGGGGCGGCGAAAACAACGAGGAACGCGGCGATCCATCGAAGAAGAAGGGCGAGGGGGACGCGCTCGACGCTTATTGCATCAATCTCAACAAGAAAGCCGGCGAGGGAAAGATCGACCCGCTGATCGGCCGCGAGGCGGAAGTCCGCCGCACGATCCAGATCCTGTGCCGCCGCCAGAAGAACAATCCGCTCTTCGTGGGCGATCCCGGCGTCGGCAAAACTGCCATTGCCGAAGGCCTGGCCCGCAAGATCATCAACGATGACGTGCCCGAAGTGCTGCGCAACTGCACGGTCTACCAGCTGGACATGGGCGCGCTTCTGGCCGGCACGCGCTATCGCGGCGATTTCGAGGAACGCCTGAAAGCCGTCGTCAAGGAGATCGAGTCGCGCCCCGGCGCCATCATGTTCATCGATGAAATCCACACCGTCATTGGTGCCGGCGCCACTTCGGGCGGCTCCATGGATGCCTCGAACCTGTTGAAGCCGGCGCTTGCCAATGGTTCGCTCCGCTGCATCGGGTCCACCACCTACAAGGAATACCGCCAGCACTTCGAAAAGGACCGTGCCCTTGTCCGCCGCTTCCAGAAGATCGACGTGAACGAACCATCGATCCCGGATGCGATCGAGATACTGAAGGGCCTCAAGCCCTACTACGAAGAGTATCACAAGGTCCGCTACACCGACGATGCGATCGAAACCGCCGTCCAGCTCTCGGCCCGTTACATGGCGGACCGCAAGCTGCCCGACAAGGCCATCGACGTGATTGACGAGACCGGCGCCTCCCAGATGCTGGTTGCGGAGGACAAGCGCCTCAAGGTCATCGGCGTGCCGGAGATCGAGGCCACCATCGCCACCATGGCCCGCATCCCGGCCAAGACCGTGTCGAAGGACGATGCCTCGGTATTGAAGAACCTCGAAACCGAACTGAAGCGTCTGGTCTTCGGGCAGGACAAGGCGATCGAAGCGCTGGCCTCGTCGATCAAGCTGGCGCGCGCCGGCCTGCGCGAGCCGGAAAAGCCCATCGGCTGCTACCTGTTCTCCGGCCCCACCGGCGTCGGCAAGACCGAGGTTGCCAAGCGTCTGGCCGAAGTCATGGGCGTCAACATGCTCCGCTTCGACATGTCGGAGTATATGGAACGCCATTCCGTGTCGCGTCTCTTGGGCGCGCCTCCGGGATATGTCGGCTTCGATCAGGGCGGCCTCTTGACCGATGGCATCGACCAGCACCCCTATACTGTGCTGCTGCTCGACGAGATCGAGAAGGCGCATCCCGATATCTACAACATCCTGCTGCAGGTGATGGACCACGGCAAGCTGACGGACCATAACGGCAAATCGGTCGATTTCCGCAACGTGATCCTGATCATGACCACCAACGCCGGCGCGCAGGACATGGCGCGCGAGGCGATCGGCTTCGGCAGCAGCGTGCGGGAAGGTGACGACCAGGAAGCGATCATGCGGCTGTTCACGCCGGAATTCCGCAACCGCCTCGATGCCGTCATTCCCTTCGGCCATCTGCCGCCGACTGTCGTTCGCAAGGTGGTGGAGAAATTCGTCATGCAGCTGGAAGCCCAGCTGTCTGAGCGTCAGATCAACATCGAACTCTCGTCCGAAGCTGCCGACTGGATCGCCAGGAAGGGTTATGACAATGCCATGGGCGCGCGGCCGCTAGCCCGCGTCATTCAGGAAAAGATCAAGAAGCCGCTGGCCGAGGAAGTGCTGTTCGGCAAGCTGGCGAAAGGCGGCACGGTCCGCATCCTGCTGAAGGAAGACGAGCTTCATTTCGACTATCTTGGCCGCGACGAAGAGAAGGCGCTGCCGAAAACGCCCGAACGCAAGGCCCTGCCGCGCGCCAAGGCGGCAAAGCCTGAGAAGGATGTCGAGGCCAAAAAACCTGCAAAGCGCAAGCCCAGCGCCAAGGCGGACTGACGGGTTCCCGTCCAGTCCGACGTCACTTTCGGCAAAAACCGGCAAACTGCTCAATTGCAGTTGCCGGTTTTCTTGTTATTCTATGAGCAACAAGAACAAGGGCGGTGTCGCCCAACCAGGGGGTTCAGGCGTGGCAGGAGCTGCAGTGCAGACCAGGGGTGACCGCACCCTCGCGGTCCAGGTGCATGATCTTCACAAGCGGTTCGGAGAACTCGAGGTTCTGAAAGGCGTCTCGCTGAAAGCACGCGAGGGCGATGTCGTCTCGATGATCGGCGCCTCGGGCTCAGGCAAGAGCACGTTTCTCCGCTGCATCAATTTTCTTGAGATGCCAACATCTGGCACAATCGAGGTGACGGGCGAGCAGGTTGCCCTTTCTCGCCACAAGGACGGCAACCTCCACCCGACAGACCGCCGCCAGCTCGAACGCATCCGCACCAAGCTCGGCATGGTCTTCCAGAGCTTCAATCTCTGGCAGCACATGACGGTGCTGCAGAATGTGATCGAAGCCCCCGTCCACGTGCTGGGTCTGCCAAAGGCGGAAGCGGTCGAGCGTGGAGAGCGACTTCTCCACAAGGTCGGCCTCTACGACAAGCGCGATGTCTATCCGGCCTTCCTCTCCGGCGGTCAGCAGCAGCGCGCGGCAATTGCCCGCGCACTCTGCATGGAGCCGAAGGTGATGCTGTTCGACGAGCCGACCTCGGCGCTCGATCCCGAACTCGTCGGCGAAGTTCTGAAGGTCATTCGTGACCTTGCGGAAGAGGGCCGCACCATGATCCTCGTCACGCATGAAATGAAGTTCGCCCGCGACGTGTCGAGCCACGTCATCTACCTCTACAAGGGCGTGATCGAGGAGGAGGGGCCGCCCACACAGGTTTTCGGCGCCCCGAAAAGCGATCGCTGCCGCCAGTTCGTTTCCGCCCTTCATTCCTGAGTTGGCGGACACTTTCGAATATGTTTAGCTTTCACAATCGCGGCTGGGCTGGGACCAGCCGCTAACAACAGGGAGAAGTCTATGAAGTTGACACGCCGTTTCGCTCTTGCCGCCGCTGCCGCCGCCATGATGGCGACTGCCGCGCCCGCCATGGCCGACCTGAAGTTCGGCGTTGCCGCAGAGCCTTATCCGCCGTTTTCCTCCAAGGATGCCTCGGGCACCTGGGTCGGTTGGGAAATCGATCTCATGAATGCCGTCTGTGCCCAGATGAACGAGAAGTGCGAACTCGTCGAAGTGGCATGGGACGGCATCATCCCCGCGCTCACCTCGAAGCAGATCGACGTGATCTGGTCCTCGATGTCGATCACGGCGAAGCGCAAGGAAACGATCGACTTCACCAACATGTACTACAACACGCCGACCGTGCTGATCGGCGCCAAGACCGGCGACCTCGACATCACGCCTGCCAAGCTGAAGGGCAAGGTCATCGGCGTCCAGGTTTCGACCATTCACGAAGCCTATCTGCAGAAATATTACGGATCGGCCGGAGCCGAGATCAAGACCTACGCCACGCAGGACGAGGCCAACAACGACCTCGCCGCCGGCCGCCTCGACTACGTTCAGGCTGACGGTTCGGCGCTCGATGCCTTCCTGAAGACCGAGCAGGGCACCGCCTGCTGCGAATTGAAGGGCCAGGTGGCGGATGATCCGGAGATTCTCGGTGAAGGCGTGGGCGGCGGCCTCCGCAAGGAAGATACCGCCATCAAGGAGAAGCTCAACGCCGCGATCGCCGAACTCGCCAAGTCCGGCAAGTTCGAGGAAATCACCGCCAAGTATCCCGATCTCGTCGGCAAGATGATCACGCCGAAGGGCATGTAACCAAGCGAAGGCCCGGGGCGATTGCCGCGGGCCTTCTTCTTCTGGGGCATCATGGCAGACAAACCCGGCTTTCCCGAAATCCTGTCCTTCAGTCCCACGGGCTATGGTGATGAACTGGCCTGGGCCGCGGCCATCAGCATTTCGATTGCCATCCTCGCCTATGCACTGGGGCTCTTGATCGGCATCATTGGAGCGCTGGGTAAGCTCGGCGGCAGCGAACTTACGCAGAAGGTGCTGCACGGCTATACGACGCTCGTGCGTGCCGTGCCAGAACTGATCCTCATTCTTCTTTTGTTTTATGCGGGAACTTCGGGCCTGAACGCGCTGCTTGCGGAAGCGGGCTTCGAATCGATTACCATCAATGGCTTTATCGCCGGGGTCTGCGTGCTGGGCTTTGTGCAAGGCGCCTATTCGACTGAAGTGTTGCGCGCTGCTATTCAGGCCATCCCCATTGGCCAGATCGAGGCCGCACGCGCCTATGGCATGTCGCCTTTCCTGCAGTTTCGCCGCATCACTCTGCCCGCGATGCTGTCATTTGCCATTCCGGGCATGGCCAATCTCTGGCTCATCGTCACCAAAGGCACCGCCTTGCTCGCCGTTGTCGGCTATACGGAATTGACGCTGGCGACCAAACAAGCCGCCGGCAATACCAAAATGTATTTCACCTTCTATATTGTGGCCGGCGCAATTTACCTTTGCGTTACTCTGCTATCGGAGCAGGGCTTTGGCTGGCTGGAACGCCGCGTGCGACGCGGCCAGCGTGCCCTGACCTGAGGATGACGCCGTGAACATGAACTCCCTCAAACTCGCAGCGAAAATTCTTATCTATGGAACGCTGCTGATAGTTGCAGCGCTGATCCTGTATTGGCTGGTGTTTCACTCGAGATGGTCGTGGTTTGTTGAATACTTGCCCCTTTTGATCAAAGGCTTGTGGCTCACCATCCTGTTGCTCGTACTGTCAGTCGTATTGGGTGGTTTGCTGGCGATCCCGATCGGTCTTGTGCAAGTGACTGGTCCGGCACCGCTGGCATGGGCGGCCAAAACCTTCTGCACCGTCATTCGCGGCACACCGTTGCTCGTGCAGCTTTGGCTGATCTACTACGGGCTGGGTTCGCTGTTCCCGCAGATCGGCATGGCCTATCCGGGCTTCAAAGAAAACTTCATGTGGCTGATCCGGCTGGATGGCTTCTACTATGCGCTGTTTGCTTTCACCATCAGCTTTGCCGGCTATGAGGGCGAAGTCATGCGCGGCGCTTTCCTCGGCGTGCCGCGCGGCGAGCTTGAAGCCGCCCGCGCCTTCGGCATGTCGCCATGGAAGGTGCTGACGCGGGTCTGGTTCCCCCGTGCTGTGCGCTTCGTGCTGCCGACGCTCGCGGGTGAAACGGTCCTGCAGTTGCAGTCGACGCCGCTTGCCTTCACGGTCACGGTAATGGACCTCATGGGCGTCACCTCGAAAATCCGGCAGGACACCTTCCGCATCTTCGAGCCGCTGATGCTGCTGGCCGTGCTCTATATGTGCCTCACATTCGTCATCGTCTGGGGCTTCAGTTTCGTCGAAAAAATGGTTCCCCAGAAAAGATGATCGAAGATATTCTGCTGAAGCACCGTGCGGAACTGACCTCCATCCGCCACGATCTCCACGCGCATCCCGAAATGCTGTTCGAGGAGGTGAGAACCGCCGCCATCGTGGCGAAGGAGCTCGAACGCCTCGGCTTCAAGGTCACTTCAGGCATCGCGAAAACCGGTGTCGTCGGTACACTGACGAATGGCTCGTCCTCGCGCACCATCGGCATCCGCGCCGATATGGACGCGCTTCCGATCCACGAGCAGACGAACCTGCCCTATGCCTCGAAATACCCCGGCAAGATGCACGCCTGCGGGCATGATGGCCACACCACCATGCTGCTGGGCCTCGCGCGCTATCTTGCAGAGACGAAAAACTTCAACGGCACGGTGCACCTGATCTTCCAGCCATCCGAGGAAGACGAGGGCGGCGCATTGCGCATGATCGAGGATGGCCTCTTCAAGCGTTTCCCCTGCGATGCCGTCTACGCACTTCACAACTATCCGGGCGAACCCGCGGGCCAGATCATGGTCAGGCCCGGCCCCATCACCGCGGCAGTCGATATCGTCGGCATCACCATTCATGGCGTCGGCGGCCATGGCGCCATTCCGCAGAAGTCCGTCGATCCCATCGTCGCCGCCTCGAGCCTGGTGATGGCGCTGCAGACCATCATCTCGCGCAACCTGCCGCCGCTCGATCCCGCCGTCCTGACGGTCGGCGCCTTCAACGCAGGCTCGCTCGGCACCATCATTCCCGCAGAAGCAAAACTGGTCGTCGGCGTCCGCACCTGCACGAAGGATATCCGCGAACTCGTCCTCGGCCGCATCCGCGATCTCGCAACCCTGCACGCCAAATCCTTCGGCTGCACCGCCGAACTGAAGGTCGGCGACGGCAGCTGGAGCTATCCCGCCGGCTCGAACACCGCCGCCGAAGCGGCCCTCGTGCGTGAAGTGGCCCTCGAGATGGGGCAGGACCCCGTGCACGTCGACATCAAGGGTCCCTTCATGTTCTCGGAGGATTTCTCCTACATGCAGGAACTCGTCCCCTCATGCTATTTCTGCGTGGGCGCGGGGCCGGGCCCCATGCTCCACGATCCGGCCTATAACTTCAACGACGACCTGCTCGTGCAAGGCCCCGCCATCTGGGCGCGGATTGTGGAGAAGGCGCTGCCTCAGGCATAAGGCCCTTCGATGCCGAGCTTCCGCATCAGCGTGGCGTAGGAATTGAAATTCTTCACCAGCGTCGCGCCATGCCGCTCGATCAGCATCTGCCGCCGCTCATCCGTGCCCGCGGTTGCCAGCGCCCCCCAGATCGCAGCCATGGCCTCCACCTGCGTTCGCGCAGCCTCTGTGCTTGCGGCATCTGCCGCAGCCCGGGCAATCGTCTGGCCGGAGCATTTGCCGACACCCGCCACCGTCATCGCTCCGCCTGACGAATATCCGTCCGGCAGGTCGCCCTTGAGGTTCACCACGTGTCGGTACCGGATCACATCCAGGATCTGATCGACCGCCTGTTTCGCACCCTCCACACGGCTGACGTGCTCGGTATCCGCCGCCGCATGCGGCAACAGTTCGACACGGCCTGGATATTTCTCGTGCAGCGGCAGATAGGGCGCCATCGGCCCGCTGATCGCACCGGTCTCGGCGTTGACAAAGATGTCGGCGTCGATTGCCGCATGCCGCACCTTGCCCGTAGCCATCGCGACATCGAGTGCTGCCGCATCCACGCATTCGCCGCGGTCGTAATTGATGACGATGGCGCCATCCCTCATCGCGTTCAGCACGGCCGCATTCACCACATTGGCATTGGCATATTTCCCCGTGGCGGAGTTGAGCGGCCCCAGCCCCGTGTGAACCGAGATGACGTCCGCACCTCTCGCCGCATCTTCGGGTGCTGCCGCGAAGATGAATCCCTCCGACTCGATCCAGTCCCGGTGCCGGGGCCGCGCATGAACGGCAACGCTCATGCCGAAGGCCTGCGCCAGCTTCGCCATCTCGCGCCCGATATTGCCATAGCCGATGATGGCCATGCGCCTTCCTTCAAGCTTCTCGGTCGGAAAGTCCTTGAGGTTCCGCCCGGTGTCGAACTGCCCGGAAACCGTCAGCCGGTGCAACTCGCCGACGGCGATGTCCGGCATCACCTTCAGCAGCGCCTTCATGCCCATCTGCGCGGTGGCGCGCGAGTTGAACGAGGGCGTGTTCATCAGTGGCGCAATACCGCCTTCGCCATTGCCACCGCCCCACGAGGCAGACCCCATGTTGCCGGTGCCAGCCCCGATCCGAACGCCGCCGCATTCGAATACGCTCTCCTTCGGCAGGAAGGTCGCCGCTGCGATCACGGCGTCATACTGCCCCTTGTCCGTGAGCGGACGGATTTCATCAGGCTTGGACAGATGCGGCTGATAGAAGAAGTGCACCTTGCCCTTGTCCAGCTTCTTCGTGTCGCCCAGCGGGCCATGGTGGAACACGCCGCCATGCTGTTCGACATGAACCTTCACATCCGAGCAATCGGGCGATCCATCGCTCCCGCGTTTCAGCCCCACGAAATCGCACACCAGCACCTTGTAGGCGCGGTTCGGATCATCCTTGCGGACGCGTGAGGAAGCCGAAGCCGGGGCAGGGAAGGTGACACCCGCCGTCGCCAGTTCCTCTTCCAGCACCACGATCTTGGCGCGGTGATAGGCGTATTTGATGTTGTCGAGCAGCGCCAGAATATCTTCGACCGGGCGGATACCGCCGATCCACGCACGATAGTCGCCCGGCGTTCCGGGAAACGCATTGATGTAGCGCGCCACATCCAGCCCCGCCTCGTGCACGCCATTGGGATGGGTGATGCCGTCATAGGCCAGCAGCTGTTTCGAGCGTGCGATGATCCGGGCATGGATCGCCAGATCGCTCACGCCCGCATCCTTCACCTTGAACAGCGTGACCGCCGCGCCGCGATGCTCGGCACTCGCAACGCCCAGTTCGAGTAGCGTCGAATTGCTCATCCATTCATTGATCGCCGCGCGGTTCGCTTCGGAGCGCCGGTTCATCTCCGCCACCGGCCCGATTTTCTTCTCAACCCGCAACAGGCCAAAAGTGGTTTCGGCAAAAGCCAGCGTCGAGAACGTATTGATGACGCCGCCCAGCATCCTGTTCTGTTCCGGGTCATAGATCGGTCCCAGCTTCACGCTGCGCTGGCCGGACAGTGGCATTTTCGGATCGACAGGAGCGGCAAGCTTCAGTTGCCGCGGAATGGCCCATGAAGGCTTCTTCTGGTTCTCTTCCACCAGCTCCAAGGCCTGTGGCGTGAAGGACACGATGAAATAGCCAGAGATACCGCCGATCGCCTTCTGGAACGGCATGAACAGGCAGCATCTCGCCATTACCTGCGCGACGATCTCGGGTCCCCACGGCATCGCGCCCAGCATCGAGGTGGCGTCCAGCACCGCATGATGCTCGTTCGGGTTCCGGTCGATCCAGTCGAGCAGGTTCAGGATGTCGGCCTTCGAATAGGTGGTCGCTCCCGTCGTCTCGTGGCCGACGCCGAAGAACACCTTGATCCCCATCCGCTCCAGCATGTCGGAGGAGGGGATCGCACCTTCCGTCTTGGCAAAGTGGATGCGCGCCTCATCGCCATTCCTTGCAAAGCGCATCATCTCGATGATCTGCGTGCCCCACGACTGGCGGAAGAATCCGGAAGCCTTGGCGAGATCGGACTCAGGTGCCGGCGTATCGACGTAGACATGCTGCGTGGCATCATTCACCGTCAGGAAATGCAACGCCGCGACCGTAAAGCCCGAATGGCCGCCGCCGAGGCCCACCGCCATGCGGTTCGACTTCGGGAACTCGAAATAGCGGTGGATCTCCCGCATCATGTCGAGCAGGAACTTGTCCGCCGGATAGCCCCGGTGCATCGAGCGGCCGATTTCGGCTGAGGTGAAGGCGCCCACGTCGCGGCCCGTATCGTCCAGCTTGCGGTAGTTGGTCTCCAGCCAGTGCTCGAACTCGAACCGGATCATCCGGCTTTCCGCTTCGTCGCGGGCCATGTCGGTAATCGGCCCCACCCCGAAAAACGGGTTCTGCGTCCGCTGCGGCGGCCCTCCGGCCGTTGCCTGCAATGATGCCTCACGCTCCGCCTTGAGGCGATCGATCAAATCCTGATGCACTGTGTCCTCCCGAGATGAGGGGACGCTAGTCCATCCGATGCCGGTTGGGGGCGATCAAAAACGTCATGTTGGGCAGGCTCTACGCCGCAGGATCAGGGCCTGAAGGCAGGGCGCCATTCGCGCACCCGCCGTTTGGCCTCGCGGAGTTGGTCGGCGCTCATTTCGGGCTCGATCGCATCGCGCCGCGCCGCAGCTTCCGTGGCCCGCGCATCACCGTCTTTCGCGGCCACCAGCGCGAACCACATATAGGCCTGGATCAGGTTCCGCGAAACGCCCTGGCCCTCGGCATAAAGCCCGCCAAGGCTCATCTGCGCTTCGGTATTGCCCTGGATCGCCGCCTTGGCGAACCAGTCCGCCGCCCGCACGAAATCCTGCGGCACGCCGATCCCCTGCATATGCATCGTGGCAAGCCGCACCTGCGCGTCCGCCACCCCTTGCGAGGCGGATTTCCGGAACCATTCCGCGGCGATCACATCGTCTTCCGCAACGCCCATCGCCTCGCTGTAGATCAGCCCCAGCCGGTATTGCGCGCCGGCATTGCCCTGAAGCGCTGCAAGGCGGAACAGTTCTGTTGCCTGCGGAAGATCGGTCTTCTCCACTCCGCGCCCATCCATCAGGAACACGCCAAGCCCATATTGCCCCGTGGCATTGCCCTTCTGCGCGGCGGATCGGTACCATTTCAGCGCCTGCGCATCGTCGCGCGGCACGCCCTTGCCCTCGTCATACATCGAGCCAAGAAGCGCTTCCGCCCGGGCGTTTCCTTGTTCCGCCAGCGGCACCAGAAGAGCAAGTGCGGACTGATAGTTTCCCGCCCGATAGGCATTGAGCGCGTCTTCATAAGGTCCGGCCAGGGCCGGAACCGTCAACAACCATAAGGCGAGGCCCGCCGCCGCCCACCATGTCCTATGCGCCATTCACATTCCTTTGCCGCCACGCCCCGGCGGAGATTACCCCGGCCAACGCCATTTCCCTATACTACAACAGCTTTTCGCTGCCAGCCGGCCGGTTTGCCAGTTTCGAGGTGAAGTGCCGCCGCGCGCACCGGTTCCACTTGCCATACCATCGACATTCTCAGGCCGCATTGTTCCTGTTTTGAGACGTCTGAAGTGAGTGGACCGGAGTAGAGTACCCGCACATGAAGATCGTCGAGATCATCGTCCTCATGGGCACGCAATGCGTCAGCCCCATTCAGCATGCACCCATGATGACGGAAGTCAGCAAGGTGCCCTGCGCCGTGGTGATCGAGAAGGATACGGTCACCAGCCAGATGGAGGTATCGCCTCCCGCTGCGGTCAACCATCCCACCGTGTCGAAAGCCATGGTCCGGCTCTCGGCCCAGACCGGAAACGCCGTTGCGGCAGCGCCCGCGGCACCTCAACCCTTCCGGATCGAGCCTGCCGCCGCCGCGCGCCGTGCCGCCATTGCCAGCCCCATCATGCCGCCCTTGCCGCCCGGCGCCGGAAAACCCCTGCAGGAACCGCTTAGCCCGCCTGCCGCCATGGCGCCCGAGGCGGAGACCATCCCGCCCCCCGAACAGCAGGTCGCAAGCCTTGTCGAGGAACCCCAGGACGCAGCCGCAGCGCCTGAGCCGCCGGAAACCGCCGCAGCACCGCCCGCAAAGCCGGAGGCCAAGGCCAAGCCCGCCAAGCGCAAGAAGGCCGGCCCCTCGCGCACGGCGGGCCTCTCCGATCGCTGCAAGGGCACTGCCACGGCCAAATGGTACAAGAACAAGCAGGGCCACATGAAATACCGCTGCGTCTCGGGTTCGCGCTCCGCCAAGCCGAAAAAGGCTGCCGGCACCCCGGCAAAGGCGCTTTACTAGCGGCCGGTTATCGTCTGCCATCGCTGTTCAGGAAAAAGTGGTGAGCCCGACGGGATCCGAACCCGTGACCCTCTGATTAAAAGTCAGATGCTCTACCGCTGAGCTACGGGCCCACTGCCGGAGGTGAACCCCGGCGAACGCGGCGGAACATAGTGGGGGGCCGGAGTCCGGTCAATAGCGCATTCCGCAACGCGTCATTAAGCACTGGCGTCACATTGTTGCCGTCTGGTACGGGAAATGCTCTCACTCAGGGGGAGATTCTGTTTTGGCACGGGGCTTATGACCGAGATCGCGATTGTCGTCCTTGCGGCGGGCAAGGGCACGCGGATGAAATCCGAACTGCCGAAGGTTTTGCACCGCGCTGCTGGCCGCAGCCTGCTAGGCCATGTCCTGCAGGCGGCGAAGGTCTTGTCGCCCTCGCGCGCCGTCATCGTGCGCGGGCCGGATATGGACAATGTTGCCGCCGCGGCGCGGGCCGTCTTTCCTGAAGCGGCCTTCGCCACGCAGGCCGAACGCCTCGGCACCGGCCACGCCGTATCGATGGCGATCGAGCATCTGGCAGGTTTTTCCGGCACGGTGTTGATCCTTTACGGCGACGTTCCGCTCATCACCTCCGCCTCGCTGCAGCGCCTCGCGACGCTCGTGAACGCACAGCAGCCGATGGCCGTCCTGGGCTTCGAGGCCGCCAACCCGCATGGCTATGGCCGCCTCATCCGCGACGCCCAGGGCAACGTTGTCGCCATCCGCGAGGAACTTGATGCAACACCCGAAGAGCGCCGCATAAGCCTTTGCAATTCCGGCATTATAGCCATCTCGGACAGTCTTCTGGCACAGCTTCTGCCATTGATTGGCAACGCCAATGCCAAGGGCGAATACTACCTCACCGACCTCGTCGAACTCTGCGCCGCCTCAGGCCATGGCTGCGGCCTTGCCACCTGTAGCGAGGCGGAGGTCGCAGGCGTCAATGACCGCATCCAGCTCGCCGCCATCGAGGCCACCCTGCAGGCCTCCTACCGCCGCAGGCACATGACCGGCGGCGCCACGCTGGTGGCCCCGGAGACGGTATTCTTCTCCGCCGATACCGAAGTCGGAAAGGATGTCGTGATCGAGCCCAACGTCGTCTTCGGCCCCGGCGTCACCGTGGGCGACGGGGCGGAGATCCTGGCCTTCTCGCATATCGAGGGTGCCGTAATCGGGCAGGGCGCCCGCATCGGCCCCTATGCCCGGCTGCGGCCCGGCGCCGAGATCGGCGAGGACGCCCATATCGGCAACTTCGTGGAAGTGAAAAAAGCCGTCATCGGCAAGGGCGCCAAGGCGAATCACCTGTCCTATATCGGCGATGCGAAGGTCGGCCCCAAAACCAATATCGGCGCAGGCACCATCACCTGCAATTACGATGGCTACGAGAAACACCTGACCGACATCGGCGCCAATGTCTTCGTCGGCTCCAACACAGCGCTCGTCGCACCCGTGAAGATCGGCGATGGTGTTTCGATTGCGGCGGGCAGCGTCATCACCCGCAACATTCCGGCGGATGCGCTCGCCATGACCCGCCCCGAACTCGATGTGCGCCCCGGCTGGGCCGCGCGCTACCGCGAAATCAAGGCCGCAAAAAAAGCGGCAAAACTCAAGGGCTAGGAACAACACCATGTGCGGCATCGTCGGCATTCTCGGCAAGGAACCGGTCGCGGGCAATATCGTCGAGGCGCTGCGCCGCCTTGAGTACCGGGGCTATGACTCGGCGGGCGTCGCCACCCTCGAGAACGGCGCGATCGACCGCCGCCGTGCCGTGGGCAAGCTGAAGAACCTGGCGGAGCTTCTGGCAAGAGAGCCGCTCGCCGGCACCTCCGGCATCGGCCACACGCGCTGGGCCACCCATGGCGGCGTCACCGAAACCAACGCCCACCCCCATGTGGTGGGCGATGTCGTCGTCGTTCATAACGGCATCATCGAAAACTTCCGTACACTGAAGGATGAGTTGATTGCCGGTGGCGCCAGCTTCTCCACCCAGACCGATACCGAAGTCGTGGCCCAGCTTCTGGCCCGCGAGGTGAAGGGCGGCGTGACCCCGCGCGAGGCGGTGCGCAAGGTCCTCAAGCGTCTCGAAGGCGCATTCGCACTGGCGATCCTGTTCAAGGGCGAGAACAATCTGCTGATCGGCGCGCGCAATGGCCCGCCGCTGGCCGTCGGCCACGGCGATGGCGAAATGTATCTGGGCTCGGACGCCATAGCGCTTTCGCCCTTCACCAACCGCATCACCTATCTCGAGGACGGCGATTGGGCGGTGCTCACCCACAACTCGCTCGAGATCTTCGATGCCGAGGATCATCCGATCAGCCGCCCGATGAGCTTCAGCCAGGCCTCCGCCATGCTGGTGGACAAAGGCAACCACCGCCATTTCATGGCCAAGGAAATCGCCGAACAGCCAGAGGTCATCGGCCACACGCTGGCCGAATATGTCGACTTCTCGGAACGCGCCATACGGGTCCCCGAGAAGCTGCCCTTCGATTTCAGGACGCTGGACCGTCTCACCATCACCGCCTGCGGCACCGCATCCTACGCAGGCCTCACCGCCAAATACTGGTTCGAGCGTGTGGCAAGGCTCCCGACCGAGGTCGATATCGCCTCCGAATTCCGCTACCGCGAGGCGCCGCTTCCGAAGCATGGCCTTGCCATCGTCGTCTCGCAGTCGGGCGAAACCGCCGATACGCTCGCGGCACTTCGCTATTGCAAGCAACAGGGCCAGCATACGCTGGCAATCGTCAACGTGCCGGAGTCGACCATCGCGCGCGAAAGCGAAATCGTCTTCCGCACCTATGCCGGGCCGGAAATCGGCGTTGCCTCCACCAAGGCCTTCACCTGCCAGCTCACGGCCCTGGCCTGCCTCGCCATTCTCGCGGGCAAGCTACGCGGCACCATCACGCGCGAACAGGAGAAGGAACTCGTCGGCGCGCTGATCGAGGCGCCCCGCCATATGACCGAGATCCTGAAGGAAGAAAAGCACATCGCCTCGGTTGCCCGCGAAGTGGCCGCCGCCCGCGACGTGCTGTTCCTCGGCCGTGGCATCAACTATCCGATTGCGCTGGAAGGTGCGCTGAAGCTCAAGGAAATCTCCTACATCCACGCCGAAGGCTATGCGGCGGGCGAGCTGAAGCACGGCCCCATCGCGCTGATCGACGAGAATGTGCCGGTCATCGTCATTGCGCCGCATGACGAGCTTTACGAGAAGACCATCTCGAACATGGAGGAGGTGGCAGCCCGCGGCGGCAAGATCGTGCTGCTGACGGACGATCACGGCGCCGAGCAGAACGGCCACCGCACCTTCCACACCATCCGCGTGCCGAAGGCCCATTCCTTCATCAGCCCGCTGCTCTACGCCGTGCCGGTGCAGCTTCTTGCCTATCATGCCGCCATCTTCATCGGCACCGATGTCGATCAGCCGCGCAACCTCGCGAAATCCGTCACGGTGGAGTGACGGGTTCCTTTTCCTTCAGCGTGAGGAAATAGGCGAAGGTCGCCGCCAGCAGCGCGGCGCAGATGAAGAAGCCAGCCCCCGGGCTCACCAGCACCGGGTTGGGCTTCATGAACCAGCCAAAGGCCTGCGCGAAGAAGAACGTGCCGACGAGACTGCCAATGGCCTGCAGGCTGGCGATGCCGCCCTGCAACTCGCCCTGTGCATTTTCCGGCGCCTCGCGCGACATCAGCGCCGTCAGCGCCGGCTGTGCGAAGCCCTCCGGCGCATGGACGAGAAACAGCAGGATCACGATGCCGATCCCCGGCGCCACGCCATAGCCGATGGCCGCGACGATCGAAGTCGACAACGCCAGGATCACCGTGTTCCACTCGCCCAGAGCCTTCACCACCGGCCCGGTGAGAAAGCCCTGCGTGATCGCCATGACGAGGCCGAACGCGGCGAGCGTCAGCCCGATCGTGGCCTCCGTCCAGCCGAAACGGGCGATGCCCCAGAACGACCAGATCGCCGGATAAACCGAGGTCGCCGCGAAATAGCCGAACATGATGATGCCCAGCGGCACCACGCCCTTGTAGCTCGCAAACACCTTGAGAGCGCCGACGGGGTTCGACCGGGCGAGCGAGAAGGGCCGGCGCTTGGCGCGGTCCAGTGTCTCCGGTAGCACGAACCAGCCATAGGCAAAGTTGGCAATCGATAGCCCGGCCGCCACGAAGAAGGGAACGCGCGGGCCGAACTCGCCCAGCAATCCGCCGATCGCCGGTCCCACGATGAAGCCCAATCCGAAGGCGGCGCCCATCATGCCAAAGGCCTTGGCGCGTTCCTCGGGCGTGGTGATGTCGGCCAGATAGGCATTGGCCGTGGTGTAGGATGCCCCGCACACGCCCGCGATCAGCCGTCCGATGAACAGCCAGATCAGGCTCGGCGCGAAGGCCATCAGAAGATAGTCGACGGCGAGCCCGAATACCGAAAGCAGAAGAACCGGACGCCGGCCATAGGCGTCCGACAGGTTGCCGATTGTCGGCCCGAACAGGAACTGCGTCAGCCCATAGGCGACGAAGAGCCAGCCGTTCCAGGCGGAAGCGCCGGCAAGGTCGCTGCCGCTCACCTCCTCGATGAGTCGCGGCAGCACCGGCCAGATGAGCCCGATTCCCACCATGTCGAGAAACACGGTGACGAACACGAAGGCCACGGCAAATTTGGCCGGAGGTTTCGGCAACATGGAATGTCTCTTGTTGAAGGAGCGCCGCTCTTAGAGCAATCGACCAGGTTCCGCCAGAGTCCGGTGGATCAGATGCTGTCGGCGGCTGTCATCAGTGGTGATGGTGGCGGTCGCGCGGCAGATAGGATTTGCGCCGCGAATCGAAGCCGTCGAAATAGTCCCGCACCTGCGGATGGCGCACCGGCTCGCCCGTATCGTCCACCAAGAGGTTCTGCTCCGAGACATAGGCCACATATTCCGTGTCCTCGTTCTCGGCCAGCAGGTGGTAGAAGGGCTGATCCTTCCGCGGGCGGATTTCTTCCGGAATCGAGTTCCACCACTCCTCGGTATTGTTGAAAACCGGGTCGACGTCGAAGATCACGCCGCGGAATGAGAACAGCCGGTGCCTTACAACCTGTCCGATTCCGAATTTTGCACTCGAGGAATTGCCCATAACAAATGATTGCCAAGCCAGCGCCCGGAAGGCAAGAGGCTTGGGCATTACGGGTTATCCTGCTTCGAAATGTCTGAAATCCTCAACCTTGCCATGCCGTTCTTCGGCCTCATCCTGCTCGGCGTCTTCGCGGCGCGGCGCTGGAGTGCGGATGACGGCGGGCTTGTCTGGCTCAACATCTTCCTCGTCTACTTCTCGCTGCCCGCTCTGATCTTCCTGATTGTATCGGCAGCTCCCTTCGAGCAGATCCTGAACTGGCCCTTCGTCACCGCCACGGTGTCCGTCACCATATTCGCCTTCCTCGCCATCGTCGTGGCCTCGCGCTGGTTGTTCGCCACACCGCTGAAAACCGCAACCCTGCAGGGTACGGCCGGAAGCTATGGCAATGTCGGATACATGGGCCTGCCGCTGGCGGTCGCCTTCTTTGGTCCCGAGGCCGCCGTTCCGGCCGCACTGGTCTTCTGTTTCGACTGCGCGGGTCAGTTCATCCTCACAGCCTTCCTGGCAACGCTCGCCCATGAACGGAACGAGGAAGCACACTGGGGCGAGGTGACACTGAAGATCCTGAACCAGGTCTTCACGCACCCCTTCATCGTTGCCACCGCCTTGGGGATTTTCGCTTCCGCTGTTCAGTTCAAGGCACCGGGCGCTGTCGGGACCTTGCTCGACATGCTGATGCGGGCGGCAGGGCCAACGGCACTGTTCGCGCTAGGGGTTACCGTCGGCATGCGGAAGTTCGAAGGCTTCGGGCCGGAGCTTGGATTGGTCGCCGGCATGAAGGTGATCCTGCAGCCCGTTCTTGCCCTGGCTGTGGTCAGCCAGGTTCCAGGCATCGAGCCCTTGTGGCTCCACGTCGCGGTCATGATGGCCGCACTTCCGACCGCGTCCAACGCCTTCATTCTGGCCAGCCAGTACAAGACCTATATCGAAGGCGCATCGACCGCAGTCATCGTGACGACGCTTGCCTCCGCGCTCACCATTCCGGCGATCATCTACGCGATCAAGGCCGGGCTGCTGCCCTAGCGCATTGGGCGAGCAAGTGGTTTCACTTGCGACGCGAAAAATGCGCCAGATTCAAAGTTTCCGACCAACTTATCGGCGGTCAATTGACCGCCGGTTGCTCTAGGCCGCCCGCATCCGCCGCGGCAGGTTGGCGGTAGGCGCCAGTCCGTAGCTCATCACCGCCCGCCGGAGAGGACCGAACTGTGAAAGCAGCGCCATCCCGGCGGCGCGTCCCGCCTCCATTGCCACAAAGCCCGACAGCAGAGAGCGGTTCATGAGATCGATCACCTGCTGGCGCGGCTGCACGTCGCGCCGCCGCAGCGCATCGTATTCGGCAAGGACCGAGGCCTGGCCCGGGTCGTCCTCGCCCTCCATGAGGTCGGCGGCCTGGGCCGCGTCGCGAAGCGACATGTTGAGACCCTGCGCGCCGATCGGCGGCACCACATGCGCGGCCTCGCCGATGAGGATGATGCGGTTCCGTGCGAAGTCCCGCGCCACTAGGCCCTGCATGGGAAAAAGCTTGCGCGGCCCAATGTTGGAAATGCGCCCCAACTCGCCATGCGTGCCGATCTGGATTTCGGTTGCAAGCTCGTCGTCCGAAAGCGCCATCAGTGCGGCAGCCCGCGCCGGGCGTTCCATCCACACGAGGCTTGAGCGGTTACCCGGCATCGGGACCGTCGTGAATGGCCCGGCCCCCTTGTGATATTCGGTCGAGATGCCGTCATGCCGCCCGCTATGGTCGAAGCTCGTCGCCAGTGCCGACTGGTCATAGGCCCAGCCATTGATCTTGATGCCCGCCGCCTCGCGCATGATCGAATTGCGCCCGTCCGCGGCCAGCGCGACCCGTGCCTCGATGCGCTCGCCCGCCGCCGTCGTCACGCTGACGCTGTTGGATGAGGTGACGGCTAAAGCCGCATCCGATCCGGTGATCGTCACGCCAAGCTCCTGCGCACGCGCGTGCAGGGCAGGGATCAGCAGTCCCAGCGGGAAATTCCAGCCGAAAGCCTCTTCGCCCAACTCCGCCGGATCGAAGGTGATGGCCGGCGCCTTGAACATCGAGCCCGTGTCATCGACCAGCCGCAGCTTCAGCAGCGCCTGCGTCTGGCTCTTCAGTGTGCCCGGCCACAGTCCCAGATGCATTAGCAGGCGTATCGAAGGTTGCATTAGCGCCACCGTCCGGGGGTCGCTGGCATCGCCCTTGTCGCGCGCCACCAGCGCCACGCGCCGCCCGTCGAGCGCCAGCAGGCAGGCGGCTGAAAGCCCCGCCGGGCCCGCGCCGGCGACGATCACATCGAACTCACTCATGGCGCTCACACATGATGATGAAACTGGACTCTCAGCCCCGGGGTTTCAAGTCCGCGATTGCCGCAGCCTCACTTTGCCTGCAGCGCTGTTTTCACCATGCTGTCGCGCTTGGAAAACGCGTCATGAAAGGCCTGCAGGGCAGGGCGTCCGTTCCGCCAGCCGAGGTCGCCGAGGCGGAAATCAAGGTACGAAAGGCTCACGGCAGCGGCGATCGAACCCGCATTCAGGCTGCCGAGCGTGTCGCCCCAGTTGCGGTCGAGATCATCAAGCGCCGCGTTGATGCGCGCCACCGTCCGCGTCATCCAGTCCTGCCATTGCAGGCCCTTGGGCCTGACCCCCGTCTCGTAGCGGTAGGCGACGGCGGAATCAGAAAGCCCCTGTCCCAGCGCCTGCAGCGTCAGCACCTTGAAGCGCCTGACCGGCTCATCCGGAATGACTTCCGCGTTTCCGGCGACATGCGCGAGATATTCGATGATCACCCGGCTATCGAATATGCCGTGCCCATGATCGGTCTCGAGAACGGGAATCTTGCCAATGGGCGAGAGCGCGCTGAGCCTGGCGTTCACCTCCGTCGGCTTCACCGGCTCGACGATATGCTCGATCTTGCTTCCAAGGCCAACCTCATGCGCGGTGACGACGGTCATGCGCACGAAGGGAGAAATCAAGTCGCCGTAGATCTTCATGGGGCAGGCACTCCTCGATCAATTCTGATCGAGGAACCTAGAACAGACCGGCGCGCGGCGGAAGCCCGAAACCTCGTATCAATATTTCCGCATCAGACCGATCAGCCGGCCCTGCACCCGCACCCGGTCCGGCCCGAAAATCCGCGTCTCATAGGCCGTATTGGCGGCTTCGAGCGCCACCGAATCGCCCTTGCGGCGAAGGCGTTTCAGAGTTGCTTCCTCGTCATCCACCAGCGCCACGACGATATCGCCGTTATGCGCCGTGTCGCCCTTGCGGATGATGACGGTGTCGCCGTCGAAGATCCCGGCCTCGATCATCGAATCGCCCTTGACCTCCAGCGCGAAGTGCTCGCCACCGCCCAGCATCTCGGGCGGAACGGTGATGTTGGCCGTATGGTCCTGAATGGCGGAAATCGGCACGCCCGCCGCGATCCGCCCCATCATCGGCACCACCGCCGCGCGCGGCGAACCGTCGTTCGAGGCCGCCAGCGGTTTCACCCGGCCGAGGTTGCCCTGGATGACGCTTGGCGTGAATCCGCCCGCCTTCTTCGGCGTAAGGCTCGGCGAATGGCTGTCCGGCAGCTTGACCACCTCCAAGGCACGCGCCCGGTTCGGCATGCGCTTGAGGAAACCGCGTTCCTCCAGTGCCACGATCAGCCGGTGGACGCCCGACTTTGACTGGAGATTAAGCGCTTCCTTCATTTCCTCGAAGGAGGGCGGCACGCCTTCCTCCTTCAAGCGTTCATTGATGAACAGAAGGAGTTCGAGTTGCTTGCGCGTCAGCATGGCCAGTTCTTCCCACGTTCAGGTCCCGGAATCGGAACATATCTGAAACAAACATATCCGTTGCCATTTAGTTCTGCAACTGTTTACTTTCTGTAACGTTCAGAAGTCGAGAAGAAGTATTTTTGCGAGGTCGCCCTTGTCTGCCGCCGGAGCATGGGGCGGGCGGACGATCAGCGCGTCTGCCTCGCGGAACGTCCGCTGCATGGATGAATCCTGCTTCGAGAACGGCGTCACCGTCCGGCTGCCATCCGCCGCAATCGCGAGCCTTGCCCGCACATAGTCCTGGCGGCCGTCATTCTCCTTCATCGCCGTGCCGAGCCTCGCCTCTGCGAGGTCGTCCCCGGTGGCAAGGCCAAGCATCGCGTCGAGGAGCGGCTTCAGGAACAGCCGCGCGCACACCAGCGCCGAAACCGGGTTCCCCGGCAGCCCCATCACCTGCAGCGGGCCTTTCCGGCCATACATGAAGGGCTTGCCCGGCCGCATGGCAATCTTCCAGAAATCGATCCTGACGCCTGAATTCTTCAGCGCCTCCTGCACATAGTCATGATCGCCCACCGAAGCCCCGCCGGTCGTCAGCAGGATGTCGGCATTCGAAGCTTTCGCAATCGCCCGTTCCGTCGCCTTCAGGCTGTCAGGGATGATGCCGAGATTGACCACCTTGGCGCCGAAGCGCTCGGCCATGGCCGCAAGCGCATTGCTGTTCGAGGACACGATCTGGTCTGCTCCCGGCCTGCCGCCCGGCAGCACCAGTTCGTCACCGGTTGCGAACAGGGCGACGACCGGCTTCCTCCGCACACGGAGGGTTCCGGCATTCGCCGCCGCCGCCAGCCCGATGTCACGCGCGTTGAGCCGCGTACCCGCCGGAATGAGAATCTCGCCGCGCCTGAAGTCGAGCCCCGTGAACCGCACGTTTTGCGCAGGCTTCACGCCTTGCAGCACCGTCACGCTGCCGTCCTGCGCCTCCGTATTCTCCTGTATCACCACGGCATCGGCCCCGCGCGGCATTGGTGCGCCGGTGAAGATGCGCACGGCCTCGCCGGATCGGACCATGCCGGCAAACCGGTGGCCCGCCGCCGAAACGCCCGTCACCTTCAGCACCACCGGCGTTGAAGCGGTATCGGCGGACAGAACCGCATAGCCATCCATGGCGGAACCGTCGAAGGGTGGTTGGTTCCGCCTTGCGAGAAGCGGTTTGGCCAGCACCCGGCCTTGCGCCTCGCCAATTGCGACGTCCTCGCCCCCCAGCGCCTTTACGCCTTTCAGAATTTGTGTCCGCGCATCCTCGACGGGCAGCAGCGCCATGGTGACTTACTCCGCTGTGTAGTGACCGGACTTTCCGCCCGACTTCTCGACGAGCCGCAAATCGGTAATCCTCATTCCCCGGTCCACCGCCTTGCACATGTCGTAGAGCGTCAGGCAGGCGACGGAGCACGCCGTCAGCGCCTCCATCTCGACACCGGTCTTTCCCTCGACCTTCACCGTCGCCGTCACCTCGATCGCGGAGGAGGGCACATCGGGCGCAAATTCAACCGACACTTTCGAGATCATCAGCGGATGGCACAGCGGGATCAGTTCATGCGTTTTCTTCGCGGCCATGATGCCGGCAATCCGTGCCGTGGCGAGAACATCGCCCTTCTTCGCCTTGCCTTCAAGGATGAGCGCCAGGGTTTCCGGCAGCATCTCGACCTTCGCCTTCGCGGTGGCGCTCCGTGTCGTCACGTCCTTGTCCGAAACGTCCACCATGTGGGCGTTGCCAGTGGAATCGAGGTGGGTGAGCTTGCTCATGGTTTCGTCAGGATAGCACGCGTTGCAGCCGCCACGTCCACCTGCCGCATCAGGCTTTCGCCGATCAGGAAGGCGTTGACGCCCACCCTGGCGAGACGCGCCAGATCGGCTGGCGCGAACAGGCCGCTCTCGCCCACCGCCATGCGGCCCGCAGGAATGCGCGGCGCCAGCCGTTCGGTGGTTTCAAGCGTGGTGTTGAAGGTATGGAGATCGCGGTTGTTGACGCCGATCATCCGTGAACGGAGCTTCAGTGCCCGCTCCAGCTCTTCCTCGTTGTGAACCTCGACCAGCACGTCGAGTCCCCAATGGGCCGCCGCCGCTTCGAGTTCCGCTGCCATCGCGTCTTCGATCATCGCCATGATGAGCAGAATGCAGTCGCCGCCCCAGGCGCGCGCTTCCGCCACCTGCCAGGTGTCGAGCATGAAATCCTTGCGCAGCGCCGGCAGCGAACACGCCGCCCGCGCCGCCGTCAGGAATTCCGGCGCGCCCTGGAACGAGGGCCGGTCCGTCAGCACCGAGAGACACGCGGCACCACCTGCCTCATAGGCTTTCGCCAGGAATGGCGGGTCGAAATCGGCGCGGATGAGCCCCTTGGATGGGCTGGCCTTCTTGATCTCGGCGATGAGTCCCCATTGGCCAGCCTCCGCCCTTGCGTCGAGCGCTGCCGCAAAGCCGCGCACCGGCGGCGCGGCCTTGGCGCGCGCCTCCAATTCGGAATAGGGGAGCGCCGCCTTTGCCGCTGCCACTTCGTCGCGCTTGTAGGTGGCGATCTTGTCGAGAATGGTTGCCATCAGCCGTTTGAAACCTTCACAAGGGCGTTCAACGCACCTTCCGCTGCACCACTGTCGATTGCCTTCTGCGCCTGTGCCACGCCCGTTTTGAGGTCGGCAGCCTTGCCCGCCACGATCAGCGCGGCACCCGCGGTCATCACCGCCGCGTCACGGAAGGCGCCTGGCTTTCCCGCCAGCACATGGCGCAGCGCCTCGGCATTATGCGCGGCGTCGGCACCTTTCAGTGCCTCGAAGGACGAGCGTTGCAGTCCCGCCGCCTCGGGCGTCACTTCGAAGCTGCGGATGGCGCCGTCCTTCAGTTCCGAAATCCACGTCGTTCCGCTCGGCACGATCTCGTCCATTCCGCCGTCGCCATGGCAGATCCAGCAGGCCTCGCATCCCAGGTTCTTCAGAACATGGGCGAGGGGTTCAACCCAAGTCCTTGAAAAGACGCCCGTAACCTGCCGCCGGACGCCGGCGGGGTTCGACAGCGGTCCCAGCAGGTTGAAGATCGTCCGCGTGCCAAGCTCCACCCGGCTCGGCCCCACGTGCTTCATCGAGGCATGATGCGCCGGCGCGAACATGAAGCCGAGGCCCGCCTCCGATATGCATTCGGAAATCTTCGCCGGCGCGACATCGATCTTGACGCCGAGCGCCATCAGCACATCCGCCGCTCCGGATTTGGACGACAGCGCCCGGTTACCATGCTTGGCCACCTTCAGCCCCGCGCCCGCCGCCACGAAGGCCGCGCAGGTCGAGATGTTGTACGAGCCGGACGAGTCTCCACCGGTGCCGACGATGTCGATCGCACCGTCGGGCGCATCGACCCGCACCATCTTCTCGCGCATGATGTCGACGGCGCCGGTGATCTCGTCGACCGTTTCGCCGCGCACCCGCAGCGCCATCAGCAAGCCGCCGATCTGCGAGGGTGTGGCCTCGCCCGACATCATGATGTTGAAGGCATCCCGCGCCTCGGCGCGCGTCAACGCCGTTCCGTTGGCGGCCTTGGCGATGATCGGCTTCAGATCGGCCATCAGCGCACCCCCGCCAGGTCGAGGAAATTCCGCAACAGTTTGTGCCCGTGTTCCGAAGCGATGCTCTCCGGGTGGAACTGCACGCCATGCACGTTCTTGGTCTTGTGCTGCAATCCCATGATCAGCCCATCCGTCTCCGCCGTCACTTCGAGGCAATCCGGAAGATTAGCCCTGTCCACGATCAGCGAATGATAGCGCGTCGCGGTAAAATCCTGCGGCAGGCCCTTGAACACGCCCTGGCCCGTATGATGCACTTTCGACACCTTGCCATGCATCAGCTTCGGCGCCCGCACCACGTCGCCCCCGAAGCACTGCCCCATCGACTGCATGCCGAGGCACACGCCGAAGATCGGGATCGTCCCCGCCGCCTTTTCGATCAACTCCAGGCAGATGCCCGCCTCGTTGGGTGTTGCAGGCCCGGGCGATATCACGATCGCCTCGGGCTTGGCGGAGATCACCTGTCCCACACTGATCTTGTCGTTCCGGTGCACCACCGTCTCCGCACCGAGATCGCCGAGGAAGTGATAGAGGTTATAGGTGAAGCTGTCGTAGTTATCGATGAGGATGATCATTGCGCTCTCCCGGCGCGGCCGGCGAAACGCACTGCCTCTTCGGCGGCGCGGAACAGCGCCTTCGCCTTGTTCACGCATTCCTGGTGCTCGCTCTCGGGGTCGCTGTCGGCAACGATTCCGGCACCCGCCTGCACATACATCTTCCCATCCTTCACGATGGCAGTCCTGAGAACGATGCAGGTGTCCATCTCACCGTCCGCCGAGAAATAGCCCACGCATCCGGCATAAACGCCGCGCTTGTTCTTCTCCAGTTCGTCGATGATTTCCATCGCCCGCACCTTTGGCGCACCCGAAACCGTGCCGGCGGGAAAGCCTGCAACGAGCGCATCGATGGTGTCGAATCTATTGGAAAGCCGTCCCTCGACGTTCGAGACGATATGCATCACCTGGCTGTAATATTCGAGGATGAACTGGTCCGTCACCTTAATAGTGCCGATGTCGGCGACCCGGCCTACGTCATTGCGGCCAAGGTCCAGCAGCATCAGGTGTTCGGCGCGTTCCTTGGGGTCGGCCAGCAGTTCCTCCGCCAAGGCGCGGTCCTCGGCAGGCGTCGCGCCGCGCCGCCGCGTCCCGGCGATCGGCCGGATCGAAACCTTGCCGTCCCGCACCCGCACCAGTATCTCCGGGCTCGAGCCGATCACCGAGAACGTATCGAAATCGAGATAGTAAAGGAACGGCGAAGGGTTCACGCGCCTCAGGCTGCGATAGAGCGAGAAGGGCGGCAGGGTGAAGTCCGTCTCGAAACGCTGCGACAGCACGCATTGGAAGATGTCTCCCGCCGTGATCAAGTCCTTGGCCTTCAGCACCATCGCCTTGTAGTCCTCAGGCGACGTGTTGGAGCGCGGTGCCGAGATCGGCGGGGCATCCTCGCCGCGCAGCGCCAGGTGATCGAGCGGCCGGTCGAGCGCGTCGACGATCTCGCTGATCCGCTCCTGCGCCCGTGCATAGGCGGCGCGCGCGGCAAGACCCGCCTCCGCATAGACGGGAGAGGTCACCGTCACCTCGTCCTTCACGCTGTCGAAGATCGCCATGATGGTGGGGCGGATCAGCATCGCATCCGGCAGGCCCAGCGTATCCGGGTTGGGTGCGGGCAGCTCTTCCATCAGCCGCACCATGTCATAGCCCATGTAGCCGAATACCCCGGCCGCCATGGGGGGCGCATCTTCCGGCAGCTTGATGCGGCTTTCCGCCAGCAGCGCTCTCAGCGATTCGAGCGGCGGCAGGTCGAGGGGCACGAACGGCCTCTCGGGTTGCAGCCCCGCCTTGCGGTTGATCGAGGCCTTGCCGCCCTCGACCTTCCAGATCAGGTCGGGGTTGAGCCCGATGATCGAATAGCGCCCGCGCACCGCGCCGCCTTCGACCGATTCGAGCAGGAAGGAATAGCGCGCATTGCGGGCCAGCTTCAGCTTGGCTGAAACCGGCGTCTCGAGATCGGCCACAAGCCTGGTCGAGACGATCTGCGCTTCGCCGCGCTCATAGGCGCGGGCGAAGCTGTCGTAGTCGGGAGAGATGATCATTGGTGCCGTCCGGCGAAAAAATGGATCTTGGGGTTATTGCGTCTGCGTGCCCGAGATCTGTCGCCAGAGATTTTCATTGATGGTGACACCCACGCCGCTCTGCAAGGCATCGAGATAGGCGGTGAGAACATCGTTCGAAACCGAACCTTCGAGCTGGCGGCTCAAGGCCTTGGCCTCTTCCGAGTCCGGGTTGAAACCCGCCAGCAGTACAGGCTGCGACTGCATGATCCTGGCGCCCCGGCCATCGGCCTCGATGCCATAGGCGAAACCGTTCTCCGGCGCCGCGAACAATGCCGAAACCGCCGCGACATCAAAGCCCGATGACGGCTCGTTCCGCCGCAGGCCCTGCGCCGTTTCGACGGTTGCTCCCGCCTCGGCGGCGAGGTCTTCGAGCTTCGATCCGGCCCTCAGGCGTTCCACCAGCTTCTTGGCCTTGTCTTCCGACAGCGCCCGCACCTTGGCCGAGACGACGTTGGCCCGCGCCTGCTCCTTCACCGCATCGAACGGCTTCACGGCGGAAGGCGCCACTTCGCGCACCTCGTACCACACATAACCCTCGTCAAGCTGCAGCGCATCGGCCTCGACGCCCACATCGCTCTTGAACGCATCGCGCAGAAGCTCCGCCTTGTGCGGCATCGCGACGTCCTTGCCATCCCGGTCGCGCCCCTGCGCGTCGACGGCGGGGATCAGCTGGAACGGAATTGAGGCACGCTCCGCGATCTCCTCGAACTTGGTCTGCGCCGCCCGCGCGTCCTCGACCGCGGCATAGATCGACTGAATTTCGTCGCGCGCCTTTTCGAGCTTCAGGCGGTCCGTCAATTGCGGCCGCACTTCCTCCAGCGTCGCCTGGTGTTCGGGCGAGATCTTCACGGCCTTCAGCAGCGCTGTCGCCAGCGCGCCCTTCACCGGTTCGCTCACCGCGCCCTCGGCCAGAGAAAAGGCCGCATCGGCAATCGCCTTGTCAAAAAAGTCAGCCTTGGTCTTGTCGGCGAAGGTCACGTCCGCCTCGCTGAAGCCGCGCTCCTTGGCGAGCGCCAGGAAATCTGCACCCGCCGCCAGCTTGGCCTTGGCGGCCTGGGCTTCTTCAAGTGTTGGAAACGTCAGCTGCAGGATCGTCCGCTTCTCCGGCGTGAAATAGTCCTGTTTGAAGCGTTCGAAACCCGCAGTGATGTCGTCTTCCGAAAGCGTCACTCTCGCGGCAATATCCGCAGGCTCCGCTTTCATCACCGCGATCGAGCGATACTCGGGCGCCGTATAGGTCGCGGGATTTGACTCATATTCTTTCTTGATCTCGTCATCCGTCGGCGCGGCCACTTCGGTGTCCGCCGTCTTGATGGTGAAGAATTTCACGTCGCGCTGCTCGTTGCGATGGCGGTACTGAGCCTCGACCATAGCCTTGCTGACGGGCAGGTTGCCGTCTGCCGTGCCGGTCAGCGCCTCGCGCAGGCGGGCCTGCCGCTCCTGCGCGAAATAACCAGCTTCGCTCAGCCCGTTCGAAGCCAGCAACTGACGGAAACGGTCGGGGTCGAACTTCCCCGTGCTGTCCTGAAAATTCGGATTGTCCGCCAGTTCCTGCGCAAGATACAGATCGGAGACGCCGAGCCCCAACTTCTGGCTTGCATTGTCGATCGTCGCCGTCTGGACGAGATTGTTCAAGACCGCGCGGTCAACGCCCAGCCGCCGCGCATCGGCGGCATCCAGGGGCTGGCCGGTCTGGCGCTGGTAGTTCTGCAGATACTGGTTGAAAGCCTGCGAGAATTGTTCGCCGCTGATTTCGACGTCACCGACCGTCGCCAGCGCGCCGCCGGTGCCGGTCCTGAACACGTCGGCAATGCCCCACACGCCGAAGCTCACGGCAAGAAGCCCGATGAGCACCTTCGCCGCCCAGCCTTTGGCGGCATTGCGTATGGCTTCCATCATAAAAGTCGTCCTCTCGGTCTGATGCCCCAGTCGGGCGCGGCGCACTATAGGTAGGCGATGACCCCCTCGCAAGTGCGGGATGCGTCTGCTATGAGCCATTGCGATCAAGGGTTTGGAGGGGAATGATGGCAAGCGAAGGGCCGCGGCCGCTGGTCGCCGGAAACTGGAAGATGAATGGCGGCGTCGCCATGCTGAAGGAACCTCGGCTTCTGGCAGCGATGCTGAAGGACGTGAAGCTGAAGGCCGATGTCATGGTCTGCCCGCCCGCCATCATTCTGCGCCGGGTGAAGTCGGTGCTGAAGGGCACGCGCATCAAGGTCGGCGGGCAGGATTGCCACTGGAACCCGGCAGGCGCCCACACCGGCGACATCTCGCCGGAAATGCTGAAGGAGGCGGGTTGCACCGCCGTCATCGTCGGCCATTCCGAGCGCCGCACCAATCACGGCGAGTCCGATGAAACCGTCGCGAAGAAGGCGAAGGGCGTGCAGCGTGCCGGCCTCAAGGCCATCATCTGCATCGGCGAAACGCTTGATGAGCGGAAATCCGGAAAGACTCTCGAAGTCGTCTCCCGTCAGTTGAAGGGCTCCGTGCCAGAGGGCTCCACGGCGGACAACACGGTGATTGCCTATGAGCCCGTCTGGGCCATCGGCACCGGCCTCACGCCGACGACCGCGGAAGTCGCCGAAGTCCACGCCCATATCCGCAGCGAACTCGGCGCGATCATGGGCGGCGAGGGGGCAGGGGTTCGCATTCTCTATGGCGGCTCGGTCAAGCCCTCGAACGCGGCCGAACTCATGGGCCAGCCCAATGTCAACGGCGCTCTGGTCGGCGGCGCCAGCCTCAAGGCGTCGGATTTCCTCGGCATCATCAAGGTCTATGCGTGATGGCTGAACTTCCGACCCTCGTGAAGCGCACGCTGCAGGCCCAGGTCATCGGCCCGATCCATGCCGAAATGGTCGCCCAGATCGGCGAGGAGAAAGCCAACGCCATCCTCGATGCGGCAATCCGCAAGGCCGCCATCGCCGAAGGCAAGAGCTTTGCCGCAAAAGCCGGCGGCCAGACCTCGATGGCCGATTTCATCAAGCTTTACGACCTGTGGACGGCCGACAGCGCACTTGAGATGAAGGTGCTGGAGGCAACCGACACCACCTTCAACTTCGATATCACCCGCTGCCGCTATGCCGAAACCTACAAGGAGATGGGCCTGGGGAAAATCGGCCATCTCCTGTCCTGCAATCGCGACGGAACATTTTGCCAGGGCTATGACCCGAACATAACGCTCGAACGTAAGCAGACCATTATGGAAGGCGCACCCTGCTGCACCTTCCGTTACCGTTACGAGGAACCGAAGGCTCCTTAGTTTCGCCACGGTCACCCTCGAGTCTTCTCGGAACGAGGGAGAGCACCATGCGAAAAATCCTTCTTGCGGCGGCACTTGTCTTTACCGGAGTGGCGCCGGCCTCTGCCCTGCAGAGCGACTGTCTCGCCATGGCCTCGGCCGAACCGCGCGTTAAACCGGTGGCCTACACGCCCGCGGCCCTCGAGGCTGATCAGGTCAAGCTCACCTTCGTCGGTCATTCGAGCTTCATCATCGAAAGCTCCGGCGGCACCAGGATCGTCACCGACTATGCCGGCTGGGCCGGGGGCATCGTGCCCGATGCCGTCACCATGAACCGCGCGCACTCGTCACACTATACCGACAGCCCCGATCCCGCCATCAAGCATGTGCTGCGCGGCTGGAACCCCGAGGGCGGCCCCGCCGCGCATGACGTCGAAATCGGCGACATTCGCGTCCGCAACGTGACGACCGATATTCGCGGCGGCTTCACCGAGCGCCAGAAGGATGCGAATTCGATCTTCGTCTTCGAGGTGGCGGGCCTCTGCATCGGCCACTTGGGCCATCTTCACCATCTGCTGGGGCCAGAGCACATCGGCCTTATCGGCAGGCTCGACATCGTCATGGTCCCGGTCGACGGCGGCTACACCATGGGCCAGGACGAAATGCTGGAAGTGATGCGCACCATCAAGGCCCGCATCGTCATCCCCATGCACTATTTCGGCCCGACGACGCTCAACCGCTTCATCGCCACCATGGGCAAGGATTTCGAACTCGAAACCTCATCGACGCCGGAACGCATCGTCTCCGTCAACACGCTGCCCGATACGCCGAAACTTCTGGTCCTGCCGGGCTTCTGATCAGGCTGGTGGAAGATAACCCTCCACCGCTATGATCTTCGACTTCGTGCATTTCTTGCGCAAGGCCAGCAGTGGCGCATAGTCGGGCGAGTTGTAGAACGTCTTCAACGCCGCCATGTCCGGAAACTCGAGGATCACGCAGCGCTTCGGCGTCCAGTCGTCTTCCAGCACCTCGATCGCACCGCCACGCACCTTGTAGGTCCCGCCATGGGCCGCGATCACGGCGGGCACCTGCGCCCGGTAGATTTCGAACTCTCTCGCATCCAGCACTTCGATATCGCCAATCAGATAGGCCGCCATCACATTCCTCCCTTGCTCAAGCTGCACTTTCCAGCGCGGCAGTGTTGATTGCAAGCCTTGGCTCTGGCGGTTGCTTTCCCCATATGAACTCGGTAAAGCGTCCCCAATCTCTGCTCGAAAGCCCGGTAAAGCCATGGAAGAAGTCATCCTCGTCATCCATCTCCTGATCGCTCTTGGCCTCATCGGCGTGGTGCTGCTGCAGCGGTCCGAAGGCGGCGCGCTCGGCATCGGCGGCGGCGGCGGAGGTGGCGGAAACCTGTTTTCGGCCCGCGGTGTCGGCAATGCCCTGACGCGCACCACCGCCTATCTGGCGGTCGGGTTTTTCATCACCTCGATCGCGCTGACCGTTCTCGCAACCCGGCAGAGCGGCACTTCGGTGATTGACCAGGTCCAGCCGTCCACCGGCCAGCAGGCTCCGGCCAGTGGCGCGGCACCCGCCGAAGGAACCGGTGGAAATGTCTTGCCGCAGCTGGCTCCACCGGCTCCGGCCGAGCCGCAAGTCCCGGTAAATCAGTAGTTTTCGGCTCTTGTCCACAGAAGCCCGGAAGCTCCGTTTCCGGGCTTCGAATCATGTTTCGAAGCGGGTAGGGTGAAATTCCATGGCGCGATATATTTTCATCACCGGCGGCGTGGTTTCCTCACTTGGCAAGGGTCTGGCATCGGCGGCACTGGGCGCGCTCCTGCAGGCGCGCGGTTTCTCGGTCCGGCTGCGCAAGCTTGACCCCTATCTCAACGTCGATCCCGGCACCATGAGCCCCTACCAGCACGGCGAGGTTTTCGTCACCGATGACGGAGCTGAGACCGACCTCGATCTCGGTCATTACGAGCGCTTCACCGGCCGCCACGCGAACAAGCAGGACAACATCACCACCGGCCGCATCTACCAGGAGATCATCGCCAAGGAACGTCGCGGCGACTTTCTTGGCGGCACGGTGCAGGTGATCCCGCACGTTACCGACGCCATCAAGGATTTTATCAAGACCGGGAACGAAGGCTTTGATTTCGTTCTGGTCGAGATCGGCGGCACGGTGGGCGACATCGAGGGCCTGCCGTTCTTCGAAGCGATCCGCCAGTTCGGGCAGGAACAGCCGCGCGGCGATTGCCTCTATATCCACCTGACGCTGCTGCCCTATATCCCGACCGCCGGCGAACTGAAGACCAAGCCCACCCAGCACTCGGTGAAGGAGTTGCGATCGATCGGCATCCAGCCCGACATCCTCCTGTGCCGCGCCGACCGCGAAATCCCCGTGAACGAGCGCCGCAAGATCGCTTTGTTCTGCAACGTGCGGCCCTCCGCCGTCATCCAGGCGCTGGACGTGAAGTCGATCTACGACGTGCCGCGCGCCTATCATCTTGAGGGGTTGGACCGTGAGGTGCTGGACATCTTCGGCTTCAAGGATGCGCCCGATCCCGACCTCAGCCGCTGGACCGATGTCATGCAACGCGTCACCCACCCCGAGGGTGAGGTGACGATCGCCGTCGTCGGCAAATACACGGGCCTTCTCGACGCCTACAAGTCGCTGCAGGAGGCACTCGTCCACGGCGGCATCGCCAACAAGGCGAAGGTGAAACTCGAGTGGATCGAGTCGGAGGTCTTCGAAAAGGAAGACCCCGCGCCGTACCTTGAGCATGTGCACGGCATTCTCGTCCCCGGCGGCTTCGGCGAGCGTGGCTCGGAGGGCAAGATCAAGGCGGCAACCTTTGCCCGCACCCGCAAGGTTCCCTATTTCGGCATCTGCTTCGGCATGCAGATGGCCTGCATCGAGGCAGCGCGTGAATTGTGCGGCATCGAAAACGCCAGCTCCACCGAATTTGGCGAGACAGCCGAGCCAGTCGTCGGCACCATGACCGAATGGATGAAGGGCAACGAGCTTGAAATCCGGAAAGCCGGCGGCGATCTTGGCGGCACCATGCGGCTTGGCGCCTTCGACGCGGCCCTGAAGCCCGGCAGCAAGATTGCGGAGATTTACGGCGCGACGCGGATTTCCGAGCGTCACCGCCACCGCTATGAAGTGAACACCCGCTACAAGGACCGGCTCGAAAAAGCCGGCATGAGCTTCGCCGGCATGTCGCCCGATGGCCTGCTGCCCGAAACCGTCGAATACCCAGATCATCCCTGGTTCATCGGCGTGCAGTATCACCCCGAGCTCAAATCGAAGCCCTTCGATCCGCACCCGCTGTTCAAGTCCTTCATCGCTGCAGCGGTGGAGCAGAGCAGGCTGGTCTGAGGATGAGCGCGCTTCGGTTCGCGCTCGCGGCTCTCCTTGCCTTCTGGCTGGCGCTGTCCGCCAGCTTCGCGCTCGACCCCGCCGTCATCGGCCAAGCGGAGCGCACGGTCCAATCCCTCCGCGCCGAACTGACCCGCATCACCGGGGAACTCCGCAACCCCTCGCTCAACGAGGAGCAGCTGTCGAAACAGCGCTCCGACCTTGAAACCGCCCGCGCCGCCGCGCTGGACCAGTCCCAGAAGCTGAACGGCCCGCTTGCCGAAGTGCGCCAGCAGCTCACCTCGCTTGGCCCGGCGCCCACCGATGGCAAGACCGAGCCCGAAGGCGTGGCGGAGGCGCGAAGCCAGCTTCAGGGCGATCTCGACCGGCTGCAAAGCGTCAAATCCCAGTTCGATGTGATCGCTGTCGAGGCCGAACAGCAGGCGGGGCGCATTTCGGCCCTCCAGCGCGACCAGTTCTTCCAGCGCGTATTCCAGTCCAGCCAGTCGATCGTCAATCCCGCGCTGTGGATCGATATCGGCAAGGGCATCGGCACGCTCGTCTCGCGCATCAGCGTACTTCTCGCCAACTGGTGGGCCGATGTCGCAAAAACCGCCAATGCCCTCTGGCTTGTCCTCATCCCCTTGTTCCTTCTGGTGTTCGTGGCGGGCTATACCGCCATCCACCGCTGGTTCACGCGCTGGACAGCGCAAAGCGCCACGCCGGGCCGCATGCCGGACGATATCGGCCGCCTGTGGCGCATCGTCCGCGGGCAGATCACCACCGTCGTCCTGCTCTTCATCCTCGTCATTCCCATTGCGCTGGCGCTCGAGGCCGGCGGCTACAAGACGCCGCGTTTCGATCTGATCTACGACACTATCGTCAAGACGCTCTTCGGCACCGCCGTCTACTACATGTTCGCCCGCCGCATCGCCGCGCCAGGCCATCCCGAATGGCGCGTCATCGATGTCGACGACCGCGCCGCATCGAAGCTTCCCGTGCTGGCGGGGTTGACGGCCTTCTTCTCGATCGCTCATCGCAATCTGCTGGAACTCGCCAACGCGCTGTTCCTGCCCGTCTCCTACACGATCGGCCAATCCGCGGTGTCGGCGCTGGCGATGCTGGTGCTCCTCTCCCTCATCGTGCTCGTGCTGCGTGGCCAGGATGGCCTGCCCGATCCCGCCGGCCGCCGCATCTATTTCCGCTGGCTGGCGCCGCTCACCCCGCTGATCTGGCTGGCGATCGCCATCGGCTTCGGCGCGCTGCTGCTGGGCTATCTCTCGCTCGCCAGCTTCATCGCCCAGCAGGTTTTCCGCACCGGCATGCTGATTGCGGCACTCTTCCTCCTCCATCACCTGACCGATGCGGCGGTCGCCGCCAGCTTCGATCCGCAGAGCGGCTTCGGCCGCTTCACGCGCCGCGTCACGGGCCTGGGCGAGCGCGCCATCGAGCGCCTCGGCATCCTGTTCCGCATCCTCGTCGATTTCATGCTGGTGATCGCCGGCCTCCCGCTCCTGTTCCTGCTGTGGACCGTCACCTGGGTCGATTTCGGAAGTCTCTTCAACACCGCCGTCTTCGGCGTGCAGATCGGCGAGATCACGATTTCCCCGTGGTCGATCACCATGCTGCTGCTGATCCTCGCCGGCGGCATCCTGCTCACCAAGCTGCTGATTGGTTGGCTCGACCGGCGCATCCTGTCGGAAACCCGCATCGACAAGGGCGTACAGGATTCGATCCGCAAGGGCGCAACCTATGCCGGCTACATCGTTGCCGGCGGCTTCGCACTCACCGCCGCGGGGCTCGACTTCTCCAATCTCGCCATCATCGCGGGCGCCTTGGGCGTCGGCATCGGCTTCGGCCTGCAGTCGATCTTCAACAATTTCATTTCCGGATTGATCCTGCTCGCCGAACGGCCGATCCGCGTCGGCGACTGGATCGCGCTGCCGGTGGGCGAGGGGCTCGTCAAGCGCATCAACGTCCGCTCGACCGAGATCGAAACCTTCGACAGCTGCACCATCATCGTGCCGAACACGAACCTGATCATCGAGCCCGTCCGCAACTGGACGCACAAGGACACGATGGGCCGTGTCGTCATCGCCGTCACCGCCGACTATTCGTCCGACCCGGAAGCCGTGAAGGATATCCTTCTCGCGCTCGCCCGCGACCACGAGAAGGTGCTGACCTACCCCGAGCCCACCGTCGGTCTGGTGCGTTTCGGTGCCACCGGGCTTGATTTCGAGCTGCGCTGCTTCGTGTCGGATATCTTCATCGGCGGCGCAGTCGCCAGCGAAATCCGTTTCGCCCTGCTGAAGGTGTTCCGCGAAAAAGGCATTACCATTCCCCATCCCCTTGCTGTAATGCAGGGCCCGCAGAAATAGGGCAGGCATGAACGAGCAGACCGACCATACAGCCGGCATGAGCGGCCTCGACTATCTGAGGCAACGCATCATGAACTGGCACGGGCCCGGCATGGCGGATACCATGAACATGCGCCTCACCTCCGTTGACGATGGCGCGGCCACATTCGAAGCATTCCCCGAACCGAAATTCTACAATCCGCAGCAGCGCCTTCACGGCGGCTATGCGGCAACGCTGCTCGACTCGGCCTTGGGCTGCGCGGTGCAGACCAAGCTTCCCGCCCACATCGGTTATGGCACGATCGAGCTCAAGGTGAACTACGTCCGCAAGATCGACGTGTCCAACGGCCGCCTCACCTGCACCGCAACCGTCATCCACGCCGGCCGCACCATGTTGACTGCGGAAGGAAAAATCGTCGACTCAAAAGGCAAACTCTGTGCCCACGGCTCGGGCACATTCCTGGTGTATCCCACATGAACGCGAATTCCACCGTCACCATCGGCAACGTCTCCTTCGGCAATGCCCGTCCGCTCTCCTTGATCGCGGGGCCTTGCCAGATGGAAAGCCGCGACCACGCCTTCATGATGGCCGAACGCCTGAAGGACATCTGCAATCGCTTGGGGATAGGCCTTGTCTACAAGTCGAGCTTCGACAAGGCGAACCGCACGAGCCTGTCCGGCAGGCGCGGGCTGGGCCTCGAGAAATCGCTCGCCGTCTTCGCCGACATCAAGAAGACTTACGGCCTGCCGACGCTCACCGACATTCACGAGAACGGCCAGTGCGCCGAAGTCGCCTCCGTGGTGGACGTCCTCCAGATTCCCGCCTTCCTCTGCCGCCAGACCGACCTGCTCGTCGCCGCCGCCAAAACGGGCGCGGTGGTGAACGTCAAGAAGGGCCAGTTCCTGGCACCGTGGGACATGAAGAACGTGCTGCAGAAGCTCGTCGAAAGCGGCAACGCGAACGTCATGCTCACCGAGCGCGGCGCCTCCTTCGGCTACAACACGCTGGTCTCCGACATGCGCTCGCTCCCCATCATGGCGGCGATGGGCGCCCCCGTCATCTTCGATGCCACGCATTCGGTGCAGCAGCCGGGAGGGCAAGGCGCATCGAGCGGGGGAGACCGCCGCATGGTCCCCGTCCTGTCGCGCGCCGCGGTGGCGGTAGGCGTCGCCGGCGTCTTCATCGAAACCCACGAAGACCCCGACAACGCGCCGAGCGATGGCCCCAACATGGTGCCGCTCGACCAGCTTGAAGGCCTGCTGGCCACCCTGATGTCGCTGGACCGTATCGCCAAGACCCTGTGATGACCGACAATCTCATCCTCTTCGTCGCCGCGGGCCTGCTGCTGAACCTCACGCCAGGGCCTGACGTCGTCTATATCGTCACCAATGCGCTGAAGTCGGGGTTCAGGGCAGGGGCGGTGGCGGCCCTCGGCATCGTCGCCGGCTGCTTCGTACACATTCTGGGCGCCGCCATTGGCCTCAGCGCATTGATCGCCGCCTCCGCCACGCTTTTCACCGTGCTCAAATATCTGGGCGCGGCCTATCTGATCTATCTGGGCTTCCGCATGCTGATGTCGGCAAGGCCCGCGGCGCTGGGCGCAACCGAAGCCCCCGGCCGCACGCTCGGCCAGGTTTTCTGGCGCGGCTTCGCCACCAACGCGTTGAACCCCAAGGTGGCGCTGTTCTTTCTCGCCTTCGTGCCGCAGTTCATTGCGCCCGAAGCCGACAACAAGATTCTCGCCTTCATCCTCCTGGGGCTCGTGTTCAACTTCAACAGCGTCTTCGTTAATGTGGGCTATGCCGCGGCCGCCGCCTCGCTCGCCGCCCGCGCCGCTCCGGTGCGTTCCGCCATGCACTGGATCGAGCGTGGCGCCGGCGTCCTCTTCATCGGCTTCGGCATCAGGCTCGCCACCGCCAGCTTCGCGAAGGCTTGAGAGCCGGCCAGCCCGCTCCCGGCTATGCGGGCACCTCGGCCGCCGCCTGCGCCAGGACGGTGCGCGCCGCCGCCGATGCGGCTGATGAGCCGTCTCCGCCGATGACGTGGACCGATGGAAGCGGAATGGTGATGCCATTCAGTTCGAACGCCGCCCTGATCATGACGAACGCTTTCCGCTTCATGACAAACTGTTCCCCGGGCTTGGTTTTCATCTTGATCCTGAGTTCTATGCCATAATCGCCAAAGTCTTGAACGCCCTGCATCTTGATCGGCTCGATGACGATCGCGGCGAACTCTGGATCAGCCGCGAGATCGAGACCGATCTTCTTGATGATCTTCCGCGCCTTCTCGAGGTCTGTATCGTACCCGACCGTGATATTGAACTTCTCGATCACCCAGTCGCGGCTCATGTTTTGCACGGCGCCCAGCTCGCCGAACGGGACCGTGAACAGATAGCCTCTGTGGTGCCGCAACTTGACTGATCGCAGGCTGAATGCCTCGACTGTACCTTTGAACTTGCCGCTCTCGATGTACTCGCCGATGCGGAACGCATCGTCAAAAAGATAGAACATCCCGGAGATGACATCCTTGACCAGTGTCTGCGACCCGAAGCCGACAGCCACCCCGACAACGCCCGCGCCGGCAATCAGCGGAGCGATTTCGATCCCCATGATCGACAGAACGGTAAGTGCGATCACCACCAGCAACGCGAAGAACAGGAAATTCTGGATGATTGGCAGAAGAGTGCCCAACCGGTCTTGCCGCTCGTGAAGGCTTTCGCCGGAGCGCAGGGAGTCGCGGCTCAGCCGGCGGGAGATCGCAGCCTTCAGCAGCGTCCAGACGAAATCCGCAACCACGATGATGAACATGATCTTGAATGTGCTTTGCAGGAACAGCGTCGATGTGGACATTTGATCCATGCCATCAAACGAGATACCCATGGCCCGTGACAGCCAGTAGGCCGTGCCCAATATCAGCGCCAGCCTGACACACCGTTCGATGAGTGCCACATGGAGCGGTGCTATCGGGGCGATGTCAGTCTCGCCCTCTGGTGGACGCAAAAGGTAGTTCACGGAACGATGCGCTACGGCGATCCCGAGTGCCAGGCTGACCACGGCCAGCACGGGCCACAAAACGGTCCAGCTGCCAGTTGCCCGCAGCACCCAGAGTACGATGAGACCAACCGTGAAGACCCAGGACACGACTTTGTGGCTTGCCCACCCGAACCGCTTCGGTTCCGTCGACTTGGGCCGCAGCCATAGGATCATCAGAAGTATCATCAGCAAGATGAAACTGGTGGGAACGCCGATGATTTCGACCACTGGTTCGGAAAATCCGAAAGTCGGTAGAAGGCCACGTGTTGCCGTACTGAATGCAACCCAGGCGACGGCAATGGCGGTCCAGCGGTACCAGTGACCCGCCGCCTCGTCGGACAGCGGCAGCAGACGCAGTTCGGCGCCACGCGGTACGTTGAGTTGCGGCGGCAACAGTACCGCCCGGCCGAACATCAGCGACACGCGTATGATTATCACGACCGACAGGTAGGTCAGCAGGATCTCCTTCAGCAATGGCGGCCACTGGAAGATCACGAAAACGCCTGCGCTACCGACAACGAACGCCAGGATCATCACACTGGCGTACAGCAGTCTGGCCAAAAACGACTTGGCCCTGCCAGCCGGTGTGTTCCACGCCAGCTTCAGCATCCATTTCCTGTAGGGCGTCATGAGCCGCCGGGCGATCCAATCGAAGCCGAAGCCCGCCGCGACGAGGACCAGAAGCAGCGGTGCTAGGCCGGAAATTCCGTTGTCCTGATACTCGATGACGAAAATGTCTCGCGCCCGTTCGAACTCCGCTGAAAGAAGCGGCAGAGCCGCAAGCATGGATTGGAGTTTTTCGCGGATTTTCGCGACAGGTTGGGTCAGCGTCATCGTCGTGTTCTTGGTGACCGGTGGCGGCATCGCCGGTGCCTTCTTGCCCTGGTCTGCCAGCCAGCTCTTGACCGTAGGATCCGAGAGAAGTTCGATCAGCTTGTCGACTTTCTCGGTGGGCGGAGGATCGGCAAAAGCCGTACTATTCAACGGCAGGACAGCGGCGAACGCGACGATGCAGAACGCCAGCGCCAAATATGGAAGCTTCAAAAGGCGCGAGACTCTAGAGTTCATGTTTCTGCCCCTTTTCGCCACCCGCACTCTTCTGCCTGTGGTTACAAGTACACCTATAGACCGCAATGGCGTGATCTGTGAAGGCGCGAGACGAACAGCATGCCTCTCGGAAAACCGCCGGAAAACGCTCCAAAAACCTCCGATTCTGCGATAAAAACCTATCGTTTCACGCGCTTTTCCGCCACGCTTCGCGGCCGATCCCCGCCGCCCACCCGCCTCGCACGCCTTGAAATCATTGCCCGTTCGCGCATTGTTTCACGTGAAACTATTCCTAGTCCCGCTTTCTGGTTTTTTTGACCCTCAAAACCCCGTTTTCCAGCTCATTTCACGGCCTTGCTTTCGGCATCGCCGCATTCCATAACCCCGCCTGATTTGCGACAGCCCGAGGGACAGCCATGACCACCATCATCGACATCACCGCCCGCGAAATTCTCGACAGCCGCGGCAATCCCACCGTCGAGGTCGATGTCGTGCTGGAAGATGGTTCGATGGGCCGCGCCGCCGTGCCTTCTGGCGCTTCTACGGGTGCGCATGAGGCGGTCGAACTCCGCGATGGCGACAAGGCGCGCTATCTGGGCAAGGGCGTCACCAAGGCGGTTTCCGCGGTGAACGGCGATATCTTCGATGCGCTCGCCGGCATGGAAGCCGAGGACCAGATCGCCATCGATCGCGCCATGATCGAGCTGGACGGCACCCCCAACAAGGCCCGCCTCGGCGCCAATGCCATTCTGGGCGTGTCGCTCGCTGTCGCCAAGGCGGCGGCGGACGCCTCCGGCCTGCCGCTCTACCGCTATGTCGGCGGTGCCTCGGCCCGCACGCTGCCGGTTCCGATGATGAACATCATCAATGGCGGCGCGCACGCCGACAACCCCATCGATTTCCAGGAATTCATGGTGATGCCGGTAGGAGCGGAGAGCTTCCGCGAAGGCCTGCGCATGGGTGCGGAAATCTTCCACACGCTGAAAGCGGCGCTGAAGAAGGCCGGCCACAACACCAACGTGGGCGACGAGGGCGGCTTCGCACCGAACCTTCCTTCCGCCGAAGCAGGCCTCGACTTCGTGATGAAGGCCGTCGAGCAGGCAGGATACAAACCGGGGAAGGACGTGTTCCTGGCCCTGGACTGCGCCGCCACCGAGTTTTTCAAGAACGGCGTTTACGACTACGAGGGCGAAGGCAAGAAGCGCTCGATTGCGGAGCAGGCGAAATATCTCGCGAAGCTTGCGAAGGACTATCCGATCTTCTCGATCGAGGATGGCATGTCGGAAGACGACTGGGACGGCTGGAAGCAGGTGACGGACCTGATCGGCAAGTCGCACCAGCTGGTCGGAGACGACCTCTTCGTCACCAACACCACGCGCCTGAAGCGGGGAATCGGCAGCGGCGTTGCCAACTCGATTCTGGTCAAGGTAAACCAGATCGGCTCCCTGACCGAGACGCTGGAAGCCGTCGAAATGGCGCACAAGGCAGGCTATTCCGCCGTCATGTCGCATCGTTCTGGCGAAACCGAGGATTCGACCATCGCCGATCTTGCTGTTGCCACAAACTGCGGTCAGATCAAGACGGGTTCGCTGGCCCGCTCGGACCGGCTCGCCAAGTACAATCAGCTTCTCCGCATCGAAGAAGAACTGGGTTCACAGGCCACATATGCAGGACGCTCGATCCTCAAAGCCTAATTCGGTGAAGCTCACCAATTTCCATATTCTCGTTTCCAGCATGGCCGCGATTGCCGGCGTGGCGATTGCGGCCTATCAGACGTTTTTGCCCGGAAGCGGCGGCCAGAACCCGGTAAACGTCGTCGTGGCGCTCGAGCCGCCAAAGGCTGGCGTTTCCATTCCCGACATCATCGTCGAAAAGCAGGATGCGATCCCGGCGATCGCCACTGAATCCGTCGACCTCGCCCGCGAAGCGACCTTTTCCGCCGCCCTGAAGGATGGCTCCGAAAACCGCTACAGCTTCGGAAACCTGTTCGATGGCCAGGAAGATACCTTCCTTGCGATCACCAGGCCTGACGAGGAACTGAACATCCTCGTCATGTTCAAGGGGGCATTTTCGCGGCCCGTGACGGCGATCGAGTATATTCCGCCGACGGGTGTCGATCCGAAGACGCTGGCGACGACCGTTGACATCATCGTGCTGCCGGATGGGCAGCTTGAAGCTTCGGGCCGGCCCGTCATCAGCTTCTCGCTGCCGCAATCGCCGGAAAGCCACATCTACGCCATCCCCGGCCGCGCCGAAGGCAAGGGGTTGTGGCTGCGGATATCAGGCAGCGCGGTGAACGAAAAAAGTTTCGTCGGCGACTTCCGTATCCTGAGCGAGGGCCTCGCTCCTTAATCCGGCGTCTTGGCGTTGCGGACTGCGAAGATCCCCGCGGCAATGATGATAAGCGTTCCGATGACGGTGGTGAGCCGTGGAATCTCCGCGAAGAACAGGAAGCCCCACAGCGGACCCCAGATCATGCCGGTGTATTCGAATACGGTCACGAGATTGGCCTTCGCCATGCGATAGGCGTGGGTGAGAAGCGACATCGCCACTGCCGCGATGACGCCGCAGAGGCCCATCAGCAGCATGTCCTGCCCATTCGGCATTGCCCAGGGCCGTACCAGAAAGTCGAGGCTCGGGTGCCCCAATGCGGCAATCCCCGCCAGGTTGAAGCCCGCGGCGATGAGCGCTGCCGCAACGCCGTAAACCCCGTTCACGTAAAAGGCCATGACTGTGGACGGTTCAGCGGTTCCGAATTTCCGTGCCAGAACCATCGAAAGCGCGTAGCTCGCCGCGCTGAACAGGCTGAGCAAGGCGGCGGGCTCGAACAGTGCCGACCCCGGCTGCACGATGATGAGAACACCCACAAATCCGGCGATCACCGCCATCCAGGCCTTCAGCGATACTCTCTCTCCCAGCATGGCGCTGGCGAGAATGGTGACGATAATCGGCGCGATGAAGAACAGCGCGATCGCCTCCGCCAGCGGCAGGGCAGGGAAAGCCATATAGTAGGTTGTGTAAGCGGTGAGCAGGATAAGCCCGCGCAACACCAGCAGCGGATAATTCTTGCTCGCCAGACGCCCGAGCCCGCATTCGAAATGCACCATCACCAGAAGAATGGGCAGCGCCACCAGCGAGCGGATGAAGATGGCGAGCGTCACCGCATGCTCGCCGCTCATCCCCTTCAGGATCGCGTCCTGCAGCGAGAAGATGAGAACCCCCAGCACCAGCGAGGCGATGCCGACGAGATTGCGATTCTGGACATGGTTCGTGGCCGTCATGCCCACAGCATGGCGAGCCGATCGGGGTTCCGCCAGCCACGGCGCGGCATGATTGATCCGCTTGCGGCGTATGGCCTATTCGGCGGCGGCCATCAGCGGCGGCACGCCCTTGACGATGCCCTTCTGCTGCACCGCCGGGTCATGCGCCTTGCGCGCGAAAACCTCTTTCACCATCGGCACGAAGAAATCGAGGTTTTTCGTCGGATAGGCCGGATCGAAGGAGGACTGGTCCCAGCGCTCGCAGAAATCGGCACAGGACTGGAAATAGATCGAGTCGCGGTACTTCTCGCGCTCATGCTGGTTCCAACCATAGTGATGGGCATAATAATACATCTGGAAGGATGCGTGGTGTTCCACCGTCCACACCACTTCCTCGCGCATGTAGGGGCGCAGGATTTCAGCGGCGAAGCGGTCATGGTTCTGCGGCGCCAGCCCGTCGCCGATGTCGTGGAGGAGCGCGCCCACCACCCAGTCGATATCGGCACCCTCGTTCAGCGCGCGCGTTGCGGCCTGCAGTCCATGTTCCAGGCGCGAAATCTTGTAGCCCGGCAGGGTTTCTTCTTGCTGCAGCCGCAACTCGCGGAGCACGCGGTCGCCCGTGTGGCTGACATGCTCATTCTCGAGCGGCTTGAGGAACAGGTATTCTTCCTCGGTGCCGTCCTTCATGGCGGTGAAATCAACGGTCTTCATGAACCTTGCGCTCCCGATGAAAGATGTAGAGTCCGGAGCTGATGATAAGCGCAGCGCCAGCCCACGTCCACAGGTCTGGCCAGTCGCCCCATATCACGAATCCGAACAGCACCGCCCAGATCAGCGAGGAGTAGGTGAACGGCGTCACCACCGAGGCCGGCGCCAGGCGCAGCGCCCTGATAATGCACAGGTGTCCGAGTCCGCCCGCCAGCCCGCTTGCGGCCAGGAGCAGCCAGTCCAGCGCCGTGGGCCAGCTCCAGAACCATGGCACGATGACACTCGTCACCATTGCGCCCGCCACCGCCGTGTACAACAGCGACGTGAGCGGATCGTCTTCCCGCACCTTGCGGGTGATGATCTGGTAATTGGCGTTGAGAAGTGCTGCAACCAAAAGGAACAGCACGCCGTAGCCTAATCCTCCCATATCTTCCGCCCAGGGCCTGACGACGATCAGCGCTCCGGTGAACCCCAGCAGGATTCCCATCCAGCGGCGCAAGCCCACCTTCTCGCCCAGCATCGGAATCGACAGGAGCGTGATGAGAATCGGCGACAGGAACATGATCGTCGTGCCGGTTGCCAGCGGCGTCGTCCGGATGCCCGCGTTGAACATTCCCGTCGTCGACATGAGAAGAACGGACCGCACGGCCTGAAGCCTTGGATGCCGGGTCGCGGCAAGCTGCACGATGCGCGGGCCGCACGCCACTGCCGCGATGATCGTGGCGAAGAAAAACCTGCCCCAGGTGACCTGCACCAGCGAATAAGACTCCATGAGGTGCTTCATGATCGCATCGAGCGTGATGAAGCAGAAGATGGTCGCCAGCATCCACAATATGCCTGCGGTGCGGTTTTCCCGGATGATCGTCATCAGGTGGGGCTAGAGCCCGAAGTCGATGCCGGCGGTGGCAGCCGCGGCTTCAAGGTCGGCATATAGACCGTCTGGAAGCGGTATCCCGTCAGCGTCGCGCTTGCACTTGCGCTCCCATTCCGGACCGCCGGCGGCATAGGTACCGGGCTGCGATTTGAAACTGTCGATATAGGTTTGCAGCCGGAAGCCGAAGGCCTCGAGCGTCATCAGCAACGTGGGGTCGACTGCCATCGCGAAATGGCCGACTTGCGTGTCTCCCAACACCTCGCGACTCTGCTCGGAAGACAGGCGCATGCCGGTGAGGATGCCGCCCAGCACCTCGGCCACGCCTGCAAGTGCAGCCCCCTTGAACCCGAAATCGACACCTCCGGCGGGCGCCAGGGCCGTCGCCAGATTGGGGTCAGTCACGAAATTGCCTTCCGCATCGACGGCCACGCCGTCTGGCAATGTCAGCCCTTCGGTGCGGTATCGCAGCACCTTGTTCCATGGAATCGAACTGGTCGCCATGTCGAGAAGGAACGGATGGCCGCCGGGATTTGGCGCTGCCAGCGAGATGGGGCTGGTGCCGTGGATAGGCCTGGACCCGCCGTGCGGCACCACATAGGCGCAGGAGTTCGACGTCACGAAGCCGATGAAGCCCGCGTCGGCTGCGGCAATCGTATAGGCTCCGGCTGCTCCGAAGTGGGTGGAGTTGACGACGAGCGATACGCCGATGCCGCAGTCGCGCGCCAGTGCGCAGGCCTCGTCCATGGCACGGTACATGGCGATGTGGCCCATGCCGCCGCCGGCATCGACGCGAGCGGCGGCGCGGCGCAACTGGCTGATCTTGATATCTGGCCTGCCGTTCGCCAGCCCCGTGCGAAGGCACTCGGCATACCAGGGCAGAAGCCTGATGCCATGACTGTCAACCCCGTGTGCGGAAGCGTGGAGGACCGCCCACGTCGCCGCCTCGGCGGACGGCGCGTCGGCACCGGCCGCGGCAAGCAGCGATGTGCTGTAGCCCGCCAGCTGTTCTATGGTGGCCGTCCGCATGCTCAGGCGATCTTCCCGCCCAATTCATCCGCGATGTGAACCCGGATGATGTCTTCGAAACTGGTTTCGGTGGTGAAGCCCAGTTCGAGCCCGCGCTTGGCGTTGAAATTCCGCGGCCAGCCGGAAACGATCTTCATGATGGTCTCGTTCGGCTCCCGGCGGATGCGCGCCACCACCTTGTCGCCCGCCACCTTGCGCAAGGCTTCGATCTGTTCGCCGACCGTGCAGGAAACGCCCGGCAGCGTCACGATCCGGCGGTTGCCGAGCTTTGCCGTGTCCATGGTGGCGGCGTGGACGAGGAAGCCGATGGCCGAACGCGGCGAGCAATGCCAGTGGCGCACATCCTCGCCAACCGGAAGCACGGCTTCCTGACCCGCCAGCGGCTCGCGGATGATGTTGGAGAAGAAACCCGATGCAGCAAGATTGGGCTTGCCCGGCCGCACGCAGACTGTTGGAAAGCGCAGGCCCACGCCATCGAAGAAACCGCGGCGCGAATAATCCGACAGCAGCAATTCGCAAATGGCCTTCTGCGTGCCGTAGCTCGTCAAGGGCGTGGTGAAAAACTCGTCGTTGATCGCTTCCGGGAAAGGAGCGCCGAACACCGCGATCGACGAGGTGAAGATGACCTTGGGCTTATATCCGCCACCCACCTTGCGGATCGCCTCGAACAGATAGCGCGTGCCATCGAGGTTGATGCGGTAACCCTTCTCGAAATCCGCCTCCGCCTCGCCAGAAACGATTGCCGCGAGATGGAAGATGACATCGGGCTTCAGGGCGACCAGCTTTTCTGCCTCTCCGGGGGATGAAAGGTCGCCGATGAGCGTTTCAATGGGGAATGACGATGCGGGCGGGGGAGGGGCCAGCACCACATCCTGCCGGATGATCTTGCCGATCGGCTTGCCGCCGAGCCTGCCTTCGGCCGCCAGCCTGTTGATGAGCTTGACGCCAACCATGCCGCCGCCGCCGATAACAAGAATATCCATGCCGTTCCTCCCAGTTCAAAGCGCGCGGACATTAGGCTCAATTCCCCTTGCCGAACAAGGGCCGTTACAGGCGGGGAGGCCATGCAAACGCGGCTGTTTGCAGCCCCGTTAAGGGTCTGTTGAACAGATTGTTGACGATTTGTGTATAGAGATGACCTCGAATCAGATTTGACCGAAAGCGCTATGGCGATACAGCTCGGAACTGCCGGACCTGACGAAGTTAGCGAAGTTTATCAAGCCAGCCGCAGCACCCTGATTGCGGCTGGCGTTTTCAGCTGCCTCGTCAATATCCTGATGCTGACCGGCCCGCTGTTCATGCTGCAGGTTTACGACCGGGTGCTGGCTTCGGGCAGCGTGCCTACGCTGATCGCCCTGATCATTATCGTTGCCGTGCTTTATGGCTATTATGGATTTCTGGAATTCCTGCGTTCGCGCCTGATGGTGCGGCTGGGACGGAAGGTGGAAGAAAAGCTGCGGGGCAGGGTTTTCGACGCCGTGACGACACATGCCCTGAGAAAGACGCCGGGCATCGGCTCGCAGCCGCTGAATGATCTGGCGACAGTGCGCCAGTATCTTTCGAGCCAGGGGCCCTTCGCGTTCTTCGACATGCCCTGGATGCCGTTCTACCTTGGCATCATCTTCCTCATGCACTGGATGCTTGGCGTAGCCGCGCTGGCAGCCGCGGTCGTGATCTTCGTGCTTGCGGTATTCTCCGAACGCGCCACGCGCGGCCCCGTGCAGGAGGCGACCAAGGCGACCGTCAAGGCCGCGGTCATGACCGATGAAGGCAGGCGCAATTCCGAGGCGCTGTTCTCGCTGGGGATGGTCGGCACCATGCGGGACCGGTGGATTGCCATCCAGCAGACGGCGCTCGACCATCAGACCATTGCGAACGACGCGGGCGGTATGCTGGGTGCCGCCTCGCGCGTGCTCCGCCTGTTCGTGCAGTCGGGTATTCTGGCACTGGGTGCCTATCTCGCCATTCTGGGCGAAATCACGCCGGGCGCCATGATCGCGGCTTCGATCATCATGTCGCGCGCGCTTGCACCCGTCGAGCAGGCCGTTGCCAACTGGCAGCAGTTCCTCGGCTTCCGCAAGGCCCGCGAACGTCTCGCCCAGGTTCTGAAGACCATACCGCGCGACCGGCAACTGATGAAGCTGCCGCCGCCGCAGGGCCGCTTGAGCGTCGAGAACCTGATCGTACAAATTCAGGGCGTGGAGAAGCCGCTGCTGCAGGGTGTCAGCTTCACCGTCGAGCCCGGCGAGGGGATCGGCGTCATCGGCCCCACGGGTGCCGGCAAATCGACACTGGCCCGCGCCCTTGTGGGCATCATCCAGCCGACGCGCGGCCACATCCGACTTGATGGCGCAACGCTCGATCAGCGCGAACCAGACGAGCTTGGCGCCATGATCGGCTACCTGCCGCAGGACGTGCAATTGTTCGACGGTTCCGCCGCCCAGAACATCTCGCGCTTCCAGCCCGATGCCGATCCCGATGCAATCGTCAGGGCGGCCAAGCTCGCCAACGTGCACGATCTCATCATGCGGTTGCCCGATGGCTACAACACGCCGCTGGGCGAGAACGGGGCCAGGCTGTCCACCGGCCAGCGCCAGCGCGTAGCGCTTGCCCGAGCGCTGTTCGGCGAACCGAAACTCATGGTGCTCGACGAACCCAATTCAGCCCTTGACGCCGAGGGCGAAGCCGCCCTGGACTTCGCCATCCGCCAGGCCATGCAGCGCGGCGCCGCGGTGGTGGTCATCGCCCACCGTCCCAGCGCCCTTGCCGCCATCCCGAAGATGCTGGTTCTGGCGGACGGCAAAATGGCCGCCATGGGTCCCCGCGAGGAAATCATGCGGAAGGTCATGGTGCGCCCGACCACGGCCCAGGGTAACGTCGAGCGTATTTCCGCGGTGGCACAGGGCGAGGCGAACGGCTGATGAAAATCTATTCCACGGACCGCTCGCTCCGCCGCCTGCAGATTGCCGGCTACATCTCGATCTTCGCGATCATCGGCATCGGCGGCGCCTGGTCAGTGTTGACCAATTTGAACGGCGCCGTGATCGCGCCGGCAACGATCGTCGCCGAGAGCAACGCCAAGCGCGTCCAGCACAAGGACGGCGGCATTGTCCACAAGATACTGGTGCGTGATGGCGACCGCGTGACAGCTGGCCAGAACCTGATCGAACTCGACGACACCGATACACGTTCGGAACTGGGTATTCTCGATGCGCTGCTGGTCGAGGAACTTGCCAAGCGGGCTCGCCTCGAAGCCCAGCGCGACGACAGCGCCACGGTGTATTTCTCGGCCGAGCTCGAGGAACGCCGTTCAGACCCCGCCGTCGAGAAGGTCATGACCGGGCAAGCGAAGCTTCACGCGGCAAGGCTCGCTGCCATCAAGGGCAAGATCGAGCAGCTCAATCAGCAGATCGGGCAGATTGCCGAGCAGATCGAGGGCATCACCGCCCAGATCGAAGCCAAGGAACGCCAGATCGTATTGATCAAGAGCGAACTCGTCGATCTCCGGAGCCTGTTGGAAAAGGGCCTGACGCCCAATACGCGCGTCCTCGCGATGGATCGCGAGCAGGCCAGGCTCGAAGGTGAGCGCGGCGAACTGATCGGCCAGCGCGCAGCCGCCAAGAGCAAGAGCGGCGAAATCCAGCTGCAGATCCTGCAGATCCGCGAAGAGGTCCTGTCGCAGGCACTCCTCGAACTGCGCGACGCCGAAGGCCGCATCGCGGAACTGACCGAACGCCGTCTCGCTGCCAAGGCAAGACTGGCGCGCATGGTCATCAAGGCGCCGATCACCGGCTCGGTCTATCAGCTGATGGTGCACACGGAAGGCGGAGTCATCACGCCCGCCGAACCCTTGATGATGATCGCGCCCGAAGCGGATGAGCTCGTCCTTCAGGCCCAGATCAATCCGCAGAATATCGAACAGATATCCGAAGGCCAGAAGGCTCAGGTGCGCTTTGCATCGTTCAATTCCCGCACCACGCCCGAGCTTTGGGCGGAAGTGTTCAGCGTCTCTGCCGATACGACGCGCATCAATGCCGAGACACCACCTTTCTACGCCATCAGGCTGCGCATCTCGAAGGGAGAGCTGGCCCGCCTCGAAGGCAAGCAGCTGAAACCCGGCATGCCTGCCGAGGCCTTCATCCAGACCGACGCACGCTCGCCATTGTCCTATCTCCTGAAGCCACTCCGCGACCAGATCGAACACGCCTGGCGTGAAAGGTAAGCGCGAAGCTTTTGCTTGCCTGAGGCTGCGAAGCGGGCATTCTGCGCTCTGATTCCGCCGACGAATGGACAGAGCGATGCCGACTTCCCCAAAAATGGCCCGGGCCAGGGCAGGGCGAAAACCCGCAGCACACAACACGGTTGTTGACCCCGCCAATTATGTGCCGCCGCCACGCTTGCTGGCGAGCATCATCCGCAAGTCGACGGACGCGCTGGGCAACCCCATCGTGGAGGTGCCGGCAGAGGCTTTCGCGAAGCTTCTGGAAGCCGCGCTCGCCGCCGGTTTCAATGAAGCGACCTACCTCGCGCGGCATCATGATGTGGATGCGGGCGTTGCTTCCGGTGCAATTCCCTCCGGCCTCCGGCATTTCGCAAGTCACGGCTTCCTCGAAGGCCGGGCGCCCCTCAGTTGCGCGGTCGACGCCGGCTGGTACCTGCAAACCTACCCTGATGTCGAAGCGGCGGTTGCGGCCGGCGACGTCAGCGATGCCGCTGACCATTTCGAGTTGTTTGGTTATGCCGAAGGCCGCGTGCCCGCTCCCGTGTTCCAGCAGACGGTGGCGGACTGGCACCGGCTGGCTGCAAATGCCGAGCGCGATTCCCGCGCTGCGGCACGGCGCAAGACCAAGACGTAGCTTCCGGCAGGCGGTTTACCTGCAACTTACCGGCGCGGGCCGTCCCTTGAACCGGTCGTTGATCCAGCCGACCGCGGGGCCGATGCTCGCCTTGGCAACGCCGCCATGGCCCTTGGCCCTGAAGGTTTCATACTTGATCCGCGCGCCATTCCGGCATGCGGCCCTCACAAACTGCTGGGTCACCGGCGGCAGCACCAGTGCATCGCTTTCCCCCTGCAGCACAAGCGCAGGAACGGCTGCAGAAAACGCAAAGAGCGAGTTGTCGACAACGGCATCCCGCCAACCGGGTGTTTTCAGCGGATTTCGAACGAGAAATGTGCCGGGAAGCATTTTTTGGGCTTTCAGAGTGTCGAGTGCGCCTGCGAAATCGTCGATGCAATTGCTGTTGATGCCGTTGATGATGCTCACTGATTGCCGGTCGACGAGCGCTTCCATCGCAAACCCGTATTTGGCTGTCCACGAACCTATCGTGAAACTCGACAGAATGCGGCCTTCGAGGCTGTTGAGATTGGCCATGAGAAGCCGGGAGAGATCGGTGGGCGGTGCGGCAGCGGCAACGCCCACTGGTTGAAGTTCAGGCGCATATCTGGCGCTGATCATCGCCGAGAACAGTGCCGCGTGGGCGCCTTGCGAGTAGCCCCACAAGGCGTAGCGCCTGCCGCCGCCAACGCCTGGTATCTGTCTCAATGCCCGGACGGAATCGACGACGGCGCGCGCCTGACCGAGGCCTACCAGATAGCCGATCGGGCCATAGGTACCGAGGCCAGGATAATCCGTGGCGACGACCAGATGCCCGCTTGCAACCAATTCGTTCAGTCCGAGGATCGAGGCCGTCGGGCGCTTCCGCGCGGACGGCGCGCAATGCCGCGCGACGCCGACAGTAGGGTGCGCATAGGCGACGATCGTGCGCTCCTGCGGAAGTTTCGCCGCTGAATCGGGGAGGACGGCCACACCGGAACCCAGCAGGGGGCGGCCGCGGTAGTCACGCGTGGCGTAAAGAATGCGCCACGCCTTGGCGCGATAGAAAGCGGGAAGCCTCAGACTCTCGTACTTGATCAGGGTTCCGGGCGGTAGCTCCGCCTGGCGCGCTGTGCCCTCGTAGAATGCCGACCACGTGGGTTTCGCGTCCGATACGGTAGCGAAAGACACGAGAATGCTCCACGTCAAAGTGGCCAGTATCGGCAGGACGGCTGACCGGAAAGGCATGATGGGGAGGTCCGTTTCTGAGGATCGGGGGCGAGGGTTGATGGGAAACTAGACGTTGTCTTGCAGTCCTGTCAAAGCGGCCATGCTTTCTCGCATGCGAGCCTGTTCCTGTTCGTCCGGATTGCTCTATGGTGAAGGTCCAATTCACATGGATGGCGGGCGATGTGGCGAGAGATTGAACCTGATGACCGTATCACCGTGGAAGTCGACGGCTACAAATTGGCAGCCTACAGCTTCGGCAGCGGCAAGGACGTGCTGTTCTGCGTGAACGGCGGACCGGGCCTGCCGTGCGACTATCTGCGCGAGGCGCACTCCTGCCTTGTCGACCAGGGCTTCAGGGTTGTCGCTTTCGATCAATTGGGATGCGGCGCGTCCGACAGGCCGACCGACCCATCGCTCTGGACGCTTGAGCGTTATGTCCGCGAGACGGAAACCGTAAGAAAGGCTCTTGGCCTCGGGCGCGTCCACATGCTTGGCCATTCCTGGGGCGGCTGGCAGGCCATCGAATACGCCTTGACCTATCCCGGCGCGCTGGCCACGCTGATCCTGAGCAGCACGGTGGCGGACATGCCGCAGCTGCGCGCGGAACTCGCAAGGCTGAAGGCCGCTCTCGGCCCCGAGGCCACGGCCATGATGGATGGGCACGAGGCGGCAGGCCGGTTCGATCACCCGGAATATGTTGCCGCCATCACGCTTCTCAATTACCGCCATGTCTGCCGGCTTCTCGACACGCCGGCGCCTGTTCAGCGTTCGCTGGGCGACTGGAACATGGCGCCTTACAACGCCATCCAGGGTCCGAATGAATTTCTCTACATCGGCAATATTCGGCATTGGAGCAGGCTTGATCAGCTCCACCGGATCAGCGTTCCGACCATGATCACCGTCGGCAAGTACGACGAGCAGACACCCGCCTGCGCGCTGGAAATGAAACTCCGCCTGCCGGATGCCGAGCTGCATGTTTTCCCGAACAGCAGCCATGTGCCGTTCTACGAAGACCCCGAACTCTACTACCCCGTTCTTGAGGCTTTCCTGTCCCGGAACAGGATCGGCTAGCCATATGCCTCCACGCGAACAAGCGTGACAAATCGCTCCTACACGTAGCCCAGGCAACAGAAGGCAACAGGACCCGTCATCTCGGCCCGATGCCCGTCGAGCAGCCGGATGCGCAGCGGGCCGCCCGGCAAATGCACGGTGACCGTGTCCGCGGTGACGAGCCCTCTCAGCCGGGCCGCGTAGGCGGCAACGCAGGCCCCGGTTCCGCAGGCCTCCGTCAGCATGCCGGGACGCTCCCAGACGGCGAGCCGCAGCGTGGCGGAGTCGACTTTCTGGGCGACGCCGACATTGACGCCTTCTGGAAACAGGGGATCGTTCTGGACCGCGGGCGCGAAAGCCGGAATGTCGACGGCATCGAAGTCGTCCACGAAGAACACCGCGTGCGGGTTGCCGATGTGAAGCGCGAGCCCGTCGCGCAGGGGCCCGCTTGCGAGCGGCAAGTGGGCGGTGTCGCAAACCTTCGCCATGGGTATCAGCCGCCAGTCCATGCTGATCGGCCCCAGGATCACGCTGACATTGCCGCCGCCCGCATTGCTGCAGGAGAGCAGCCCGCCGCGGGTTTCGAGCACAATGTTTTCGCGGCCCGACTCTTCGAAAAGCAGATAGGCCAGACAGCGCGTGGCATTGCCGCAGGCGCCGGCTTCCCGTCCGTCGATATTGAAGAAGCGCATGGCCGCATAGGCGCCTGCCGCCTGTGCCGCGGGCGAGGGGGGCTCAACCGTTACCACCTGTTCGGCGCCAACGCCCTCGTGAACATCGCAGATCCGGGTAACTTCCGACGGCGAAACAGTGTTCGCGCGGGTTCTCTGATCAATGAAGACGAAATGATTACGCAGGCCGTGCATCTTGACGAAGGGACGCATCGCAGGCAGCCCGGCGGGCACTGGGTCAGACAGAAACGCAGCAAGCTTCATCGCATCAGCAGATGGAGCACCGGCTGGCTTGTCAACGTCCAGAACGGCATGGGTGGGTTGTGCGTTGCAATCACGTTGGCCTCCGGAGGTTGACACTTCGACCGAAAAAACCCAGCATCTACAAAATGGTGAGCACGTGACGATCCTGACCGTGAGGCACGCTCCGGCATACCGGCTACCACTGGCTGGAATTTGCAGATGAGCGCGGCCCTTCAGTCCGCCGCCGACCGGCGCAGACCCTGGCTGCTACTGGCGCCGGCCCTGCTGACGCTTGCCGTGCTGATGATCCTGCCGATATTCATCATGCTGATCTTCTCGTTCTACGAGTTCGTGACGGCGGGTGTTGAAAATGAAATCTACACGACCGCCAACTGGCGCGAATTCCTGACTGACAGCTTCTATCACATGTTCTTGTGGAAGACGGTGCGCGTCGCGGCCATCACCGCGATTCTCTGCGCGCTGCTGGGTTACCCGCCGGCCTATTTCATCGCCATGACCCGCTACAAGCACAAGTGGATGCTGCTCCTGCTGCTGATCGTGCCTTTCTGGATCAGCTTCACCATCCGGACTTTCTCCTGGATCCACATCCTGGGAGAACAGGGTGTGGTGAATGTCATGCTGATCAAGGCGGGGATCATCACGGAACCGCTGCGGATGCTCTATACCGAGGGCGCCGTGATCATGGGCATGATCCACTTCCTGCTGCCCTACATGATCCTCAACGTCTATGTCAGCATCGAAGGCATCGACCGCAACCTCATTTCGGCGGCCCGCACCCTGGGCTGCACGGCGTGGCAGGCCTTTTATGAAGTCGTGTTGCCGCTGTCGCTGCCCGGCCTCATGGCAGGGCTGCTGCTGTGTTTTGTTCTCGCCGCAGGAAGCTACGTCACGCCCGAAATCCTTGGCTCGACGCGCGACGCGCTGTTCGGGAATGTCATCTTCGACACCATCATGGGGCAGCTCAACTGGCCGATGGGATCGACCCTGTCGCTGGTGCTGCTGGTGATGCTCGGCATCGTCGCGGCGATCTACAGCCGCTACATGGGGCTGTCGCGCGTGTTCAAGGGACTGAGCTCATGAGCGGCGCGGCGGCCGAAAATCGCGGGCTGGGATGGCGTGCGGTGCAAGTGGTAACCGTGCTCGTCTACATTTTCATGTTCGCGCCAATCATGGTTGTCGTGGTGCTGTCGTTCAACGACTCGCAGTTCGGCGGCTTCCCGATGACCGGGTTCAGCTTCCGCTGGTACTACAAGCTTTTGGAAAACGAATCCGTTCTCCGCGCCTTCCAGACGTCGATCTGGGTGGCCATCGTCACCTCGGTGATCTGCTCTGTCCTAGGCGTTCTCGGCGCATTGGCGCTGGTGCGCTACGAGTTCCCCGGAAAGGAGTGGGTAAACACCATTCTCATCGCGCCGGCGCTGGTTCCGGAAACGGTGCTGGGCGTCGGTTTGCTGCTGCTGATGCGCTGGGCGCACCAGCCGCGCACCCTGTGGGTGCTGGTGCTGGGCCACATCATGCTGGCGCTGCCCTATGTGGTGCTGGTCGTCCAGGCGAGGCTCATCGGCATAAAGCGCGTCTATGAGGAAGCGGCCATGTCGCTCGGCGCCAACCGCTTTCACACCTTCCGCGAAATCACCTTGCCACTGTTGATGCCGGCGATCGTCGCCAGCCTGCTGCTGGTCTTCACGATTTCCTTCGACAATATCACGGCCAGCATGTTCTGGCGCCCGTCCGGCGTCGAAACCATGCCGACGCAGATCCTCTCGATGCTCAAAGTCTCCATCAGCCCGGAAATCAACGCACTGGGCACCTTGATGATTATCGTAACCGTGGGGCTGCCGCTGATCGGTGGCGGGCTCGCCCGCTATCTGGCGCGCAGCGTGCGTTGACCCACAACAGGGAGAAGACCATGAAACTGACAACGACGAAACGCCTTGAGCGCCTGCATGAGCGTTATATGAATGGCGGGATTGACCGCCGCAGCTTCCTTGGCCTCGCCGCGGCCGCGGCCGCTGCGGCAGGGGTTGGCTTGCGCTGGGCACCTCCGGCGCTCGCCGCGGTCCAGGAAGTCCGCTTCGACGGCTGGGGCGGCGTGGTGCAGGAGGCGATCGACAAATACGCCTTCCAGCCCTACACGGCCAAGACCGGCATCAAGGTTGTGCAAGGCACCTTCGGGGATGAAAGCGAGATCCTCACCAAGGTGAAGACCGCCAACCCCGGCGAGTTCCAGGTGATCCATTCCTCGGGCGTCGAGTACTACAAGCGCTATGTCGACGGCGGCCTCGTCAGCGAGATCAACGAGGCGAACATCCCGAACATGCAATACGTAATGCCGGCGATGATCGAGCCCTTCCGCAAGATGACGCCGAAGCTCTCGGGCATCCCCTATGACTACGGCACGACCGGCATCGCCTATAACACCAAGGTGATCTCGGAAGCCGAAGCCAAGGAGAAGGGCGCGATGCTTCTGGTCGATCCCAAGTATCAGGGCAAGATCGGCGGCTATGGCGACATGGTCACGCGAGTCTGGTACGCCGCGCTGCAGACCGGGCAGGACCCGAACAACGTGACCGACATCGAAGCGGTCTGGGCCAAGATCCGCGAGCAACGCGACATGGTCAAGAAATACTGGTCGTCGGGCGCCGAGTTGATGGACCTCCTCTCCAAGGAGGAAATCGTGGTGACCGATGGCTGGTCGGGCCGCATCGCAGCGCTGCAGCAGCAGGGCGCGCCGATTGCCTATCTCGATCCGCCAAAATCCTACGCGTGGATGGAGGACATGCTGATCCTCAAGGGCTCGCCCATGCAGGAATGCGAGGAACTCGTAAACTTCATGCTCGCACCCGAGACCGCTATCGCCGTCGCCGAAGGGCAGAATTATCCGCCGTCACTCGACCCGACGAAGGTGAAGCTGACCGAAAAGATCATGAAGCTTCCAGCTTTCGATCCCACAGGAACGATGCAGTCGCTGACGTTCGCCGATCCCGAATACTGGTCTTCCAATCTCGATGCCTGGACCAAGCAGTGGGATCGCATCTCGAAGGGCGGCTGAGGCCTTTCCACCCCGACTATACGGCGCCCCATCCTGTAAAGCGGGTGGGGTGCCTCTTAACCGAAGGCTGAACATGACCGCTGCCGCCGCCGTAGAACTCCATGACGTGACGCTCGCCTATGGCAGCTTCGTGGCCGTGAAAAACGTCGCCCTGTCGATCGCCAAGGGCGAGTTCGTCACGCTGCTTGGCCCCTCGGGGTGCGGCAAGACCACGATCCTCCGCTCGATCGCCGGCCTTGTGCAGCCGACAGGTGGCGAAATCGTCGTGGCGGGCCGCCGTATCGACAATGTGCCCATTCACAAGCGCAACATCGGCCTGGTGTTTCAGAACTACGCGCTGTTCCCGCACAAGTCAGTGTTCGACAACATCGCCTTCGGCCTCAAGTACCGCAGTGTCGAGAAGTCGATGATCGCGAAAAAGGTAACGCGCGCGTTGGAGATGGTGCGCCTGCCGGGCGTCGAGAAGAAGCTGCCGTCGGAAATGTCCGGCGGCCAGCAGCAGCGCATCGCGCTCGCCCGCGCCATCGTCATCGAGCCCGACGTGCTGCTGCTCGACGAGCCGCTGTCGGCGCTCGACGCCAATCTGCGCGAGGAAATGCGCACCGAGTTGAAGATCATCCAGCGCGAAGTCGGCATCACCACGATCTTCGTGACGCACGACCAGGAAGAAGCGCTCGCCATGTCGGACCGCATCGTGGTCATGAACAAGGGCGAGATCGAGCAATCCGGCACGCCGGAGGATGTCTACCGGCGCCCGGAATCGCGTTTCGTGGCAAGCTTCCTCGGCCAGTCCAATCTGCTGCCGGGCCGCATCGCGTCCGTGCAGGGTGGCAAGGCCGCGATCCGCATCGACAACGGGCCGGAACTATTGGCGCTGGCGCCCGCCGCCGCGCGCGAGGGCGCGCGCGTCACAGCCGTCGTGCGCGCGCAGAAAGTCGCTGTCGGCAGCACCGGCGGAAGTGCCGGAACGATGACCGGAAAAATCGTGTCGGCGTCCTATCTCGGCGGAACGGCGGCCTATTTCATCGATGCCGGAGGCGTCAGGCTCCAGGCGATCGCGACGATCGAGGATCGCGTCTGGCGCGAGGGCGAGACGGTTGACATCGCCATCAACCCGACCGACTGCCTGCTTCTCGACGAGGGCGGCAAACGGATGCGCTGAGATGATTGGCATTATCGGCCCGTCCCGTTGCCGGCCATCGCGGCGCCGGGAGCCGCTAGCAGCCGCGACACGAGATAGATGCCGCCCGCGAGATAAACGACGGCGCCCAGCAGCAGCATGATGACGCCGCCGAACTGCTGGTCCTGTTCACGGCCCAGCACGATCCCGAAGCAGGTGACGTCTCCCGTGCCGAACAGCGGCCTCTGGCTGAGCGCCAGCAACGCGCCAAGCAACGTCATGTGAATTGATGTGACGAGAAGCGCGGCGGCGCCTGCCGCGGCGTGCGTGCGCCGGTTCGCCACCGCAAGGCTCGTGCACCAGAGCAGCAGCCCGGCGGCGAGGAATGAAGCCTGTTCGGCAGCGAGTACCGCAAGGTGGCTCTCGGCCGCAGCGCGCAGGGCGGGAGTATGCCAGCTCCACACGATCACGAATTCAACCAGCGATGCCAGCAGCGGCAGGGCGGCCGGCATGTCCGGGCCGGGACGCCACCTGTCCGGCAGTCCGATGGCGAGAAGGGGTGCGGCAATGGCGATCACGCCCATGTGGGCGAGCATATGCGCCGTGAACGAGCCGCGCCATGCGCCGAGCAGGGGCCCCAGCCAGATTGCCGCAAGCACCAGGATGCCGGCGGCGAGCGCCAGCCTCCTCATCGCAGGCATTCCGTTATGAACAACGCGGGCATCGCGGTGAAGATCACCGCCACGAAGCTCAGCCCCGACAGCAGCAGCGTGGCATAGCCCTGAAACAACTTGCGGCCGCGGCGCGTGGCGTCGTCATGCGGCGGGTCTTCGGTGCCGAAACCCCACTGCCGCCATGCCAGCAGCGTCGCCACCACAATCATCGCCAGCGACAGCACTGTGATGATCGCGATCGCCACGCGCAAGGTGGTGAAATCGGCGCCGAGAATGCCGGGCTTCTCGCAGTAGATCGCCGCACCCACGTAGCAGGCCAAAAAGTGCAGCGCCCATACCACTGGTGAGGTGAACAGCGTCCACAGCGACTCGACTTGCCGGGGCAGCAAATGCCACATCAGATGGCCTCCGGAAACAGCCCGACCACGATGAAAGTGACCCCCGCCGTCACCAGCATGAAATGCCAGTAGAGCGTCACGTTATGCAGATCCATGTCGTGCCGCGCGGTCAGGCGTCCGGCAAGGCTGCGGGCGAGGCAGTAGAGCTGCATGATGAACCCCAATGCCCCGTGCACCGCCACCCAGATGACGAGGATCCAGACGATTGCGGGATAGACATGCGCCGTGGGGTCCATCGCATGCGCCCATGGGCCGGCGAGGCCCGCCGCCGATGCCGCGAGCGTAAGGAGCGCGCCCGACAGCAGCAGGATGCGTGCATAGGCGATGCCGCCGCGCCTGTTGAACTCTCGGGCGGCAAGCGTAGCCCCCCATGACAGGGCGAACAGCGCCAGCGCCGCCAGCGGCCAGAACATGCCCGGCCCGGCCAATCCGCCGGTGAAGTCGGCATGGATCGTCCAGAAGAAGAAGTAACCGAAGACGAGGCTGGCGAAGGCCGTCCCGTCCCCCGTCATGGTGATGAACATCGCCCACCACCCGGCGGACTTCACGCCGGAGACATAGATCGGCAGGCTGAGGCCGCGGCCAATGTCCTTTTCTTCCTTCTCCGGTATCTCGCCCGTGCCCGTCCACAGCCACCACAACACGGCGCACAGGAATGCTATTCCCGCGGCGAGCGATACGATCCACCACTTGAAGGTCAAGGCAACGAAAACCGTGCCGAGCGTCACGGCGCTGACGATTGTGACGTAGGACGTGCCGCCGACCCGCAACACCTGCTCCGGTTCGGCGTCGAGCACCGAGGTGACGAGCGTCTCCCGACGGCCCTCGCGTGCATCTGCAAGATACCACTCACCGGCATTCACTTCTTGTGCGAGCGTTTTCTGGTCCCACAAGGGATAGCGGCTCTCGATGCGCGGGATGGATCGGACGCCCCAGTTTTCTTCCGGCTCGTTCAGCCACTCGAGCGTTCCGGCGTTCCAAGGGTTTCTTTCGCCGCGCGGAGCGTTGCGCCGGTGCAGGGTCACGTCGACGACGACGGCGAACATGCCGATGCCGATCACTGCGGCACCCATGGTCGACACCAGGTTGAGCCAGTCCCAGCCGATGTCGGCGGGATAGGTGTAGACCCGGCGCGGCATGCCCCGGAGGCCGGCGATGTGCATCGGGAAGAACGTGATGTTGAGGCCGGAGAACATCATCCAGAACGCGAACCGCCCGACCCGGTCCGACATGTGCTTCCCGCCGATCAGCGGGTAATAGTAGTAGAGCCCTGCGAACACCGGGAACAGCATGCCGCCGATCAGAACGTAGTGGAGGTGCGCCACGATGAAGTAAGTGTCGTGGGCCTGCCAATCGAAAGGCGCCAGCGCCACCATCACTCCCGTCAATCCGCCCATGACGAAAATCGCCAGGCCACCGATGGCGAAGAGCATCGGTGTCGAGAACACCACACGGCCTGCCAGCATCGTGGCGATGAACACGAAAATCTGCACTCCCGTCGGGATGGCGACCGCCGTGGATGCCGCCGAGAAGAAGGCGAGCGAGATTTGCGGCAGCCCGGTTGCGAACATGTGGTGCACCCACAGGCCGAACGACAGGAAGCCGGTGCCGACTGCCGCCAGCACGATCCACGAATAGCCGACGATGGGCCGCCCGGCGAAGGTCGGGATGATCATGGCCAGCAAGGCGATGGCCGGCAGAAAGATGATGTAGACTTCCGGGTGGCCGAATATCCAGAACAGGTGCTGCCACAGCAGCGGGTCGCCGCCGCGCGTATGATCGAAGAACGGCCAGTCGAACATGCGCTGCATTTCGAACAGCAGGTCGCCCGCGATCAGCGGCGGAAAGGCGAACAGGATCATCCCCGCGACGATCAGCAGATACCAGGCGAACAGCGGCATCAGATTGACGCGCATGCCCGGTGCGCGGCACTTCATGATGCCGACGATGAGTTCGACAGCGGCGGCGATCGATGCAACCTCGATGAACGACAGGCCAAGCAGCCAGATATCGGCGCCGATGCCGGCCTGTTCCGATGTTGCGAGCGGCGGATACATGAACCAGCCGGCCGACGGGGCTGCGCCGAAAAAGATCGAACCGCAGACAAACACGCCGCCGATGAAGAAGCTCCAGAAGCCGAATGCTCCCAGCCGCGGGAATGGCAGTTCCCGCGCCCCCAGCATGGACGGCAGCAGAAAGATCGCCACTGCCTCGAAGATCGGCACAGCGAAGAGAAACATCATCACCGTGCCGTGGAGCGTGAAGGCCTGGTTGTAGAGATTGGCAGAGATCAGGTCGTTTTCCGGCACCGCCAGCTGCGCGCGCACCACCAGTGCCAGCAGGCCAGCAAAAAGCATGAAGGCAAAGGCCGCCGATCCATACCAGAGCCCGACCTGGGTGTTGTTGACCGAGGTCCAGTAGCGCCAGCCGCCTGGCGTCGCCCAGACGGCGCGCATCTGTGCTTCCTCGGCCGCTTTGTCGTGGTGGCTGGCGGTTTCGTCGCTCATTGCAATCCCTTCAACCAGCGCGACAAGTCAGAGCGTTCGGTTTCCGAAAGCGTGAGATAGAACGGCATCTGGCTTCCCGGTTTCAGGAAACCGGAATGCGAAACGAACCGCGCCATGTTTTCAATATCGTTCTCGAGCAGCCCGGCGCCGAGGCTGAGCCGCGAGCCGACATGCGACAGGTCCGGCCCCGCCTTGCCTTCTGCCGCAATCCCCTGGACGCGGTGGCAGGAACCGCACTTCTGGCCGAGAAAAAGCCGGGCGCCGGCATCGTCCGCGACGAGGCCGGGGGAGGGCGCCTTGCGTGCGATGAGCCAGGCTTCGAACTGGTCCGCCGGCATGACCACGGTGGGGAGCGCCATCCAGGCGTGCGACGTGCCGCAGAACTCCGCGCATTGCCCGCGAAACGTGCCGGTTCTGTTCGCCATGAGCGAGAGCCGGTTGGTGCGCCCCGGGATCATGTCCATCTTTCCGCCCAGCGGGGGAATCCAGAACGAGTGGATCATGTCCGCGCTCCGCAACGCGAACTCCACCCGTTGCCCGACCGGCAGCCGCAACTCATTGGCCGAGACGACTTCCGAACCGTCCGGCAGCCGGTAGACCACATGCCACCAGAACTGATTGCCCGTGATGTCGATGGTCAGACTGGCTGCCTGCTGTTGCGCGAAGGGACGGAGCGACGGCATGAGCCACAGGCCATAGGTGAGAAGAGCCGTCAGCACGGTTACCGGAAACACCGCCCCGGCCCAGAGGATGAGCCGACCCGCCGCCTTGTCGGAGACTGCATGAGGCTTCCAGCGCGACGCATAGAGCGCCAGGGCTATGACGCCGGCCCAGATCAGCGCTCCGCCCAGCGTCATGACCCAGAACAGCTGGGCAACCTGAGATGCTTCTTCGCCTGCCGGATCCAGCGCGGATTGCCTGCCGCTGCACGCGCCAAGCGCCACTGCGATAAGAAGAGTGACGGCCGCGCGGCAGGGGCGCTGGACTGAGAGGTTGTCGCCAGTCAGATGTTGCAGAGGGTGCGCGTCACCCACGGCCATGTTGCGCTCGAACGACAATCGATGGCCGGAACAGGGATCAGGACCGGTCACTGCCATTGCGGTCTAGTTCGCGATGGCTGATGTGATGAAAGACCTGCCCGCAGTCACCCGCCATCTCCTGTGCGTTGCGATGGAGCTCAACGCGACTTTCCTGATCGGGTTCCGCAGCGTGAGAAAGATTTGTTGCTGCGCTGACGCAGGCACAGAAATGCCGGATGCCAAGGGAACAAGTGCCCAAACATTACATTCCCGCCCAATAGCGGCGGCGTGACAGTTCACATGTGCGCGTCCGCATCGCTGGAAGGGAACCGATGTCGAACAGCGTGACGGGCTATTCGCGTGCGCAGGTCGCGTTCCACTGGAGCGTGGTCGTCCTGCTCGTGTTCCAGTATCTCGCGCATGACGGTATCGTCGCGATGTGGGAAGCGTCGAATGAAAACCGCGCACCGCCTCAAGGATCGGCCGTGCTGGCCTACCTGCATATTACTTCCGGCAGCCTGGTTCTCATCCTGGCACTCGCACGCATCTACTTGCGGACGACCCGGGGCGCGCCGTCGCCGCCATCGGACGAGCCGTGGATACTCCAGTTTGTAGCGGAAGCGGTGCACATGCTGATCTACGCGATGATCCTGCTGCTCCCTGTCTCGGGCCTCACCGCCTGGTTCCTGGGCTGGGAGCTGGCCGCCACGATCCACATCTGGTTCAAGAACATCCTGCTCGGCGCCATCGTGCTGCATATCGGCGGCGGCTTGTTCCAGCACATCGTGCGCCGCTCCGACGTCCTGATGCGCATGTTCAGGCCACAGTCCCGCTGAGACGTGTTTCATCCTGAAAAAAGGCGGGAGGTCGCGCCCGCCCTGATGTCAGTTCGCGGGCAGGGGAAGCGGGACACTGTCTTCGGGACCGACCGCCGGTGCGATATCGGTCTGCGCCGGCGGCAGGGTCTGGTTCGTGGCCGGCGGTTCGCCGCCATTCTGCGGAGCGGCAGATGCGGCGGTGACACGGTCGCTGGGAAAGACCTCCGGCGTTATCGATCCGTCGGCTGCCGCCACGCGCCATACCGTGTTGCCGGCGTCGTCGGCTATCAGCAGGGCGCCTGTGCCGTCGATTCCCAGCCCCACTGGCCGGCCCTTGACCTGATCGCCCACCAGAAATCCGGTCACCACGTCCTGCGGCATGCCGGATGGCCGCCCTTCGGCGAATGGAATGTAGATCACCTTGTACCCGTTGAAGACGTCGCGGTTCCAGCTGCCCCGGTTACCGACGAAGGCGCCGTTCCGGTACTGCTCCGGCAAGGCGGAATCGTTCGTGAATGCCAATCCCAGCGCAGCGACATGGCTGGTCAGAGCATAATCGGGTGCGATGGCCTTTTCGACCAGATCCGGCCGTGGCGGGCGTACGCGCTCGTCCACATGCTGTCCGTAGTAGCTCCACGGCCAGCCATAGAACGCCCCTTCACGCACCGATGTCAGATAATCGGGAACGAGATTGGGTCCAAGCTCGTCGCGCTCGTTGACAACCGTCCACAAGGTACCAGTTTCGGGGTGAATGGTGAGGCCGTTCGGATTGCGCAGGCCGGACGCGAAGACCTTGGCGGCGCCGGTTTCACGATCGATCCGCCAGATCGCCGCTCGGCCCTTTTCAGCTTCTATGCCACGCTCGGCCGCGTTCGAATTGGACCCGACCGAGGCATAAAGGTAACGGCCATCGGGGCTGAGCGCCAGGTCCTTGGTCCAGTGGTGATTGATCGGACCACCTGGCAATGGCGTGAGCACGGTCGGCTCTGCATCGATCGTAGTCTGACCCAGCCGATAAGGGTAGGCGAGGACCGCGCTGGCGGAAGCGACATACAGCGTGTCGCCGTACCATGCGACGCCGAATGGCGAGTTGAGCCCGGTAAGGAGATCGCTCCGTTCGTCGACCGTGCCATCGCGATTGGTGTCGCGCAGAAGGGTAATGAGATTGGTTTCCTTCTGGGCGCCGCCGCCACCCGCCGCCACCGACATGATGAAGCCGCGGACGATGTCCTTGGGCCGGTTGATCGGCTTGCCGGGAGGCGCCTTCGACTGGACGACGAGGACATCGCCGTTGGGAAGCGTGTGAACGGTTCGCGGATTGGCGAGGTCCCTCGCATATGCGGTCGCCACCAGGCCCTCCGGCACGCTGGGCGCTTCCTGGTCCTGCCAGCCGATCACTTCGGCCACCTTGAGGTTGGGTATGAGGTTGTTCGCAGGTGCAGGCAGCACCGGATCGGCGCCATATTGTTGGGAGATGTCGAAATTGTCATCGCTGCAGCCGGCCAGCAAGAGGCCTGCGGCGGCAACCGTCGATAGAGTCTTGAATCTAAACATGGCGCACGCCCTTTCTGCCAAGCCACCAGGTAGCGGCCATCGCGATGACGGTCGCGATCGAGACCGCGAGGCCGTAGGGAACGACAGCCGTCCAGCCATCCGCCGTATGAATGAAGTTGTTGAACGTCGCCAGAATCAGAACCACGATACCGCCCAGGATCGCTGGCCAAGGCGGCCTGATCCTGCGGAACGCAAGTTCGATCAACCGGACAACGAGGTCGACGACAGCGAAGACAAGCCCGGCGAAGAGCAGCCATTCGGAGAAGTGCAGCCAGAGAAGGTTAAGCGTCTGGACATAGGCAATATCAGTGGCAACGGTGAGCGTGAAGCAGGCGATGGGGAAGGCGAGCAGCGCCGCGTGGAGCGGGCTGGTGGCGGGAACCGCGCTTGGCCAAGTCTGTTCATGGGTCATAGGGATAACTCCCGCAAGCCGTGTTGACTGCCAGCCTATACGGAGAGTGGCTTGCTTGGTTCCACTGCTGAACACATTTCGAGGCGAGCGTGCCGCCGGCATCCACTCCATATGCGATTGCGATCCGCACCCATCACACCTCTCCGCCGATCCCGCGATGCTCTGGAACGAACTGCATCATTGAACGTTGTTCATGATGGAACATCTCAAAATATCGGAGCAGCAAGCATGGCCCACTACGGCAATGGAAACGGCAACGGCAGTTCGCTGTCGGACCTCGAACGTGAGGCGGAAACAACACGGGCCGAACTTGCCCAGACCGTCGATGAACTGCAGAACCGCGTTTCGCCGCAAGCCTTGAAGCGGGACGCCAAGGACTATGCCCGCCAGACCAGCGAACAGTTCCTGCAGACGCTTGAGACACGGGCGCGGGAAAATCCGTTGGCGGCTGTCGCAGTCGCCGCTGGGCTTGCCTTCCCCTTGTGGCGCATGGCCGTTAACATGCCGGCACCCGTCTTGTTGATCGGCGCGGGCCTCGCCATGGCGCGGCGTGGGTCGTCTGGCTCCTCCGGAACGACATCGCAGTCGGCCACTTCACTTGGCGAAACTGCCGCCAACATGATTGAGGACACGCAGTACAAGGCCTCGATGCTTGGATCGCGCGTTACGGGAGCGGTCAGCGATACTGCCGCCTCGGCTCGGCAGATGGCGGGCGATACTCTCACGGCGGTGTCCGATGCCGGTTCGCAGATCAAGCAACGCGCAGTCGATGGGTTCAGCCGCAGTTATGAGACTGTCGACCAGTCGATCAACCGCTATCCGTTGCTGGCGGGTGGTCTTGCTTTCGCGATCGGGGGTTTGATCGCAGCGTCATTGCCCGTCACGCGGTCCGAAAACCGCGTCATGGGGGGCGCCAGCGACGCTCTCAGGGATCGAGCCAAGAATATGGCGGATGAAGGTGTCGCCGCCGTCCAGTCTGCCGCGGGCGAAGTCTACGACGAAGTGTCCCGCAGCGTTGAAGAGAAAGGATTGACGCCCGACGCCGCCCGCGGCGCTGCGCGCAGTGCAATGACGCAAGCCGGAGCGGTCATCAGCCAGACGGCCAGTTCAGGCGAAAGCTCAGACAAAAAGTCCCTGGGCAAGTCAAGCGCGCGCAAATCCCACAACCAAAACTTGGAGATCGACAATGGCTAAGAACGTTTCATCCGGCACTTCCACTGGTTCCATGTCTCCGGCATCGAGCCGGGGCGACTGGGACGACACCCCGGTATCCATGAATAGCGGAGCATCCGGTCAGGATTACTCGGGGCTTTCGAGAACGGCGTCGGACATGGATGATTCCGCAGGCGCGGAAACGGGCAGCGGCGGCAGCAAGGGCCTGATGTCGAAAGCCAGCGAAAAGCTGATGGACGCAGCCGAACAGCAGAAGGCGGCTGGTGCAAGCTTTGTGGATGACATGGCAGGCGCCGTACGCCGAGCCGCCGGTGAACTTGATGGTCAGGTGCCGCAAGCTGCTGAATACATCCGTTACGCCGCGGACCAGATGGAAACGATGTCAGACGCGATCCGCCGCCGGGATATGGGGCAGATGCTGTCGGAACTGCAGTCCTTTGCGCGGCAGCAGCCGACTGCCTTCCTCGGCGCAACATTCCTTGCAGGCTTTGCCGCGGTCCGGTTCTTCAAGAGTTCTTCGGGTGCGTCGTCGGGCTCGCATGCCGCTATGCGGCCTGCTCATTCAGGGTCCGGCATGACATCGCCGTCATCCGGCATGTCGCGCTATGGCGAGTTCAGTTCGGCGCCGACTGGTTCGGCTGTCCAGTCCTCTGAGTTGTGAGGTCAGCATGTCTTCATATTCGGATGACCGCAGGCTGGACGAGAAGCCGGTATCGGGCCTGATCTCGGATGCGCTCTCGCAGTTCTCCCGGTTGATGCGCAACGAATTTGCGCTGGCGAGGGCTGAACTTGTGGACAAGGGCCAGATCGCCGCCCGTGGCATGACCATGATCGCGATCGGCGCGGTTCTGGCTATCCCGAGCATCACCCTTCTCTTGATTTCCCTTGCGACGCTGATGATGGAGATGGGCATGCGTCCGTCTGTCTCCTATCTGCTCTCCGGTTTGCTGGCGCTCGTGGTGGGCGGCATTCTCGCCTGGAGCGGCATGGCCAACCTGAAGGGCAACAAGCTGGTGCCCAAACGCACGATCGGGCAGTTCCAGCAAGATGTTGCAACTGCAAAGGAGCATATGTGAGATGAGCAACGTGACCGAGTTTGGCTTGCGCGATGAAGATCGAATGACGATGCGGCAGGGCCAGGGCTATTCCCGGCGGCGTGGCGATTTCCTGGATGACCTGAACGAAGCCATCAGGGCCAACCCTTTGCCTGCGGCATTGATCGGGATGGGCGTTTTGTGGATGTTCGCCGGCGGAAACAAGACCAGCGTTTCGGACGCTGTGACGAGCCGCGCACCTCGCCGTGCGGCAAAGTCGATCATCCGTGGCGCCGAAAAGGCCGGAGAGTCGGTCATGCACGGGGCCTCCGAGGTCGGTTCCACGGTCACCGGTGCGGCCTACAGCGCAGCGGATGGCGTAAAGCGGGCTGCCAGCACGGTTGGCCAGGCCATGACACCGTCATCGTTCCGCGGGCGTTCAGGTGACGGGTCTCATGATGGCGGCGACCCTGACTTGGGCTCCATGTATGGCCATTCCGACGATCAGGCATCAACGCGTTCGATGGCAAGCGGGGTCCAGAACGGTATCTCTGAATTGATGAACGACCGTCCGTTGCTGCTGGGCGCTCTCGGCCTCGCACTTGGTGCAGGCATTGCGGCATCGATGCCGGTAAGCGCTGCCGAGCGGAAGATGATGGGAAAAGCCAGCGGCATGGTGCAGGACAAGGTATCGGACGTCGCGGGGCAGGTGAAGGAGATGGCTTCCGCCGCCATCGACGAGACGCAATCGCACGTGAGCGGCAACGGCGCATCGCCTGATGCATCTGCCCAAGGCGCCTCAAAGTTCTAGAAAACAAGGGCTATTGTGGTGAGGCATCATCGGCTGGTGATGCCTCACTTCCATTTTAGCTCAACTGCCCGCGCCACCGAACGACAGGCTCATGAATTCATGAAACGTTCGTGTTGCCGGGGCTTGCTGTTCCGTGTGGTTCCAGGCAATGCCGACATCCATCGTCGGGATCTCGGCCATCACATTCCGCAATTCGATCCTCTGACCTTCGAGCGACCATGGCCGGTAGACCATATCGGAGAGAATCGTAATCCCCATCCCGTCGGCCACCAGGCTGCGCACGGCTTCCACCGATGATGTCTTGAAGACGATGTTGGGGCGGAGGCCGGTGGGCTTCCAGTACCGCGATGCCGTCTGATTGGCTTCGTCGACCGTCAGCATCACGTAGTTTTCCCTGGCGATCAGGTCGAGCGTGATTGTCTCCGCCGAAAGCAGAGGGTGCTCGACCGGCAGCCACAGCCGTCGACGCGAGCGGATCAGCGTTTCGTAGGCCAGCCGTTTCTTGTCGGCGAGGTTCGAAACCAGCATGACCGCAAGGTCGAGCGTTCGGTCCTTCAATCCGGCCTCGATAGCATTGCGCGGCAGTTCGTAAAGTTCCGCCTTGATGCGCGGATAGCTGCGGGCGAAGCGCGTGAAGTGGCGCGGCAGGAAATAGCCCGCCACTGTGTAGCTTACCCCGATCCGCACCGTGCCGCTGATGGCGCTGTCTTCCGTCAAGGGCGCATGCTGGGCGGCGTTGACGGCGGCCATGATGTTCCGCGCATGCTGCAGGAACCGTGCGCCCTCCGCCGTCAGGGATACCCCCGATGGTAGGCGCTTGAAGAGGGCCACGCCAAGATCATCCTCAAGCTGCCGGATGGAGGCGGTGACGGCCGATTGCGAGACGTTCAGCGCCATGGCTGCCTGGCTGACCTGGCCGGCATCCGCCGTAGCGATGAAATAGCGCACCTGCCGGATGGAGAGCGTCAATATCTGATTTCCTGATACCGCAATGCAGTTTTTCTGATTTTACAATATTCGGGCAGTGCCGCAAGAATTGTGTCAACAAGAGCGCAGAGCGCGGTTCCAGGGCAGGGAGGTGCAGATGACACTGATCAACTGTGACATGGGCGAGGCATTTGGCCTCTACAAAATGGGCGACGATGCGGGGCTGATGCCGCTGATCGATGTGGCCAACGTGGCCTGCGGCTTCCACGCCTCGGATTTCAACCACATGCGGAAAACCGTGCAGCTTGCCAAGAAGCATGGCGTGAAGGTGGGGGCCCACCCCTCGCTTCCCGACCTGCAGGGCTTCGGCCGCCGCGAAATGAAGATCGGCCGCGAGGAACTCGCCAACTGCATCATCTATCAGGTCGGAGCGCTGAAAGGCTTTCTCGACGCCGAGGGCATGGTGCTGAACCACATCAAGCCGCATGGCTCGCTCTATGGCATGGCGGCGCGGATGGAGGAGATGGCGCACGCCGTCTGCGATGCGGCGGATGTGTTCAAGGTACCGCTGATGGGCATGATCAACACGGTCCACGAGAAGGTCTACCCCGCGCGCGGGCACAGGTTCATCGCCGAGTTCTATGCCGACCTCGACTATCGCGACGATGGCAGCCTGATCATCACCATGGAGCATGACGCGAAGGACCCGCTGGCCGCCGCCGCACTCTGCGTGCGCGCGATCCGCGAAGGGAAGGTCAAGGGCACCGGCGGCAAGGACGTGGACGTCCGCGCCGATGCCATCTGCGTTCATTCCGACACGCCGAACGCGGTGGAGATCGCCCACGCCGTGCGCGAGGCCGTAAGACCTTATCTCGACGCCGCCTGAATTCTTCACGAGGACATTGCCATGGCCCAGTTGCTTTCGCCCCTTCCCGGAACCTTCTACCGGCGCCCCGCGCCCGACAAGCCAAGCTACAAGGAAGACGGCGACAGCGTGAATGAGGGCGAGGTAGTCGGCCTGATCGAGGTGATGAAATCCTTCAACGAGGTGAAGGCCGATAGTTCCGGCAAGATCACCTTCGTGGCTGAGAACGAGGAACCGGTGATGGCGGGCCAGGTTCTGGCCGAGATCGGCTGACCATGGCGATCACCAAGCTCCTGATCGCCAATCGGGGTGAGATCGCAGTCCGCATCATCCGCGCCGCGAAGGAACTTGGGATCCGCACCGTCCAGGTGCATTCGGCGGCAGACGCTGACTCGCTGGCCGTGAAGATGGCAGACGAAGCGGTGAACATTGGCCCCCCGCATGCCGCGAAATCCTACTTGAACATCGAGAATATCCTGAAGGCCGCGAAGGACTCTGGCGCTGATGCCGTCCACCCGGGCTACGGCTTCCTCGCCGAGAACGCCGGCTTCGCCGATGCGGTGGAAGCGGTGGGCCTGATCTTCGTCGGGCCCAAGGGTGACGCGATCCGCGTGATGGGCGACAAGGTGGCGGCACGCGTCGCAGCGGAGGCCGCCGGCGTTCCCGTGGTGCCCGGTTCCGATGGCCGCATCGACGATCCCGAACAGGCAAAGGCCATTGCGCTCGCCATTGGCTTCCCGGTGATGATCAAGGCTGCGGCGGGCGGCGGCGGACGCGGCATCCGCATTGCGCACGACATGGGCGAAGATCGGAAGAGCA
>JALHQC010000012.1 GCA_022842165.1 bacterium
CGTCAGGCCACTTTTCAGGAACTGCGATGCGAGTTCGCTGAGATCCGAAAGCAGGCTGCTTTTCATGCTCTCAAAGGCGTCAGAAACCGTCACGGTGCCTTGTACCAGGCCGCTGAGCGATGACGACAGCCCATCGATCGCATCGCCTGCCAGGCCTTCCATGGTCGCGCGGAATTCATCGACGGCCGGGGTGGATTGTGCAAACTCCTCGCGCAGCTGCTCCACGCCGCGCATGTAGAGATCGTTGTCGATCACGTGCGCTTGCATCAGGTCATTGAGATTCCGGATGCCGAGCTGATATTGCTCGAGCGGCGTCCGGGTGCCATCATACAGGGCCTGCCCAGCATCCCTCAGGCGATCCAACGCCAGCGCCGCTTCGTCAATGCCTGTCCTGGTCTTCTTCAGGGCTTCAGTGTCGATGATCGGCGCTTCACGAAGCGGCTTCTGGCGCGGGATCGGAATGATGCTGGAACCGGACGGGCTTCCGAGGCTCTGGCCAGGCGGAAGCGGCGTCACAACGGGCTGACGATAGTTCGGATTTGGCACCGATGCACCGCCGCCAAGATCGAGCCGCGGAACATTGGCCATGTCAACGCCCTGCTTCAATGCCACGCCCGCCGCAGATGACATGAGCCCGTACGCAAGGTTGACGGCTTCGATCTGCTTTTCCAGGCCGCCAACAATCGGGATGAGGTCCGTGATTTCGACGGCCATGTCTTTGATGAAGCCGATCACGCCTTCGCGCTGTTCGACGAATGTCACAAGGGCTTCCGTGAGATTGGCGGCCGCCGGCAGCATCTCGCTCGCCAGCGTAGTGACGACACCCTCTCCGGCGGCCATGAGGTCCGTAAGGCTGTCATTGAAGCGCTCTGCAGCCTTGGCGGCGTCTTCCGAAACAACCAGGCCAAAGGCCTTTGCCTTCTCCGATGCCGCCTCGAATGCCATCCGCCCGCCGTTCAAGAGCGGGATCATGTCCGCGCCCGACTTGCCGAACAATGCAATGGCTAGGGCCGTCTTGTTGGCGCCATCCTTGAGGACCGAAAATTCCTCTGCGATTTCGATGATGAGCTCACTCGTCGGCCGCAATTTTCCATCGACATCGACAGCCGAGATGCCCAGCGCCTTCATCGCAGCGCCCGCGTCGTTCTTGCCTCCGCCCGCGATCTCGCCCAGGGATTTCGAGAACCGGGCTAGCGTGGTTTCGAGATCGCCAAGAGAGACATCCGAGAGCCGCGCGGCATATTCGAGCTTCGACAGTTCCTCAACCGGAATGCCGATCTTCTGTGCAGCCTTGCCGAGGTTGTCCATGTGATCGGCAGCGGAACGAAGTCCACCGACAATCGCGCCAAGGCTCAACGCCCCTGCGGCACCGACTGCAAAGGCCTTGAGCGAAGACGTGAGCCCGCCAAGCGTGGACTGTGCCCGCTTCGCGCCGGCCTGAAACTCCGCCGTGTCCAGTCCTAAACTGACGTGGAGGGCACCGATCTTCGCTTGGCTCATATCAGCATCCTTCTATGGGAGGGTTGAGGGAGACGGCCCCATGAGCAAAGCCGTCTCCCGGGCGCGAACGAGTGAGACACCCCACTCGCGCCTTGTCATCAGTTCGTAACGCCCGACATGACCGTGAAGGCCGCCTCAAATTCAGCCGCGACATCGGCACGGAGAACCGCGACGAAGGCGTACTGGTTCACGTCGGCATAACGTTCCTTCAGGATTTCGATGCGGAGCTGGTGGCGAATGCCGATCAAAAGGCGCGACCATTCGCCGGCGAAAACCTTGGCCTCGTTCGTGCCAACGCCGCCATTGATCGCGATCTTCGTCGTGGTGAGCATCGGGATATTGGCGATCGCGGGCGGCACGATAAGCGGCTGGCCGTCGCCGCTCAAAGCGCCCGTGAGGTTTCCTTCGGTGCGCGGGTGCATGACGTAGGCCGAGAGGTTCGCATTGACGCCTTTCAGCGCCGAACGAAGCTGCACGAACGGCGAATAACCCGTCACCATGCCGCCGGTGAAGCTGTTGGCAGTCAGGCTCGAGAAATTCGCCACGCCGCGGGGTTCGGGCGCCGTGCCGCTTCCGAGCAGCGCTGCGCGGTCGAGTTCGGCCGCCATCGCCGTGGCGATGATGTTGGGAAGCGCCGTCCCGATGTTGAGCGAATCCTCGAGCAATTCGCGCGAAACCCGGACGATCACGCCAAGAGATCGGGCCGTCAGCGTCACGCGGCCGAAAGTCGGATCGCTTTCGGCAATTGCCGCGTTTTCGTTGCGCCATGCCGGTGCAGGGTCCGTCAGAACCTTCGCCACATAGTTCACATCACTCATGAGCGGAACCGTCTGCGCGCCAGCCTGGATCACAGTCGAGGCTGCACGCATGCGATCGATCAAGCGGGCCGACAGAACGTCGGGAACCGTGAAGCCGCCGGCCGAATCGGTGCCTTCGGCAAGGGCGCGCTTTTCGACGTCATTGCGCGGGCCGACGATCATGGCGCGGAGATAGTCGCCGGTGGTGAGGCCACGATAGTCGCGCAGTTCGGACTTGCGGTTTTCCAGAAGCCATTGCGTGTAAGACTGGTCCCGGCGGAGCAGGACGGAAGCCTCTTCGGCATCGGCAGTCTGATAACCGTCATCATCGCCGCGAGCCTGGCCGTCCTTCGGGATCGGGCGCATGGGGTTGCCACCGGCGGCGCGCGGGCCCTTGTCGCCAATGTTCGAGCGAATGTCCTTCTCACGCTCGATGAGGTCGAAGATTTCGAGGATAGCGTCATGCGCGGTTTCGACTTCGCGGGCCTCGTCTTCGGGCGCGTCCTTTTTCAGGCCGTCGAGCATCGCGCGCGCCTGGCGCTTGATGTCGGATTCGAGATCGTTGAGGGCCTTCCACGACAGGCCGTGGACGGAAATCGCGTCAACGTCCTTGATGTCGTGCTTGCGAAGGGTCGTGACCGCGTGCTTGCGAAGGGCAAGGGCTTGGCGGTTCGTGAACTGGATGGTCATCGGTCGGTACCTTTCGAGGCGGCGCATGCGAAGACGCGAGAGCACCGCAATTCGTGTTGAACGGATTGCTTGAGCTCCATCGCGCGCTGCCCATCAGGCTGGCCTCTGGAAAGGTAGGGAGAACCGCGAGACACCATCTCAAACGGATCACCGAACACCACAGGACTACCATGGGCACCAGGCGTTTTCAAGCGTGGCCCTCCACAGGCGCGATGGTGAGAGGGTGCTCATAAGGGGCAAAGGCATCCGGGAACCGCGCGTGCATGTCGCCCAGGAACACCGCCAGCATATCGACGGTCTTGCCCGCACCGATGGCCGCCACTGAAAGCACAAGCCCCATGCGCAGCAGTTCGGTCATGGCGTCATCGATCGGCCGGCCCTCGGCCTCAAGCTTCGAAAGCCCGCGGTCGAGTTCAGCCCTTAGAGTGGCGTAGGGTTTCGTCATGGCCCTGGTTCCTTTCGTGACAGGTCTTCCCCTTCGGGGAAGGGTGCGGGTTTTTGTTTCGTTTCAGGTCGCGTTGCACGTGGAGGGTGCGCACGGGTCCAGGAACGGCGCCGTCCGGAAAAATTACCCGGCCCTCCCATGGTCATAGGCTGGCCTCCAATTCATCTGCCAGGCGGCGCAAGAGGCGTGCGGCGTCCTGGGTTTCGAGGTCCGGCCCCATGGTTATCGAGAGGGCTGGCGAGGATCGCACCACGGTTGCAGGCATCGGCGTGAAGCGCCGGGCCATGGTGCCGTCGCGGGTGATGGTGATGGTCTGCCTGTTGATGAATGTTCCTGCCATTGGTGCCTCCTAAGCCTGCTTGCCCACGGCTTCCTCGATCGCAATGCGCGCGGCCTCGAGGCCCTTTGTCGCCAGTGCCTTGGCGATCTTGCTTTGATGATCGAAGGAAAGGCCCCGGATGAGGTCCATGATCGGCTTGGATTGTCCAAATTCCTTCTCAATCGCGGGGAAGCAGCAGGCCGGATGCCGCGGTGGCGACCGCACGGGCCTTTCCAGAGCCTCTTCCTGGCCTGCCACGGGCACCGACGAAATGGGGAGCATGAGGGCGGCGACGGGCGGCGTTGCAGCCGCCGCGCGCTGCGACGACCGAACGTCGTGTTCTGAAGAGGCTGTTCTAATAGAGGCTGTTCTAAGAGGCTGTTCTGGTAGCCGTGCGGCTACTATGGGAGTAGCGAAACGGCTACCTTGGGGAGCGGTTTGGCTACTATGGGGTAGCGAAACGGCTACTATGGAATTGTCGGATGCCGCTTCCAAGGTAGTCATACGGCTACCATTACGTTGCGTCCCCATAGTAGCCGCTTGGCTACCATTGGCGGTCTTCTTAGCCCTGCGAGAGGCCACCGCGACCTTGCCGCGATCCTTCGCCTCATCGCTCAATCGGATGAGCCGTTCCCAGTTGAAGATGTAATGGCTCTGGTGGCGCGGGCCGCCCGGATTGGTCCAGTGGATGAGGCGATGCCGGTCCCTGAGTTCGGCCTTGGCCTTCTTGACGGATACCTCATGCACGCCCAGCGTTTCAGCGATCCGTAATTCGCTGGGGAAGCATTCGCGGGTGTCATTGTCCATCATGCAGAGAAGGGCAGTGAGTACGCGACGGGCCAAGGGCGAGAGGTCGGGCGCGGAGTTCGCCGCTTCAATCGCGCGCCATCGCCATCCGGCAATTTCTGCAGGCGTCGGCATCGTGTCTTCGAACGGGGCTTCGTGATCTTTCACGGTGCCACCTGTTGCGCGTGATCCTGCAGGCCGGCCTTAGATCGGGTCGCAGTCTTAGCCCTATACCGGCGCGCCGCTTCCGCATTGCAAGCCCGGCAGGACCGCCGCCGGCCGCGCCGATAGGTGTTGCCGTCATCGAAGGGGTGTTCATGCTGGCAGCGGGCCTTCCTGGCATTGCAGGCCGGTGGAGATATGCCGCGCATGACGTTCTCGAAATGCGAGGTTGCTTCCAGATGCCAAGGGCAAGCGCAAGCCCGGTTGCGGCACGTGTGATGGATGACCCCACCTTCAGCGATAGGCCCCACGAAGAGCAGATAGGCCACCCGGTGTGCGCCGTGACGCCTACCGTCCATGTAGACGCTGCCATAGCCGTCGGCGTCCCTGGCACCCTTCCAGGCCCAGCAACCGGTAGCGGTGATCTCCACCATGGCCTTGAAAGCAGCGGGCGTCATGCCGTGCGCTCCAACGCTGCGAAGGCGATGACAAGGCAATCAGCCGAGAGCGAATAGCGGATGAAAGGGCAGGGCGCTGGGAATTCCAACTTCCGGCGATTATGGGCCGGTTTCGTGGCTTCAAATTCTGGAATGGGCTTTGAAGTATCTACGGTATGGCAGGGCCTGTCACGCCGAAGGTCGCGGGTTCGAGCCCCGTCTCTCGCGCCAATCTCGTCAGCAGGTTGGCCCTTCCCGCAGCCCGGTTTCCCGAGCCATGCCCAAGACGTTCAGTTTCTTAATGCGGTAGCCTTATGGTCGGGCCTTGCCCCATATTGCGGCAGGCTTCGAACAGTTCAATCTTGCAACCGTCCGTTGATCCGAGCGTGCCTGGCAACTGATGATTGGCAGACAAGTTGACGTATAGACAACTGGATTGAAATGCGGTAATTTGATAATGCTCAAAATTGTTGGACGGCGGTTAGTGTTGTGAAGAGGTCTGATAAATCATGTCGACAGAGCGTACAATTGCGAGTGCGATAGGAATCAGGCGGGAAGTGACCCGAAACGCGGTGACGGGAGACGCGTGGCGGGTTTCGAGGTCCGCTGGTGGCCAGGTTTATCTTGGCAAGGCGCGAAATCTTATCGAAGCGCGTGAACTGGCAGAAGCCGATATTCGCAAGGGCCTGCGGAAGTCAGGCGACGTCAAGCCGCGCTAGCGCACAGGGCGCGCAAGCTGAATTGCTTGCGGCGCCAAACATGCGGCAAGCTGAAATCCAGCGGGCATTCGGCGTGCAATCCAGCGCCGGATGGTCTTGCCAGAAAACAAAAGGGCCGCCGCATGAACGGCCCTTCCGCGATCCGCGTCCGGAATGGCGCCAGCTATTCCCCCAGAACTTCCAGCGAGGCCGACAGCAGGCCCACATCGGGGTTGGCAGCGCAATAGTTGCCGATCTGGCTTCCGATCGATCCCATGGCGTCGAGATCCATCAGGGTCGAACCCGCCTGGCCGCCAGCATAGCCGAGAAGCCACGTAAATATGAAGGACGCGTCGCTTTCACTCATGTTCGCAAGCTCGGAGCACTTCACCGTGCCAAGGTCGATGGTTTCGGCAGACGCGGGCGCGATGCCGATCAGTGCCGCGATTGCCGTTGCGGCCAGTGTCCGTTTCATGGGGGTCCTCGTGGTTTGGGCTATATTGTCGCGCCTGCGAATTTCAGGGCGGAGTGAGATGGGCATGCTTTGACGATTCTGTCCACGCCCTATCAGCGAGAGGACATTTGCACACCTGCATTGACAAGTGTGGCGAAAGGCTTGCGGTACATGTTGCGGTGCGCTACCAAGCGGCGGATTCACGTCTGCCGTGCTGGCGGACCTGGGGCGAAAGCATATGCCTGAACTTCTGAGAGAATACCTGCCGATCGTCATTTTCATGGCCGTGGCATTGGGACTGTCACTGGCGCTGATCATCGCGCCGATTCTGATCGCCATCCGTAATCCCGACCCCGAGAAGCTCTCGGCCTATGAGTGCGGCTTCAACGCCTTCGACGACGCCCGCATGAAGTTCGACGTGAGATTCTATCTCGTGTCGATTCTCTTCATCATCTTCGATCTCGAAGTGGCCTTCCTGTTCCCCTGGGCGGTGACGCTGGGGGACAACGGCGTTTTCGGCTTCTGGTCGATGATGATTTTCCTCGGCGTGCTGACCATCGGGTTCATATATGAGTGGCGCAAAGGAGCTCTCGAATGGGACTGATTGAAAAGGCTTCTCCCGAGCAGCGCGAACACTTCACCAACATCAGCGCTGAACTGGCCGACAAGGGATTTCTCGTTACCGCATCCGACGACTTGATCAACTGGGCCCGTACCGGCTCGCTCATGTGGATGACCTTCGGGCTCGCCTGCTGTGCGGTCGAGATGATGCAGGCCTCGATGCCGCGCTGGGACTTGGAACGCTTCGGCTTCGCGCCCCGCGCCTCGCCTCGCCAGTCTGACGTGATGATCGTTGCCGGAACGCTGACCAACAAGATGGCTCCCGCACTCCGCAAGGTCTACGACCAGATGCCGGAGCCGCGCTATGTCATCTCCATGGGAAGCTGTGCAAACGGCGGCGGCTATTATCATTATTCCTACTCGGTGGTGCGCGGCTGCGACCGCATCGTGCCCGTCGATATCTATGTCCCGGGCTGCCCGCCCACGGCCGAGGCGCTGATCTACGGCATTCTGCAGTTGCAGAAGAAGATCCGCCGCACCGGAACGATCGAGCGCTGAGAATGGCTGAGACCCTTCAGGAACTGGGCGGCTATATTGCAGGCAAGCTTGGCGCATCGGTGACGGGCGTAACGGTGGCGTTCGGCGATCTCACCATCCTGGCGGAAGCCAGCGACATCGTCAGCGTGCTGACCTTCCTGCGTGACGATGCGGAATGTGCCTTCGTGTGCTTCATCGACATCTGTGGCGTCGACTACCCCGAGCGTGAGAAGCGCTTTGACGTGGTCTATCACCTGCTGGCGCCCTACAAGAACCGCCGCATCCGCGTGAAGGTTCAGGCTGACGAGGACACGCCCGTTCCGAGCGTGATCGAGGTGTTCCCGTCCGCCAACTGGTATGAGCGCGAGGCCTTCGATCTCTACGGCATGCTGTTCTCGGGCCACCCCGACCTCCGCCGCATCCTGACCGACTATGGCTTTGCGGGCCATCCACTGCGGAAGGATTTCCCGCTCACCGGCTATGTCGAGGTCCGCTACGACGATGAGGTCAAGCGCGTGGTCTATGAGCCCGTGAAACTTACCCAGGAGTTCCGTGCATTCGATTATCTCTCGCCGTGGGAAGGCACTGATTATGTCATTCCCGGTGACGAAAAGGCGAAGTCATGACTGAAGCAGTCAGAAACTTTTCGATCAACTTCGGGCCGCAGCATCCTGCGGCCCACGGCGTGTTGCGCCTTGTCCTCGAGCTTGACGGCGAGGTCTGCACCCGCGTCGATCCGCATATCGGGCTTCTGCATCGCGGCACCGAAAAGCTGATCGAGTACAAGACCTATCTGCAGGCCGTTCCCTATTTCGACCGGCTCGACTACGTGGCGCCGATGAACCAGGAACATGCCTGGTCTCTGGCTGTCGAACGCATGATCGGCATCACCGTTCCGAAGCGCGGGCAGCTGATCCGCGTGATGTATTCCGAAATCAGCCGTATTCTCTCCCATCTCCTCAACGTCACCACGCAGGCGATGGACGTGGGCGCCTTGACCCCGCCGCTCTGGGGCTTCGAGGAACGCGAGAAGCTGATGGTGTTCTACGAGCGCGCATCGGGTTCGCGCATGCATGCGGCCTATTTCCGGCCAGGCGGCGTGCACCAGGATATCACGCAGCAACTCATCGACGATATCGGCGAGTTCTGCGACCACCACAACAAGGTGCTCGACGATATCGAAGGCCTGCTCACCGACAACCGCATCTTCAAGCAGCGCAACGTCGATATCGGTGTCGTATCGCTGAAAGAGTGTTTCGAGTGGGGCTTTTCAGGGGTCATGGTGCGGGGCTCCGGTGCGGCATGGGACCTGCGCAAGTCGCAGCCCTATGAATGCTACAACGAGATGGAATTCGACATTCCGATCGGCAAGAACGGCGACTGCTACGACCGCTACCTGATCCGCATGCAGGAAATGCGCGAGTCCGTGAAGATCATGAAGCAGTGCGTTGAACTGCTTTCAGGCAAGGAGCGTGTCGGGCCGGTTTCTTCAGCCGATGGCAAGGTGGTGCCCCCGAAGCGCGGCGAGATGAAGAAGTCGATGGAAGCGCTGATCCATCACTTCAAGCTCTACACCGAAGGCTACCGCGTGCCGGAAGGCGAAATCTATGCCGCCGTCGAAGCGCCGAAGGGTGAGTTCGGCGTCTATCTGGTATCGGATGGCACCAACAAGCCTTACCGCTGCAAGATCAGGGCTCCGGGCTTCGCGCATTTGCAGGCCATGGACCACATCTGCCGCGGCCACATGCTGGCCGATGTCTCCGCCGTGCTCGGTTCTCTCGATATCGTTTTTGGTGAGGTGGACCGGTGAGCGTCCGTCGTCTTTATGCAATTCAGCCTGAGAGCTTCGCGTTCAACGCGGAGAACATGGCTTGGGCCAAGCAGACCATCGCGAAATATCCTGAAGGGAAACAGGCTTCCGCCGTGATCCCGCTGCTGTGGCGCGCGCAGGAGCAGAACGAGAACTGGGTTTCGAAGCCGGTGATCGAATACGTGGCTGACATGCTGGGCATGTCCTATATCCGCGTGCTAGAGGTCGCGACCTTCTACACGATGTTCCAGTTGCAGCCGGTGGGAAAGATCGCCCACATCCAGGTGTGCGGAACGACGCCCTGCATGCTGCGCGGCGCCGAGGACCTGAAAAAGGTCTGCCAGAGCAAGATCCATCACGATCCGCATCACCTGTCGGTTGACGGCAATTTCTCGTGGGAAGAGGTCGAGTGCCTCGGCGCCTGCGTGAATGCGCCTATGGTGCAGATATTCAAGGACACCTACGAAGACCTGACGCCCGCTTCGCTCGACAAGTTGATCGAGGACCTGGCCGCCGGGCGTAAAGTGAAGGTCGGCCCGCAGATCGACAGGCACAACGCAGCACCCGAAGGAGGCCCGACGACGCTGACGGACCCCGCCCTCTACAAGGGCAGCCGCAGCTTCACCCGCGTCGAGCCGCCGCCGCCAGCCGAAGCCCCGCCCGCTGCGGCAGCGCCGGCTCCAGCAGCGCCGGCGCCTGTTGCTCCTCCGGCCGCGACTCCCGCACCCGCCGCCGCGGCGCCGAAGAAGGAACCCCTGGTGGTCGTGTCTTCCGATACGCCCGCACCGGCACCCGCCGTGCCGAAGCCCGAGGACATTCGCCCGGTCTCCGCCGCCGCAAAAGCGACGGAACGCCAGCAGGCCGCCGCCGAGAGGAAAGAAGCCGCTTCGCCCGCAGCCGGCTCGCCCATGGAAGGCAAGGCCCAGCGCGAGACGAATGTGACGCGCGCTTCGGCGAATGAAGTGAAATCCGCAGCGCCGGTGAAGTCGATTGCCGATGTGAAGCCGGTCGAAATCACCAACCCCAAGGCCCCGGCGCCCGTGAAACTCGCTGAGGCGAAGATACAGCCCGCGCGCCAGCCATCGCCTGATGGCAAGCCGGAGCTATTGAAGAAGCCGAAGGGCGGCAAAGGTGACGACCTCAAGCTCATCTGGGGCGTTGGCCCCAAGCTGGAGCAGATGCTGAACACCATGGGCATCTGGCATTTCGACCAGATCGCCGCATGGACAGCTAAGGAACTGGCCTGGGTGGACGAACGCCTCGAAGGCTTCAAGGGCCGCGCCAGGCGCGATGGCTGGATTAAGCAGGCGAAGAAACTCAGCACCGGATGGCGGCCCGACAGCGCCACCGGCGACAAGCCGAAGAGCAAGTGAGGGTAGGCGATGCTCGCTGACAAGGACCGCATCTTCACCAACATCTACGGCTTCCACGACTGGGGCCTTGATGGCGCGAAGAAGCGCGGCTGCTGGAATGGAACCAAGGGTTTCATCGACAAGGGCCGCGACTGGATGGTCAACGAGATGAAGGCCTCAGGGCTCCGTGGCCGCGGCGGTGCGGGCTTCCCCACGGGCCTCAAGTGGAGCTTCATGCCGAAGGTGATCGGCGAGCGCCCGCATTACCTCGTGGTGAACGCCGATGAATCCGAGCCCGGCACCTGCAAGGACCGCGAAATCCTCCGCCACGAACCGCACCTGCTCGTCGAAGGCTGCCTGCTGGCTGGCGCGGCGATGGGCTGCCACACGGCTTACATTTATGTGCGCGGTGAATTCATCCGCGAGCGCGAGCATCTGCAGGCCGCCGTCGACCAGGCCTATGAGGCACGCCTCCTCGGCAAGAACAATGTGCATGGCTGGGATTTCGACGTCGTCGTGCATCACGGTGCCGGCGCCTATATCTGCGGCGAGGAAACCGCGATGCTCGAAAGCCTCGAGGGCAAGAAGGGCCAGCCGCGCATGAAGCCGCCGTTCCCCGCGAATGTGGGCCTTTATGGCGCGCCGACGACGGTGAACAATGTGGAATCGATCGCAGTGGCGGGCACCATCATGCGTCGTGGCGCGACGTGGTTCTCCTCCATCGGCCGCCCGAACAACTTAGGGACCAAGCTGTTCTGCATTTCGGGCCATGTGAACAAGCCCTGCGTGGTGGAAGAAGAGCTCGGCATTCCCTTCCGCGAATTGATCGAGCGTCACGCCGGCGGCGTGCGCGGCGGTTTTGACAATCTCCTGGCGGTCATCCCCGGTGGTTCTTCGGTCCGCATGGTGCCGGCCGAACAGATCATCGACACGCCGATGGATTTCGACTCGCTCTCGAAGCTGCGCTCAGGCCTTGGCACGGCGGCGGTGATCGTCATGGACAAGTCCACCGATCTCATTCGCGCCATCGCCCGCCTTGCTTACTTCTACAAGCACGAATCCTGCGGCCAGTGCACGCCCTGCCGGGAAGGCACGGGCTGGATGTGGCGCGTGATGACGCGCATGGCCGAGGGCCGCGCCGAGAAGCGCGAGATCGACATGCTGCTCGACGTGACGAAGCAGATCGAGGGCCACACGATCTGCGCATTGGGCGATGCCGCGGCCTGGCCGATCCAGGGCCTCATCGCGCATTTCCGCCATGTCATCGAAGAGCGTATCGACCAATATGCAGCCAACCCTGACCATGATGGCGCGGTGCGCCGAGTGGCCGCTGAATAATCACGAGCAAGCGAATGCCTAAACTGAAGATCGACGGCACCGAGATCGAGGTCGAGAACGGACTGACCCTGCTGCAGGCCTGCGAGCAGGCGGGCGCCGAAGTGCCGCGCTTCTGCTATCACGAGCGTCTTTCGATTGCCGGCAACTGCCGCATGTGCCTTGTTGAAGTAAAGGGCGGACCGCCGAAGCCGCAGGCCTCCTGCGCGATTTCGGTGAACGACCTCCGTCCCGGACCCAATGGCGAGCCGCCGGAAGTCTTTACCAAGACGCCGATGGTGAAGAAGGCGCGCGAGGGCGTGCTCGAATTCCTGCTGATCAACCATCCGCTCGATTGCCCGATCTGCGACCAGGGCGGCGAGTGCGACCTGCAGGACCAGACGATGGCCTATGGCCTCGACAAGAACCGCTTCTTCGAGAACAAGCGGGCGGTCGAGGACAAGTACCTCGGGCCGCTGGTCAACACCCACATGAACCGCTGCATCCAGTGCACGCGCTGTGTGCGCTTCACCACCGAAGTGGCGGGTATCGAGGAGATGGGCGCCACCGGCCGTGGCGAGGACATGGAGATCACCACCTATCTCAACAAGGCGATCTCCTCCGAGCTTCAGGGCAACATCATCGACCTTTGCCCGGTTGGCGCACTTGTAAGCGCGCCTTACGAGTTCAAGGCGCGTCCTTGGGAATTGCGCAAGACCGAGACTATCGACGCGATGGATGCGGTGGGCTCTAACATCCGCGTCGATGCGCGCGGCCGCGAAGTGATGCGCATCCTGCCGCGCACCCATGAAGACGTGAACGAAGAATGGATTTCCGACAAGACGCGCTTCGTGTGGGATGGGCTTCGCGCCCAGCGTCTTGACCGCCCCTATGTGCGTGAGTTCGGCAAACTCCGCTCCGCAAGCTGGCCCGAGGCCTTCCTGCGCGTGGCGCAGAAGATGAAGGCCGCCAGGCCTGAGCGCGTCGGCATTATTCTCGGCGATCTTGTGGGTGCCGAGGAAGCTTTCTCGGTTCGTCAGCTGGCGGATCAACTGGGTATCAGGAACATCGATTGCCGTCAGGATGGCTCGCCGCTTGGCGAATTGGGCGGGCGCGCTGGCTATCTCTTCAACACCGGCATCGCCGGGATCGAGGAGGCTGACGCCATCCTGCTGGTCGGCACCAACCCGCGCCTCGAGGCTCCGGTGCTGAACGCCCGCATCCGCAAGCGCCTGCTGAAGGGCGGCTGCACCATCGGCGTCATCGGCGAGAAGGCCGACCTGACCTATCCCTACGCCTACCTTGGCGCCGGAACCGACACGCTGGCGAAACTTGCCGAACATGCGCCGGCTCAGGCGCAAAAGCCGATGTTCATCATCGGGCAGGGCGCTCTGGCCCGTGCCGATGGCCCCGCCGTGCTCGCCACCGCCTATAAGGCCGCCGCGGCAATCGGCGTCGTCAAGGATGGCTGGAACGGTTTCAACGTGCTGCACACCGCTGCTGGCCGCGTGGGCGCGCTCGATGTCTGCGCGCTGCCCGGGAAGGATGGCGGCAAGACCACGCGTGAAATGATCGCGGCGGCGAAAGCGGGCGAACTCGACGTGCTGTTCCTGATCGGCGCCGACGAGATCGATACCGCCAATCTTGGCTCCACTTTCGTCGTCTATGTCGGTTCGCATGGCGATCAGGGCGCACACCGCGCCGATGTGATCCTTGCAGGCGCCGCCTACACCGAAAAGCAGGTGACTTACGTCAACACCGAAGGCCGCCCGCAGATGACGCAGCGCGCCTCCTTCCCGCCGGGTGAAGCGCGTGAGGACTGGGCGATCTTCCGTGCCCTGTCGGACCAGCTGGGCGCCACGCTGCCGTGGAACTCGCTCGATGAGCTGCGCTCCGCCATGTACAAGGTGGCGCCGCAGCTGATGCGCCTTGACCAGCTCACGCCCTCCAATGCGACCGAACTTGCCGACCTTGCAAAATCCGAGGGCCAGATGTCGGGCGAGCCGTTCCGTTCGCCGATTGTCGATTTCTACATGACCAACCCGATCGCGCGCGCGTCCAGGACCATGGCCGAATGCTCGGCGGTGAAGAATGGCGCTAAGCTCGAGGCGGCGGAGTGAATCCATGACCGAGATCATCACCGCACTTCTGTTCTGGGTTGTCGTGAGCCTGGGCTTCATGTCGGCCCTGCTGATCATTGTCGCCTATCTGCTCTGGGCAGACCGCAAGATCTGGGCCGCTGTGCAAATGCGCCGCGGGCCCAATGTGGTAGGACCCTGGGGCCTGTTCCAGTCCTTCGCCGATCTCCTGAAGTTCGCCTTCAAGGAAGTGGTGATCCCCGATGGCGCCAACAAGGGCATCTTCGTCATAGCACCGCTGGTCACGGCCACATTGGCGCTCGCGGCCTGGGCCGTAGTGCCGGTGTCGGATGGCAGCTTCTTCGGGCTTGTCGAGGGCCGCTGGGTCGTCTCCGACATCAATGTCGGCATCCTCTATCTCTTCGCGCTGTCTTCGCTTGGCGTCTATGGCGTCATCATGGGCGGCTGGGCCTCGAACTCGAAATATCCCTTCCTCTCGGCATTGCGTTCAGCCGCGCAGATGGTGAGCTACGAAGTCTCGATCGGCTTCGTCATCATCACCGTGCTGCTCTGCGCGGGCACGCTGAACCTGACGGAGATCGTACTGTCGCAGAAGACCGGGCTCGGCACCATGCTCGGCCTGCCGAACTCCTTCCTCGACTGGTACTTCATCCCGCTGTTCCCGATGTTCATCATCTTCTTCATTTCGGCACTGGCGGAAACCAACCGTCCGCCCTTCGACCTGGTCGAGGCGGAGTCGGAACTCGTGGCCGGCTTCATGGTGGAGTATTCCTCCACGCCCTATCTGCTGTTCATGCTCGGCGAGTATGTGGCGATCGTGCTGATGTGCGCGATGACAACGATCCTGTTCCTCGGGGGCTGGCTGCCGATCATCGACGTTCCGGTGTTGAACTGGGTACCGGGCATCCTGTGGTTCTTGGCGAAGCTGTTCTTCGTCTTCTTCATGTTCGCCATGGTGAAGGCCATCGTGCCGCGCTACCGCTATGACCAGTTGATGCGCCTCGGCTGGAAGGTGTTCCTGCCGATCTCGCTGTTCTGGGTGGCGCTGACCGCTGGTGTCCTCGTCGCATTCGGATGGGCGCCATGAGTTTTTACAGCCTCGTTGGGGCCCTGATTTTCCTGGCGATCGGATTGGTCGAACTGGCAGTGCTGAACCGCACGCTCTATCCCGCGCTGCGTTGGCGCTACGAGAAGGCCAAGGTCACGCAGGAGCAGGGTATCGACCCCAACCGCATCATGACGCTTGTCCGCATCCAGAGCCTTGTCATCCTGCCGCTGCTGGGGCTGTTCCTCGGCCGGCAGATCGAAGCGATCTTCGAGTGAGAAACACATGAGACTTGCACAATCCGCGCGTTCGCTGTTCCTCAAGGAATTCGCCCAGGCCACCATGATGGCGATGCGCTATTTCTTCGCGCCCAAGGCGACGATCAACTATCCCAATGAGAAGGGTCCGCTGTCGCCCCGCTTCCGCGGCGAGCATGCGCTTCGCCGTTATCCCAACGGAGAGGAACGCTGCATCGCCTGCAAGCTGTGCGAAGCCGTTTGCCCCGCCGTCTGCATCACCATCGAAGCAGGCCCCCGCCGCAATGACGGAACCAGGCGCACGACGCGCTATGACATCGACATGGTGAAGTGCATCTACTGTGGCTACTGCCAGGAAGCCTGCCCCGTGGATGCGATCGTGCTCGGCCCCAATTTCGAATTCGCCACCGAGACGCGCGAGGAACTGCTCTACAGCAAGGAAAAGCTGCTCGCCAACGGAGACCGCTGGGAACGCGAGATCGCGCGCAACATGTCGCTCGACGCGCCCTACCGGTGAGGAGATAACATGATCCCCGCACTCTTCTTCTATCTCTTCTCGGCAATCGCGGTCGCCTCCGCCGTCATGGTCATTTCGGCGAAGAATCCGGTCCATTCGGTGCTGTTCCTCATTCTCTGCTTCTTCAACGCCGCCGGGCTTTTCGTTCTCCTGGGCGCCGAGTTCTTGGCCATGATCCTGGTTGTCGTCTATGTCGGCGCCGTCGCCGTACTGTTCCTCTTCGTCGTCATGATGCTTGATGTCGATTTCGTGGAACTGCGGCAGGGCATGCTGAACTATCTTCCCGTCGGCGCGACGGTCGGTCTGATCGTGCTGGTTGAACTGGCGCTGGTCTTCGGCAGCTGGGTGATCAATCCCAGCAGCGTGTCAACCCGCGCCGCACCAACGCCCACCGACATCACCAACACTGAAGCGCTGGGCCGCATCCTCTATACGGACTTCATCTACTACTTCCAGGCGGCCGGCCTCATTCTGCTGGTCGCCATGGTGGGTGCCATCGTGCTGACGCTCCGCCACAAGGAAGGCGTCAAGCGCCAGAACATTTCGGAACAGGTCGCGCGCAATCCCGCGACCGCCATCGAGGTCGTCAAGGTCAAGCCGGGGCAGGGGATCTGAATATGGAAATCGGTCTGTCCCATTATCTCACCGTCGCGGCGATCCTCTTCACGATCGGCATTTTCGGCATTTTCCTCAATCGCAAGAACGTCATCGTCATCCTGATGTCGATCGAGCTGATCCTGCTTGCCGTCAACATCAACCTGGTCGCATTCTCCGTCGCGCTGAACGATCTCGTCGGCCAGGTCTTCGCGCTTCTGGTGCTGACTGTTGCCGCGGGCGAAGCGGCAATCGGATTGGCGATCCTCGTCACCTATTTCCGCAACCGCGGCTCCATCGCGGTTGAAGACATCAATCTCATGAAGGGCTGACGGGCATCATGAACACCGTCTACATCGCCATTGTCTTCCTGCCGCTGCTGGGCGCGCTGATTGCGGGCCTCTTCGGCACCAAAGCGTTCAAGGGCCTCGGCTCCGACGCCGACGTCTATGGCGAGCATCATGCCCATGCCGATGATCACCACGACGCACATGGCCATGATGATCACGGCCATCACGGCCATTACGATGGCCCGGCATGGCCGATGTATGTGACAACGGTTCTGCTCTGCATCTCCGCCGTGCTGTCCTGGTATGTCTTCGTCGGCTTCCTGGCCGAACCGCATTCCACCAAGGTGGAAGTGCTGCGCTGGATCAATTCCGGCACGCTCACCGCCAACTGGTCGCTCCGCATCGATACGCTCACCGCCGTCATGCTGGTAGTGGTGAACACCGTCTCGGCCCTCGTGCACATCTATTCGCTGGGCTACATGAGCCACGACGAGCACCAGCCGCGCTTCTTCGCCTATCTCTCGCTCTTCACCTTTGCCATGCTCATGCTGGTGACGTCCGACAACCTCGTTCAAATGTTCTTCGGCTGGGAAGGCGTGGGCCTCGCCTCCTATCTCCTGATCGGTTTCTGGTACACGCGCGAGAGCGCGAACGCCGCTGCCATCAAGGCTTTCGTCGTCAATCGCGTGGGCGACTTCGGCTTCGCGCTCGGCATCTTCGGTTGCTTCTTCATCTTTGGCTCGGTCGATTTCGACACGATTTTCGGCGCGGCGGCAGGGCAGGTCGGCAAGACTTTCACCTTCCTGTCGTGGGACGTCGATGTTCTGACCGTGCTTTGCCTGCTGCTGTTCATGGGCGCCATGGGCAAGTCGGCGCAGTTCCTGCTGCACACCTGGCTGCCCGACGCGATGGAAGGCCCGACACCCGTCTCGGCGCTGATCCATGCCGCAACCATGGTAACGGCCGGGGTGTTTCTCGTCGCGCGCATGTCGCCGATGTTTGAATTGGCGCCCGATGCCAAGAATGTGGTTGTCATCATCGGCGCTATCACTGCCTTCTTCGCGGCCACCGTCGGTCTCGTCCAGAACGATATCAAGCGCGTCATTGCCTACTCGACCTGCTCGCAATTGGGCTACATGTTCGTGGCGCTGGGCGTCGGCGCCTATGGCGTCGGCATCTTCCACCTCTTTACCCATGCCTTCTTCAAGGCGCTGCTGTTCTTGGGCTCGGGCTCGGTCATCCATGCGATGTCGGGCGAGCAGGACATGCGCAAGATGGGTGGCCTTGCCCCCCATATCCGCATCACCTGGGCCATGATGATCATCGGCAACCTCGCGCTCACGGGCTTTCCCTTCACCGCGGGCTATTTCTCGAAGGATGCGATCATCGAATCCTCCTATGCCGCCAACTGGGGTTTCGCCTTCTGGCTGCTGGTCATTGCCGCCTTCTGCACCTCCTTCTATTCCTGGCGCCTGGCCTTCATGACCTTCCATGGGCACCCGCGCGCCGACCGGGAGACGATGGCACATGTGCACGAAAGCCCCAACGTGATGCTGATCCCGCTTTACGTTCTGGCGGTGGGAGCGCTCGCCGCGGGCTTTGTTTTCAAGGACTACTTCATCGGCCACCATTATGCGGAATTCTGGCATGGCGCAGTGGCGGACAATGAAATCATGCACGCCTTCCACGAGGTGCCGGGCTGGGTTGTCGCGTCGCCCTTCGTCGCCATGGCGCTGGGTTTCGCCTTGGCCTTCCTCTTCTACATCCGCGATACCTCGCTGCCCGTCAAACTCGCCGCCCAGCATGAGCCGCTTTACAGGTTCCTGCTCAACAAGTGGTATTTTGATGAGCTTTATGACCTCATCTTCGTGCGCCCCGCCATGTGGCTCGGCCGCTTCTTCTGGCGGAAGGGCGATGGCTATGTGATCGACGGCTTCGGGCCGGATGGCGTTTCCTCCGTGGTGGGAGATGTCACCAAGGGCGTCGTCAGGCTGCAGACGGGCTATCTCTACCACTATGCCTTCGCCATGATGATCGGCGTTGCCGCATTGATTTCTTGGTTCATGTTCGGGGGCGCACACTGATGTCGGGCTGGCCCATTCTTTCCCTCGTCACTTTCCTGCCGCTGCTGGGCGTTGCCTTCATCCTCACGGTGCGTGGCGACGATGAAACGGCGCTGCGCAATATCCGCTGGGGCGCGCTGTGGACGACCATTGTCACCTTCCTGCTCTCGCTCTTCATCTGGGCGGGCTTCGATTCGAATTCCGCCGGCTTCCAGTTCGTCGAGAAACACGAGTGGCTGGGAAGTGCCGCGATTTACCAGATGGGCGTTGACGGCATATCCATGCCCTTCGTCATCCTCACCACCTTCCTGATGCCGATCTGCATTCTCGCATCCTGGCATGTGACGAAGCGCGTGCGTGAATACATGATCGCCTTCCTGGTGCTCGAGACGTTGATGATCGGCGTGTTCTGCGCGCTCGACATGGTGCTGTTCTACCTGTTCTTCGAGGCTGGCCTGATCCCGATGTTCCTCATCATCGGCATCTGGGGCGGCGTCCGCCGTGTCTATGCGAGCTTCAAATTCTTCCTTTATACGCTGCTGGGCTCGGTGCTCATGCTGCTCGCTATCATCTACATGTACTGGACGGCGGGCACGACCGACATCATCGCGCTGCTGCAGAACCCCAGCTTCACGCCGGAGGCCCAGCGCTGGCTGTGGCTTGCTTTCTTCGCCTCCTTCGCGGTGAAGATGCCGATGTGGCCGGTCCACACCTGGCTTCCCGATGCGCATGTCGAGGCGCCGACTGCGGGCTCCGTCATCCTCGCGGCAATCCTCCTGAAGATGGGCGGCTACGGCTTCCTGCGCTTCTCGCTGCCGATGTTCCCGGATGCGAGCCTCTACTTCCAGACCTTCGTCTACACGCTCTCCGTCATCGCCATCATCTACACCTCGCTGGTGGCGCTGATGCAGGAGGACATGAAGAAGCTGATCGCGTACTCCTCCGTCGCCCACATGGGCTTCGTCACCATGGGCATCTTCACCATGAACCGCCAGGGCATCGATGGCGCGATGTTCCAGATGATCAGCCACGGACTGGTCTCCGGCGCGCTCTTCCTCTGCGTCGGCGTCGTCTATGACCGCATGCATACGCGCGAGATCAAGGCCTATGGCGGGCTCGTCTCCACCATGCCGCTCTATGCTTTCACATTCCTGGTCTTCACCATGGCGAATGTGGGCTTGCCGGGCACCAGCGGCTTCGTCGGCGAATTCCTGTCGCTGATGGGCGCCTTCAAGGACAACACCTGGGTCGCCTTCTTCGCGACGACCGGCGTGATCCTGTCGGCGGCTTACGCATTGTGGCTTTATCGCCGCGTGATCTACGGCAAGCTCGAGAAGCCCGCCCTGATGCATTTGCCGGACATGACGCCGCGCGAAGTGATGACGCTCGCCCCGCTTGTCGTTCTCACCATCTTCTTCGGCGCCTATCCGGCCCCCATCCTCGACATCTTCGGCGCCTCCGTCGAAAACCTCATCAAGCCGTTGAATGAAGCAGCCGCCGCCGCACAGGCGCTGGCCACCGCTTCGCTGCAGTAAGGACGAATACCCCATGTGGCTTCTCCAACAGGCCGATGCCGTAGCGGTTCTCCCCGAGATCGTGCTGGCCATTCTGGCGATGGCGCTCCTGATGTTCGGTGTGTTCCGCAAGGATGACGCGTCAGACAGCGTGACCATCGGCGCGCTTCTCTCCCTGGGCCTCGTGGCGGTGCTGGTGATCTGGGGTGGAGAGGGCCGGGAAACCGCCTTTAAGGGGGCTTTCATCGTCGATACCTTCGCCCGCGTCATGAAGGTGCTGGCGCTGTTCGGTTCGGCCGTCGCCATCGCGCTTTCGGTCAACTTCATGAAGCGCGATGGCTCGCAGCGTTTCGAGTATCCGATCCTCATTCTCCTCGCCACCATCGGCATGATGATGATGATCTCGGCCAACAACCTCATCTCGCTCTACATGGGTCTCGAACTGCAGTCGCTGTCGCTTTACGTGCTGGCTGCCATCAACAGGGATTCGGCACGGGCATCCGAAGCCGGCCTCAAATATTTCGTGCTGGGTGCCTTGTCCTCCGGCATGCTGCTCTATGGTTCTTCGCTGGTCTACGGCTTTACGGGCTCGACTGCTTTCCCGCAGATCGCGGAAGCCCTTTCCACGCAAGGGGTTGGCGTCGGCATCATCTTCGGCCTCGTCTTCGTGATCGCGGGGCTGGCCTTCAAGATCTCCGCCGTGCCGTTCCACATGTGGACACCGGACGTTTACGAAGGAGCGCCAACGCCCGTCACCGCCTTTTTCGCGGCAGCGCCCAAGGTCGCGGCAGCGGCATTGTTCGTGCGCACCATGGTGAGCCCTTTCGGCAACATCACGCCGGACTGGCAGCAGATCGTCATCTTCGTGTCGATCGCGTCCATGGCGCTCGGTGCATTTGCGGCGATTGGCCAGAACAACATCAAGCGCCTGCTGGCCTATTCCTCGATCGGCAACATGGGCTATGCGCTCGTCGGCCTTGCCGCCGGAACGAAGGAGGGCGTCCAAGGCGTCGTTGTCTACATGATGATCTACCTGATCATGACGCTGGGCACCTTTGCCTGTGTGCTGGCCATGCGCCGCCGGGGCCATATGGTGGAGCAGATCAGCGATCTTGCAGGGCTTGCCCGCAACAACAAGGGCCTGGCCTTCGTATTCGCCATGCTGATGTTCTCGCTTGCGGGCATTCCGCCGCTGGCCGGCTTCTTCGCCAAATATTTCGTGTTCCTTGCCGCCGTGCAAGCAGGCCTCTACACGCTCGCCATCATCGGAGTCGTCACATCGGTGGTCGGTGCCTTCTATTATCTGCGCATCGTGAAGATCATCTATTTCGATGAGCCGGCCGAAACCTTCGACACGATGGACGCGGAGGTAAGACTTGTGGCCTATGCGTCGGGTGCCTTCATCCTGCTTTTCGTGTTCTTCGCCAATCCGCTGATCGAGCTGGCGGCGCAGGCGGCACAGTCGCTCTATTGAAACTCGGTACGGGACATCCGGTTGTCCACTTCGACCGGATCGATTCCACTAATGCCGAGGCCCGCAGGCTCGCCGATCAGGGTGAGCGCGGGCCTCTCTGGCTCTGGGCCGATGCGCAGACGGGTGGCCGCGGCCGGCTGGGCCGCACTTGGATCTCGGAGCCCGGAAATCTCTACGCCACATTCCTGTTCTCCATCGCCGCTGGTGCGGAAGTGGCTGCACAGGTGAGCTTCGTGGCGGCCCTTGCCGTGCATGACATGGTGATGGCGCTTCGCCCCGAGCTTGCCCCCCGCATCAAGTGGCCGAACGACGTGCTGATCGGCGGTGCAAAATTCTGTGGAGTACTGCCGGAAGTGGTGGGCGCGAACCCCGCACGCATCGCCATCGGTTGCGGGGTGAACGTAGCGCTTGCGCCTGATGGAACCCCATATCCGGTGACGGCGCTTGGGGCCGGTCTGCAGGTTGAATCTGTTCTGCAGCAGCTTGATGCAAGCCTTTCAAATCGCTTGCGGATATGGGATGAGGGCAAGGGCTTTCCCGCCATCCGCTTAGCCTGGAGCGAACGGGCCCTGGGGCTGGGCGGCGAGGTGACGGCAAACCCCGGAACAAAAGAAAGCCGTGGCATTTTCACTGGACTGGCGGCAGATGGTGCCCTGATCCTGACGGAGCGGGACGGCACCGTTTCGCATATCCATTCCGGCGAGGTGAAATTCGCTGAACTCGAACACGCAAGACAACGGACAACATGAACGCCAAGAAGAAGTTCGACCATAGCAACGATCTGGTTTTCCTGCCGCTGGGCGGCACGGGAGAGATCGGCATGAACTGCTATTGCTATGGCGTTGGCCCCGCGGATGACCGGCAGTGGCTGATGGTGGACCTTGGCGTGAAGTTCGGCGAGGAAACCGATCCCGGCATCGACGTGATCCTGCCGGATGTGGGCTTCATTGCCAGCGACAAGGCAAACCTCCATGGCATCGTGCTGACCCACGCGCACGAGGATCATCTGGGGGCCGTCGCCTGGCTCTGGCCACAGCTGCAATGCCCCGTCTATTGCACGCCCTTTGCCGCGCAGATCCTGGCGCTGAAGCTGAAGGAAGCGGGCCTCGATGAAGAAGTGCCGGTGAAGGTGATCCCGGTCGGGTCGAAGTTCACTGCCGGGCCTTTCCATCTCGAATACATATCCGTCACGCATTCGATCCCGGAGCCCACCGCGCTGCTGATCAAGACGAAGCAAGGCACGGTTTTGCATTCGGGTGACTGGAAGATCGACCGGACACCGGTGCTGGGGCAGGGCATGGACGAGAAGCGCCTGCGCGCCATTGGCGACGAGGGCGTTGATGTTCTGGTCTGCGATTCCACCAATGTGCTGCGCGAGGGTTTCTCGCCATCCGAAGCGCAGGTGGCCGACACCATCGCTGCAATCGTGGCGGAAGCGAAAGGCCGGGTGGCCGTGACGACCTTCGCCTCGCATGTGGACCGCATCTCGACCGCCGTACGCGCCGCGCGCGCCACGGGCCGCGAGGTGGTGATTGCCGGCCGCGCCATGCGCAATACGATCGAGGCTGCCCGCGCTTGCGGCATGCTGAAGGATTCCGGCCGCCTGCTGGACGAGGAAGAGTTCGGCTACCTGCCGCCCGACAAGGTGATGCTGCTATGCACCGGAAGCCAGGGCGAGCCCCGCGCCGCCATTGCCCGCATCGCCGAGGACCAGCACCCGCATGTGTCGCTCGATCCGGGCGATCTGGTGCTGTTTTCCTCGAAGACCATTCCCGGCAACGAGAAGGAAGTGAGCCGCGTGCTGAACAATTTGGCGCGCCTCGATATCGACGTGATCACGGGAGAGGACGCGCTGGTCCATTCTTCCGGTCATCCCCGGCAGGATGAGCTGAAACTGCTCTATGACTGGGTGCGGCCCAGGGCGCTGATCCCCATGCATGGCGAGCCGCGCCACCTCCGCGCCCATGCGATCTTCGCCCGGAAGCATGGCATCGAGGATGTCGTGATCCCGCGCGACGGTCATATCACCAAGCTGATGCCCGGCCCCTTGCGCCAAATCGACGAAGCGCATTTCGGCAGGCTGCATGTCGATGGCAGGCTGATCGTGCCGAGCGAGGACGGACCCGCGAAGCAGCGCCGCAAGCTGAGCTTCGTCGGCATCATCCTCGTCAGCGTGGCAGTCAATTCCAAGCAGGATCTCGCCGCCGATATCGAAGTTGTGACCGACGGGCTTCCACACGGATTGCAGGATGGCCTGCAGGAGGCCGCCGAGAAAGCCTTTGAGGGAACGCCGAAGCCGCGCCGCCGCGACGTGAACGTTCTTGGCGAAACCATACGAACATCCGTCCGCCGCCATGCCGATCAGATATGGGGAAAGAAACCTATCGTCAAGGTCGTGGTGCATGAAGTGTGACCGTAGTGCGCGCTCTGCGGTCAGAGCCAGTTCCCCATCAGGATGAACGCCGCCCAATAATATGGGTGGGCGGTGGAGGTGTCTTCCGCTGTGCCGGTATCGGCGTCGGCATCGGTCGCCCCGCGGTTCGCGGTCTTCTCCGCAGCTGAGCCCCGGAGCATCGCGATCTGCGCGCGTTGCAGCGCCACGGCCTTATTGAGCTTGCCGCCGATCCGCCCCTCGTAGAAATCCTGCATCAGCGTCGCGGTCGACCGGTCGGCAATGGGCCACAGTGTGGCCATCACCGCACTAGCGCCATTGATCTGCGCCAGTGCGCCGAAACTCTCGATCTCTTCTCCTTCCGAGCCGCCGCCGCGCGCCGTTTCGCAGGCCGACAGCGTCAGGAGATCGACACCCGTGAAACGCAGCGACGTGTCCGACCTGAGCTTTGCGAGGCTCAGAGATTCGCCGTTGCCCAGAAGCAGATATGACCTGTCCTCATTGCCGGGCAGGAATTTGAAGTGGCTTGCCACATGCAGATAGCGTGGCTTCGCCTTGAGCGCCGCACCGATGCTGGCGGCGGTGAAGTTGCCGTCGAGGACCGGCATGCCCTGGAGCGGGCCGGCCCGATCCGCTCCCGAAAAAATTGCTTCAAGCTCCAGCCCCACGCCGGGGAGCGGCGAAAACTCGCGCGACCCGGTGGTTACGCCAAAACCGGCGCCTGTGGCGTCATCGGCGGCCGCGGCCTCGAAACGCGCGGCGACGGCGGAGCCATGAAGGGCCAGGGCGTAGTCCTCGACGAGATAGTGCCCGCCGGTGCGCAGCGCGGAATAGGGAACGTAGCGGAGAAATCCCGACAGATCGAGCATGAGGACGCGCGGCCGCAACGCGCCAATATCGCCGATCACCGGATCGATCAGCAGCCTGCTCAACTCTTCGAGGCTGGCGATTGCGGTTTCGCTGCGTGTCTCCACCGCGTTGACGGCGTCGTAGACTTTTCTCGCCAGTTCGGCTCGAGGCACCGGAATCTGGCGGTGAACCGTGTCGCGCCCCGCAGCGGAGACGAAGAGGTGCAGCATCCCGTCGAGCGCGATAGCCTGATACAGCGCGACATCCGGCCCGGCCTGTGCCAGCATGTCCTGCAAGGCGGCGGCGCGCTGGGCGTTGCTGTTCAGCTCGTCCTGCTGGATCTTCTGGCCCTCGGCCTCCAGGTTCTCGAACATGGCAAGTGCGGCGTCCCCGGCGCGGGCCTTTTCGGCAAAGTCCTTTTCCAGCCGCTTGAGACGCGACAATTCCTTCGCGGTGAGCTTCTTGCCGCGCTGCCTGGTCAGGAGCTTCTGGATATCGCGCGCCATGGCGGCGGGTTTCGCGGTGATCTGCTGCAACTGGGCGACAAGGGCTGCTTCCCGCTTCGTCAGCCGCGTGCGGGCCACCGCATCCTGTTCCGCCGTGGTCGCGCCGCGGGTGAAGGCCGCGAGCTCGGCGGTCTTGAAGAGCGAGCCGGAGAACTGCGCATCCGAGAAGGCGCCATCGGCGATCTGCTGTTCGACCAGAAGATCGTAGGCGGGCTTCATGGTGGCGGCGAGCGAGCGCGACAGGCGTGGCGCGAGCCCGGAGTTCAGCACGCGAAGCTGCTGGTGAGCATTGACCGCCAGCTTGGCGAACAGGGTTGCCGAACGCCGGTAGCCCATGTCCTTCAACTGCCCGGCAAGCACGAGATAGAGCTTCCGCAGGACGGGCAGGTTCGAGTCTGGCGATTGCTCGTAGGTGGAGAGCGCTTCCATCAGCATGGCCAGGGCCTCACGCGTGTCGCCCAGCGCGGCGATGCTTCGCGACATGTTGACCAGCACGCCCGCCCGCTCGGCATGCGCCGGGCCGTAGAGCGTCATGTGGCTCTGCAACGAGGCGCGGAAGGCGGCGATAGCCTCCTGATGATTGCCCATGTGGTGATGCACCAGCCCGATGCTGTTGGTGAGAAGCGCCGTGCGCAGGCCATCGGCGCCGAAGGTCGACCGGTAGATGGGCAGCGCGTCCTGATAGAGCTTCAGCGCTTCGGAATAATTGCCCATATCCGCCATCACCCCCGCCATCTCGATCCGGACACCCGCCGCATCGGCGATGTTGGCCATGCCCATCGCCTCGTAGACTGCGAGCGCTTGCGCATAGCTCTCGAGCGCGGCTTTCCAGTCGCCCAGTTCGCTCAGCACGTTGCCCTTGTTGTTCGCCACGATGGCGAGGCTGCCGCGCATCCCGTTGCCGCCGGAAGCCAGCGCGCGGGATGCCTTGTCGAGAAGGTCCAGCCCTTCGGGGTACCGTTTCAGCGTGATGAGCACGGTGGCCATATCGGACAGGTGGCGGCCATAGAGCGGGTGGCCGTCCCCATAGGCGGCGAGAAATGCCGGGGTGGCCTTGTGGTAGAATTCGAGCGCCTCCTCGCTGCGGTGGAGACGGTCGAGGACGCTGCCCATCGAGTCGAGGATCGGCGCCGTCTCGATATGGTTCTCTCCGAAGGCCCGGATCGAGATGTCGAGCGCCTTGCGGTAGGCCGCCAGCGCCTTGTCGAACTCGGATAATTGTTCATGATAGGTGCCGAGATTGAGGTGGATCATGCCGACGCGCGGATCGTTCTTGCCATAGGCCTTCGTATGCACCGGCAAGGCGCGGAGCGTGCTGGCGATGGCTTCGGCGTTCCTGTCGAGGCTGCTGAGGTAGACGCCGATGTTCACGTCGATCTGCGCGAGCCAGCGGCTGTAGATGCCAATCCGCGCGACGATGGTGCGCAGCCGCTCGGCAGTCTTCAGCGCGTCTTCCGGATATCCCTGATCGCTATGGGCGAGGCTGAGGAGCCAGAGAAACTCCGCCATCGCCTTGTCGTCATTGGCGAAGGCCAGATCTGCGGCGGGCTGAAGCTCCAGCAGCAGGGCGCGCGCCTTCTCTGTGCCGGCGGAGCTTCTGCTGTCGATCAGCTGCCGCGCCTCGCCGATCTTCGCGAGCAGGGCGCTGGCGTCCTGCGCCACAGCCGGGCGGAGGCCGAGCCCGCCCGCCACGACCAGCAGCACAAGAAGCCGCAACGTCAATCGCAAAATACCCGTGCCGTCCATGCGTGGCATCCTGTGACGAAGTGCTGGATCTAGACCCTGCCAGCGGCGGAAGAGTGGCGAGTTTGCAGCCGGTTGCGGGCTTTCGCAAGGTCAACGCCAGCGGGCGGAAGATTGATTCTTTCCGGCTTCGCAGCCGCTATACTCCCGCGAATCATGAGCAAGCACGTACCCCCGCCGCAATCGCCCCGCGAAGCCGAACGCATCGACCTGAAGGATGCGCTTGAAGAACGCTATCTCGCCTATGCGCTCTCCACCATCATGCACCGGGCGCTGCCGGACGTGCGCGACGGGTTGAAGCCCGTGCACCGCCGCCTGTTGCATGTGATGCAGCTCTTGCGGCTCGACCCCAATACCGCGCCGAAGAAGTCCGCCAAGATCGTGGGCGACGTGATGGGCGGCTATCACCCGCATGGCGACCAGTCGATCTATGATGCGCTCGTCCGCCTCGCGCAGGATTTCTCCTCGCGCTATCCCCTCGTCGACGGGCAAGGGAACTTCGGCAACATCGACGGCGATGGCGCGGCCGCCTATCGCTACACCGAAGCCCGCATGACGGACGTGGCGAAGCTGCTGCTGGAAGGGCTCGATGAAGACACCGTCGACTTCCGCCCGAACTATGATGGCTCCGTGCAGGAGCCCGTGGTGCTGCCCGGCGCGTTTCCGAACCTGCTGGCGAACGGATCGTCCGGCATCGCGGTGGGCATGGCGACGTCGATCCCGCCGCACAATGCGGCCGAGCTTTGCGATGCCGCACTTCACCTGATCAAGACGCCGAACGCAACCGACGAGAAGATCGCCACGCTGGTGCAGGGACCGGACTTTCCGACGGGCGGCATCGTCATCGATGACCGCGCCTCAATCGTCGAGGCCTATCGCACCGGGCGTGGCGGCTTCCGCGTGCGCGCGAAGTGGGAGAAGGAAGAGCTGGAACGTGGCGCGTGGCAGATCGTCGTCACCGAGATTCCCTATCTCGTGCAGAAAAGTAGGCTGGTTGAAAAGATCGCCGAACTGCTGATGGCGAAGAAGCTGCCGCTGCTGGGCGATGTGCGGGATGAATCCGCAGAGGACATCCGCCTGGTGCTGGAGCCCAAGACCCGCACGGTGGACCCGACGCTGCTGATGGAGTCGCTGTTCAACTACACCGAACTTGAATCGCGCTTTCCCTTGAACATGAACGTGCTGAGCCACGGCAAGGTGCCGAAGGTGATGGGCCTCAAGCAGGTCCTGCGCGAATGGCTGGACCATCGCAAGGAGGTGCTGGTTCGCCGCTCGAACTTCCGCTTGGCCGAGATCGCGCGGCGGCTGGAAATCCTCGAAGGCTATTTGATTGCCTATCTCAATCTCGACGAGGTGATCCGCATCATCCGCGAGGAGGATGAGCCGAAGCCGGCGTTGATCGCGCACTTCACGTTGACCGACGTGCAGGCCGAGGCCATCCTCAACATGCGACTGCGCGCATTGCGCAAGCTCGAGGAAATGGAAATCCGCAACGAGCATGCGAAGCTCGTGAAGGAGCAGAAGGGCCTGAAAGCGCTGCTGAAGTCCGAAGACGAGCAGTGGGCGAGGATTTCGGACGAGGTCCGGTCCGTCAAGGAGAAGTTCTCGAAGAAGACGCCGCTGGGCAGGAGGCGGACGGATTTTGCCGAAGCGCCCGAGATCGATTTCGATTTCGAGCAGGCGATGATCGAGAAGGAGCCGGTGACGGTGGTGTGCTCCGAGAAGGGCTGGATCCGCACCATGAAGGGCCATCTCGAGGATTTTTCCACGCTCTCCTACAAGGATGGCGATGCGGCGCGCTTCGTGTTTCACGCGATGACGACCGACCGGATCATGCTGTTTTCCTCGAGCGGCAAATTCTTCACGCTCGAGACCGCGAAGCTTCCCGGCGGGCGCGGGCATGGCGAGCCGGTGCGCCTGATCTGCGACCTCGATGCGGCGGACCAGATCGTCGCGCTCTTCGTGCATACGCCGGGAGCGAAACGCCTGCTCGCCTCAACCGAGGGCGACGGTTTCGTGGTGGCCGAGGAGGAGTGCCTGGCGACCACCCGCAAGGGCAAGCAGGTGCTGAACGTGAAGGCGCCGGTGGAGGCGCTGGTCTGCGTATCCGTGGCTGACGATGCGACCCATGTGGCGACCATCGGCGACAATCGCAAGATGATCATCTTCAAGCTGGCCGAAGTGCCGGAGATGTCGCGCGGCAAGGGCGTCAGGCTGCAGAAATTCAAGGATGGCGGGCTGGCGGATGCCCAGGCCTTCAGGCTGAAGGAAGGCCTGAGCTGGGTGGATTCATCAGGCCGCAACTGGAATGTGACCGACCTCAAGGAATGGATCGGCGAACGCGCGCAGGCCGGCAGACTGCCGCCCAAGGGCTTTCCGAAAAGCAACCGGTTTAGTTAGGGTCCATCGCGGCAGCGGTGAGGGAGAGTGAATGGAGGGGATGCCCCTGCCATGGCTCCAGCCCTTGCGGCCGTCGAGAAGTGGGTGGTGGTGTGATGGGCCGAAGCCACGGATAGAGACGCAGCGATTTGTGCCGGGGCCAGATTCTTCGCGATGGCGGTAAAGGCCATCCCTAGCCATTGAAGGCGCTTGGGTCCTAGTGCCCAAGGGTCCTGACCGAAGCTCCCGGGAGATGGAGGTGCTGTCATTCCTTCACCCCGCAGGCGCTGCCTGCTCATCCGGTCAATGCGAGACGCTGTGCACATTGTCCCCTCCTGTCCGGTTGAACTATGGAGAATGTAATCCTAAGTCGCCCGGAAAGTCAAGGAATATTTTCAGGACGCCGGAAGGAAGCGGGGCCCCGGCCTGCGCCGGGGTGACGGTTGGGGGGAGATATCAAAAAGTTTCGTCACCCCCGCGCAGGCGGGGGCCCAGCTTTCAGCGGGCGCGCGTGTTGAGGGGTGGTTCGCCGGAACGAGTCCGGCGATGACAGGATGGGGGTGCGGTGCTCGTGATCAGCAAAGCTGGGTCCTCCGCTTTCGCGGAGGATGACGGAGCTATTAACATCTTCCCCAAACCGTCACCCCCGCGAAGGCGGGGGCCCAGCTTTCAGCGGGCGCGCGTGTTGAGGGATGGTCCGCCGGAACGAGTCCGGCGATGACAGAATAGGGCAGAACCGCACTCATCTTGACTCTAACTGAATGGCGGGTTAGTTATCATTTATGACTGACCGTCCAGTAACTAAAACACACCAGCGCCGCCCGGAAGCCCGGCCTGCGGAAATCCTTGCCGCGGCGCTCGAACTTTTTGCGGAGAAGGGCTTCACGGCTACCCGGATGCAGGATGTCGCTTCACGCGCTGGATTGAGCAAGGCTGCGATCTACCTCTATTACAAAGATAAAATGGCGCTGCTTCAGGCGCTGGTGCAGGAGATGGCGGGCGCCAACCTGACGGTTGCCGCCGGCATTGCCGAGCATTATCAGGGGCCCGCCCGGCCGTTACTGCGGCAAATCCTGATGTTCATGGCCGGGCAGTTGCGGTCGACCCGCTTTCCGGACCTTCTGAAGATCATCATTTCCGAAAGCCGGGCGCACCCTGAAATCGGGCGGATGTATTTCGAGAACGTCATCAGCAAGGGGCTGCCGATCTTCGAAAGCGTGATCCGCCGCGGCATTGCCTCGGGAGAATTCCGTAACGTCGACCCTGCCTTTGCGGTAAAGTCCATGGTGGCGCCGATGCTGCTGGCGGCGATCTGGAAAACCGTGTTCGAGCCGCTGGGGGCGGAACAGCTCGATATCGAGGCCTTTGCAACCCAGCATGTGGACGGTTTCATTCGGGGGATCGCGGCATGAAGCGCATCGTTCCGCTGCTGATCGTGGCACTGGCCGTTACCGCCTTCTGGTTCAAGGACCAGTGGCTGCCGCCGCCGCGAGGCACGCTCAATCATCTGGGCTATGTCGAGGGCGAGACCATTCTGGTCGGCGCGCCCGTGGCGGGCCGCATCGTCTCCATGGCGGCGGTGAAGGGCGGCGAGGCAGCAGCGGGAATGGTGCTGTTCGCGCTCGACCCCGCCGCGGCCAGGGCGGAAGTGGCCCGCGCCGAGGCGGCGGTCGCCACCGCAGAGGCCAGTCATGCCAATCTCCTGTCGGGCAAGCGGCAGCCCGAGATCGATATCATCCGCGCCCAGATGGAGCAGGTGGAAGCTTCCCTCGATCTGGCGCGCAAGGAACTGAAACGCGCCACCATGCTGGCCAATACCGGGACGGCGGCGCAAGCCCGCCTCGACACGGCGGCCATGCAGGCGGCCGTCTATGAGGCACGGCTTCGCGAATTGACGGCGCAGCTCGAACTGGCGGCACTGCCGGCACGAGCCGCCGAAATCGACGCTGCGCGCGCACGCATCGACGAGGCGAAGGCGGCCGCCGATGCCGCGCGCCGGAAGCTGGCCGATCTGGCGCCGGTGGCGCCGCGCGACGCGCGGGCCGAGGACGTGTTCTTCGAGACGGGCGAATGGGTGCAGGCGGGCCAGCCGGTGGTTTCGCTGCTGGCGCCCGATCGCATCACGCTGCGCTTCTTCGTGCCCGAAGCCGCCATGGCGGCGGCCGCGCCCGGAACGAAGATCCGTTTCCTTTGCGATGGCTGCGGGGAAATGCAAACCGCCACCATCACCAAACTGGCGGCAGTGCCCGAGTTCACGCCGCCCGTCGTCTATTCACAGGGCGCGCGCGCCAAGCTGGTGTTCAAGGTGGAGGCAAGGCCCGACCGGCTTGATGAACGGCTGGTGCCGGGCCTGCCGATCGAGGTGGAGCCGCTGCCATGAGCGGGGCGCTGGCCGTCGACGTCCACGGGCTGGTCAAGATCTATGGTACGAGGACCGTGGTCGATCACGTCGACCTCGCGATCGCGCCGGGCCGCATCTGCGGGTTCCTGGGGCCCAATGGCTCGGGCAAGACCACGACGCTCCGCATGATCTGCGGGCTGCTGACGCCCGATGGCGGGTCGGGCACCTGTCTTGGCCACGACATCATCACCGCGCGTAACGCCATCAAGGCGCAAGCCGGCTACATGACGCAGCGCTTCGGTCTCTACGAGGACCTGACCATCCGCGAGAATCTCGAATTCGTGGCGAGGCTCTATCTCATTCCGCGGCTGAAGGAGCGCGTGGACCAGTCGCTGGAGCGGCTGGGGCTGGCCTCGCGCCAGCATCAGCTGACGGGGTCATTGTCGGGCGGCTGGAAGCAGCGGCTGGCGCTGGCGGCCTGCGTGCTGCACGAGCCGAAGCTGTTGCTGCTCGACGAGCCGACTGCCGGCGTCGACCCCAAGGCGCGGCGCGCCTTCTGGGACGAGATCCACGCACTCGCAGCACAAGGGATCACCGTGCTGGTCTCGACGCATTACATGGACGAGGCCGAGCGCTGCCACGAGATCGCATATATCGCCTATGGCAAGCTGATGGCGCGCGGCACGGCGGACGACATCGTGGCGCAGTCGGGCCTCAAGGCCGTGGTGGCCACGGGGCCGGGCGCGGACCGGCTGGCGCCTGAGCTGCGCGATCGTCCCGGCATCACCGCGGCGGCGGCTTTCGGAACGACACTGCATGTGTGCAGCCCGGATGGCGAGGCTCTCGACCGCGCCATTGCGCCGTTCCGCCGCGACGGATTGCTCTGGGAGCCAGCAGTGCCGACGCTCGAGGATGTGTTCATCCACCTGATGGGGCAGGCGCAAGACAACGCCCTGGCGGCGTGATGGGCTTCCTCAGCCGGTTATGGGCGATGATCGTGAAGGAGGCCCAGCAGCTTCGCCGCGACCGGCTGACCTTCGGCATGATGTTCGGCATCCCGATCATGCAGCTCTTGCTGTTCGGCTTTGCGATCAATGCCGACCCCAAGGGATTGCCGACCGCGATCCTCTCCTCCGATCACACCAGCCTGACGCGCAGCCTCACCAGCGCCATCGCCAGCACCGGTTATTTCAGCATCGTCAAAGTGGCGGCGAGCGAGCGCGAGGCGGATGAGCTGCTGCAGCGGGGCGATGTGCAGTTCGTCATCACCATTCCGGGCGGTTTCACGCGGAAGCTCGTCCGGCACGAGCCGGCCCAGCTGGCGGTCGAGGCCGATGCGACCGACCCGGCGACGACCGGCCCGGCGATCGGCGCGGTGGCGCAGGCCGTGGCGCAGACCCTGTCTCAGGAACTGTCGGGGCCATTGTCGTCCTACCGCGCGGGGGCGAGCCCGGTCGACGTGGTGCTGCACCGGCGCTACAACCCCGAGGGCGTGACCCGCTTCAATATCGTGCCGGGGCTGCTGGGCATCATCCTCACCATGACCATGGTGATGATGACGGCGCTGGCGGTGACGCGCGAGCGCGAGCGCGGCACCATGGAAAACCTGCTCGCCATGCCGGTGCGCCCCATCGAGGTGATGGCGGGGAAAATCGCCCCCTATATCCTGATCGGCGGCGTGCAGGTGGCCGTGGTGCTGGTCGCCGCAAGGCTTCTGTTTGCCGTTCCCTTCGAGGGCAGCTTCGTGCTGTTCGGCGGGGCCACGCTTCTGTTCATCACCGTCAACCTGGCGATCGGCTTCACCTTCTCGACCATCGCCCAGAACCAGCTTCAGGCGATGCAGATGTCGTTCTTCTTCCTGATGCCCTCGATCCTGCTGTCGGGCTTTGCCTTCCCCTTCCGCGGCATGCCGGGCTGGGCGCAGGTGATCGGCGAGGTGCTGCCCGCCACGCATTTCCTGCGGATCGTGCGGGGGCTGATGCTGAAGGCCGCCGATCTCTCGCAAGTTTCGGGAGAGATTGCGGTTCTATCGCTGATGCTGATGATCGTGTCGGCGGTGGCGATCAGCCGGTACAAGGTTACTCTCGACTAAGTTGAACGCACTATAGAAAACTGAATCTTGATCCAGTCCGTTAATCACTCCTTATGTTGCAATATATTAGACAGGGAAGTTCAATATCACGTTCCGGGGGGCCGGAATCGAGAGAACGGGACTGGGCGATGACGTCGGGCGTCCATTGGATTTTGAACGGCAGGATCGTGCCTGCACCGGACCGCGCAGGGCTGCCGGGCGCCGACGAGCGCGCGCTGCTGCACCGGGAAGGTTATGTAAACATCGTCGAGAGCGCCACCGGCACGACGGTGCGCTGGGCCATGTTCTCGGCCAACTGGGCCTCGCTGTTCTTCGCCATGGAATGGATTCACGGGGCGACCGGTCCGTTCCAGCTTCAGTATCACTCGGCCGGCTGGTTCAACGAGCGCTTCGACCACGCCTGGGAAGCCGCTGAGCGCATCCACCACCTGATCCACAAGAGCGATGTTCACCTGTCGCAGACAGTCTACATCCAGGACGCGAACGAGGACCGGGACGACGTTCCCGTCCTGCTGAAACAGGCTTTGAAAGAGCGCCAGATCGACGAGGATCATTCCATCGACTGCATGTTCGACATGCCCTCGCAGAAATTCCAGGTCTCGCGCGTCGGCCCGAAATCATCGATTGCCCAGGTCTATGGCTTGAGCCCGGTGTCCTACCCGTGCCTGACGGGCCATTCCTACGACCAGGCGGTAAGCCGCATCTATCCCGATGTCATTCAAACCGGCACGCCGCACTACGATCATATCTATGCGGCGATGTCCTCGCCGGTGGGCGATGTGTTCTGGGTGCCCTACCAGCGCGTGGTGCTGCCGCTCAAGGCCGGGCGCAACAAGCGCGGCGTCCGCATCGTCACCGAAGTGACGAAAGTTGATGTCGCGATTCTTTAGACGTCATTTCTGAAATCATGAACTCGAGGTGGCGGCGTTCGGCGATGCCGATCCACTCGACTTGTTCCGCACCCGATGGCTCCCAGTTCCAGCGCAGGAAGCTGCGCTCGATGTGGACATAGCCTGAGCGCACGAAATGGCCGCGCGTCGCCATGGCCTTGCTGCCAAGGCACCACAGCGCCTCCGGCTGCCATTTCAGCATCGCCAGCAGCATGCCGGTGCGCGTGAAATTCTCGAAGATGCCCTTGTGCTGATTGTCGATCCAGAGTTCGCCGTGATAGGCGATCGGCCCGCTGATCAGCATGGTGGCGGAATGATCCGGCACATGCGGCGCGCCGGGAATGACGAGTTCCTGGCGCTTGGCATATTGGCCCATCATCCAGCCCAAAGCCCATTCCGCCAGGTTGGGGTCGGCATCGTCGAGCCGGAAGGCCTGCATCGCCACCGTGTTGCCTTCCGGGCTGACCGCCGAGACCCAGAAGGCGCGGTCCGCCAGGCTGCGGTTCACGGCAGTGTCGAACATCGGGGAAATCTGCGTTTTCCGCAGCTTCATCCGCATGTCGGCCAAATCGTCGAAATCGGTGCCGGTCTGGAAGTCGTAGGCCTGGGCGCCGCGGAGGAGGGTGATCGCTTCCACGGCCTTGAGCGGATCGCTCAATCCTACGGGGGCGCCAAGCGGCCGCGTTCCCGGAAAGCTCTTGACCTGTACGTTCATCAGCAATGACTCCACAACTTACTACCCATGGGCCGTTACCACCGGACGCATGATTCCTGGGGGAGGAATAGCGGTGACAGGATGTGGTTCAGTCGATCCCTTGAATTCGATGAGAATACCGGGAACAACCTTATCGGCCCATTAACGATACGTAGCGTTAACTTGATTTACGTTCAGGTCAAGATGTCTTCTGCGTGATCATTGTGCATGGGGGCCTTGCGCCGGACTGACGGGCCCCAGCGATCAGTATTCCTGCGGCGCCGAGCGCAGGGTTCCGGCCGTGCGGCTGAGCCGCCAGGCGCTGTGCAGGACCAGCGTCGCCACCACGATGGCGCCGCCCGCCAGCACCATGCCGCCCGGCATCTCGCCGAACAGCAGCCAGATCCAGACCGGCGTCAGCACCGTTTCGAGCATGAAGAACATGCTGACATCCGCCGAGGGCAGGATCCGGGGGCCGCGCGCCAGCAGCATGGTGGCGAGCGGAATGGCGATGAAGCCGTTGAGGCCCAGCCACACCCAGGCCGGAATGCCAAAGCTGCCGGCCTGCAGCAGCCCGGACAGCGACACCTGAAAGAAGATCAGCGCGATGAGCGCCGAGGACAGGCTGCCCACCGCAAGGCTCGTCGCCACCTTCTTGCGCGTGGCCCGGACCACGGTGAAGGCCGAGGCCGAGCAGATGGCCGAGACCAGCGCCAGCGCATCGCCCATCAGCTTGCCGGCATGAATGCCGTCCCATGCGATGATGCCGACGCCGAAGAATGCGAGGCCAGTGGCCACCCAGGTCAGCGTCGGCACCTGCTCGCCCAGCAGAATGCGCGACATGGCCGCCGCGATGACCGGCGTCAGCGCGATGATGAAGACGACATTGGCCGCATTGGTTTGAACGATGGCGCCGATATAGGCCATGTTGCCGATGGTGCTGGTGACGGCGACCAGCACACCGGCCCGCCCGGCGATGAAGGGCGTGTTGCCGGCATCGCGCCTGCGGGTGAAGAACCACACGGCGCTGATCGACAGGAAAAGAAAGATGCCGCGGGTGAACACCATCGTCCACTGGTCGGCTTGAGACAGCCGGAGCAATGGCAGGTCGAAGGTGAATAACAAACCGCCGAGTGCAGTAATCAGAAAGGCAATCCGAATCTGCCGGACACTCGGCTGCGTGACGCGACTCATGATGACCTGATGGTTGCTCCTGCCAGTATCGCTAGCGTGGAACATGTCCTTGGGTCAATGCGAATTGCACCTGCCGGTTGCCAGTTAATCTCAGTGGTTAATGATTTCCATCTCACTGGCGGTGGAGAACCCAACCTTCGGCTGTAAGCCGCTCCTGCGGCAGGAAACGCGACTTGTAGTCCATCTTGCGCGAGCCCCGCACCCAGTAGCCGAGATAGAGATAGGGGAGCCCCAGGCGTTTGACGCGCGCGATATTGTCGAGGATCATGAAAGTACCGAGTCCCCGGTGCTGGTGGTCGGGATCGTAGAAGCTGTAGATCATCGAGATGCCGTCGCCCAGGATATCGATCAGCACGGCGGCGACAAGCTGACCCGGCTCGCCATTCAGGCTTCTGATACGGTATTCGACGAGGCGGCTGTCGACGAAATTGTCGTCGACCATGGCGGAGAAGTCGAGCACCGTCATGTCGGCCATGCCGCCATCGCCATGACGTGAGTCGATGTAGCCGCGGAACAGTGAATAATGCTCGCTCGTGGCATGCGACTTCACCACCGTGCCGTCGACATCGGCGTTCATCCGCAGCGTGCGCCTGAAGCTGCGCGACGGCACGAAGGTGTTGACCGGAACGCGCACCGAGACGCAGGCCGCGCAGCCATCGCAGGCCGGGCGGTAGGCGATGTTCTGGCTGCGGCGGAAACCGCCCTGGCCGAGCTGGGTGTTGAGGCTCCGCGCATCCTGGCCGACAAGATGCGTGAACACCTTGCGTTCGACACGCCCCGCCAGATAGGGGCAGGGCGATGGCGCGGTAATGAAGAACTGGGGAAAATTCCGCCGTTCGATGCTCAACTGCAAGGACTCCGCTTCGACATCCGGTCCGTCATAATGCCGGTCCTTCGCAGACATTCAAGGCCAATATCTGGCAAGGCTGGTATCGTCGTGGCCCCGAATTGATTTCAGCCGGTCTATACCCTACGAGAGGCCGATCACAAGGGAGTGCTTCTGATGCGTGTGGCCTGGATTGGACTTGGCGTGATGGGTTACCCGATGGCGGGCCATCTGGTGTCGCGCGGCGGCCTCGATGTCACCGTCTACAACCGCACATCCGCGAAGGCCGCGAAATGGGTCGATGCCTTCAAGGGCAGGTCCGCGCCGACACCGGCCGATGCCGCGAAGGACGCCGACTACGTGTTCGCCTGCGTAGGCAACGACGATGACCTGCGCGAGGTGACGGTGGGCGCCACTGGCGCCTTCAAGGCGATGAAGAAGGGCGCGGTCTTCATCGATCACACCACGGCCTCGGCCAATGTGGCGCGCGAGCTGCACGGACAGGCCAAGGCGCTGGGATTGGGCTTCGTCGATGCGCCGGTTTCGGGCGGGCAGGCCGGCGCCGAGAATGGCGCGCTGACCGTGATGTGCGGCGGTGATGCGGATGACTACGCGAAGGCCGAGCCGCTGATCGTGCATTTCTCGAAGATGCGGAAGCTGCTGGGGCCTGCGGGTTCGGGCCAGCTGGCCAAGATGTGCAACCAGATCGCCATCGCCGGGCTGGTGCAGGGCCTGGCCGAAGCCGTCAACTTCGGCATGAAGGCCGGCCTCGACATGGAGGCGGTGGTCGACGTCATCTCGAAGGGCGCGGCGGGGTCGTGGCAGATGGAGAACCGCCACAAGACGATGATCGCGGGCAAGTTCGACTTCGGCTTCGCCGCCGACTGGATGAGGAAGGACTTAGGCATCTGCCTCGATGAATCCCGCAGGAACGGCGCGCCGCTGCCGGTGACGGCATTGGTCGACCAGTTCTACGCCGAAGTGCAGAAGCTTGGCGGCGGGCGCTGGGACACGTCGAGCCTCATCGCCCGGTTTCAGAATCTCGACGGGAAGTAGGACGCGGCACACTGTGCCGCGTCCTCAGGCTTGCTAAAGTATGAAGTCCGACGCGGTGAGCGTGCTCGCCTGTACATTCAGCAGGCGTATGCTCATCTCAGAACTTCCAAACGAGGTGTTGGTATTGATGAATACCAGGGTGTCCGCGCCCGACTGTTGCACTAGCAACTGACCTGCGCCTGAAAAGCCGAGCGCGGTCCCCAGGAATACCAGGGCTTCGTTCGCTGGCGTGGACAGCCGGTCGTAGACATCAAACAGATCGATCACGTCTTCGCCCTGTTTGAAGTCGGCGATCGTGTCGCGGTAGATCGTCAATGGGTCGACGCGCCCTGAGTCGGAGGTCGAAGCAAAGTAGAACGTATCGCTGCCGCTGCCGCCGAACAGGAAGTCGGAACCGAGGCCGCCTTCGATTTCATCGTCGCCGAAGCCGCCGCGAATCTCGTCCCTGCCGTCGTGCCCGAAGAGATAGTCGTCGCCAGCCTGGCCGCGCATCGTATCATCGCCTGTGCCGCCGTTCATGTCGTCGTCGCCGATGCCGCCGCGCATGTCGTCGGCGTCTTCCGCGCCGAAGAGGCTATCGCTGCCCGCGCCGCCGCGCATGTTATCGTTGCCGATGCCACCATCAAGGCTGTCGTCGTCGCCGCCGCCATTCATCGTGTCGTTGCCGCTGCCGCCGTCAAGCTCGTCGCTTCCGTTGCCGCCGAACATCTGATCGTTGTCGTCTTCGCCGAACAGTAGATCGTCGCCCACGCCGCCGTACATGGTGTCATTTCCCGAGCCGCCGAAAAGTGCGTCGCTGCCGGTCCACCCGTCCAGCGTATCATTGCCCTCTTCGCCATCGAGTGCGTCGTCGCCGCCGGCACCATTGGCCTCATCGTCGCCAGCCCCAAGGCTGACTTCGTCGTCGCCCGCGCCAGAGTAGACGTTGTCGTTGAAAACTCCGCTCAAGTAGATGTAGTCGTTTCCATTCAGGAAATAGAACATGGTTGCCGGGCGGATTGCCGGGTCGAGCGCCAGCCAGGCAAGATTGTCGCTCGGGTCCGAATCGACGATGTTGTTCTGGATATTCACCGACTGATTGTTGGTTGCGATGTACAGGCCACTTGAGAAAAACTGAACGTCAATTGTCATTTTGCCCTCCCTTGTTTTAGTCGAAGAGCGCAAACGTTCTCACAGACAATGACGACGTTTCAAGTACTGAATCGATGCTAACTTATCCAGGATGCGTGCGCCGGATGCGCTGCCCGCGGCAAACTGCCGTGAAGGAATATATGCAATGCAGCAAGTGCGGGGCCGCGAACTGCGGCCTTCAGCGCTTGAGCGTTCGCGCCACATCGACCGCAAAATAGGTGAGAACCCCGTCGGCGCCGGCGCGCTTGAAGGACATGAGGCTTTCGGCGATGACCTTCGCAGGGTCCAGCCAGCCATTGTTGCAGGCGGCCATGATCATCGCGTATTCGCCGGACACCTGATAGGCAAAGGTGGGGACGTGGAACGTGTTCTTCACGCGGGCCACGATGTCGAGGTACGGCATGCCGGGCTTCACCATCACCATGTCGGCGCCCTCGGCGATGTCGAGCGCCACTTCGCGGATCGCCTCGTCGGAATTGCCGGGGTCCATCTGGTAGGTGCGCTTGTCGCCGACGAGCGTGCCCGACGAGCCCACCGCATCGCGGAACGGGCCATAGAAGCCGCTCGCGTATTTGGCGCTGTAGGCCATGATCTGCACGTGCTGGAGACTGGCGGCTTCAAGTGCGGCGCGGATGCGGCCGATGCGGCCGTCCATCATGTCGGAGGGTGCGATGATATCGCAGCCCGCTTCCGCCTGGACGAGCGACTGGCGGACGAGGGCATCGAGAGTGGCGTCGTTGACGATGTCGTTTCCTTCCATCAGCCCGTCATGCCCGTGGCTGGTGTAGGGATCGAGCGCCACGTCGCACATGATGCCGATGCCGGGCACTGCCTTCCGGATGGCGCGCACCGCCTGGCAGACGAGATTGTCCGGATTGAAGGCTTCACGCGCATCCGCCGAGCGGAGCGACGCGGGCGTGTTGGGAAACAGCGCGATCGCCGGGATGCCGAGTTCGGCGGCTTCCTCGGCCTTCTTGACGGCGAGATCGACGGAGTAGCGCACGACGCCCGGCATCGAGGCAACATCCTCGGTGCGGTTCTGGCCCGCGATCACGAACATCGGCCAGATCAGGTCGTCGACAGTGAGTGTGTTCTCGCGGACGAGGGCGCGCGACCACGCGGTGCGGCGGTTGCGGCGCATGCGGGTGGCTGGAAAGGCGGAGACGGGGGATTGGGTCATGTCCGCTCCATAACAAGAGAGAGGGCAGGGGCGCAATCCACGCAGTAGCCCCTCCCCACAAGGGGGAGGGGCTATGGGTTGGAATTCTATCTACTTGCAGATCCGGTAGCCGCCCTTCCGCGCGATCGCGTCCACATGGAAATGATCGCCGTGGTAGCGGTCCGAGCCGGGACCGAGGACGGTGGTGAAATGTTCGCAGGCGCCCTTGCGGACATCGTCGAGGAAGCTGCCGCCCTTCGACAGGCCCATGGCCTTGAGGATGCCGCCGCCCCAGCTGCCGCCGCCGCCGACGCTGACCTGATCCGACTTGGCGAAGGAAAAGCCCGACATGTCGAGCGCATTGGCCTTGGCATGTTCGCTGAGCTTGCCGCCGATTGCATTGTTGCGCCGCCGGCAGACATAGGAGGCGGCAACATGGATCGCCGTCACCTCCGTCTTGAGGCGGCGTTTCGCTGCGGGCTGCAGCGTGCCGGTGACCCAGCCGTGAAGCTCGCGCGCCATGGCGCAGTTGATGATGGCGGGCGGGGTGAGCGTAACGCCCGCGATCTCACTCACCTCAAGAGGAGCGCGCGCGCCGCAGCCGCCACCGTCGCCAATGGGTTGGCGCGGTGAATAGACGATGGCGAGGTCCTGCAACTCGCTGGCGCAGGCGCCTGCGGTGGCCTCAGGCAGGGTGAGCGCCGGCTTTTTTGCGGCAATGTCCGGCGGCGTTTCCGCCGGTGCGTTGCGCCGCGGGTTGGGCCTCGGGATCGGAATTGAGATGGCGGGGGTCACCAGCCCGCGCGGCGGCTTCTGGCGCGGCAACGGTATCGTTTCAGCTGCGGCTGCGATGGTAGTGGCAAGAAGAGCCGACATGCCCAGGATCGATGCGCCAAGCTTCATGGAGGTCATTATCGCCCGTCCTTCCGGCGCATGGCAAGCGGGGGTTAACCATGCCATTCAAAATTGCTTACGGTTTGAATCAAATTAACAGCGCGCGGCTATCGTGGGCGGCGAAAGACGGAGCATTTCCCGGCATGTTGAAGTCCAAGCTGTCTCACCTTCTGTTCGCGCTGCCATTGCTGGCCTTGCCGGCCGGGCCACTATATGTAACGCCAGCACTTGCGGCGGGTTCCGCCGCCGAGGAAGCTGTCCGCATCCTGACGCGCGCCCGTGGTGCGGACCAGAAATGCGATTATCTGTCCGCTGCCGAGCGGAGCGAACTCTCGCGCTATACCGCGCGCGCCGAGATTGCTGCCGCGAGCCAGTCTTCCACGGCGGCCGCCAGGACGGCATCCGCCACCGGCATGGCCGAGGCAAAGTCCTCGTCCTGTTCGCGCGACGTCGAAGCCGACGTTCGCGAGACCCTCGAAGCGGCCCGCGAGGCGGTGGCCGCCTCGAATGCAGAGGCGAACCAGGCCAGGAAGACCATGACGAAACCGGCGCAGCGCGCTGCAGCCATTGCCGAAGACGATGACGGCGATGAGCCGGCCCGCCTGACCGGCAAGAGCCTTGGCGGCTATGCCCGCATCGTGCGCGGCTATTATCTCGAACGCGAATGCCGCAGCCTGTCGCGCAACGACGCTGACCGCTTCTGGCGCGGCGTCGTGAAGCTTCACAAGACCGCAGTCCGCACCAATGGCACGTCTGCCGTGGCGCGGGTGATGGCCGCCGCCGAACGGAAGGCCAGCGGTTCATCCTGCGGCAGGAATGTGCAGGCGCGCATTCGCCAGATCTATTCGGAAGTCTCGGACCGCTAGCGAAGAGCTTCTGCTCCAAAGGGGATGGAGCAAACAGGCGGGGGCAGACGGGTGGGGCCGTCTGCCCCCGCAGTCGTTTCCGGAGGGTGCCGATTGCGCACAATTGGCCGAAATTCGGAAAGAGCCTGTTAAGCGCGAAAAATGTGACTCTGTAAACGCTGTAAGCCGTTCTCCCAAATATCTGATAATCTAAGGATAAATTTACTCAAAGCATTGAGCAGCCTTTAAGCCACCGCCGCGTAATGTGAATGCGATCAGGGGAATGGACAAAGAAGCCAGCCCCGCTTCAAGGGTAAGGTGGAACAAACATGCGTACTGAAGTGATGGGGGCTTTGCGCCCGCAAATAGCCGAAACGCCTCGCAATCCGGTCAAGCCGAAATATCTCGAGGCCCTCAATCTGATCGAGCGGTTGCACCGCCGCCTGCTCGACGTCATCAAGGATGATTTCGAGCGCAATGGCGAGCCGGAAGTGAACCCGGTGCAGGCGCTGCTGCTGTTCAACATCGCCGACAGCGAACTGACGGCGGGCGAACTGAAGACGCGCGGCCACTATCAGGGCTCGAACGTTTCGTACAATCTGAAGAAGCTGGTGGAAGCGGGTTATGTGCACCACGAACGCTCTTCGACCGACAAGCGCTCGGTGCGCGTGCGCCTGACGCCCAAGGGCCAGTCGATCCGCAACCGGGTCGACGCGCTCTACAATCGCCAGATGATGGCGGTGGAGCAGGTCGTCGGCCTCAACACCGACGAGCTCGACCGGATCAACAAGGCGCTGACCCGTCTGGAGCGCTACTGGACCGACCAGATTCTCTACCGCCTCTGAGTTTTACCCTGCAAATGGTCTCGGGGCCGTGCTGTGGCTGAAAAGCCGCAGCGCGGTCCTGAAGTTTATGTGCATTGCCATTTGTGGCAACTCCATCGCATTCTTGCCTCAATTGCCGCGCTTGTCATGGCGGCAATGTGGCCGGGTTTTGACGAGTCGTAACCGGGCTGTTAGAAACATTGCCCGGCGGGACACGATCGTGGATCACCGGGTCGAGGCAGATGGAGTGAGGTTGTAGATGGCTTTGTGGAGTCTTGCGCGTTCTGGCCGGATGCTTCGGACGGTGTCACTCGCGGTTCTCATCGGATTTGGCGCGGGAACGGCCCTGCCTTCGGCCTCGCATGCGGACAACGAAGACTCGCTCTTCAACATGCTGCGGAAGAAGAAGCAGGCGAGGACTACCGGCGTCACCACCACCCAGCACTCGCAAGGAACCGGCGGCAAGGCGACGACCGAAACCGGAATCGTCACCGATGGAGCGGTGAGCCCCTTCCTGCTGCCTGACAGCATCGCCAGCATGGAGGCGGTTTCCGCCAAATACGCCCAGATCGTCGCCTCCGGCGGCTGGCCCAAGGTATCGGGCGGCAAGCTGAAGAAGGGCTCCGAGGGCACTGGCGTCCTTGCCCTCAACAAGCGGCTTCATGCCGAAGGCTATCTGCGTGACGAAGCCGTTGCAGGCGAATATGCACAGGTGTTCACTTCCGCAACGGAAGACGCGCTGCGCCGCTTCCAGCGCAATCACGGCCTTGCTGCGACAGGCAGCATGGACGGCCAGACCCTTGCCGCCCTCAACGTGCCGGCCGAGCGCAGGCTCGCCACCATCCGCGCCAATATTCCGCGCGTCGCCGAATATTCGAAGGACCTGGGCGAGCGCTACATGGTCGTCAACATTCCGGCCCAGCAGATCGAGACGGTGAACGGCGGCCGCGTCTATTCGCGCCATAACGCCATCGTCGGCCGCCCGTCGCGCCCGACGCCGGTGGTGATGACGCCGCTGACCGTCATCCGCTTCAATCCCTACTGGAATGCGCCGCCGTCGATCGTGGAAAAGGACATCGTTCCGCGCATGGCCTCGAAGGGCGCTTCGCGGGTCATGAGCGATATGAACATGAAGATCTTCAAGGGCGTCGGCGGTCCCGAGATCGATCCCGATTCCGTCAACTGGCGCCGCGCACGGGTGGACGACTATCACTTCCGCCAGGAGCCCGGCGGCAGCAATGCCATGGCGACCGCCAAGATCGAGTTCAACAGCCCGCACGGCATCTATCTGCACGACACGCCGGAGCCGGAACTGTTCAATAACTTCCAGCGGCTCTATTCCTCAGGCTGTGTGCGCGTCGAGAAGGTTGCCACGCTGATCGACTGGATCCTGCAAGGGCAGGACGGCATCAATTCCTCGCGCATCGCCGAACTGGCGGATACCAAGGAACGCCTCGACACCACGATCGCCAATGCGCCCCAGCTGCGCGTGGCCTATCTGACGGCATGGCCGACGCGCGATGGCGTGGCGGCCTTCCGGCCCGACGTCTATGAGCTGGACCGCACGGACTTCGTGGTCGGCCAGCCATTGCCGGTGGGCGAGACAATGGGCGGCAAGCGCTATGTGCTGAAGCCCATTCCGCGTTCGCAGGAATCGGTCGACGAGGCGGAAGCCTTCGGCTTCGCCTCGCTGTTCCGCAACCGCAATTCGGACAAGGATAGCCCCTTCAACCGCGACGGCAGGGCAAGCGCGAAGAAGAAGGACAGCCTGATCAAGCTTCAGACCACGGCGAAAGCCAAGGACAAGGGCAAGAAGAAGGTCGCCGCGCGCAAGGCCAGAAAGCCGTTCTTCGGCAACCTCGACAATGCGCCGGAAGCCGTGCTGGCCAATGCCAGCGCCGATGATGACGGCAAGACCATCGTCAAGAAGAAGCCGCTGGCCAAGAAGAAGGCTTCAGCCAAGCCTGATGACAAGACCAAGACCGCCAAGGCCAAGAAGGTCGTGAAGAAGGACGAGGCCGAGGTTGCCGCCAAGAACCCAGCAGGCAAGGATGCACCGGCCAAGAAGAAGCCGGTGACAGCCGCAAGCGCCAAGGACAAGGCCAAGCCCGCCGTGGCTGCCAAGAAGCCGGCCGCGAAGGATTGCAAGGCCGGAGCTGATGGCAAGCTTCCCGCCGGCTGCAAGGCGGCAAGTGCCACCAAGAAGCCCGTCGCGAAGCCCACCGAGAAGGTTACAGCGGCGAACTGACGTCGTCTCTTCAGCGGGGCGGTGGTGACGGTTTGAACGCAAGTTCCGCCGTTCTACGTCGCCTGTTGTGTTGCGTGAACGTGTAGCTGGACCCTGTTTCGGCGCGCTGCAATGTGCGGCTGAAGATATCGAATGCGGTTGAAGGAACTGACGATGGCGAAGAAATCGGCGAAGAAGGCTGCAAAGCCCGCAAAGGCAAAGTCACGCGCGAAGGTGGCTGCGAAGGCCAGGAAACCCGCGGCCAAGGCGGCAGGCCCCAAGCTGCTGTTTCCCGGCTTCTTTAGCGATGGGCTGGCGAAGAGCGATGCCAGGATCGCCAAAGCGATTGCCAATGAGCTTGGCCGCCAGCAGCACGAGATCGAGCTGATCGCATCCGAAAACATCGTGTCGAAGGCCGTGCTCGAGGCCCAGGGCTCGGTGATGACCAACAAATATGCGGAGGGCTATCCCGGCCGCCGCTATTATGGCGGCTGCCAGTTTGTCGACGTGTCGGAAACGCTGGCGATCGAGCGGGCCAGGCAGCTTTTCTCCTGTTCATACGCCAATGTTCAGCCGCACTCCGGCGCCACGGCGAACCAGGCGGTGTTCTTCGCGCTGCTGCAGCCGGGCGACACTTACATGGGCCTCGACCTCGCCTGCGGCGGTCACCTCACGCACGGCTCGCCCGTCAACCAGTCGGGCAAGTGGTTCAAGGTGGCGCCCTACAAGGTGCGGGAAGACAACCACTTGATCGATTATGACAAGCTGGCCGAGCAAGCCCTTGAAGTAAAACCGAAACTGATTATCGCAGGCGGCTCCGCCTATCCCCGCATTCTCGATTTCAAGCGCTTCCGCGAGATCGCCGATTCGGTGGGCGCCTATCTGATGGTCGACATGGCCCACATCGCCGGCCTGGTGGCGGGCGGTGTTCATCCCAATCCGCTGGAATATGCCGACGTGGTGACGACGACGACCCACAAGACACTCCGTGGCCCTCGCGGCGGCATGATCCTGAGCCGCAATGACGACCTCGGCAAGAAATTCAACTCCGCCGTATTCCCCGGCCTGCAGGGCGGGCCGCTGGAACATGTGATCGCCGCCAAGGCGGTGGCCTTCGGCGAGGCGCTGAAACCCGCCTTCCGGAAGTATGCGAAGGCAGTGGCGGATAATGCCAGGGTTCTGGCGAAGTCGATGCAGGATGGCGGCTGCGATCTCGTCTCCGGCGGCACCGACACGCATCTGATGCTGGTCGACCTCCGCAAGAAGGGCGTGACCGGCAAGGCCGCGGAAGCAGCCCTGGGCCGCGCCTACATCACCTGCAACAAGAACGGCATTCCCTTCGATCCGGCACCCTTCACGATCACCAGCGGCATCCGCCTCGGGACGCCGGCGGGCACGACGCGCAGCTTTGGCGCCGCAGAGTTCAGGGAAGTGGGCGCGCTGATCACCGAAGTGCTGGACGGCCTCGCCGCCAATGGCGAGGAGGGCAATGCCAGGGTCGAGAAGGCCGTGGCGAAGAAGGTGAAGGCGCTGACGGCGAAGTTCCCGATCTATTGACGTCTATCACCTTTATCGGAGGCCCGGTATGAACCGGCCCTTCCTTAAGGCCACGCCCGCCTCCATAAACGTCATCCCGGCGCAGGCCGGGACCCCGCTTTCTTTCCGTGTCTGTGGCAAGCACCAAAGCTGGGCCCCGGCCTTCGCCGGCGTGACGGACAAGAGGAGCACTTGACCCGCTCTGCTTTTATCCCCCAGAGATGGTACAGCCCCACCAACCCGAGTCCCTGAAACTTGCGCTGTCCGTTCTGTTCCAACGAAGAAACCCAGGTGAAGGATTCCCGTCCCACCGAGGATGGCACCGCCATTCGCCGCCGGCGCTATTGTCCGGACTGTTCGGGCCGGTTCACCACCTTCGAGCGGGTGCAGCTGCGCGAGTTGATGGTGGTGAAGCGCTCGGGCCGGCGCGTGCCGTTCGATCGCGACAAGCTGATGCGCTCGATCCAGGTGGCGCTGCGGAAGCGCCCGGTGGACCCCGAGCGCGTGGAGCGCATGGTGTCGGGCATCGTGCGGCGGCTGGAGAGCCTGGGCGAAAGCGAGATCCGGTCGGAAACCGTCGGCAAGCTGGTGATGGAGGCGCTCAAGATGCTTGATGATGTCGCCTATGTGCGCTTTGCCTCCGTCTACAAGAACTTCCGTGAGGCCAAGGATTTCGAGGAACTGCTGGGCGAGCTGACCGGCGAGGACGACAACGGCGAATCCGGTGACCGCTGACGACCGGCGCTGGATGGACTATGCGCTGCGCCTCGGGCGGCGGGCGCTGGGCACCACCGCCGAAAACCCCAATGTCGGCTGCGTGATCGTCAAGGACGGCAGGCTGCTGGGCGTCGGCTGGACGCAACCCGGCGGCAGGCCGCATGCCGAGACCGAAGCCCTCGCCATGGCCGGAGAACAGGCGAGAGAGGCGACCGCCTATGTGACGCTCGAACCCTGCGCACACCACGGGAAAACCGGCCCTTGCGCCGAGGCGCTGGTGATGGCCGGGATCGCCCGCGTGGTGACGGCGCTTGAAGACCCGGACCCCCGCGTCTCGGGCGGCGGTCATGCCATTCTCCGCGCGGCGGGAATCGAGGCTTCAACCGGTCTGGGTGCCGATGAGGCCCGCCGCGATCTTGCGGGCTTCCTCACGCGGATCACGAAGAAGCGGCCCTATGTGATTCTAAAGATGGCGGTTTCCGCTGATGACAAGATTTCCTCCCGCGTCGGGGAGGCGACCGCCATCACCGGGCCGGAAGCCAACCGCCGTGTGCATCTGCTGCGCGCCCAATGCGATGCGATCCTCGTCGGGATGGGCACAGTGCGCACCGACGATCCGATGCTCACCTGCCGCCTTCCCGGCCTCGAACACCGCTCGCCGCGCCCCTTCGTGCTGGGGCATGGCCGCCTCTCGCCCATCAAGAGGCTGTCGGTGCGCGGTGCCGAAGTGGTGCGCGGCCTCGAGCCGATGACCGGCATCAACCGCCTGCTGGTGGAAGGGGGTGCGCGGGTGGCGCGGCATTTCCTCGATCTCGGGCTGGTGGATGAGTTCCATCTGTTCCGGTCGCCGAAGGCACTGGGGCCCCAGGGTGTGGACGCCGTGTTCGAAATGCCGCTCGAACAGGCATTGCAGCCATTCCGCCTCCGCGAGGAAGAAAGACTTGGGAGCGATGTGCTGAGGGTCTATGAGAACGCCTCCAACTCACCCTCACCCTGAGGTGCCCGGCTACAAGCCGGGCTTCGAAGGGTGACCAGCGGAAGCATATGCTTCGAGGCGCGTTCCGCGCACCTCAGCATGAGGTACACTGAACAATGTTCACCGGCATCATCACCGATATCGGCACCGTTCGCGCCGTGGCAAAGACGGGCGATACGCGCTTCGAGATCGGCACCGGCTATGACGTCTCGGGGATCGACATGGGCGCGTCGATCGCCTGCAATGGCTGCTGCCTGACGGTGATCGAGAAGGGCAAGGAGTGGTTCGCGATCGAGGCTTCGGCCGAGACACTGTCCAAAACCACGCTTGGCGACTGGCGGGAGGGCACGCGGATCAATCTCGAGCGGGCGCTGAAGATCGGCGATGAATTGGGGGGCCATATCGTTTCGGGCCATGTCGATGGCGTGGGCGAGGTCATCGCCATCACGCCCGAGGGTGACTCCAAGCGTTTCAATTTCAGGGTGCCGCACGATATTGCCCGATTCATCGCGCAGAAGGGGTCGGTCGCCATCGACGGAACGTCTCTCACCGTCAATGAAGTCGAAGGCGACACCTTCGGCGTCAATATCATTCCTCACACGCAGACCGTCACCACATGGGGCGGAATGCGGGTGGGGCAGGCCGTCAACATTGAAATCGACATGCTGGCGCGCTATGTGGCGCGCCTTACAGAGTACAAGCCGACATGAAAATCGAAAAGCAGGCGGCCCCCGCCGAAATCACCAAGGCCCATATCCTGATTCTTGAAGCGCGCTTCTATGGCGAGCTGTGCGATGCGCTGTGCGCCGGCGCCATTGCCGCGATCGAGCGGGCAGGGGCGACGTGGGAGCGGATGTCGGTTCCGGGCGCGCTGGAAATTCCGGGCGCCATCGCCATGGCGCATGAAACCGGCATCTATCATGGCTATGTGGCGCTGGGCTGCGTGCTGCGGGGCGAGACGACGCATTATGACATCGTGGCGAATGAAAGCTCGCGCGGCATCATGGACCTGACGCTGGAAGGCCTGTGCATCGGCAACGGCATCCTCACCTGCGAGAACGAGGCGCAGGCCTGGGCACGTGCCAAGGTCGAGGAGTTGGACAAGGGCGGTGGTGCTGCCGAAGCAGCCTTGAGCATGATCCGCTTCCAGCGGCTGATGGGCCGCATTGCCGCCGAGGCGGGCCAATCCGATGCCAAGGCCTCGCCGTGAGCGAGAAACGCCGGGGAAAGCCCGTGGAACGCGCCGCCGCACGGCTTGGCGCGGTGCAGGCACTCTATCAGATGGATCTCTCCGGCAGCGATGTGGGCGAGACGCTGGCGCAGTTCTCGTCGCGCGCGGCGGGCGAGAATTTCGACGACGGCGATTGCGGCGAGGCTGACTACAAGCACTTGCGCGAAGTGGTCGACGGCGTGGTGCGCGAGCAGAAGACGATCGACCCGCAGGTCGACCAGCTGCTCGACAAGACCTGGCCGCTGCACCGGCTCGATTCGACCGTGCGCGCCATCCTGCGCGCTGCCGCCTATGAACTGATGTTCATGGCGCGTGTGCCGGCGCGCGTGGCGATCAGCGAATATGTCGACGTGGCGGATGCCTTCTTTGGCGAGGACGAGCCGCGCTTCGTCAACGGCGTGCTGGACCGGCTGGCGCGGCTGCGGCGGCCTGAGGAATTCAAGGCGTGACGGCCGCGGCGGCATTCGACGATGCGAGGGCGCGCAAGAACGCGGTGATCCTGGCGATTGCGCAGGCCTTGTATGGCGCGGTGACGACGGCGGTGGTGGTGACGGCGGGCCTTGTGGGCTCGCAACTGGCATCCGGCCCCGAATGGGCGACACTGCCGATGTCGATGATGATTATCGGCACCGCGACGATGACTTTTCCGATCTCGCTGATGATGAAGCGCGTGGGCCGCCGCGCCGGCTTTGTCTCCTGCGCGCTTGCCGGCGTGGCGGGCGGGCTCGTCGGCGCCTATGCCATCTTCGGCCGCAGCTTCGGGCTGTTTCTGGTGGGCTGTTTCCTGATCGGCATCTATCAGGCCTCGGCTTCCTACTACCGCTTCGCGGCGGCGGACACCGCCAGCCCCGCCTTCCGGCCCAAGGCGATTTCCTGGGTGATGACGGGTGGCATCGCTGCCGCACTTTTCGGCACGCTGATGGTGATGACGACAGTCGATCTCTTCGCGCCCATTACCTTTGCCGGCACCTGGTTTGCCATGGCGCTGCTGGCGCTGGTGGGGGCGGGCATTCTTCTCGCCGTCGATATTCCGTACAAGGAGGAAATCGGCAAGGCCACGGGCCGGCCGCTTGGCGTCATCGCGCGGCAGCCGCGCTATATTGTGGCCGCCGTCACCGCCATGCTGGCCTATGGCATCATGGTTCTGGTGATGACGGCAACGCCCGTCGCCATGCTGGGCTGCGGCTTTACGGTGCAGGATTCGAGCTGGGTCATCCAGTGGCATGCGCTTGCCATGTTCGTGCCGAGCTTCTTCACCGGCAGCCTGATCACCCGGTTCGGCGCCGAGCGCATTTCGGCAATCGGCATGGTGCTGCTGGTCGGCGCGGCAGTGGCGGGGCTGATGGGCATCCGCTTCGAGAATTTTGCCGTGGGCCTGATCCTGCTGGGGCTTGGCTGGAACTTCGGCTTCATCGGCGGCACGACGCTGCTGACCACGACCTATGAGGCCGCCGAGCGCAACAAGGCCCAAGGGCTGAACGATCTGCTGGTCTTCGGCACCACGGCGATCGCCTCGCTGGGCGCTGGCAAGCTGCTGGCCTGGTTCGGCTGGGACGCCGTCAACTACGCCGTGTTCCCGATGGTCGTGGTGGCGCTGGCGATGATCGGCTGGCTGGCCACCCACAAGGGCAGCCGCCAGGCCGCGTGAGCGGCTTCAGACGATGAAGATGTCTCCGGCGGTGACCTGGCCGCCCGCCTGGATGGTGGCAATCACCACGGCGGCATGAATCGCGGCGCTGCCATCCTGATCGAACCGCAGGATGCCGGTATCGGTTTCGAAGAGGAACCGCACGAGTTCGTTTTCCGCGCTGCCGGCATCCGATGACTGGAAGAGCTCCGCCGCGATGGCGCCAAGCGCCAGGCCGCCAAAGGCCGCCGACACGAATTCGAAGCGGTCGTCGTTGCCGGGAGCATTGGACGAAAAGTCCCTGATCGAATCGAGTCCATGCCGCTTGTTCTCGTAGCGGAACGCGTCATCACCGCTGCCGCCATTGAGGAGATCGCGCGCCGCGCCACCGGTCAGCACGTCATCGCCGCCGCCGCCGCGCAGCATGTCGACGCCGCCGCCGCCGTTGAGCGTGTCGCCGCCGCCGAGGCCCGACAGGAGGTCGGCTCCACGGTTCCCGTCCAGGACGTTTGCCCCCTGGTTGCCGTTGATCTTGTCGGAGCCGATGCCGCCGGCAGCGTTCTCGATCAGCGAACGGGCATCGCCCTCGTAGAGCATGGCGTTGTAGACATTGCCGCGCGCCTTGATGCCATCGCCGGCATCGAGCACGGCCAGCTGCTGAACGGCGGTGATGGAATAAAGGCCGGGCGCGAGGTTGATGGTGACGGCGGAGGTGTAGTTCGACATGTCGTAGGTGTCGGTGCCGTTGCCGTCCCAGATGGTGAGGAAGACGCGGTTGGCGCCGGGCTGGCCCTGGCCCACGCCGTCGATGAACATTTCGCCGGTGGCGGCATCCCAGGAATAGACGGTGTTGCCCGCGTAGGACGTGAAATCGGCGCCATAGAGATGCTGCAGGGCGGCGATGTCGTTCATCATCCAGCTCTGCGCGAAACCGAACGCCTCGTTGGTGAAGGCCCCCTCGATCGCACCGCCGACGTTCGAGCGGTAGGTCATGACCGAGAATTCCATCGCGTCGCGCTGCACCGGCAGCTTCGGGAAGTTGAAGCTGCCGTCGGGCGAAATCTGCCGGGTATGGCCATGCTTCAGGCCGAGCGCGTGGCCGAGTTCGTGGATCAGCGTGATGTAGTCATAGGCACCTTTGACGGGAGCGTTGAAGTCGAACCGGTTGAAGAATGTATCGCCCTGGCCGAAAGGCGGAACGAAGCTGTCGTCGGGCGGCGAGCCGACCGCGGTGCCGATATTGCCGGGCGAGCCGAAGCCGTCCTGATCGACGTAGTCGGCCTCCGCGAAACGCAGATTGGCATTGGCGCCGTTGTCCGCCGGCGTGACGGCGAGCGTAACGATGCCGTTGAGCTCGCCGATGATTGCGGCAACGGCCGCCTTCTGCGCCGCGTTGAAGGCCTGGAAGCCGTCGATTTCGGAATAGCCGCCATACTGGTTGGCCTGGGTGGGAAAACCATAGGTGATGGCGTTCCCGTCCCACTTCACACCCCAAAGTATGCCATCGATATTCGCATTCCCCGACAGTCCTACTTCCGACATTGATCCCCCCTCATCGACTGACCCCTCCTAGCACAGGCGATCCGGTCCTGAACATATCGCCGTCATCGCCAGGATGGGTTGCGCGGAGCTTGACCGCGGCGGGGTGCGAGAGCTGCCCCAAACCCCTCGCGGACGCGCCAAAGCCTTGTGTTCAAAGCAATTGCCTAATGCCTCGGCATTTGGCATACCGCTGGCACTTTCCGGGGCAGGGATTGGCGGGGTGTGATTCCGCCAAGGGGCTTCGGGGCAACTTTAACAAAGACAAGGGTTTATCATGACCTCAACACTCTGGCTGATCGTGCTCGCGGGCGCGCTCTCCATCGTGTACGGCATCGTGACGACGCGCAGCCTGATGGCCGCCGACGCCGGCACCGCCCGTATGCAGGAGATCTCTGCCGCAGTGCGCGAAGGCGCCACGGCTTACCTCAACCGTCAATATGCAACGATCGGCGTCGTCGGCGTGGTAATCTTCGTCCTCGCCTGGTGGCTGCTGGGCCATTGGTCGGCGATCGGCTTCGCGATCGGCGCCATCCTGTCGGGGGCCGCCGGCTTCATCGGCATGAACGTGTCGGTCCGCGCCAACGTGCGCGTGGCGCAGGCTGCGACCACCTCGCTCGCCCGCGGCCTCGATCTCGCCTTCAAGGCGGGCGCCGTGACGGGCCTACTCGTCGCTGGCCTCGGCCTTCTGGGCGTGACGCTGTACTTCGGCTTCCTCACCGGCTCGATGGGCTATGCCCATACTGACCGCACGGTGATCGACGCGCTTGTGGCCTTGTCCTTCGGCGCCTCGCTGATCTCGATCTTCGCACGCTTGGGCGGCGGCATCTTCACCAAGGGTGCGGACGTCGGCGGCGACATGGTGGGCAAGGTTGAAGCGGGCATTCCGGAAGACGATCCGCGCAACCCCGCGACGATTGCCGACAATGTGGGCGACAACGTCGGCGATTGCGCCGGCATGGCCGCCGACCTGTTCGAGACCTATGTGGTGACGGCGGTTGCCACCATGGTGCTCGCCGCCATCATCCTTCCCGACGCGATGAAGCTGGCCGGCATGGTTCTGCCGCTGGCCATCGGCGGCGCCTGCGTGATCACCTCGATCATCGGCACCTACTTCGTGAAGCTCGGCTCCAACAACAACATCATGGGCGCGCTCTACAAGGGCGTGATTGCGACGGGCGTCTTGTCCCTCGTGGCGCTCTACCCGGTGATGAGCCTGGTGTTCGGCGGCATGTCCGTCGACCTCGGCGGCTTCACCCCGATGGACCTGTTCTGGTGCGGCCTCGCAGGCCTCGTCATCACCGGCCTCATCATCTGGATCACCGAATACTATACCGGCACCGGCAAGCGCCCGGTGAACTCGATCGCCGAAGCCTCGATCACCGGCCACGGCACCAACGTCATCCAGGGCCTCGCGGTGTCGATGGAGTCAACCGCTCTGCCCGCACTCGTCATCATTGGCGGCATCATCGTCACCTTCAACCTCGCCGGTCTCTTCGGTGTGGCGGTGGCGGTCACCACCATGCTCGCACTCGCCGGCATGATCGTGGCCTTGGACGCGTTCGGCCCGGTGACGGACAATGCCGGCGGCATCGCCGAAATGGCGGGCCTGCCGAAGGAAGTGCGCCACAACACCGACGCGCTCGATGCGGTGGGCAACACCACCAAGGCCGTGACCAAGGGCTATGCCATCGGTTCGGCTGGCTTGGGCGCGCTCGTTCTGTTCGCGGCCTACACGCAGGACCTCACCTACTTCACGGCGCAGGCGAATGTCGAAGGCTCGACCGTCTACCAGTACTTCAGGGGACTGGGCGAGGTCGACTTCTCGCTGGCCAATCCTTACGTCGTCGTCGGCCTGCTGTTCGGCGGCTTGCTGCCTTACCTCTTCGGCGGCATGTCGATGACGGCGGTTGGACGCGCGGCCATGGCCGTGGTGGTGGAAGTGCGCCGCCAGTTCAAGGAAAAGCCCGGCATCATGGAAGGCACCGAGAAGCCTGACTACGGCCGCGCCGTGGACATGCTGACCAAGGCCGCCATCAAGGAGATGATTATCCCCTCGATGCTGCCGGTGCTCTCGCCGATCGTCGTGTTCATCGCCATCAACCTGATCGCCGGCAAGGCCGCAGCCTTCTCGGCGCTCGGCGCCATGCTGATGGGCGTGATCGTGACGGGCCTCTTCGTCGCCATCTCGATGACGGCGGGCGGCGGCGCCTGGGACAATGCGAAGAAGTCCTTCGAGGACGGCTTCGTGGACTCGAAGGGCGTGAAGCACTTCAAGGGATCGGACGCGCACAAGGCTTCCGTGACGGGTGACACCGTCGGCGACCCCTACAAGGACACGGCAGGCCCCGCCGTCAACCCGATGATCAAGATCACCAACATCGTGGCGCTCCTGCTGCTCGCCGTGCTGGCGCACTGATCGGCCGGGCCGGCTTTACGCAATGACAGGGCCAGGGTGGCAGCACCCTGGTCCTTTCTTTTTTCGCCAAACATGCCCTGGGTACCGTCACATCGGTGTCTAACGGTGCCTCTTGCCGTAATGTAACCCTGGATGGTGTGTACACTTTATAACACAATCTTAAATAGCTCATCCCTAGACTGCCGCCATGCGCAACCTGCGGCATTTTCTTCTGATGGTGATCATACCCCTTCTCCTCGCGGCGGTGGGGGTGAGCGCCTTGACGATCGATCTCGTGTCGCGGCTGTCGACCGGCGCCAATATCGAGGATCACCGCCGGACGGCTGAGGTCGTCAACGCGGCCATCCTGGCAACCCAGAACGAATTGTCGAATGCGGTTTCCGACAATGCCAACTGGGACGATGGCGCCATTCAGGTCTACAAGCCCGAGATCGACCATGAGTACGTCAACCTGACATGGGGCGAAACCAGCGCCATGGGCGTGCTGTACGACCTGATCTTTGTGGTGACAAGCGACGGCAAGCTGCTGTCCGGCTTCATCGGCGGCGAGCAGGTCGACCTCGATCCGCACGGCTTTCTGGGCGGCAGGCTGATGTCGCTTCTCTCGGCCCTGCCGCAGAATGCGACAGAAGCGAAGTCGGCCGCCGCCGTCGTCGAAACGCCGCGCGGCATCGTGGCATTCAGCGTCGGCAATTTCGTGCCGACGAGTTCCGATACCGTTCTCGACTCTCCCGGTCCGCGCTACCTGGTGCTGGGCAGGTTTCTGGATGCCGGCTTCCTTGCCGAGCTTGGCAATCGCTATGTCGTCGACAAGCTTGCCCTGACGCCCGCTCGCAGCGAAGGCTTTGTCGCACTCGAGAACAGCTTTGGCGACTATATGGGAACGCTCACCTGGCAGGACCGCCGCCCCGGTGACCTGACGCGCGCCGCGATCATTCTGCCGGCAACGGCAATGCTGGCTCTGCTCGCCGCGGTCATGACGGCTATCGCCCTGATCTGCTGGCAGCAGTTTCAGTTGATCGCGAAGCGCGAGCGTCAGGCCCAGTACGACGCTTCGCATGACGCGCTGACGGGACTTCCGAACCGCGTTGCCCTGATCCGCGGCACCTCCGCCGCATTGAGCAATGCGGGCAACACGGTTGCCGTGCTGTTCATCGATCTCGACGGCTTCAAGGATGTCAACGACACCTATGATCACGCCACAGGCGATGCGCTGATCCGCGCCGTCGCTGCAGGGTTCGCGGTGCTGCTGCCGGAGGGCGCGCAGCTTGGCCGCATCGGCGGCGATGAATTTCTCATACTGATCACCGGCCCTACGGCCGAGGCGGAGGCGGTTTCAGCCGCGGGCTGCATTCTGGAGTTCCTGGCGCAGCCCTTCGACCTCGAAGGCCGCATCGCCATGGTCGGCGCCTCGATCGGCATGGCGCACGCCATTGGCGGAACGGTAGAAGCCGGCGAGCTGATGCGGCGGGCCGATGTCGCCATGTATGACGCCAAGGCCAGGCACAAGAACCGTCTCGAAATCTACACGCCCGCCATGGACGGGGAGCGCAACGGCCAGACGGTGATCCTCGATGAATTGCGCGGCTTTATCGACAATGGCCTGATCGAGGTTGCCTATCAGCCGATCATCGACGCGGCGACGCTGAAGATCTGCGCAGTCGAGGCCCTGGCGCGATGGCCGAAAGCCGCCGCGCGCCACGTTGGACCGGACAAGTTCATCGCGATCGCCGAAAGCTCAGGCCTCATCAACCGGCTGGGCATGCAGATTCTCGACAAGGCATGCAGCGATGCGGCATCCTGGGGCGACCTGAGGGTCGCGATCAACATTTCGCCCATACAGCTGCGCGATCCCGAATTCGCCGCGCGCGTGCTGGAAGTGGTGAGCAGCCACGGTATCAATCCCTCGCGCATCGAGTTCGAGGTAACCGAAGGAACGCTCATCGAACAGCCCGACCGCATCGCGCCGATCTTCGAAAAGCTGCAGCGCGCCGGGTTCTCGATCGCGCTCGATGACTTCGGTTCCGGCTATTCGAGCATCGCCTACCTCCGGCAATTGCCGTTCAACCGCATCAAGATCGACCGCTCCATCACGTCCGAGCTGCTGATCAGCGAGTCGGCACGCAGCATGATCCAGGCAACCGGACTGATCGCCCATGGCCTCCATGCGCAAGTGACGGCCGAGGGCGTCGAGGCCGAGGAAGAAATCCAGATGCTGCGGCTTGCGGGCTGCAGCGAACTGCAGGGCTATTTCTTCGGCAAGCCGCAATCCTCCGCCGCGGTGACCAGCATGATCGAGGCCGCAGCCGCGCCGGAACGCGAGGCCTTAAACGGCTAGACACTGCGCATCATCCGCCGCTTCTTCATCCTCTCATGAGCTTCCGGTGTGCCGTCGTGGAAGGAGCCGAACCATTTGTCGAGCGGGACCATGCCGTCGGAATAGTTCACCTCGAAATATTTATGGTGCAGGTAATGGGCGTAATAGGAGACGTCCATCGTCGCCGTGTCGCCCAGCGCCAGCCGGTCGAAGCCCGTGTGACCCTGCGCGGGCGCAACGCCCAGCCGCGAGGCGAGGTTGATCATGTGGATGGGGTGCGAGGGGATGAAGAAGAACAGCAGGATCGTCGCGAAATAGATGACGTGTTCGACGGGGTGCATGGAAAGCCCCGACCATGGCCCGGGATTGATGTTGCGATGGTGCAGCTTGTGGGCAAATTCGTAGAGCACCGGAAAATGCAGCAGCCGGTGCGCGAAATAGAAGCCCACCTCATGGATGAAGGGCACGAGAAAGAACAGCGCGATGAAGCCCAAGGGATGCTCATCGAACGAGATCATCGGCGCCACGCCATTGGCATAGGCCCAGAGCAGCAGCACCTCGTAGGCCGTCCAGATCGGCACGCCCGACGCCAGCGTGTGGAACATGTTGTCCCACGTCTGGTTGCCGAACAGGAAACCCTGTGAAGACTCTTTTGGCCATTGGCGATTGTACTTGAAGGCGGTGCCTTGCCGCCGCCAGACATAGAGCCAGAGATGCCACGCGCCGAAGACCGCGATGGCAAGCCCGATGTTGCGCAAGAGGACGACGCCTACCCAGCCGAAGGAAAGCTCCTTCATGGTTTCGAGTGGCGGCGTGAGATAGAGCCAGATGAGAACGGCACCCACCGCATAAAGCATGTTCCACGGCAGGAAATAGCCGGGGAAGCCGAAGAACCACTTGAGCAGCCTGGCGGGCTGCGGCGGCCACGCGAAGAACGGGCCATAGCTGATGGGCGATTTCGGTGCCCAGTTGCCGCGCTTGTCGTCGTTTCCGAATGCCGAATCGTCCATGGCCTGAACTCCGGGATTGCGAGGCCATGAACGTCGCATCGGCTTCTCCGCCAGTCAACCGTTCCGCTGGGGACCTCCATGCAGACAGCGGACTTGCCACTCCGGCGTCCGGTCTGTCAGATACCTTGCGTGCGACCGGGGAGAGACGATGCTGATCGGCATAGACTGGGGCGGAACCAAGATCGAGGGCGTGGCGATGGATACCGATGGCCGCGAGTTGCTGCGCCTGCGCGAGGCAACACCCCGCCATGACTATGGCGGCTGCCTGAAGGCGATTGCCGCGATGATCGTGGCGCTTGAGGACAAGACGGGGAAGAAGGGAACGGTCGGCATCGGCATTCCGGGATCGCTGGAGCCAGAGAGCCGCCTCGGCAAGGGCGCGAGTTCCACTTGGATTCTTGGCAAGCCCGTCGAGGCTGATCTCAAGGCCGCGATCGGCCGCGATATCCGCGTCGAGAACGATGCCGATTGTTTCGCGGCCTCCGAAGCGGTGGATGGGGCAGGGGCGGGATATAATGTGGTGTTCGCGGTGATACTGGGGTCCGGCGTGGGGGCCGGCATCGCCGTCAACGGGCGCGCGCATCATGGGCCGAACAATTCGGGCGGCGAGTGGGGGCATAACCCGTTGCCGTTTCCCGACACCACCGAAATCCCCGGCAAGCCCTGCTATTGCGGAAGGGTGGCATGTATCGAGACATGGTGCTCGGGGCGCGCCTTCGAAGCTCAGTATGCGGAGCATAAGGGTGTTGAGCTGAAAGCGGCTGAGATCATGGTGCTGAAGCGGCAGGGCGATCACCTCGCGAGCCTGCTGTGGCGGCGCTACGTCGACCGCGTGGCACGGGGGCTGGCAACGGTCGTCAACGCGCTCGATCCCGATGTGCTGGTGATGGGGGGCGGCATGTCGAACGTCGACGAGCTTTACGAGGATCTGCCGCCCGCATTGGCGCAGCGCACGTTCTCGACCGTGTTCCAGACACCGATTGTGCGCAACAGGCATGGCGATGCGAGCGGCGTGAGGGGAGCGGCATGGCTGTGGAAGGAATGAGCATGGAAACCAATCAGCGCTTCAACTTCGGCCTCGACCTGATCAAGGAGGCAGGGGAGCTGGCGCTGGGCTACTTCAACGCGCGCAGCACGCTCACCATCCAGAACAAGGGCGTGCAGGATCTGGCCAGCGAGGCCGACCTCAACACCGAGCTGCTGATCCGCGACAAGCTGGCGAAGGCCTTTCCGGAAGATGCCTTTCTGGGCGAGGAGACGGAGCCCACATCCTATGACGGCGATCAGGGGATCTGGGTGGTCGACCCCATCGACGGGACGCAGCCGTTCATTTGCGGGCTTTCGAGCTGGTGCGTGTCGATCGCCTTCGTGAAGGGCGGCGTCCTGCAGTTCGGCATGGTCTACGCGCCGGCGCGCGGCGAATTGTTTTCAGGCGGCAAGGCCTATCCGGCGATGCTCAACGGAAAGCCCATCGAGGGGCACAAGGGCAAGTCGGTGAAGGATGGCTTGACCGCCACCGGCTATTCGCCAAAGAGCGGGCCGGACGAATTCCTGCCGGGCTTCGAGCGGTTCCTGAAGGCGGGCGGCATGTTCTACCGCGATGGCTCCGGCGCGCTGGGTCTTTGCTATGTGGCGGCGGGGAGGCTGATCGGATTCTTCGAGCCGATGATCAGGTCCTGGGATTGCCTGGGTGCCGTGGCGGTGCTCGAGGCGGCGGGGCTGAAGGTGAGCGACTTCCTTGCGAACGACGGGCTGCGCAAGGGCAATCCGATCATTGCGGCGAACGAACACGTGTACCGGGAACTTGAAAAGCTGATCGCGGGTTGATGCGCATGGCAAAGATCGACATCATTTATCTCAACGCCGCCGACATCGAGAAAATCGCGCTAAGCGATGACGAGATCATGGCCGCGGTGGAAGAAGCACTCATCGCTGCAGGACGCGGGCAGACGGTGATCGAGCCGCGCACCCATCTGATCCCTGACCCGCAGGGAAACGGCCACTTCAACATCTTGCGCGGCGTGGTGGGGCCCCTGAACCTCGCAGGCGTGAAGGTTGTCGGAGACTTCCACGACAATTACAAGCACGGGCTGCCCTCCGAGATGGCGATCCTCAATCTCTTCGATCCGCGCACTGGAATGCCGCGCGCCATCATCGATGCGACCGCGATCACCGACATGCGGACGGGCGCACTGACGGCCATCGGTGCCAGGCATCTGGCGCCGCAGAAGCCTCGCGTGCTGGGGCACATCGGCGCGCGTGGCACGTCCTACTGGAACATCAGGCTGCTCGACCGGCTCTATGACTTCGAGGAGATCCGCGTTCATTCGCGAAGGCCGGAAAGCCGCGAGGCCTTCGCGCGCCGGCTCGAGCAGGATTTGAAGAAGAAGATCACCATCACCGAGGATTGGCGAAGCTGCGTTGAAGGTGCAGACATCATCGTCGAAGCCTCGCGGCTGGAGAAGCCACAGCCGATGCTGAAGACTGCCTGGGTGAAGGAGGGTGCCCTCATCATCCCCTATGGCACGATGAGTGCCCTTGAACTCGACTTGACCGACCGCATGGCCAAGATCGTGGTCGATGATCGCGGGCAGATGTTGGCCGGGCCCTTCGGTGCGCTGCGCCCGCACATCAATGCGGGCAAGGTCTCGCCCGATACGGTGCATGCCGAGATTGGCGAGATCTGTGCGGGCCTGAAGCCCGGCCGCGAGAGTGCCGCGGAAACGATCCTGTTCTGGCACCGGGGACTTTCGACAAGCGATATCGCGCTGGGTGCGGCCATCATCGCCAAGGCACAGGCAATGGGGCTTGGCCAGACCCTGAACTACATGTGATCGCATGACGCTGGTTATCCAATCGCTCAACGACTTCACCATCGAGAACTATAACCGCGTGGCGTGGGGCGGCGAGGGCGTGATGCTTTCGCCCGCCGCCGTGAAGCGCATGGCTGAGGAGCGCCGCCGCTTCGAGCGCCTGATCGAGGACCCGGGCGTCACCATCTATGGCGTGACCAGCGGCTATGGCCAGAATGCGAAGAAGCGGCTGACGCCCGAGGAGCGCAAGCTTCACGCCAAGGTGCCGCCGGTGCAATCGGCTGCGTCGTCGGGCAACCCGGTGCCGCAGCGCGTGGTGCGCGGCATCGTCTTCGCGCGGCTTGCCAATTTCATCGAAGGCCATTCGGCGATCACGCCCGCGATCGCCGAGGCCGTGGCGCAGATGCTGGATGGCCGCGAGCTTGCGCCTGTGCCTGCGCGCGGACAGGGCGGTGCGGGTGAAATCCTGTCGCTGTCGCATCTCTTCGCGAACTTTGCCGAGAACCCCGCCATTGCCGAAAAGGATTTGCTATCGCTCATCAACGGCTCGCCCGCGGCCAGCGCACTGACCGCCGATGCGGCACTTGCCGCGCGTGCGAGGCTCGATCTCGCCGCGGAAGTCTTCGCGCTGTCGGCGGAGGCCTTCAACATTCCATTGTCGCATTTTGCAGTAGCGCTCGAAGGTTTGTGGAACAACCGGCACGATGCCTGGGCGCTGCGCCGCTTGCGCGAACTGATCGGCAATGGTCATGGCGGCGCGCGGCGGCCCTATCAGGCGCCGGTGAGCTATCGCATCCTGCCGCGCATGCTGGGGCAGGCGCACCGCGCTGCTGTGATGGCTGAGGAGATTGCAGCGGAGTCACTCGGCGCCGTGACCGACAATCCGGTAATGCTGCCTGCGGATGAGAGCCATCCCGATGGCGAAGTCATCAGCACCGGCGGCTATCACAACCCGCATGCCGTGCTGGCGATGGATGCGGTTGCTGCGGCGGCAGCCAATCTGATCGTGATCGCCGGGCGCCATGCCGACAAGCTTCTGAATGGTGCGGTCTCGCTGCTGCCCGATCAGCTGGGGCTTGGAAACTCCACCGACTATCTCGGCTGCCTGCCCTTCGCGAGTGCTGGCTATGAGGAAGAGGCACGCCTGATGGCGCAGACGACTTTGCTGCCGGGATCGGAAACCGGAGGCTATGCGCAGAACGATGTGGCATCCCCCGTTTTTTTGAGCTGGACGAAGCAGGAGAGGGTAGGTGCGTTGCTGGAGGCCGCACTGGCAAACCTAGCGATCATTTCGCTCCGCGCGCTCGATCTCACGTCACGGCCCGTGCCGCCGGGGCTGAACGGGCTTGAAACTGCGATTCGACAGTATCTGCCGCCGCTTCATTCCGGGCTGGCGCCGGGGCCTGTCGCAGCGCGGATCGAGGCGGCGTTTCGAAGCCGCGTCTATGGCACGTCAAGAGATGCGATATAGGCAACGAGGTCCTGCACTTCCTCGGGCATCAGCGTCCATTGCACGTCCGGCATGCCGGAATGGGGCGATGGCGCGATGATGCGCGACCAGATGTCCTCGGAAGTGCGGTAGATCGCGATTGCTTGGAAGCTTGGCGGCTTCAGTTTGAAGCCTGCGCCTTTCTCGATGTTATGGCAGCGGACGCAGTGCTCCTCCGCGAGCCGGCGGCCCGCGGCCGCATCGCCTGCCAGCGTTGGCGCGGCGGCGAGTCCGCACATGACAAAGGTCGCGAGAAAGAGCAGCGGATTTTTCATCTGTGTGCCTCCCGTTAGCAGCCGGGATATCACAGCACTGTTCAGGGGCGTCTGCCTTGACTGGAATCAACCCCTCAGTTGAACCACACGGCGTAGCCGAGGAAGTTGCCCTCGAACATGCCCATGATGCGGTTCCAGGTCTGGTCGTCCGTCATCGGGCCGTCCTCGAGATAGGGCAGCGCGGCGGAGCCTTGCGCCCACAGGATGGGATCGAAGGTGCGTGACTCAGTCAGCGCGCGGCGGAAGTTGATGCCTTTGGCGAGGCGCCAGTGGGGCACGAGCTTCTTGCCTTGCAGGATGGCTTCGAACTCAGATAGGAACCCCATCCAGCCATCGACCGTTGCTTGAGTGACCGGTGCACCCGGGATCACGGCGTTCTTCTGTTTCGGCGAGGGAATCCATTCGGCCTCGTCGTCCGTCTCGGCAAGGATGAAGCGCCAGTTCTCGCGGCTTAAAGTGACGACGCTTTCAAGATGCGATAGCGCCGACTTCAGGCGTTCCGGCTCGGTTGCGTTCCAGTGAGTGAGATGGACAAGTGCGATGAAATCCGCGACTGCACCATCATTGAAGCCGCTGTAGTCTGGCCGGGGCCAGGCATTGAGCACGGCACCGGGAAGCCCGGCGCGCGGAAACATCAGCTGATAGGTTGCGTTGAAGGCTTCGCGCTGGTCATGCGCCAGCCCGAATTCGATCAGTGCACTGAGGAGATGCGTGTAACCGCGCAGCCATGTGGCATCCGCACGGTCGAAGGTTATGATGTAGCGCTCCGCGGCTTCAGGCGGAATGTTGCCGCCGCCGAGCGTGGACTCGAGCACGCGCCACAGGGCTTCCTGCTCCTCTGCCTTTCCGTCGCCATTGAGGTCGAGCCGGGCAAGGCCGATGGCGATGGGGAGTTTCACTTCACTCTGGCCCATCTTCGCGAGCGTTGCTTCGGCGACCGTGAGGCCCTGCAGCGCATCGAGGAAAACCTGCCGCAGCTTGTCGTAGTCGAGCGGTTCGGGCGAGGGATTGGGTGACAGGGGAAAACGGAAGAAGGGAAGCTCGCGCTGGAATTCGCGCGGCGGCTCCAGCCCGTGCCGGTACATGGCCTGCGCCATGCCTTCGATGGTGCGGAGGAACTGAGTTGTGCCAAGCGCGAAGCGGGCCTGGTCATCCTGCGGCGCTGCCGAAAGCCGTGCGGTGAGATCCGTTTCGAGCAGTTGCAACTCGCCCGCGCGCAGCCTGTCGCCCATCACCTGCGGGACTGGTGTTTCCGCCATCGCGGGCACGGCGAGGAAAAATGCCAGAACGGCTGCAGCAAGAACACGGAACATGATCGAATCTCCATCGCGTGAACAGGCTTGAAGCACGTCAAAGCGCAGCAGGATGTGACTTGCGTCACGCGCAGCGGATCAGTTCGGATGCCACCACTTGCCGCCGACGACGACACCGCGGGACTTGATCTTCATCTTGCCATCGAGGTGTTCGCCTATGACATCGGCGTAGTCGAACGAGCCTTCGTCAACCGAGAGGATGGTGGCATCGCCCGCGCTTCCGGGCTTCAGGCTACCGAGTTCCGGCCGCTTCAGGGCGAAAGCGGCAGTCTCGGTCGACGCCTTGATGACATCGGAGAGGCTCATGCCGAGGCAGAGGAACTTTGACATCGTGGTGACCTGGTCATAGGCCGGGCCATTGATGCAGAGCGCGTGAACGTCGGACGAGATCGTGTCCGGCGGGAAGCCGTTGGCCAGCATGGCGCGCGCCGTCTTGAACGAGAACGAGCCCATGCCGTGGCCGATGTCGAACAGCACGCCGCGCCTCCGCGCTGCCAGCACCGCCGGCTTCACCGTGCCTTGCACCGTACACGGAGCATTGGGGAAAGGGCGGAACGCGTGCGTCAGCACATCGCCGGGGCGCAGCTTGTTGATGACGTCTTCGTAGGTGGGCGGCGGCTCGTCGATGTGGCACATCAGCGGCATCCCGGTTTCGTCCGCCACCTGCAGCGCGATATCCAGCGGCGCTACGCCTTGGTCGCCCGAGGCATGACGGCCGACGCGGACCTTGATGCCAACGATGACATCGCGGTTGGCGTCCGCCACCTGCGCGGCGGTAACCGGGTCCATCAGGCGGATGTCCTCGCTTTCGCCCACCATCACGGTGTTCGAGAAGCCATAGATGCCGGCATGGCTCACATGCAGATAGGCGAGGATGCGGGTCTGCGAGCGTTCGATCACATGCTTGCGGAAACCCATGAAATTGCCGGGGCCGGCCGAGCCCGTATCGACCGCGGTGGTGACGCCGCTCGTCCGGCAGAACTCTTCCGCATCGATGCCGAGCGAGGTGCCGCCCCAGTAGACATGGGTGTGAAGATCGATGAGCCCGGGGCTGACGATGAGCCCCGAGACGTCACGTACCTCTGCCGTTCCCTTTGGGATCGAGGCCGCGATGGCCGCGACCTTGCCATCGGCGAAGCCCACGTCGCGCACGCCGTCGAGACCTTGCGAGGGATCGATGACACGGCCGCCCTTGAGAATCAGATCCATGTCAGCGGTTCAGGTTGTCGCCGAGCCCCGGTCCGACCTTGGAATTGCCGATGCCACGGAAGATCTGGCCGAGAATTCCGGTCTCCTCGCCCGTTACCACCGACTTGCGGGTGTTCACGTCGATGATGCGGCCATCCTGCAACCCGTATTGCGCGAAGCTCCGCACCTGGCCACCCTGGTCGAAGCGGATGGCGATGACCTCGCGGTCGGTTTCGCGGGGTTGAAGGAAGGCGCGGCTCTCGGTCACGCTGGTGATGTAGTAATAGCTGTCACCCTGGAAATTGACGCTTGCCGTCGTCGAGGGGGAGCCGAGAATGCCTTCGACTTCCAGCTTTGACATGCCATTGTTGATCTGGTTGAAAGCGCCAGGCTTGGCGATGTAGCCGCGGTGCTCGACCGTGGGCGAACATGCCGACAGGAGTATTGCAATCGTCGCGGTGGCAAACCACGTGGAAGCGGAAAGGCGAGTCGTTCTGATCATGACCGGTGATCTTTACCCCATTCTGGCCGTTTCTGTATCAAAATCCCCGCGGCCTCAAGCACACAAATCGGCAAGCAGATGATCCTGAAACGTTTTTTCCAGCGGCCTCCGCAACCGGAGCGCACCGTCTACGAAGCAATTGTGGCCGCCGCGCGGCACCCCGTCTTCTATGCCGAATGGGGTGTTGGCGACACCCTCGACGGCCGCTTCGACATGATCACGCTCCACGCCTTTCTGGTCCTCGACCGGTTGAAGGGCGTCGAGCAGGACTTCCGCCAGAACCTCGTCGACGAGTTGTTCAGGGACATGGACCGCTCGCTCCGCGAGATGGGAGTGGGCGATCTTTCGGTCGGCAAGAAGGTGCGCAAGATGGCGGAGGTGTTCTATGGCCGCATCGCCGCCTATGACAAGGCGCTGCAGGCCGGAGAGGGCGAACTCGACGCCGCCATTGCCCGCAATGTCTATCCCGATGGGCCGGGCGGCGATGGGGCCGCGAAGCTTGCACGCTATGCTATGCTTCAGCGCCGGCATCTGGCCGCGCAGGACACGGCCGCGCTCGCCGCCGGCGCGGCCGAATTCGAGGAGCCGACCCCATGAAACGTTCGCCAGCCCCTGAATTCTCGAGACCGCTGCAGACCGACCGTGTGCCGCGCGCCGGCAGCACCGAAAAGCTCAAGGCCGATCCGCCGGAACTCAAAGCCCTGGCGAAACGCATGGGGCTTCCGGCGATCCATGCGCTTGCAGCAGAAATCCGGGCGACGCCCTGGCGCGGCGGCGGCATCAAGCTGGAAGGCCATCTGACGGCGGATATCGAGCAGGTTTCCGTCATCAGCCTGGAGGCGTTCCGCGAGACGGTGTCGGTTCCGATTTCCCGCTATTTCCTGCCGCCCAACGCCATCGTCAAGGAGACCGAGGGCGAGGACGATGACGCCGATCCGATCGAGAACGGCTATATCGACTTGGGCGAAGTGACCGCCGAGACGTTGGCGCTGGATCTCGATCCCTATCCGCGCAAGCCCGGCGAAGCCTTTGCCGAGCATATCGAGTCTGAGCCGGGGCCGGTTGAGAAGGAATCGCCCTTCGCGGTCCTCTCGAAACGCCAGCCCGAATGAGGTGACGCTCGGGCGGGATTTTCCCCGGGGGCCTTTTTAAAATGACAATCCAAAGCCAATCTCCTATGGCTTCACGTTGCGCCAGCACCGCCTTGAACCTGCCGGCGCGCAATGGGCGAGCAGCGGCAAGAGCTTGAATACGAAGAAACATCTGACGATCGCGCTGGACGCAATGGGAGGCGATGCCGGGCCTGACATGGTGATTCCCGGGGCTGCGCTTTCGGCTATCCGCCATCCCGAACTGCGCTTCCTGCTGGTCGGCGACCGCAGCCGCATCGCGCCGCTGCTGGAACGCCACGCCGCGCTCAAGGACCGTTCCGACATCCTCCACACCGATGTCTTCGTGACAATGGACGCCAAGCCCAGCCAGGCGCTGCGCCAGGGCCGCGGCAGGAGCAGCATGTGGATGGCGATTGACGCGGTGCGGACGGGTCAGGCGGATACCGTCGTCTCCGCCGGAAACACCGGCGCATTGATGGCCATGGCGCGCTTCATCCTGAAGACCTTGCCCGGTATTTCGCGGCCCGCCATCGCCGCCATCTGGCCGACGCTCAGGAGCGAGTCGATCGTGCTCGACGTCGGCGCCACCATCGGGGCGGATGCCTCGCAGCTCGTCGAATTCGCGGTGATGGGCGAGGCGATGGCCCGCTGCCTGTTCGGCGTGGAGCGGCCGACGGTCGGGCTTCTCAACATCGGCGTCGAGGAGATGAAGGGCGTCGAGCAGGTAAAGGAGGCAGGCCGTATCCTGCGCGGCGCTGAACTGCCGCTCGAATACACAGGTTTTGTCGAGGGAGACGACATCGGCAAGGGCACGGTCGATGTCGTGGTGACCGAGGGCTTCACCGGCAACATCGCGCTGAAGACCGCGGAAGGCACCGCAAAGCAGCTGGCCACCTATTTGAAACAGTCGCTGACGCGGACGCTCGTCTCGAAACTGGGCGCGTGGCTGGCGTCTGGCGCCTTTGCGGCGCTCAAGGACCGCATGGACCCGCGCAAGCATAATGGCGGCGTGTTCCTCGGGCTGAACGGCGTCGTCGTCAAGAGCCACGGCGGCACCGATGCCCTGGGCTTTGCGACGGCGATCGACGTGGCCCTCGAAATGGTTCGCAACGACCTGGTCAGCAAGATCAAGACCGACGTCGAGAAGATGAACGATGTGATCACCCGCGCAACGGCGCAGGACAAGCAACCGGAAACCACCATATGACCGACACGAAGCCCCTGGTCCGAAGATCCGTCATCATGGGATCGGGCTCGGCACTGCCGCTGCGCATCATGACCAATGCCGACATGAGCAAGGTCGTCGACACCAGCGATGAGTGGATCGTCGAGCGCACCGGCATCAAGGCGCGCCATATCGCCAGCGACAGCGAGACGACGCGTTCACTTGGAGCCGACGCCGCACGTCGCGCGCTGGAACATGCCGGAATGACGGCGCAGGATGTCGATCTCATCATCGTCGCCACCTCGACGCCGGACCAGACGTTTCCGGCAACGGCGACGCTGATCCAGGCCGATCTCGGCATCACCCGCGGCGCGGCCTTCGACATTCAGGCGGTATGCTCGGGCTTCGTTTATGCGCTGGCAATGGCCGATGCGATGATCAAGGCCGGCCAGGCGGGCTGTGTGCTCGTCATCGGGTCGGAAACCTTCTCGCGCATCCTGGACTGGACCGACCGCACCACCTGCGTGCTGTTCGGCGACGGGGCAGGGGCTGTGGTGCTGAGAGGCGAGATGGTGCCCGACTCGCCCGCCAGCCGCGGCATCCAGGTGACGCGCATCCGCTCCGACGGGCGCTATCACGACAAGCTCTATGTCGATGGCGGGCCTTCGACGACGAAGACGGTCGGTCACCTCCGCATGGAGGGGCGCGAAGTGTTCAAACACGCCGTCACCAATATCGCCTCGATCATGGACGAGGCGATGACGGAGGCCGGGATCGCGCCAAAGGATGTCGACTGGTTCGTGCCGCATCAGGCCAACCGCCGCATCCTGGAAGGCACGGCCCGCAAGCTCGGCATCAGCGAGGATCGTATCGTCATGACCCTCGACCGCCACGGCAACACGTCAGCCGCCTCGATCCCTCTCGCGTTTGACGTGGCGATAAGGGATGGCCGCATCAAGAAGGGCAATATGGTGCTGTTCGAGGCGATGGGCGGCGGCTTCACCTGGGGGGCGGTTCTCGCCCGCTATTGAGGGAACCTATCTAAGTCTTTGAGTTCGCAATATTTTGGTTGACCGCAAAGCTGATGCGCCATAGTTTTGCGGATATTGCAGGGGGCTCAGGAATGGCTGGCAAAACGCTTACCCGCGCTGATCTCAGTGAGGCTGTTCATCGTCAGATCGGCCTTTCGCGCAGCGAATCGGCTGATCTCGTGAAATCCATGCTCGACTTGATGTCCCAACAGCTGGTCGACGGTCAGACCGTGAAATTGTCGTCCTTCGGCACATTCATGGTGCGGGCCAAGAACGGGCGCGTGGGCCGCAACCCCAAGACCGGCGAGGAAGTGCCCATCACGCCGCGCCGGGTGCTGGTGTTCAGGCCGAGCCAGGTGATGAAGAACGTGATCAACGGACTGGAAGGCGGTCCGGACGAGGACTGACAGGTCCCGCCGGATTATCCATTAACGGTGAAGCATGGTTGAAAAATCCCCCGACGCATTCCGCACCATCAGCGAGGCCGCCGAAGAACTGGACGTTCCGCAGCATGTCCTGCGGTTCTGGGAGACCCGTTTTACCCAGATAAAGCCCATGAAGCGGGCGGGCGGGCGGCGCTACTACCGCCCTGCCGATGTCGAGTTGCTGCAGGGCATCCGCAGCCTTCTCTACAAGGAAGGCTACACGATCCGCGGCGTCCAGAAGATCCTCAAGGAGGATGGCGCCACCTATGTGGCAGGTGTCGGGCGCGGCGAGATCGAACCGCGCAAGCGCGACGGCGAGATGGCAACGGCACCGCCGCCCGGAACCGCCAAGGCCGCCCCGCGGGTGGGCAAGGCCGGCGCAAAGGCCGTGGCAGCACCCGTGGCCGCGCCGCCGGAGCCCGCCAAGGTGATCAACCGCCTGTCCGACACTCATGCGGACATGCTGCGCTCGGCGCTCCGCGACCTGGGCGACGCGCGCAAGATCCTCGATCCCACCCTGCCGCGCTGAAGCCTCGAAACCAAGAATAAAGGCGCCCGTGCTACGACGCGAACGGCGGCGAGGGCTTGTTCTCTCCGCCTGACGGAGTATGCGGGCGCGAATGTCCCTGTGGCGAATGATTTTGATGGCCGTCAACCTCGTTGGCGTCCGCTTCGGGGGCGCTGCCATGGGCCTGGCCGCGCAGATCTTGCTGGCCCGGCTGCTGCCGCAGACCGAAGTGGGCATCGTGCTGATGGGGCTGAGCACGGCAGCCATCGTCAGCCTGTTGATGACGGCGGGGTATCCCTCGCTCACCATGACGATCCTGCCGCGCTACTACGCGCTGGGCCGCGCCCGTCTCGCCGCCGCCTTTCACCGGGCTTTGTGGCATGACTCGCTCGTGGTGACATCGCTTCTCGCGCTGGTGGGACTGGCGATCTATTTCTGGGCGCCGCTGCCGCCGGAGTTGCGGACAGCGCTTGTCTTCGGCTGCCTCATGGCGCCGGCGTCCTCGCTGATCCGCATCACCAGCTCGATTGCCAATTCGAAGCGCCGCTTCCAGCTCTCCTACGTGCCTGACTTCATCTTCAGGCCGGGGCTGCTGCTGGTGTTTCTCAGCACCATGTGGGTGCTGGGCGTCGAGCCCGGGCTGCTGACGGTGATCGCCGTCATCATCGCCATCACCTTTGCCGTGGCCTCGGGGCAGGCGGTGATCCTCGGCCGGGATATCTTTCCGAAAACGCTGAAAGCCGGGCTCCACGATCTTGCACCGGCACTGCGCGGCCGGGCTGCATCGATGATCATTGTCGCGGCGGTTGCGATGTCGTTTGCCGATATCGTGACGCTGATCGGCGGGCTGTTCCTCGCGGCGGAGGATGTGGCTGAACTCGGCATTGCCATCAGGCTTGCAGCACTCGCCGGCTTCGTGACGCAGGCAACCCAGAACTTCGTGCTGCCCGATCTCTCGGAAGCGATCGTCAAGGGCAACGCGAAGCTTGCCCGGTCGCTCATTCTCAGGATCAACCTGATCGCCATCATCGCCATTGCCGGCTGCGTGCTCGGCGCGGCAGTGTTCGGGCCGCTGGTCCTCAGTGTCTTCGGGGCCGACTATACCGCTGCGCACTGGCCTTTGGTGTTGTTCATGCTGAGCCAGCTGTTCCGCGCGGCAGGCGGCATGAACCAGCATCTCCTGTCGATCGACGGCTACCAGTCGCGCAGCGCCTGGGCCTGCATCGTGTCGCTTGGCGTTCTGGTGGCCGGCGCCGTGCTGCTGACGCCCGCCCTGGGCGTGATGGGCATGGCCCTCGCCGTGCTGGCCGCCGATATCGTATGGGCGGCGGTGCTGGGGTTCCAGGCCGAGAAATATGCCGGCTACCGCGGCGATATCTTCGCGGCCTTCTCGTTTCGGAAGGCTGCTGGCGAATAGGTCTTCCGCTCTGCGGAGAAGGGTGCTAGACGCTGCCACCGTGTCGGAGCGTAGCGCAGCCCGGTAGCGCACTATTCTGGGGGGATAGGGGTCGCTGGTTCGAATCCAGTCGCTCCGACCATTCTATCTCCCGCCTTGGCGGATCGGCCCTCGTGCGGCATAGGCGGCCGAGGCGGCATAGAGACCCCAGGTCAATCCCAGCATCCAGTAGAAATGCCGCCAGTGATCGGTGTCGATCTGGACACCCTGAAGTGCCGTAGCCAGGAATGTGCAGAACAGCGCGATCGATGAGCTTTGCCATGGCGTGCGTATGAGCACGCCCTTGAAGCCGACGACGATGGTGCTGACGATCATCACCATATAGGTGATGCCGCCCAGCCAGCCATAGGACGAGAAGGCGTTGAGATAGACGTTGTGCGGGTCGAGCCCGAAGATGCGGCGGAACTTGGTTGGTCCGAAGCCAAACGGGCTCTCGAGCAGGATCGGGATCGAGTTGAGCTGGTTGCCGAAGCGGCCGAACTCGCCTGAATCATAGTCCTTGGCAAGCGTCGCCCGGTCCTGGAAGGCGGCGCCGACGGTATCGATCGACAGGAGCGCCGCCATGAGGGCGGCCATCACCACCGTGCCGGCAATGGCCAGGAGGATGATGCGGCTGCGGAGCTGCGGCGAAGGCGTGAGCGTGAAGGTGAGCGCCACCATCAGCATGGCGGCGAGCAGGAAATTCATCCACGCGCCGCGCGAGAAGGCGAGGAACAGGCACGCCAGCACGACGAACAGCCCGACATAGCGCCAGGTGCGCCATTTCCGCGTCCCCAGCATCACGTCCTGCGTCAGCAGGAGGGCGGGCAGGATGATGTAGGTCGACAGCACGTTGGGGTCCTTGAAGGTGCCTTGCGCGCGCTGGATCGGCGACAGGAAATCGCCCGTGCCGCCGACGTCGAAATAGCCGATGAGTGCGATCACCGAGGCGATGATGGCGCCGATGATATAGCCGTTCTTGAACACGGCGAAACGGCGCTGCGTGTCGGACGAGACATAGAAGCTGAAGAAGACCGCCGACACCGCCATGTAGCAGGACGTGATGACGAACATGCCCGCCTTGGACTCGTTCGAGACTTCGAGAAAGCTCAGGAAGCCGCCGGCATTGTAGAGGATCAGGTAGAGGATCATCGGCGCCGCGACGACCGTGACGTTGAGCCCCCGCGCCAGGAACAGCAGCACCGACACGGCAAACAGCAGGTCGCAGGGGGCAGGCTCGACGATGACGAAGAAGGACGATGCCATCATGGCCCAAACGGCCGCCGCCTGCACGCGGTCAAGCGGCAGGACGGGGTAGCCAGGCCTCGATATGCGCTGCGGAGCGTAGTCTGCCGTCAATATGCGTTCTCCGTTTTCAGCAGCGAGATCGGCGTGCGCCAGAGAATGTAGAGGTCGAGCGCGATCGACCAGTTCTCGATGTAGTAGAGGTCGTGCTCGACGCGCCGCTGCAGCTTTTCGGTGGTGTCGGTTTCGCCGCGCCAGCCATTGACCTGCGCCCAGCCGGTGATGCCGGGCTTCACCTTGTGGCGCGCGAAGTAGCCGTCGACCACGTCGTTGTAGAGCTGGTCCGCGGCCTTGGCCTTGGTGGGGTGCGGGCGGGGGCCGACGAGCGAGAGTTCGCCGCGCAGCACGTTGAAGAGCTGCGGCAGTTCGTCAAGCGAAGTCTTGCGGATGAAGCGGCCGACCTTCGTGACGCGCGGGTCGCCCTTCGTGACGAGCTTCGCCGCATCGGCATCGCGCATCTCGTGATACATCGAGCGGAACTTGTAGACGCCGATCAGCTCGTTGTTGAAGCCGAAGCGGTTCTGCTTGAAGAGGACCGGGCCCTTGCTGTCGAGCTTGATCGCGAGCGCGACGATTGCCATGACCGGCGACAGCAGGACCAATGCGATGGCGGCGATCACCTTGTCCTCGATCGTCTTGAGGATGCTTCCCCAGTCGCCGAGCGGCTTGTCGAACACGTCGAGGAACGGAACGTTGCCGATGTAGGAATAGGCGCGCGGGCGGTAGTGGAACTTCTGCGAATAGGCGCTCAGACGGATATCGACGGGCAGCACCCACAGGCGCTTCAGGATTTGCAGGAGGCGGTCCTCGGCGGTGAGCGGCAGCGTGACGAGCAGGACATCGATACGCGCCTGGCGCACGAAGTCGACCAGTTCCGAGACATTGCCCAGCTTCTTCAGGTTTCCGACGGAGGTCGGCGAGCGGGCGTCGTCGCGGTCATCGAAAATGCCGACGACGTCAATATCCGACGAACCGGACTGATCGAGGGCGGCCAGCAGGTCGGCCGCCGGCTTGCCGCCGCCGACCAGCACGGTGTGACGCGACAGCTGGCCGTTGCGATTCCAGTGGCGCGTGAGATTGGCGAACACGGCGCGCGAGACGACGAGTAGCATGAGACCGACGAGGAACCAGCTGGCGAGCCAGATGCGCGAATAGTCCTCGCCCGACTTGCTGAGGAAGACGGCGGTGGTCATGGCCGCGAAGATCAGGCTCCAGACCGTGGCGATCCGCGCCATCTGGTCGACCGGGCGGAGCAGGGACTGGACCGTATAGAGGCCAAGCACGCTGGCGATGAACGGCAGCGCCACGGCGGCCCCGATGATGACGGGGACATAGAAGGCGGCATCGGCCGTCGCCTCGTAGCCCGGATGCAGCAGGGCGAGCAGAAGGCCGGCGGCGGCAATGGCCACGGCTTCGGCGGTGCGGGCGGCTGCCGCCAGCACGCGGCCCGAAATGAGCGGCGCATCGCTGAGGCGGCCTATCGTCTCCTCGCGGAGCTTGCCGGTCTCGGCAGCGGCGGGCGGTTTTGCCAGCTGCTCGAGAATCTCCGACGAAACGGTTGAATACTTGTGATCGGGTTGTGCGCGCATGTTGGTGTTCCGCTATGGGACTGTCGTCTTGCTGGTTGTTCCAAAAGCAAGCAGCGCGCCGGGTGAAAAACTGGCGCAAGTATTGGTTTGTCAGCGTTAATGATCAGTAAACGGACTGCTCCGATGCGGGAGCGCTGGCGGTCAGACGATCTCGCCGTAGAACTTCAGAATCGACTGCGCCATGGCCTGCGCGCCGAAATCCCGCCGGAGCCGTTCGCGCGTTCCTTGAGCGGACGTAGCGACGGCCTGCGGATCGGCCATGGCGGAGGCGATCCGCTGCGTCAGGGCCTCGACGTCACCGGGTGGAACGAGGGTGCCGGGATCGAGCACCTCCGGAATGCCGCCTACCCGGCTGGCAATGAGTGGAACGCCCGCCGCGCAGGCCTCGAGCACCACATAGGGAAAGCTTTCGGCGCGCGACGGCATGACCAGGATACGGCCAAGCCGGAAGGCTTCCCGCGCCCCCATGCGCCCGGGAAAGCGGACCACTTCGGACAGTCCCAGCGTCTTCGCCTGGGCCCGGAATGCTTCGAGATCGGGACCATCGCCGACGAGACAGGCCGTCGTCCGGCGCTGTTCGTTGAGGCTTGCCAGTGCGGCGAGCAGCACATCGACGCCCTTCAGCATCCGCATGTCGCCGAGGAACAGGAGATCGGCGGCATCGGCGGCAGGCTCGGCGGGGGTGAACTCGTCCGGCCACAGCCCATTATGGATCACCGCATGGCGCTTGCGGCCAAGCCCGATCTTCGCCGCGAAGGCATCGCGCTCGAATGCGCAGACGAAGTGAATGCCGCCACCGATGGCGGCGAGCGCCTTCTCGGCCGAGAGGAAAACCGCACCGGCGGGCGAGGCCCATTCGTAATGCAGGCTGCCGCCGTGCGGGGTGTAGACGGAAGGAATGCCCAGCATCCGCGCGGCGAGCCTGCCATAGAGGCCGCCCTTGGCGCCATGGCAATGAATGATGTCGGGCTTCAACCGGCGCGCATAGACCATGGCCTGCCTGGCGCCGGAGATATCGCCCATGCCGGGAAGACGCGAGATGGGCATCCGCTTGACGCCCAGCGAGCAGGATGGGGCAACCTCTGCCAGCAGCTTTACCGCCATGTCTCCGCCGGTCGTCGAGTCGCAGAGGATGCCGATATCGTGGCCGAGCGCGGACAGCCCCCGCGCGGCATCCCTCACGTGGCGGAAAAGACCGCCGACGGGGGTGCGGAACACATGGAGGATGCGCATGGCGAGCCGGTCAGAACCAGCGCTCGCGGATATAGATGATGTCGCCCGGATAGACCTGCGTCGTCACCGGCACCTTGTAGGTGTTGGTGCCTTCCGCCGTCTTCCGCGTCAGCAGGACCTGGCGGTGATCGGCCCGTCCGCCATAGCCGCCGGCGATGGCGATGGCATTCTGCACGGTGATGCCGGGCTGATAGGCGAAACTGCCCGCGGCGTTGACTTCGCCCAGAATGTAGAAGGGGCGGAGCGTGGTGACCTGCACCGAAACCTGCGGATCGCGGAGGTAGCCCGTCCGCAACCGTTCGGCGATCATCGCCTCGATCTTCGGCGTGGTCAGCCCGCCGACGTTGAGGGATTGGACATAGGGCATCGAGATGTTGCCCGAGCCGTCGACAAGGAAATCAGCCGTCAGGTCTGGCTCGCCCGCAACGCGGATGGTCAGCCGGTCGCCCGCGCCGACCCGGTACCCCGTTCCATATTCATAGGCTGCGGCCTTGCCCTTGGTGCCATAGGGTTCGATCGTGCCTTTGGAAGTGCGTGCCGGGAGTTGCGATACGCTCGATACCGCATATTCGCCTTCGGCAAGCCTGCCGCCCGCCATGATGCCCGTGCCGCCGGGAGGCGAGGACACCGATGTTTCGTTCCAGCTCTGGGCACATCCGGAGAGAGCGGTGGCAGCAGCGAGAAGAATGATGAGACGCAGACGCACGGGCATACTTCCATGATGAACGCATAAGCACCGGTGTTCCGGCGGTGCAAAGCTAAAGCGATATGGTTAGCAATAGCTTAAACGGCTGTGCGGCCAGCGTGGCCGCGCTGCTGGCGTTAATGGATTGGTTACCATACCTGCGCAATGTTGCCGCCGATAGTTCTGGTAACAATGTGTCAAGTTTGCCCGCATGAAGACCCGCGACGATTACCCGTCCAGCCCCTCTCAGGCGGCCATCAACATCATGGATGTGATGCGCGGCGTGGGCCGCCGCAAGCTGATGATCCTTGGCATCGGCGTGCTGGCATTCGCGGTGGCGACCGGCGTCGTCACGACGATGAAGCCGATATACACCAGCAAGGCACAGGTTCTGATCGCCAATCTCGAGACGCCGTTCGACCGGGTGCAGCAGGCCGACAACCAGCGTCCGGAGGCAATCGACGATCGCGTGGTGGCAAGCCAGATATCGGTCATCACGTCGGAAGACCTTGCGCGCCGCGTGGTGGCGGCCCTGGCGCTTGAGGACAAGCCCGAATTCAACTCGCTGCTGAAAGGGCAGGGTACGATCGGCAAGCTGAAGGTGATGCTGGGCTTCGGTTCCGACCCGCGCCTCAAAACACCCGAGCAGCACGCCCTCGAGTGCTATTTCGACAAGCTGAACGTCTACCAGTTGCCGGACTCGAACGTCATCGGGATCGAATACAATGCGCTGGACCCCACGGTCGCGGCCGGCGTGGCGAACGCACTTGCCGATGTCTATGTGACCTGGACCCGCGAAGCGCAGTCGCAGCCGACGGAACGCGCGCGCGACTGGCTGTTCGGCCAGATCGAAGGATTGCGCAAGAAGCTTGCGGCCTCGGAAGAGGCGGTGGAGAAATTCCGCGCCCAGGCCGGACTGCTGCAGGGCGCGACGGTAACCCTGGGTGAACAGGAAATCTCCGAACTCAACACGCAGATCACCGTCGCCAAGTCGGCGAGCCTCGATGCCCGCGCCAAGGCCGACGCCATCCGCAATCTCCTCGAGACGCGCGGCAGCGTCGACAGCGCCACGGACGTGCTGAACTCGGCTGCCGTGCAGCGCCTGAAGGAGCAGCGCACCGAGGCGATGCGCCGGATGTCGGAACTCTCCGTTACCTATCTCTCGAACCATCCGAAGATGGAAGCGGTTGTCACCGAGATCGCCGGCATCGACCAGCAGATCAGGGCGGAGGCGCTGAAGGTTGTCTCCAGCCTCGACGAGCAGGCCCGCATCGCTGAATCGCGCGAAAAGTCGCTCCTCGCAAGCCTCGAGGCACTGAAGAACCAGGAAGGCAATGCCAACCTCGACGACGTGAAGCTGAAGGCGCTGGAGCGCGAAGCCGGCGCCGATCGCGTATTGCTCGAGGCCCTGCTGAGCCGCTATGCCGAGGCGAGCGCCAGGCAGGATCTCGCCTCGCAGCCGGGGCTTGCGACCATCATCCAGAACGCCAGCGTGCCCGCGGCGCCATCGTTCCCGAAGCCCGGCCCGATGGTTCTCCTGATCACGCTCGCAGGCCTGGCGATGGGCCTCGGTTTGGCATTCCTCATCGAACTCATGGCTGCGGCCAGCCGCCTTGGAGATGGCCACAGCATGGAGGACGAAGAGTTCCGCAACGAACCGGCACTTGTTCCGGCTGCCGTTCCGCTGGCTGACCTGCAGCAGGCACCCGCCGCGCCGCCGGCCATGACAGTAGCCATGCCGCCATCTCAACCGCCGCCGCCGCAACCCCGGCAGGATGCGGTTCAGAAGCCCGTCGAATGGGTTCCCCCGCCTGTTGAAGCGCCGGTGCGGCCGCTCGTCGTCTGGCCCGGAATGGCGAGGCAGCAGGACATGACGGGCGTGACCGATCGTGCCGATGTCAGAACCGCCGCGCGCAGCATGCTGCAGTGGGTGCAGGCGATCTCAGTCGACCTCAATGTGAAAAAGGTGGGGCTCACGTCGATCGGCGGCAGTCCGGTTGATGCCTGCATCGCGGCCCTGACCCTCGCCCGCATGACAGCGACGCCCGGTCGGCGTGTGATGCTCGTCGATCTCGAGCGCAGCCAGCCGCTGATCGAGCGCCTCTGCGGCATCAAGGCTGGACCAGGTATCGCCGACCTCGTCACCGGCACGGCCGAGTTCACCAAGGTGATCGGCCGCGACATGCGCTCTCCGATCCATGTTCTGCGCTACGGTTTCGATCACTCGCCACGCGCTGCCACGTTTGTCATGGAACGCATCGAAAGCGTGCTCTCGGCATTGGCGCAGACCTACGACTTCATCGTCGTCAATCTCGGCGAAGCAGAGGACAGCACGCCGGTCTATCTTCACAAATGCGAGGCCGCCCTGCTTCTGGCGCCGGAATCCCAGATCGGCGAAGTCAGCGCCGCTGTGAGGACGCTTCTGGATACAGGACTGGCCGCCGCGCAATATGTAATGATCGTATCCGCTCCCGAGGCCGCCGAGGACCGGCTGGCCGTGAACGCCTAGGGCAACGGGCTGGGCGCTAGGCCGGTGCCGTGCCAAACAGGCGGCGGCGCGCGCTGAGCACCACGGCTTTCAGCGCCGGATTCCGCTTGATCACCCGCTTGGCGAGATAGAGAAGGCTCATTGCGCTGCTCCACACCAGGCCCTTGAGGGAGCAGGCCTGCAAGGTGTGATACAGTTCCAGCGTCTCGTCCGCCCAATGCCGCTTGTACGGCGCATCGCCGGCGGAAAAATCGAAGAATGCGAGTCCGGCCTTGCCGCAGGCGGCAATGGTCCGGCGCAGCGCCAGATCGCCCGGCGAATACCGGCGCCGCGGACCTGCCGCAAGCGACGAGATCAGCGCCCAGTAGCCATTGGCGTGGATGCCGCCAAGCATGACGGACAGGATCTCGCCGCCGCTGGACAGGTAGTAGGGTGCGAGGATCGGGTGGTCCTCGTCCTGAAGCTCCGCGATGCGATGAATGAACCGCCGTTCGCTAGGGCCGAAGACGCCGTGCACGCCCATTTCGGCCAATCGCTGTTCCTGTTGCCGGAACATGACGTCGATCACCTCATGAGTACGGTCCTTGCCCACCGGCAGGCCAAACTCGATCTCGCCCGTCTTGGCGAGATGGGCCTCGTTCTTCCGTGCCGTGCGGCGGCGCTCGGAGGAGAATTTCGTGTTGTAAACGATTTCGAAATCCGGCTGGAGATGCAGGCTGAACGACAGGTTGGCGCCGCGGATGTTGAAGATCGGCGCCATCGGGTTGGGACGGCCGAACAGGGTGTCCGGCATCTGGGTCAGGGCAATGGCATCGACCTTGCCGACGGCCTCCACCACGCTGGCCCAATGGGCCTCGAACCATTCCCCGGCGCCGGCGAGGAATGCCGCATCGTAGAGGCCGTAACCATAATTGTGATGTGGAAACCCCAGCCATTCGAGAACGCGCATGCCCTGACGCCGCCTGATTTGCAGCGGCAGGAGAAAGCGCAGCTGGCCCGCCGCGTCCCGCGCCGTCACGATCATCGGCGTGGCGCCAAGTTCGGCGCCGGAGGTTTCCAGCCACGCGCGGCACCAGATGAAGTTCTGGTAGAGCGTGCCCATGGCGCGCGTCTCGAAGCCCTGCCAGGCCTGCTGGATTGCAAAAATGTCGGAATGGACTGCGAGAGTCAGGGCGGAAACGCCGGCAAGCCGCGCCTCGCGCGGGGAAAATCCGCTACGGGCTACGGCAACGGTTCTTTCATAGGCCGGGGCGTAGAGTGCCGGGCGAACCATCATCTTGCGGGCAGGGCCAATGCCGGGCGCCACCATATTCAAGACCAGCCTCGATGTTCTGTACTATTCTGGTGCATCGATCGCTCTGCGTCAGTTCTTCGGCGGGAACGGTGCAATTTTCATGCTGCACCATGTCATTCCTGGTGGCGGCAGCGAAGACGGCTTCGCTCCCAATTCCGGCCTCGAAATCACGCCCGGGTTCCTCGACCAGGTCTTGACCATGCTGCAGATGCGCGGTTTCGATCTGGTTAATCTCGATGAAGCGGTGAACCGCATCGAGGATGGCGGCAGGCCTTTCGCGGCCTTCACGCTCGACGACGGGTATCGCGACAACCTCGTTCACGCGCAGCCGGTGTTCCAGCGGCACAATTGCCCCTACACGGTTTTCGTGGCGCCAGCGATTACCGAAGGCACCTGCGACTTGTGGTGGCGCGGCCTTGAAGCGGCAATCGCCGGCAATGCCAGCGTGAAGGCCGAGATCGGCGGCGAGGCCCTGGTGCTCGACACCTCGACCACCGAACGCAAGCACGAAGCCTGGAAAAAACTGTACTGGCCGGTGCGGACGCTGGAGCAGCACCAGCAGCGGAGCTGGATCAGGGATTTCTGCAGCCGTCATGGCGTGGACCTGCGGGCGATCTGTACCGATGCCGCCATGACCTGGGATGAAATCCGCATTTTGGCAGCCGACCCGCTGTGCACGATCGGCGCCCATACCATCAATCATTTCAATGTGAAGGCGCTGCCTGCTGAAGAAGCGCTTGAAGAAATGACGGCATCCGCCGACATCATCGCGCAGCAGACGGGCAAGCGGCCGGACTTCTTCGCTTATCCCTATGGCGATGAGACCTCCGCAGGTCCCCGCGAGTTCGAGCTGGCCCGCGCCGCCGGCTTCAGGGCCGCGGTGACGACGCGCAAGGGCATGATCTTCCCCGCCCACCGCGACCATCTGACGGCGTTGCCACGCTTCTCGCTCTCCGGCCACTTCCAGAACATGCGCTATGTGAACACGCTGATGTCGGGCGTGCCCTTCGCGCTGTTCAACGGGTTGCGGACGGTAAACGTCGGCTAGGCTTCGTCCGGCCTGACCATCCAGCGGATGATGGCCATCACGACAGGAATCCACAGCAGCCCGGCGATAATGAAATAGACCAGCTCAACCGCCATGCCGTTTCCCACGGCGAAATGGCCGCCGACCGCCATGGCGGCAAGTGAGTAAACGATCATGAACAAAACGGTGGCAAGGGTGCCGATGGCCTTCCGGGTGCGCTGTTTCATGGCCCAGACCTAGGGCCGGCGGCGCGGCGCTGCAAGGGCCGGCACTGCGGCGCTTCATCACTTGAAGGCGAGGGGATGGACCCGTATCTGGCCTTCATGGAGAACTTGAACTCTTACCAGGCCGCGGCCTTGCCTTATGTGAAGGGCTGGCTCTACTTCGTTGCCTTCCTGATCTTCTGCATGGTGATCGTCGGCGGTGCGACGCGGCTGACCGACAGCGGACTGTCGATCACCGAATGGCAGCCGCTGCTGGGCGCCATTCCGCCGCTCACCGAGGCCGACTGGCTGGCGGCACTCGAGAAATACCGGCAGATCCCCGAGTATCAGCTCATCAACAAGGGGATGAGCCTCGACGAGTTCAAGTTCATCTACTGGTGGGAATGGGCGCATCGCTTCCTCGGGCGCTTCATCGGCATGGCCTTCTTCCTGCCCTTCGTCTATTTCGCTGCCACGGGCGCGCTGACGCTGAAGATGGCATTGCGCTTTGCAGTGTTGCTGGTGCTGGGTGGCCTGCAGGGCGCGCTCGGCTGGTACATGGTGTCATCGGGCCTCGTCGACCGGGTGGATGTGAGCCAGTATCGCCTCTCGGCGCATCTGACGCTTGCAACCGTGATCTTCGCCGCAATCCTCTGGGTGGCCTTCGGGCTCGGAAGCCAGCGCCGGAGGCCCGCCACGAGCCGCGAAGGCATGGCGCTGGTGATCGCGGCGCTGGTGATCCTGCAGGTCGCGGCAGGAGGTTTCGTCGCGGGGCTGGATGCCGGCATGGGTTACAACACCTGGCCCTTGATGGAAGGCGAGATCGTGCCGAAGGGACTTCTTGTAATGGAGCCCGCCTGGCGCAATCTGTTCGAGAACGCCATGACGGTGCAATTCAACCATCGGGTACTGGCCTATGTCATCGCCATTGCTGCCGCGGGCTATGCCTATGTCGTGCAGACGCGCGAGGCGGGCCTGATTCTTGCCGCCGTGCTGCTGCAGATTGTTTTCGGCATATGGACGCTGCTGTGGCAGGTGCCGCTGTGGCTCGGCCTCGTGCATCAGGGCGGAGCGCTCGTTGTTCTCGCCGCCGCGATCTGGAACATGCATCGCGTTCTCGAGCGGAAGGCGGCGCAATGAAATGGCCGGGGTTAAGCCCGGCCATTCGTTAATTCATGTTGCAGTGATTACGCGATCGCCTGTTCGAGATCGGCGATGATGTCTTCCACATCCTCGATACCGATGGACAGGCGCACCACATCCGGCGTGGCGCCGGCGAGTTTCAGCTGGTCGGCGCTGAGCTGGCTGTGCGTGGTCGATGCCGGGTGGATGATGAGCGAGCGCGTATCGCCGATATTGGCGAGATGCGAGAGGAGCTTCACCGACGACACGGCCTTGACGCCTGCTTCGTAGCCGCCCTTGAGGCCGAAGGTAAAGACCGAGCCCGCACCCTTCGGACAATATTTCTTGGCCAGTGCATTGTGCTTGTCGTCGGGAAGGCCCGCGTAGTTCACCCATGAGACATTGGGATGCTTCTTCAACCACTGCGCCACTTTCATTGCGTTGTCGCAATGGCGCTGCATGCGAAGGCTCAGTGTTTCCATGCCGGTGAGGATGAGGAATGCGTTCATCGGCGCAATTGAGGGCCCAAGATCGCGCAGGCCCAGCACGCGGGCGGCGATCGCGAAGGCGATGTTGCCGAAGGTCTCGTGCAGCTTCAGGCCATGGTAGGAACCATTGGGCTCTGAGAGCAGGGGATAGCGCCCGGACTTCGACCAGTCGAAATTGCCGGCATCGACGATGACGCCGCCCATCGAGTTGCCGTGGCCGCCCATGAACTTGGTGAGCGAGTGAAGAACGATGTTGGCGCCATGCTCGATGGGCTTGCAGAGATAGGGTGTTGCCATGGTGTTGTCGACGATCAAGGGCACGCCCGCGGCCTTGGCGATTTTCGCGACGGCCCCGATGTCGGTGATGCGGCCGCCGGGATTGGCGATCGACTCGACGAAGATCGCCTTGGTCTTGGGGCTCAGCGCCTTTTCGATCGAGCCGACGTCGTCTGCGTCTGCCCAAACGACATGCCAGCCGAAGGACTTGAAGGCGTGGCTGAACTGGTTGATCGAGCCGCCGTAAAGCTGGCGCGTGGCGATGAATTCGTCACCGGGCTGCATCATGGTGTGGAAGGCGAGAAGCTGTGCCGCATGACCTGAAGCCACTGCAAGCGCCGCCGTGCCGCCTTCGAGTGCCGCGACCTTGGCTTCGAGCACTGACTGCGTCGGGTTCATGATGCGGGTGTAGATGTTTCCGAAAGCCCGGAGCGCGAAGAGGTCGGAAGCGTGCTTTACATCCTGGAAGACGAAGGCGGTCGTCTGATAGATCGGCGTGATGCGCGCACCCGTCGCCGGGTCGGGCGCAGCACCGGCATGAAGTGCCAGCGTATCGAATCCGGGGGTTCTGTCGGCCATTGTCGTCTCTCCTTGAAAGTCAGGGCCGGGAACTTAACCCGGCCCGACGCAAACGACAATTGAGCTGTTTCAATGGGGAAGCATGCGCCACAGGACGCCGTCATTGTCCAGAAACTGGTGCTTCACCGCCGCCAGAACATGGAGAGCGACGAGCACGATCATCGCATTGCTGCCGATTTCATGTAATTCCTTTGCCGCTTCACCCAGGGCGGGGGCGGCTGGGAGTGCAAACAGGCCAAAGACCCGCAGCGATGCCATGGCGGGTTCTTCGCGCACGAAGTCTCCGAAGGCCAGCCAGCCGGTCAAGGGAATGCCGATCAGGAGTGCGTAAAACGCAAGGTGCGCGAGCTTTGAGACGGCGACCTCCCACGGCTTCATGGTCACGGGAAGTGGCGGCGCGGTATGCGTAACCCGCCAGAGAAGCCGCAGCAGCGTCAGGGCGAGAATGGCAACGCCGATGCTGACATGGATCGAGGGAAGGAATGTGCCGGCGAATGCTTCGCCCGCTTCTTCGAATTCCTCGCCGGCCTCGATCAGTTCTTCGCCGAAAGCGAGCATGAAAATGATGAGCAGCGCCGTGACCCAATGCAGCAGCATGGCGGTGCCATCATATTTCGTCCGTCCGATCTCACGCATGTCCGTGGCCTTTCCCTTTGAATGAAAGACGTGCCTCGCGTGCCCTTTCAGGTGCAGTTCTGGCGCAGATCGGCCATGCGGTCCTTGCGGTGGATCAATAGCCTGTCTTGGGTCCAAGCCCCAGGCTCTGCACCTTGCCGCTTTCATGCAGCGTCTGCTTGCGGGAGGAGAGAATGCCGGAGTTGCCGCCGACCCAGGCCCATTCGCCCGACAGCTTGCCGTATTCCATCTTCGGGCAGCGGTCCATGACGACCTGAAGGCCGGCGGCCTCGGCCCTGGCGGCCGCCTCGTCGTTGCGCACCGAAAGCTGCATCCAGATCACTTTTGGCTTAGGGTCGAGCGTCAGCGCCTCGTCGGTGATCGGCCCTGCGGCTTCCGAATTGCGGAAGATATCGACCATGTCGATGGGCTTCGGAATATCCTTCAGTGCGCCATAGACCTTCTGCCCGAGAAGCTCCTGACCGGCGAGGCCGGGGTTGACGGGGATCACCTCATAGCCCTTGTCCAGCAGATATTGCATCACGAAGTAGGACGGCCTCACGATGTTGCTGGATGCGCCGACCAGCGCGATGGTCTTCACCGATTTCAGGATGTCGCGGATATAGTCGGCGGAATAGCTGTCATGATTCATGGCAATTGCACGCGGCCTTCGGGCGAGATCGGAAAATAGGGATTGCAGGCCACTTCCCAGAGATGGCCATCGGGGTCTGCGAAATAGCCTGAATATCCGCCCCAGAACACCTTTACCGGTTTCTTCACGAGCGTTGCCCCGCATGAAACGGCATGGTCGACGATGGCATCGGCTTCGGCCTCGCTCTCCGCGTTCCAGGCGAGCGTCATGCCGCGAAACGGCTTGGGCGGCGAGACTTCGACATGGGCGTCGTCCGCCAGCGCGTCGTGGCCGAACAGAGCCAACACCACGCCGTTGGCATCGAAGAATGCCACTTGTTCGTTGCTGGCGGATGACGCCTTGAGCCCGAGCCGTTCGTAAAATCCACGCGCGCGTTGGATGTCGGCAACGCCGAGCGTCACGATGTTGATTCTGGGCGTCACGGTTCGTCACTCCACTGCGGCGGCCGCTTGCCGATGAAGGCGGCGATGCCTTCCTCGGCATCGCGCTTCAGCAGGTTCTCCGTCATCACGCGCGCGGTGAAGGCATAGGCTTCTTCGAGTGGCAGATCGGCCTGCGCGTAGAAGGCTTCCTTGCCCGTCTTCACCGTCACCATCGATTTCGATGCGATCCTGGCTGCGAGCGCATCGACCGTTTCGGCCAGTTCATTGGCGGGGACGACGCGATTGACGAGCCCCATCCGCGCGGCATCCTGTGCATCGAAGATATCGCCGGTGAGCAGCATCTCCATCGCATGTTTCTGCGCGACGTTGCGCGACAGCGCCACCATCGGCGTCGAGCAGAACAGCCCGATGTTGACGCCGGGTGTGCAGAACCGCGCCGTATCCGCCGCAATGGCGAGATCGCAGCTTGCGACGAGCTGGCACCCGGCGGCGCTCGCCAGCCCGCTCACTTCGGCGATCACCGGCCTGGGGTGCCGCACGATCGACGTCATCAGTGCTGCGCAGGTATCGAACAGTTGCGCGAAATAGGCCGCACCCTTGTCGTCATCGAAACGGTGGGCGGTGATTTCCTTGAGATTGTGCCCCGACGAAAAGGCCGGGCCAATGGCGGACAGCACGATGACGCGGACCGACCCGTCGTCACGCGCGGCATCGAGCGCGCCCTGCAACTCCGCCATCATCGCTTCGGACAGGCTGTTCCGCGTGCCGGCATCGTTGAGGGTGAGGCGCTGCACGCCTCCGGCACGGTGTTCGAGAAGCAGTCCGCTCATTCTTCCTCGATATCGAGCTGCTTCAGCTTCGTCGAGTAAACCGGATCGGCCAGAAGCTCCTCGATCACCTTCTTGTTATTCTCGGACGGGATCATCGCCCGGAGTGCGGCGATCATGCGGTCCTTGATGTCCTGCGCCAGTTCGGTATCGGCCTCGACCTCGGCGATCTGCTGCTGCAGTTCGCTCGACTGGTCGTCCACGACGCTCGAATAGGTGACCCCAAGGGTGGTGATCGCCAGATTCCAGTCGTTCACATTGGCGAAGCCCGCCGCCTTGATATCGGCCTCGAAATTCTTGCCGTCAGGCGTCTGGTCAACGAAGTCCTGCAGGTTTTCATATTTGTCGAGGTCGGAGTTGGCATATTTGTCCTTCGCCAGCAGATAGCTGTCGAGGGCACGGCGCGCGATGTCGGCTGTCAACTCCATCGTCTCGATGACGGGAATCTCGCCGAGGCTGAGATCGTCCGGCGATATGCCATCGTCATTTGCGTCTTCGCCCTGTTGCGACGGGTCGGGCTCGGTGAGATCCTGGCCGGGCGGGGCGGGCGGAAGGTCGGGCGCGGGGGCAACCTCTGGCGCCGCGGGGGTGCCTGGAACAGGCGTGGCTTGCGGAATTTCCAGTGGCGGCGCGGCCTGGGCAATCACAACTTCGGACTGTTGCTCGACCGAAAGGGTGGCATCTGCCGCGCCGGAGCCCGCCACCAGCACTGCGGCCGCCAATAGATTGCTCAATCCGTTCATGTGTTTCTTCCCCACGAAACGAGACACTATGCCAAGCCAATGTGCCGGGAAAGAGTCAATTCAGGCGGGGAGGGGCACGCCAGCTACACTGTCCAATGTGGTAATATGAAACCACCATACAAAAATCCATATTTTACGAGGGTTTTCCTTGACACTTGGGGTTCTGCCTCATATTCAGCGGCCATTGAAATGGCTGTGGGGCTCAATCCCGCACTTTTTCCTTTGACCCGTAACGCCAGAGAAAATCAGATGACAACCTATTCGGCGAAAGCCAAGGACATCGTGAAGAACTGGGTGCTGATCGATGCGGAAGGCCTGGTCGTCGGCCGTGCCGCCGCCATCATCGCCAACCGTCTTCGCGGCAAGCACAAGCCCACCTTCACGCCCCATATGGATTGCGGCGACCATGTCGTCGTCATCAATGCCGAGAAGATCCACTTCACCGGCAAGAAGCGCGAGCAGAAGTCCTACTACCACCACACGGGTTTCCCTGGCGGTATCAAGGAACGCAATGCCGGCAAGATCCTCGACGGCAAGTTCCCGGATCGTATCCTCGAGCTCGCTGTGAAGCGCATGCTGCCCGGCGGCCCGCTGAAGCGCCAGCAGATGACGCACCTGCGCATCTATGCCGGTACCGCACACCCGCATGAGGCACAGAACCCCGCGCCCCTCGATATCCGGGCGATGAATCCCAAGAACGCGGTGAGAGGCTAATCATGGCTGAACAGAAGACACTCGCTGATCTCGGCAAGGCCATGGGCCTTGCTCCGGCCACTTCGAGCACCGCCACGGCGCCCGCCAAGCCCAAGCTCGACGCGCAAGGGCGCGCCTATGCAACCGGCCGCCGCAAGAACGCCACCGCCCGCGTGTGGATCAAGCGCGGCAAGGGCCAGATCACTGTCAACGGCAAGCCGATCGAAACCTATTTCGCGCGCTCGGTTCTCCGCATGCTGGTGGCCCAGCCGCTGAACACCGCAAACCGCGCCACCGAACTCGACATCGTGTGCACCGTCTCCGGCGGCGGCCTCTCCGGCCAGGCCGGTGCGGTCCGCCACGGCCTGTCGCGCGCCATGACCTATTTCGAGCCCGATCTTCGCGGCATTCTCAAGAAGGCCGGCTACCTCACGCGCGACAGCCGCATGGTCGAGCGCAAGAAGTACGGCCATCCCAAGGCTCGCCGCAGCTTCCAGTTCTCGAAGCGCTGATCGCCCGCAACATCGACGGAAAGAAGGCCCCGGGAACGGGGCCTTTTTTCTGTTCCGGCCTATACGAACTGCAGATCGGCCGCGGCAAGCTGCGGAGAACCCACCAGAATGGCGAGGAGAAGCGCGGCGGCGCTCCCGGTCCCGTCGCTGTCGAACCATAACTCGCCCGTGCCGGTGTCATAGAGAAATGTGGCGCTGCCCTCGATGGGTTGCGGGGCCGGCGCGGCGATGAACGTCGCACTATCGGCAAGCGCCTCGTTCCTGGCAAAGCCGAAGCCCGCGCCCTTCAGCTTGAGGCTGTCTTCGCCGCTGGTGAATCCGGCGATGCTGTCGCCGCCGTGGAGCGCCGACGCAAAGAAATAGCTGTCGCTTCCCGATCCGCCTGATAGCCAGTCGGCACCGATGCCGCCTTCGAGCCAGTCATTGCCCTCGCCTCCGGCAAGCCGGTCCGAACCTGCGCCGCCGCGCAGCACGTCGTCACCTTCGTTGCCGAAGATAAAATCGTCCCCGCCGCGGCCGTGGATCGTATCGTTTCCGAAAAGACCCCTGATGTGGTTCCCGGCGCTGTTGCCGAACAGCCTGTCGCCGTGATTGGAGCCCGACAGATTTTCGATCGACTGGTAGGTGTCTCCCTCTGCGCTGCCGGTGTTTCGCGTGGCAACCTGCAGGTCTGCCAACACCCCCGCCGATGCATCGTTGTAGCGGGCATCGTCCCTGCCGGACCCGCCGATCAGCACGTCAGCGCCGCCACCGCCCTGAAGCACGTCGTCGCCGCGGCCGCCAATCAGCACGTCATCGCCGTTGCCGCCTTGAAGAATATCGTCTCCGTCATAGCCTTTCAGCTTGTCCGAGCCGTCGAGCCCCGCAATCCTGTTCTGCATCGACGTGCCGGAGATGACATTTCCCTCCGCATCGCCGAGCAGATCGTCGATGACTGGTACGGTCCAGGTGTAACTGTCGATCAGCGTGCCGCCGTCCGCCACCGAATAGAACTCGAACGTCATGGCGGCGTCGGTCGCCTCGACGATCATCGTGCCGAAGTCGGCGTTATAGACCGCCGCCTGACCCTCGACCGGGCTGACCACCTCGTGTATCCTGGGATGCCCGCCCAGTCCGGTGATGAAATAGGGCACCGGAATTGAATCGCCATTGCTGTCGCGGATGATGCGCTCGTAGCGATGGTCATGCCCGGAGAGGACGGCGGTTGCCCCCCATTCCTCGAAGAAGTGCCAGTAGGCTTCACCGTCTTCCACTTCCTTGGCGCCATAATGGCCCGAAGAGTGCGGCGGCACGTGATTGTAGACGACCTTGAACGTGGCATCCGAGGCGGCGAGTGCGGCCTTCAGCCATTGGCCCTGTGGCGAGTTGGCCGCGGTGCCTTCCGCGTCGAAATCGTCCAGCGCGAAAAAATGCACATTACCAACGCGAAACTCATAATAGCGCTCGTTGCCCGGCAGGGTGAAGTATTCGGTATAGGCTGTGATGCCGCCGCCATTATAGTAGTCATGGTTTCCAAGAGCCGGGAAAAACCGGTTGTCTTCGCTTCCCGTGCCGAACTGTCCCTTGTAGTTGCCGATGTAGCTGCTGTAGAATTGCCCGACATTCTGGTCGATCGTGTTGTTGTCGCTGTAGGAGTTGTCGCCCGTCGTGACGATGAAGTCGACATCGAGAAGATCGACGAGGGCAGCGACCTCCGCTTCACCGCCGCCGCCAACGCCATAATCTCCGAATGCGGCGAACCTGACCATCACTTACCTTCCGAACGCAAAACGCTACTTACGTCCAATCCGTGGACTGACGGTCTGACGGGTTCTGCGATGCGACTGAACGTGAGGCCGGCGGAGCGCCGTCAGGGACGTCCGCTCGCTCTACCAAGCAAGCCCGATGCCATGACGGGGCATGCCGGGAACATCGTCACGGATGCCGCATTCGATATTCGGGACAGGGTTAAAGCGAGGACGCTGGAATGCCGCCGCTGATCAGGTTTGTGGTAAAGTGGATTGTGGTGGGGATTGGCGCGGGCTGGGCGTTCGCCGCCGCCTTGCTTCTAGCCGATGTGGGCGGAATGGGCAGTCTCGTCTGGCGCTCGTCCAGCCCTGGCGCGGTGCTGTTCATTCTGGGCTTGTCGTTCGGCATCACGTCGGCCCAGATCACGCTTCTGGCGGCCGTGCTGTTAAGGTCGGACTTCGGCGGAAAGGGGCCGGCGGGACTTTCGAGGCTCGAGCGCTGGAAGGCCGGATACAGCGCCGAAATCGACCGTGCGCCCTGAGCCGCTGTTTCAGACGCGGACGCAGCGATATTTCCGGCGGCCTTCCTTGTTGGTGTACCACACCGCCTTGTAGGATCCGCACCTGTCGCGCAGGCGGACGGCGGCGGTTTTCCGCTTGCCTGTCGAGGCGGCTTTGGTGGATTTCTTCCGCTTTGGCACCTCGGCCAGTTTGGCTGGCGCTTCAGGCGGGTCCTCAACATCGGGAACATCCACCCCGTCGCCCTCCGGCACCTCGCTCGGATCGCTGGACGTGGCCTCGATGATGAGGGTTTCAGGCGGGGGATCCGGCAGCTTCGGTTCGGCGAGCGAGCGCCCGAGCATGGCGATGACCTTGGGCTCCCTTGCCGCCGTGCTCGGATATATGACGATTTCTGAAGTTTGCTCGTCGCGTTTCACCAGCACGGCGCATGCGACCTTGCCGGCGATCGTATGCCCCTCGGCGCTTTGTAACGGACTGACGCACTGGGCGCCTGCGAAGAAGATAATCTCGATCAGGTTCATGCGGTAGGTCTCACACTCAAACACACCAAGTCAGACAAGCCTAAATTCCGCTGCGCAATCCTTTCTGCCGTGGCCTTCAAGCGGACGTTTTCCATCTAGTGTATCAAATTAGGCAAAAACCAGACGGTTCCATGAACAACGTTAAAAACCTGCCTCCAAATGCAACATATTACACTTCCGCTAGGTAAGACACTGCGAAATTGATTGACCTTTGGTAAGCTTGAGAGCAGATGTCAGGGGGTCTTGAGGGACTCAAGATAGGCGACGATCGCGGCGATCTGGTCGGGTTCGAAGGCAAATTGCGGCATTTGCTCGTGCCCGGTGACGATGCCTTCGGCCAGGGCTTCTTCCAGAGCCGAGGGTTCGTACTTGGTGACGATCTCGTGGAAGGGGGGCGCTTTCGGTTCAGGCGATGCGCTGCCGGCATCGATCGCATGGCAGCGCGCGCAATTGGCGCGCAGCAGATCGTGGCCAAGGATGATCGTGCTGTCGCCCGCCTTGTCGTCGCCCGCGGCAGCCAGGCTCATGACGAATTGGGCGAGTGCCGCCGCCTGCGGCTCCGTCACCTCCCAGTCCGGCATGAGGGGGTGGCGGACGGCAAGTCCTTCCATGAAGCTGTCCGTCAACTCGTCGACATCGTAGTTCCTGGCGATTTCGCGGAAGGGCGGAGCATCGGTAAGCGGACTTTCGCCTGAAGCTTCGAGATTGTGGCACCTGGCACAGTTCAGCTCTGACAGCCGCTTGCCCTCGGCAATGACGGCTGCATCCTGCGCGACGGCGGGCGCGGTGCAGAGCAGGACGAAGGCAAAAGCAAGGTATCGCATCGCTGAAACATGCGCCGGTGTGGAAGGCCTTTCATTGACGGCGATCAATTGCCTCACTCCGCGCGGGTTCGTACATAGGTGCCCGGCGCATCCTCGATCACCTTCAGCTTGCCGCTGCCGGGCTCAGGCGCGGGTACTTTTCCGCCCGACTTGTCGCCGATCCATTTGGCCCAGTCCGGCCACCAGGAACCGGCATGCTCGGTGGCGCCTTTCAGCCATTCTTCCAGCGTGGGTGACCATTTCTCGTTGGTCCAGTACTGGTACTTGTTGGCATCCGGCGGATTGACCACGCCTGCAATGTGCCCGGAGCCTGAAACCACCAATCGCGTCGGCCCGCCCATGTAGCGCCCGACGCGGAAGACGGATGCCAAGGGTGCGATATGATCCTCGCGCGCCGCGAGATTATAGACCGGCATCTTCACCTTCTTGAGGTCGATGCGGACATTGTCGAGCACCATCTTGCCCTGCGCCAGCTTGTTGGCCATGTAGCATTCGCGCAGATAGAAGGAGTGCACGCCTGCCGGCATGCGGGTTGAATCCGCATTCCAGTAGAGAAGATCGAAGGGCATCGGATCCTTGCCCAGCATGTAATTGTTGACGACGTAGGACCAGATCAGGTCGTTGGAGCGCAGCAGGTTGAAGGCATCCGCCATGCGCGTGCCGGGGAGGTATCCCTTGTCGGCCATGCGGCCTTCGATCCACTTCACCTGCTCCTCGTCCACATAGACGAGGAGATCGCCCGCCTTCTCGAAATCGACCTGCGTGGTGAAGAAGGTTGCGGCGTTGACTCTGCTGTCGTTCTGCGCCGCCATGTAGCCGAGCGATGCCGCGGTGAGCGTGCCGCCGATGCAATATCCGATGACGTTGACCTTCGGCGCGCCCGTCGCGTCCTGCGCCGCCTGGATCGCCTCGAGGAAGCCCTCGCGCATGTAGTCGGAGAAGCTTTTCCGCGCCTGTTTCTCGTCCGCATTCACCCATGAGACGATGAACACGGTGAGGCCCTGGTCCACCGCCCATTTGACGAAGGACTTCTTGGCGTTGAGATCGAGGATGTAGAACTTGTTGATCCACGGCGGGAAGATGACGAGGGGGTATTCGTAGGTTTCGGCTTGCGTGGGCGAATACTGGATCAGCTCGAAGGTCTCGTTCCGGAACACCACCTTGCCGGGCGTCATCGCGATGTTGCGGCCGATTTCGAAGGCCGTCATGTCCGTCTGCTTGATACGCAAGCGCCCGTCCGGCGTCGCCATGTCTTCCTGGAGATGCTTCAGGCCCTCGATGAGGTTCGCGCCATTGGTGGCGAGCGTGGTGCGCAGGACTTCCGGATTGGTGATGGCGAAGTTCGATGGCGAGACGGCATTGGCGATCTGCTCCACATAGAAGCGCGCCTTGTGGCGCGTGTGCTCGTCCACGCCTTCGGCGTTCTTCACCATGTCCTGCGCCCAGTTGGCGGAGATCAAATAGAACTGCTTCAGGAAATCGAAGACGGTGTGTTCCTGCCAGTCCTTGTCCTTGAAGCGCTTGTCGTTGCGGGCGGGCTCGGCCACAGGCTCCGCCTGCTGACCCAGCACCTTGGCCCAGGCGGCCTGCCACAATTGCCCATAGCTGTTCCACAGCTGCATCTGGGCTTCCATCAGCTTCTGCGGGTCGTTCATGTAGGACTGCGCCACGGCGCCCAAGGTCTTGGACACCTGCTCCATGGGCGTGAGCTGGGCTTCCGCCTCGTCCAGCTTCATCTGCGGCCGCTCCGCCACCATGCGGGCAACCGCAGCCGCCTGCTCGAACACCTTCGCCATATTCTGCGCGAACTGCACCGGATCGGCGAGCGTGTACTGCGATGGCACTTGCGGGGTCGGCTTGTCGGTCATGGTTCGACTCTTGGAATCCGAATATGGCGGCAATGTAAAGGGGATGGGGGAAATGTCGATTGGTATTGAGGAGGGTTGGGAAGAGGCCCCCTCACGTCCCCTTACTTGCCGCTTTCGCGGCGTTCTCTCTCGCTGAAGCGGGAGAGAGTGAAGAAAGCCAGCCTTTCCCGCCTGCGGGAGAGGACGCCCGCAGGGCAGGTGAGGGGAAGTCAAACTTCAAAACCCCCATGCTGAGGTGCCTGCGCCAGCAGGGCCTCGGCGCATGTGACCCGGGTGAACCTTTCGAGGCTTTGCTCCGCAAAGCACCACAAGGTGAGGAGACGCGGACGAACACGGCGGATTGCCATCCCCCGTACTTCCCGCCATAAGACCCGCAGTTGAGGCGGATTCACCTTCTTCGGACGGGGTGCGAGATGACGAAATCATTGCGGCTGGGCATTGCGGGGCTGGGGACTGTCGGCGGCGGCGTGCTGGATATCTTGGCGAAGCACGGCGCGCTGGTGGCGGCGCGGGCTGGCGTGAAGATCGAAGTTGTGGCGGTAAGTGCTCGTGACCGCTCGAAAAAGCGGGGTCACGATCTTTCCGCGCTCACCTGGTATGAAGACCCCGTCAAGCTGGCGGCGGACCCGAACGTGGACGTTTTCATCGAGTTGATCGGTGGCGAGGGAAATCCGGCCAAGGCGGCGGTGGAGGTGGCGCTCAACTCCAAAAAGCACGTCATCACTGCCAACAAGGCGCTGCTGGCGCATCATGGCGCGGCACTGGCCAAGCTTGCGGAAGCGCAGGGCGTGGCGCTGAACTTCGAGGCCTCCGTCGCGGGCGGCATTCCCATCATCAAGACACTGCGCGAGGGGCTGGCCGGAAACCGCGTGGGCAAGCTGTTCGGCATCATGAACGGCACCTGCAATTACATCCTTACCAAGATGGCGAACGAGGGCCGGAGCTTTGCTGATGTGCTGAAGGAAGCGCAGGCGCTGGGCTATGCCGAGGCGGACCCGACATTCGACGTGGGCGGCTTCGATACCGCGCACAAGCTTGCCGTCATCACCTCGCTCGCCTTCGGCTCACAGGTGAACCTCGCCGCCATCGATATCGAGGGCATCGAGGCGATCACGCTGGAGGATATCCGCAATGCCTCCGAGATGGGCTACAAGATCAAGCTCCTCGGCGTGGCCGTGGCGAGCGAGGAGGGGATCGAGCAGCGCGTGCATCCGACGCTGGTGCCCAAGGGCTCGCCCGTGTCCGATACCGATGGCGTGTTCAACGCAGTCGTCGTGAAGGGGGATTTCGTGGGCGACCTGATGCTGGAAGGCCGCGGTGCCGGCGCACACCCCACGGCTTCCGCAGTGCTTTCCGATGTGGTGGATATCGCGCGCGGCAATTTCCGCCCCGCTTTCGGCGTGCCCGCCGCCGAACTCCGCCCCTACAAGGCCGCGCCGCAAAAGGCGCATGAGGGCGGCTATTACGTGGCGCTTGAACTGCACGACAAGCCAGGTGCCGTTGCCGCCGTGGCGCGCATTCTGGCAGACGAGAAGATCTCGATCGAGAGCATCGTGCAGCGTGGGAAAAAGGAGAAGGATACGCCGCGCGCGACCGCACCCTTCATCCTCATCACCCATGATACGGTTGAAACGGCGATGCGCGCCGCATTGTCTCGCATCGAGAGGGATGGTCATGTGGCATCGCATCCGCGCATGATCAGGATCGAACGCCTCTGACCGATGTCTTGACCCGTGCCTTCCTGAATGTGGAGCGTTCTGCCTCCGGGCGGCGCTGGCGCACGCGGCTGGAAGACTCGCGCGCGGCGGAGGCGATTTCGCAGCGCCATGAATTGCCGGAGATACTGGGGCGCGTGCTGGCGGCGCGCGGCGTTTCGGTGGACGAGGCGGACACCTTCCTGAACCCGACACTGCGGGGATTGATGCCGCAGCCTTCTGCACTGGTCGACATGGAGAAGGGTGCGGCACGCCTCGCCGATGCCGTGGTGGCTGCTGAGAAGATCGGCGTGATCGCGGATTACGATGTCGATGGCGTGTCGTCTGCCGCCATGCTGCAACTGTTCCTGCGCGCGGTCGGGTCTGACTGCACGGTGCATATTCCCGACCGCCTGACCGAGGGTTATGGCCCCAGCGAGCGCGCGGTGAACCAGCTGAAGGAGCAGGGCGCGGACGTTTTGCTCACCCTTGATTGCGGGGTGATGGCGCATGACCCGCTGGCCCGCGCGGCGGA
>JALHQC010000013.1 GCA_022842165.1 bacterium
CTTTCGCTCATCGGCCCGGTGCCGCGCGACACCTTCGACAGCTTCAACGGCTACATCCTGAAAGGCGATCCGGTTCAGGGCTTCGACCTGATGTTCGACAGCCTGATGGCGCGCGCCAATGACGAGCCCGATGCCGTCTACGGACTTGTCGCCAAGTCCGCCGATCTCGCGGACGATCGGCGCAGCATCACCTTCGCCCTGCGCGAGGAAGCCCAATTTGCCGACGGCACGCCGCTGACGGGCGATGACGTCTGCGACAGTTTTCGCCTACTGTCGACCGAAGGCGACGAGCGGATAAAAATTACAATTCGCGATGTCGAGGCCTGCGACGTGCTGGGGCCGCATGAAGTGCGCTACCGCTTCAAGGGCGACCGCACGCGCGACCTGCCGCTCACCGTCAGCCAGTTGCCGATCTTTTCCAAGGCCTATTACGAGAAGGTCGACTTTGCAAAAACGAGCCTCGAACCGCCCTTGGGCTCCGGTCCCTATGTGGTGAGTTCCTTTCAGGCGGGCCAGTATGTGGCCTATGGCCGGCGCCCAGACTATTGGGCCAAGGACCTGCCTGTGAACAGGGGCCGGTTCAATTTCGATATCGTGCGCTACGAATATTTCCGCGATCGGAACGCCGCCCTCGAAGCGCTGAAATCAGGCGTCATCGACCTCCGCGAGGAATATACCTCTCGCGACTGGGCCACTGCCTATGATTTTCCAGCACTGAAGGATGGCAGGGTAGTGCAGGTGGTACTGCCGGATGAAACGCCATCGGGCGCACAGGGCTTCTTCTTCAACCTGCGGCGCGAAAAGTTTCAGGACATCCGCGTGCGCAAGGCGCTGAACCTGGCGTTCGACTTCGAATGGTCGAACAAGAACCTGTTCTTCGGACTCTACAAGCGCACCGCGAGTTTCTTCGAGCTGTCGCCCCTGAAGGCCGAGGGCAAGCCTGTGCCCGACGAACTGGCCCTGCTGGAGCCGATACGCCCAGGCCTCAGGCCGGAAGTGTTCGGAGAGCCGCCCGTACCGGCCGTGTCCGATGGTTCGGGACAGGATCGCAAGCTGCTCCGCCAGGCCTCGCAATTGCTCGACGAAGCTGGATGGACGGCCGACGGCACGACGCGCCGCAATGCCAGAGGCGAGCCATTTGAAATCGAGTTTTTGATCGACAGCCCGGTATTCGAACGCATTCTCGCGCCTTATGTGAAGAACCTGAAGCTTCTCGGCATCGATGCAAGGATCCGCACGGTTGACGAGGCGCAATATCAGCTGCGCCAGGAAACCTATGACTACGACGTGATCTCAAGCCGCTTCATGGCGGGCCTGACGCCGGGCGATGGCTTGCGCATCTTCTTCGGCTCGGCTTCGGCCAGCAAGCCCGGCACCTACAACATGTCGGGCGTCGCCTCGCCCGAGATCGATGCCCTGATCGACAAGGTCGTCGAAGCGAAATCGCGGGAAGACCTCGACATCGCCGGCCGCGCGCTGGACCGGGTGCTCAGGGCCGAGCATTTCTGGGTGCCCAACTGGCACAAGGGCAGCCATTGGGTCGCCCACTGGGACCGCTACGGCCGGCCTGCTCTCAAACCCAAATACGACCGTGGCATCGTCGATACCTGGTGGTATGACGAGGCCAAGGCCGCGCGAATCGCAAACGGAAACTGATCCCGCTCCATGGGCGCCTATATCCTCAAACGCATCCTGCTGATGATCCCGACGCTGCTCGGCATCATGCTGATGACTTTCGCGGTGATCCAGTTCGTGCCCGGCGGTCCCGTCGAACAGGTGATCGCCAAGATGCAGGGAACCGACACCGACTCGACCGGGCGCATCAGCGGCAATACCGGGAATGAAGCCGGCGGCAACGCCCAGGCGCAAGGTGCGGGCGGCGACTCCACGGCCTTCAAGTACCGCGGCGCGCAAGGCCTCGACCCCGAATTCATCAAGGACCTGGAGCGGCAATTCGGTTTCGACAAGCCCGCCCACGAGCGCTTCCTGCTGATGCTCGGCAACTATCTGACATTCGATTTCGGTGAGAGCTATTTCCGCGACCGCAGCGTGATGAGCCTCATCATCGAGAAGATGCCGGTGTCTATCTCGCTCGGCCTGTGGCTCACGCTGGTGCAGTATCTGGTGTCGATCCCGCTCGGCATCCGCAAGGCGGTGCATGACGGATCGACCTTCGACATCTGGACGTCGACCGTCATCATCATCGGCTATGCGATCCCGAGCTTCATCTTCGCCATCATGCTGATCGTGCTGTTTGCCGGCGGAAGCTACTTCACCCTGTTTCCCCTGCGCGGCCTCACCTCCGACAATTTCGATCAGCTGAGCGTCTTCGGCAAGGTGGCCGACTATGCCTGGCATCTGGCGCTGCCGCTTCTGGCGCTCGGCATCGGCAGCTTTGCCACCATGACGATGCTGACCAAGAATTCCTTTCTCGATGAAATCCGCAAGCAATATGTGACGACGGCCCGCGCCAAGGGGTTGACCGAATCGCAGGTGCTCTACGGCCATGTGTTCCGGAATGCCATGCTGCTCGTCATCTCGGGTTTTCCGGGCGCGTTTCTTGGCGCGTTCTTCGCCGGATCGCTGCTGATCGAGACCGTTTTCTCGCTCGATGGGCTGGGCTACCTCACCTACAAGGCCGCACTTGATCGCGACTATCCGATCGTCTTCGCCAATCTCTACATCTTCACACTCGTGGGCCTCGTCGTCGCGCTCGTCTCGGACCTCATGTACACCTGGATCGATCCCCGCATCGATTTCGACCGGCGGGACGTATAGGCGATGCGGCTGTTCAGATTCTCGGGCTTGAACGAAAGGCGCTGGGAGCTTTTCCGCCAGAACAAGCGCGGCTACTGGTCGTTCTGGATTTTCACCGTGCTGTTCCTGATCTCGGTCTTCGCACCCTTCATCGCCAACGACCGGCCGATCCTCGTCTCCTACAAGAGCGAACTGCTTTTCCCGACATTCCGCGACTATCCCGAAACCAAGTTTGGCGGCTTCCTGGCGCGAACCGATTTTCGCGACCCCGTGAACCAGGAGGAAATCGCGGCCAATGGCTGGATCCTCTGGCCGCCGATCCGCTATTCCTACAACACCGTCAACAACGAGCTGCCGCAGCCGGCACCTTCGCCGCCCGCCTCGTCGCTCACCCGCGAGGAGGCCTGCGTCAAGTTTCCGCTGGGTGTGGAAGACCCAAACTGCGTGTTCGGCAACCTCAACTGGCTTGGAACCGACGACGGCGGCCGCGATGTGGTCGCGCGCCTGATCTACGGCTTCCGGATTTCGGTGGCATTCGGGCTTATCCTCACGATCCTGTCCTCCATCATCGGCATGGCCGCTGGTGCCGTGCAGGGCTATTTCGGCGGCTGGACCGATCTTCTCTTCCAGCGCTTTATCGAGATCTGGACCTCGATGCCGACGCTCTACCTGCTCATCATCCTGGCGGCCTTCATTACGCCCACCTTCTGGCTGCTGCTGTTCATTCTCCTGCTGTTCTCGTGGACGGGCCTCGTCGGCCTGGTGCGCGCCGAATTCCTCCGCGCACGGAATTTCGAGTATGTGCGCGCTGCCCGCGCGCTGGGGTTGTCTGATGCAAAGATCATGTTCAAGCACCTGATGCCCAATGCGGTTGTATCCACCATCACCTTCATGCCCTTTATTCTGGCGGGCTCGGTGACGACGTTGACGGCGCTCGATTTCCTTGGCTTCGGCCTGCCGCCGGGCTCGGCGTCACTCGGCGAACTCGTCGCCCAAGGCAAGAACAATCTTCAGGCACCGTGGCTTGGCATCACCGCCTTCTTCGTTGTGTCGATCATGCTGACGCTACTGGTTTTCATCGGCGAGGCGGTGCGCGACGCGCTCGACCCGCGAAAGACATTCGCATGAGCGAACCGCTTCTCGACGTCAGGGATCTCTCCGTCGCCTTCCGGCAGGGCGGGCGAAACTCGCTTGCCGTGGACAAGGTCTCGTTTTCGATCAACAAGGGCGAAACACTTGCGCTGGTGGGCGAATCCGGTTCCGGAAAGTCCGTGTCCGCGCTTTCGATCCTGAAGCTGCTGCCCTACCCTTCCGCCTCTCACCCGTCTGGCTCGGTCACATTCAAGGGCGAGGAACTGCTCGATGCCGATGAGCGCGACTTGAGGCGCGTGCGCGGCAACGACATCACCATGATCTTCCAGGAGCCGATGACGTCGCTCAATCCGCTGCACACGGTCGAGCGGCAGATCGGCGAAATCCTCGAACTGCACCAGAACCTGAAAGGTGAGGCGGCGCGCAGCCGCATCGTCGAACTCTTGAACAAGGTTGGAATCCGCGACGCCGAAACCCGTCTGCTGGATTACCCGCATCAATTGTCCGGCGGCCAGCGGCAGCGCGTGATGATCGCCATGGCGCTGGCCAACAATCCGGACTTGCTGATCGCCGACGAACCGACGACTGCCCTCGACGTGACGGTTCAGGCGCAGATCCTGAAGCTTCTCAAGGAACTGCAGGCCGAAACCGGCATGGCGCTGCTGCTGATCACCCATGACCTCGGCATCGTGAGGCACATGGCCGACAGCATCGTCGTCCTGCAGCGCGGCAAGGTTGTCGAACATGGCGATGCCAAGGAGGTGTTCGCCAATCCGCAGCATGCCTATACGAAGATGCTGCTGACCGCCGAGCCGAAAGGGGCGCCGCCGCCGAGCGACATTACCGCCCCGGCGGTGGTGGAGGCCAAGAACCTCAAGGTCTGGTTCCCCATCAGGCGCGGCTTCTTCCGCAAGACGATCGGCCATATCAAGGCCGTCGACGGCGTCGATGCCATCGTCCGCAGCGGGCAGACGCTGGGCATCGTCGGCGAGTCTGGCTCCGGCAAGACGACACTGGGCCTGGCCGTTCTCCGCCTGATCCGCTCCGAAGGCCCCATTGTCTACATGGGCCAGCGGATCGATGAGTACAATTCGAGGATGATGCGGCCCTTGCGCAAGGAGATGCAGGTCGTGTTCCAAGATCCCTTCGGATCATTGTCGCCGCGCCTCTCGATCCAGCAGATCGTCGAGGAAGGGCTGACTGTTCAGGGCAAGTCCTTGGGCTATGACGAACGGCGGGCGATTGTCGCCAATGCCCTCACCGAAGTCGGCCTCGATCCCGAAACCATGGACCGCTATCCGCACGAGTTTTCCGGCGGCCAGCGCCAGCGCATCGCCATCGCGCGCGCCCTGGCGCTCGAACCCCGTTTCATCATGCTGGACGAGCCGACGTCCGCTCTCGACATGTCGGTTCAGGCTCAGATTGTCGATCTGCTGCGCGGGCTGCAGCAGAAGCACAATCTCGCCTACATGTTCATCAGCCACGATCTCAGAGTGGTTCGCGCGCTCGCAAACGAGGTGATCGTCATGCGGAACGGCAAGATGGTGGAAAGCGGCCCCACGGCGGAGGTTTTCTCCTCACCCCAGACCGACTATACCAAGGCCCTGATCGCGGCGGCGTTGAACCTCAAGGCTGCGCCCGAAGGTGTGGTGAACCAGTAGATGGCTTTTCTTTTCATTCTGCCGACCTGGCCTGTCGACGTGTGGACGGCTGCCATGCGCAAGGTGGCCCCCGAACTCGACGTGCGCGTCTGGCCCGACAGGATGGGCGACATTTCCGAAATCGAGTATTGCGCCGCCTGGCTGCCGCCGCCCGGCGTGGTGAAAAGCCTGCCGAAGCTGAAGGTCATCATGTCGCTCGGCGCCGGCGTCGATGCGATCCTGAAAGACCCGACGCTTCCTGAAAATGTTCCGATCGTGCGCGTCAACGATCCCGACCTCACCGGCCGCATGACGGAGTATATCGTGTTGCACGTGCTGATGCATCACCGTCAGCAGCGCCGCCTCGACGAGAACCAGAAAAACAGGGTCTGGGATTCGTTTCCGACTCACGCCGCGCGGGCCTTGAGCGTCGGCATCATGGGCATGGGCGTCATGGGCCGCGACTCGGCGGAGAAGCTGCGTGACCTGGGCTTCCGCGTTGCCGGATGGAGCCGGACACGGAAGGATGTGCCCGGCGTCCAGAGTTTCGCAGGCGAATCGGAATTCGATGCGTTTCTGGGGCGTACCGATGTGCTCGTGTCGCTGCTGCCCGCCACGCCCGATACCGATGGCATCATCAATCGCGGCAACATTTCGAAACTGTCGCGGAACGGTCCCTTCGGTGCGCCCATCGTCATCAATGCCGGGCGCGGCCGCCAGCAGGTGGCGGAGGATATCCTCGCTGCTCTCGATTCAGGTGAGCTTCACGCCGCAACCCTCGACGTCTTTGTTCAGGAGCCCCTGCCGCCCGATAGCCGCCTCTGGACGCACCCTAAAGTGACACTGACGCCTCATTGCGCGGCCGACAGCGACCCCGAAACCATCTGCGCCTATGTGGCCTCGAACATCGAGAAGCACCGCCGTGGCGAGCCGCTCCAGAACCTTGTGGATCGCGCGCGCGGCTATTGAAGGCGCTTGATGCTGGTGACCTGCCCATAGCCGGACGCTATCCGCTCGATTGCGTCCTTCAGGGGTTCGGACGCCACCATCATGTGATGGCCATTGGCATGCAGCAGAGTGCGGGAATCCGTCATGATGCCGACATGGCCATCCCAGAACACCAGATCGCCGCGCTGCAACCCGTCGAGATCGTTGAGCATCAGCGCCGTGCCCAGTGTCTTTTCCTGCATGTCGCTGTCGCGCAGCGCCGCTGTGCCCGTTGCTTCGAGCGCAAGCTGCACCAGTCCGGAGCAATCCAGTCCCACAACCGACTTTCCGCCCCAGAGATAGGGCACGTGAAGAAACTTCTCGGCGACCTCCACAAAATCCGGCTCGTGCGAGTCAAGAGGCTTCAGGTGCTTGCCGAACGCGAAGCGCCCGTTCGAAAGACTGGCAAATTTTTCATCTCCGCCAACCACACAGACCGCCGCATTCAGGGTGACGGTGATGACCGGCTGCGTCTTCAAATTGGGCGCGGGGTAGAGAAATGTCGATGGCACGGCGATCCGGTGCGTCGGCACCACGATGTCGGCGACAAGGGCATTCAGGCTGAGGTAGCCGACATATCCGTCACGCTCGAGTTGCACCCAGGCCCAGCCTTCCTGCTGGTCGAATACCTTCACGGTTTCGCCCATCAGCGCCTGCGTCAGCTGCACTGCATCGGAACGCGGCGCCTTGTGCAGCGGAACGACCGGTTCGATCACCTGCATCCTTGTGGGTTCAGCAAAGGTGGCAGCTTCCACTTCGCCAGTGAGGCGGACGTCAGCGAGGTCGGGCCGGATGGCATTGAGACGCGGATCGAGCTTGGTCATGCTAAGTTCTGTTAGAGGCTTCCTGACATGTTGCCAATCATGTCGGCAAGGCGCTCGAGGTAGAGCGCGCCCTTGACGGTGCGCTGCACCAGCACGTTGCGGCGGTCCTTCTCGTCGCGCCGCCTCGTCACCAGTTCAAGCTTTCCCATGCTGTCCAGCGCGCGGGTGATGACGGGCTTCGATACATCGAGCTTCCGCGCCAGGTCGCGCACCGTGTGGGGCGGCGCCTCGAGGTAAATGGTCAGCAGGATGCACATCTGGCGCACCGAAAGATCGGGCTCGTCGTCCTTGACCATCGACAGGGCGACATCGTGCCAGAGCTTGAGCGATTGGCCGGTATTCAACGCAACAGACATGCGATCTCCAATCGAAGCAGTCGTTTCGGAGCCGTACCATTCTGTCTGCAAATCCCTGCCGTGGCAAGCTACTTGACGTAGCGCCCGGCAATCATGGTGAAAAGCGCGCGCATCGCTTGCGCCTCCCCGCCTTTGGGGCGCCCGGCGCGGGCCACGGGGGTCCAGGCGAAGATGTCGAGATGGATATAGGTCTTGGCTTTCTCCACAAAGCGCTTGAGGAACAGTGCGGCCGTAATCGAGCCGGCAAAACCGGAATCGCCGGCATTGTTCAGATCCGCAATCCCGGATTCAAAGAGCCTTGTGTAGGGCTGCCAGAACGGTAAACGCCAGACCGGATCGTTCTCGCGCCGCCCGGCTTCCATGAGGGCCTCCGCTGCGCCATCGTCATCAGTGTAGAACGGCGGCAGATCCGGCCCCAGCGCCACGCGTGCCGCCCCGGTGAGTGTTGCCATGTCGATCATCAGGTCCGGCTTTTCCTCATCGGCCAGCGCCAGTGCATCGCCCAGCACGAGGCGGCCCTCGGCATCGGTATTGCCGATCTCGACGGTGAGGCCCTTGCGGCTCCGCAACACGTCCCCAGGCCGGAAGGCGTTGCCCGAGATTGCGTTTTCAACCGCCGGAATCAGCACCCGCAGGCGAACAGGGAGCTTCGCCGCCATGATCATCTGCGCAAGGCCCAGCACGTTCGCAGCGCCGCCCATATCCTTCTTCATGGCCAGCATGCCGGATGCCGGTTTAATGTCGAGCCCGCCGGTATCGAAGCACACGCCCTTGCCGACCAGCGTGACCTTTGGCGCCCGCGCCGCACCCCAGCTGAAATCGATAAGGCGCGGCGCGCGCGGGCTGGCCTTGCCCACCGCGTGGATCATGGGAAAGCCGCGCTCCAGCGCCTTGCCCTTCGTTACCGTCAGCTTCGCCTTGTATGCAGAAGCAACTGCACGTGCCGCGGCTTCGAGTTCATCCGGCCCCATGTCGGACGCTGGAGTATTGACGAGGTCACGCACCAGATAGGTGGCTCGCGCCGCGCGCAGAACGGCCTCGCGATCGACATCCCTGGGGCACACAAGCCGGGCAGCCTTTGGCGCAGTCTTGCCATAGTTTTCGAAGCCATAGGCTTCGAGGCACCAGCCAAGGGCCAGCAGCTGCTGCCCCTCGAAATCCCCGTCAATCTGATAGGTCCCGGAGGGGAGCGCGCGGCACAGCCTTGCAGGAGCGAAGGGATCGGCGTCCGCCGTGCTACTGACACCCGCCATCACGCTGGTGATGCGGCCTTTGGCATCGGGGATGGTGAGAAGCTTGCCGGCCTCGCCGCAAAAGCCATTGGCATCCGCCCATGCCCGCGCCTCGGCGGGAAGTGCGGTGCGCGCCGCCTTCCAGCTTGCTTGTGTCACGATGAAGAGCGGCAAGCCCCGCGAAGACGAAGGCAGCAGCAGGCTGGCAGGATCAATCAATCGAGTCACTCCGGAACTTTTCAATAGCTTAACCTTCAACGGTCATATGGTTAATCAATTATTGACCACTCGGCTTCAAAGATCGTTCGATGACTGGGCTTTGGGGTTTCGACATGGCGGGCGGCGGCAGATATCTCGCAATGATGCTGGTATTGGCATCGGCAACTTCACTCGCGGGCTGCCAGAAATCGCCGGAAAGTCTCGATTCCGCCGCTCTCAGCACGGCTTCGACGGGCTCCGTCTCCCATGAGGCGGCCGCAGCGCTGGGCGCCAAGTGGGAGAAGAACCCGGCGGATATCAACGCCGGCCTCGCCTATGCCAATGCTCTGGAATCGACCGGCCAGAGCGAGAAGCAGCTCGAAGTCTATCGCAGGCTCGCCTCCGTCAATCCCGGCAATTCGAAGATTTCAGGCCTCTACGGCAAGAAGCTCGTCACCGCCGGCAAGGGCCGCGAGGCAGCACCCGTCCTCGAACTTGCAGCCTCCGATCCCGGCGCCGATTGGCGCATACGTTCCGCCCTGGGCACAGCCTACGACCAGCAGGGCCTCTATCCGAGGGCGCGCGAACAGTATCAGACGATCCTGACGGCCGACCCCGGCAACCTGACCGTCCTCAACAATCTCGGCATGTCTTACGCGCTCGAAGGCAATCTGAAACAGGCCGAGGCAACGCTCCGCAAGGCAGACGCTCTGCCGCGCTCGAAGAGCGAGCCGCGCATCCGCCAGAACCTGGCACTCGTCGTCGGTCTTCAGGGCCGCTTCGATGAAGCCAGCACGCTTGCCAGCCAGGATCTTCCGCAGGACCAGGTGAAGGCCAACATGGCCTATCTCCAAAAGATGCTGTCGCAGCCCAACACCTGGCAGCAGATCAGCGACAGTTCGGAGAGCTGACTTCTCCCGATCCCCGGAAGTTGCACTTCACATGCCCGCTGGGACACCGGCGGGCATTTTTGTTTTTGGCGCGCCCGGCCCCGTCCTGGGAAAAGGCAAAACGCGGGCCGATACGCAGCCCGCGTTCCAGACACAACAAACCTGTGCTGCGGGCTACTCGAGCTTCATGACCATGATGATGGACGGCCCGAGAATGATGACGAAGATGACCGGCAGGAAGAACAGGATCATCGGGACTGTCAGCTTGGGCGGAAGTGCAGCTGCCTTCTTCTCGGCCTCCGACATGCGCGAGTCGCGATTTTCCTGGGCCAGCACGCGAAGTGCCGTGCCAAGCGGCGTGCCGTAGCGTTCCGACTGGATAAGGCTGGTGACCACCGACCTCACCGTCGGCAGGCCAGTCCGCTTGCCGAGGTTTTCATAGGCCTTGCGGCGATCCTGCAGGTAGGAGAGTTCCGCGACAGTAAGGGTCAACTCCTCGGCAAGTGGCACCGAAGCGCTGCCGATTTCACGCGCCACGCGCTGCATGGCAGGCTCGATCGCCATTCCGGATTCAACGCAGATCAGCAAGAGGTCGAGTGCGTCCGACCACGCCTTCTTGATCGACTCCTGGCGGCGCGACACCATGTTCTTGACGAAAATCGAGGGAAGGTAATAGCCGAACAAAGCGCCGACGCCGGTGGCCGCCAGACGCATGGGAGGCGCCACCTTGTCGGCATAGAGCGTGGAGGAATAGACGAAGACCAGTACGGCCAGCACCAGCGGAACGGCAAAGCGGGCCGCAAGAAAAGTGACGAGGTGACGTTCGCTGCGCAGACCCGCCTGCCGGAGCAGATCGCGCGAGGCTTCCGCTTCGAAGACCCGCTTGAGGTTCAGCGCTTCCACCAGCTGCGAGGCGAGATCGGTCTGCTTCTTGTCGCGAAGGCGGGCCTCGTTGCCGACGAGATGCGCCCGCTGCGCGGCACGGAGCTTGTCGCGCTCCTGGCCCACCGACTTCATGCGCGCCTTGAGCTGGTCGCTCCCGAACATCGGAGAGGCGACCGTCAACACCGTCGCGAAGGCCGCCATCCCGATGAGGATGGTGATCATCGATTCGATCTGCAACAGGCTGGCGAGAAAATTCAACATGGCTGTTCAGAGACCTGACTAGATTTCGAAATTGATCATCTTGCGCATGACGAGCACGCCCGTGCCCATCCAGGCGCCGCAGCCGGCCAGCATGATATTGCCGGTGGACGTGTAGAACAGCGGATTGAGATATTCGGGATTGAGCACCGTGAGGCCGCCCATGATGACGAAGGGCAAAGCGCCGATAATGGCCGCCGACGATTTCGCTTCCTGGCTGACGGCGCGGATCTTCGCCTTCATCTTCTTGCGGTCGCGCAGCACTTTCGACAGGTTGCTCAGCGCTTCCGAGAGGTTGCCGCCCGTCTTCGACTGGATCGCCATCACAATGCCGAGGAAGTTCACTTCCGAGAGCGGCATGCGTTCATACATGCGCTCGATTCCCTGGTCGATCGTGATGCCGACGCGCTGTCCCTCGACGACTTCCGAAAATTCGGGGCCGACGGGAGGGCCGGATTCAGCCGCGATGACCTTCATGGCGTCGGATACCGGCAGGCCCGCCTTGAGGCCGCGCACCATGACGTCGATCGCGTCAGCAAAGTCATGCAGAAAGACATTCTGCCTGCGGCGGCGCAGAAAGTTGAGGAACCATCGCGGAAAGCCCAGAAAACCCACGACTCCGCCTGCGACAGAAACATACCAGGGAATGCCGAAGAACAAGGGCGGCAAGGCAAAGAGCAAGCCCGTGATGGCTGAAAACACCCAGAAGGCATTGGTCGAAATTTCGAGGCCCGATTGCATGATCATCATGCGCAAGGTCAGGCGCTTTTTGCGCTGCTTCTCGCGTTCCTCGATCTGCTTGAGGCTCTCCTGGATCTGCTTGCGCCGGCCATCCTTCTGGCCATCGACGAGACGCGAGAAGGTACTCTGCTTCTGGACCTGCGGGCCGTTCTTCCTGTTCTCGGCAATGGCCTTCACGCGCTGTTCAGCGCTGCCGTTCGTCATCAGGGGAAAGAGCAGCGCGACGGCCATACCGCCAACCGCCACAACGACCATGCCGATAAAGGCAATCTGAGTTAGGTTTTCGCCGAAAAACATTTAAACTACCCGCCCTTCAAGCCGGTCATCAGTCCATTTCGTTGCGCGATTCGGCCTTCTCGAGAGCATCGGCCAGGCGGCGCTCCTCGTTGTAATAGCGCGCACGGTCCCAGAAGTGCGGACGGGCAATGCCCGTCGACCGGTGGCGGCCGATGATCTTGCCATTCGCATCTTCGCCGACGATCTCATAGACGAACAGATCCTGGGTGATGATCACGTCACCTTCCATGCCCACCACTTCCGTGATGTGGGTGATGCGGCGCGAACCGTCACGCAGGCGCGAGGCCTGCACGATCACATCGATCGAGCCGCAAATCATTTCCTTGATGGTCTTGGACGGCAGCGAGAAGCCGCCCATGGTGATCATCGATTCCAGTCGCGAAATGCCTTCACGCGGAGAGTTGGCGTGGAGCGTTCCCATCGACCCGTCATGGCCCGTGTTCATCGCCTGCAAAAGATCGAACGCCTCGGGTCCGCGGACTTCGCCGACGATGATGCGTTCAGGCCGCATACGCAGGCAGTTCTTGACGAGGTCGCGCATGTTGATCTCGCCCTCGCCCTCGAGGTTGGGCGGGCGGGTTTCGAGACGCACCACATGCGGCTGCTGCAATTGAAGTTCGGCGGCGTCTTCGCAGGTGATGACGCGCTCGTCGTGGTCGATATAACCAGTCAGGCAGTTCAGCAGCGTGGTCTTGCCAGAGCCGGTACCGCCCGAGATCAGCACGTTGCAGCGCACCCGGCCGATGATCTCAAGAATGGTGGCGCCCTCGGGCGTGATCGAGCCGAACTTCACGAGGTCCGGCAGCTTGAGCCGGTCCTTCTTGAATTTGCGGATGGTGAGCGTGGGGCCATCGATGGCCAGAGGCGGCACAATGACGTTGACGCGCGAGCCGTCCATGAGGCGGGCGTCGCAGATTGGGCTTGCTTCGTCGACGCGGCGGCCGATCTGGCTCACGATGCGCTGGCAGATGTTGAGGAGCTGGGCATTGTCGCGGAAGCGGACACCCGTCTTCTGCATCTTGCCGCCAACTTCGATGAAGGTCGTGTTGGCGCCATTGACCATGATGTCGGCGATGTCATCGCGGGCCAGCAGCGGTTCCAGCGGGCCATAGCCCAGAACGTCGTTGCAGATGTCTTCGAGCAGGTCTTCCTGCTCGGCAATCGACATCACCACATCTTTCAGCGTGATGATCTCGTTGACGATGTCACGGATTTCGTCGCGCGCCGCGTCGCGGTCGAGCTGGCCGAGCTGCGTCAGATCGATCGCATCGATCAGCGCGTTGAAGATCGTGCCCTTGATGTCGTAGTAGTTCTCGGACTTTCGCGGTCCCATGCCTGCTTCGGGCTTCTTCGGCGCCTGTTGCGAGACAGCGCCCGAACCCTGGGGCGGCGGAGCCGCCCCGGCTGCACGTGCCTGCTGGCCTCCAAAACTGCTGCCGGGCATCGGCAAATCCGGAATTGCGGCGCCGGGCGCAGACAGGGCAGCGGGTGCAGCCGGCGGCTGCCCGGTTACCGGCAAGCCTGGTGCCGGGCGTGTTTCGTCTGTGCGCTTACCAAACATTACTTCTTCCTCAGCATCGACAGCTTATCGAGAAGGGGGAGTGACATCCTGCCGGCCTTCTTTGCCGGCTTGTCGGTGCCGGCGAGAATCTGCACGAAGCCCGTCAGCGCTTCCGCCGCCTTCGACTTCGGGGAAACCTCGAGCAGCATCTGGCCATTGCTCTGCGCGGTGCCGAAGGTCTGCGCGTCGTAGGGAATGATGCAGCTGACATCGACGCCCACGGCCTTTCCGAAGTCCGCGGCAGGAATTTCGGGGCGTTTGGGCACGCCAACCTGATTGAGGATGAGCTTCGGAGGCGGATCGTTCGGGCGCGCCGCCTTCAGCATGTCGATCAGGTTCTTGGTATTGCGGAGGCTGGCAAGCTCGGGCGTGGCGGTAATCACCACCTGGTCGGCATGCATCAGCGTATACTTGATCCACGGCGCCCACATATTGGGAACATCGACCACGATGCAGGGAACGCTGCCGCGCATCGCGTGCAGAATGGTTTCAATCGCATGGGCTTCAATCGAGATCTCGCGGTCGACGCCGCCCGGCCCGCTTAACAGGCTGAGCTTGTCGCCGAGTTTCGTGAGCAGACGCTCGATCAGCGTCGCATCGAGGCGGTCGGGCTGGCCAAGCGCATCGATGATGCCGTTCGAGACATCCTGGTTGAAGTTAAGGCCCGCCGTGCCGAAGGCGAGATCGAGATCGGTAATCACTGTCTCGGTCGCATAGCGCTTCGACATGAGCCAAGCCGCATTGTGCGCGATGGTGCTCGAGCCGACGCCGCCCTTGGCGCCGACGAAGGCCAGAACCTTGCCGAGTGGCGCCGCCTTCGGATTCTGGAACAGTCCGGCGATAGTCTCGATGATCTGGATCTGGTGAAGCGGCGCAACAAGATACTCGCTGACGCCCTGGCGGATCAGTTCGCGGTAAAGCACGACATCGTTCAGGTGGCCGATGACGATCACCTTGGAGTCGGGCTGGCAGACCTGGGCCAATTCGGCAAGCTCGGACAGGATGACATCGCGCGATCCATGCGATTCCACGAGCAGCACATTGGGCGTCGCCTGCGACTGGTAAACCTGCACCGCCGCCATGATGCCGCCGAGCTGGATCGTCGTATGCGCCTTTGCCATCCGGCGGTCGCCGGCAGCCATCTGCATCGTTTCCGCCGACTGCTGATTGTCGCAGAAGGCATGGATGTTGATGCGCGGAACCATGGCGACGAGATTCTGATCGCTGCCATAGACCTGCGGGGCGGCTGCCGATGCGTTGTTCATCATGATTCGAACCTGCCTGTCGTGTATGCTTCAAACATTGTCGGATGCTGCGGTGCCATCACGGACTTTTCGATTCTCCGTCGATCGTCCAGTAGTCGCCGGTCGTCGAGTTCTCGACGAAGATCTTCATGGTCTCGGTACGGTTTGCGGCAAGCACGGGGCCCATGGCGCGCGGACGCTCCAGGTCTTCCGGGTTGGCAACCATGGCCGCGATGTTGTGCTGCTGCGTGCAGCCGAAATTCGGATAGGGTTCGTTGTAGTAGTTCGACGACAGATCTTGCGACCAGTCGCCACATTCCTTGGTGACGGCGACCTTGCGCGTCAGCACGAGCTGGATTGGCTCGTTGGCGCCGCCGCGGATCGGTTTCACCGAGATGCGGTTCTTCGGAACGCCGTAGTTGGTGATGGTCGCCGCGATGTTGTTCGCGAGGTTGCGCGATGCGGCGCTGCCGCCCGGATAGAGAATCTGCACCTTGGGCGAACCCGTGCGTTTGGCTTCGATGGCGAAGTCGGCGACGGCATTCGTCTGATTGGCATTCAGATGCCCGGTCGGCGCCTTCAGGCCGGTCTTGAACGATGCCGTTTTCACCTCGATCGGATAGCGCTCGGCCACCGACGTGGGTTCGTAAGCATCGTCGACCAGTGCATTCATCTGGCAGCCCGAGAGCGCGATGCCGGCAATGACAGCGGGGACCAAGCGGTTCAACTTTTTGCCCTTCATGTGATGGAACACGATCTTCTCCGCCTGCTATTCGATGATGTAGCCAACGGTGCCGTGATAGACGCCGTTCGGATGTTTTCCGGGTGTGCCGTAGACCTTGTTCAGGCGGCCAAAAAGGGTCCCCTGAATATCGGTCGGGTCGCTGAAGCCATCGGCCGGGGTCACCAGGTTCTTCTCGGCAACCGGGTTGACGATATAGGGCGTCACGATCACGACCATTTCGGTCTGCTGGGTGAGGAAATCGCGGCTGCGGAACAATGCGCCGAGCACCGGGATGTCCTTCATGCCCGGAGTGCCCTTGACCGCATTGGCGGACACGTCCTTGATGAGGCCGGCAAGCATCATCGATCCGCCGCTCGGAAGTTCGACCGTCGTTTCGGCGGTGCGCGTGCTCAGGGCCCGCGAATTGGCGGTGGAGTTTGCGGCGTCGAGTTCGGAAACCGATGTGGCGATCTTCAACTCGATGCGGCCCTCGCTCAAAACCTTGGGCGTGAAGCCGAGGGTTACGCCATAGGGCTTGAACGTTGGTCCGCAGCTTCCGCCGTCGTAGCTGCCGGTGCCGTTGTTGGTCGAACCCGATGCGCCGGTGCAGGCACTGCCTGCATCGAATTCGCCGCCGGCATGGAACGCCGCAGGCTGCCCCGAAATCGAGGTAAGGGTCGGCTCTGCGAGCGTGCGTAGTACACCCTGGCTTTCCATGGCTTCGATCGCGGCGTCGATGGAGGTGTTGCCGTTGTTGTAGCTCGCCGTCGTGCCGCTGAATCCGGCCGAACCGCCGAAGATGCCGGCGAGGCTGGTCACTGGATTGAACACTGTCGAACCCGCAACAAGGTCGCCAACCGAGAACGCACTCTGGAGGGCAATTCCGAGCTTCTTGGCGACGTCGCGCTTGACCTCGACGATGCGCACTTTCAGCATCACCTGGTCGCCTTCGCCGATCGACATGGCGTTGACGACATTGGCAGCGTCTCCACCGCCCATGCGGACGGCAAGGTCCTGCGCGATTTTCGCTTCCGCCGCGTTCTGCGCCACGCCCTTGAGCACGATGTTCTGGCCGGTTGTGTCGACCTGGATCTTGTTGTTCGGAATGGTGCGGTCGAGAAGCTTCTTCAGCGCTTTCGAGTCGAGCGTCACTTCGAGGTCGAGATGCAGGACTTCCCGCCCATCGGCATCGAAGAAGAACACATTGGTCTGCGCGGCGCTGCGGCCGAACAGATACGCCGTGTTCTTGTTGCGGATGACGACATCGACGACCGCGGGATCGCCGACGATCACGTCCTTCACTGCCGCCGGCAGCCTGATGACCGCGGACTTGGCAAGCCCGATGCGCAGGTAGTTGCCGTCATCCGACTGCGTTCCCGGCTGGGAATAGTCGAGATCGCTGGCTAATGCGCTGCTTGTCATGAAACCGGCAGAAGGCATTGCAACCATGGAAAGACCCATGACCAGCGCAGCAGCGGAGAGCCCGAAGCGGGGCTTGTCGTTGGCGGACGGAGAAATAGGGGAAAGCAGCATGGTCTATGGCCTCAGCGGCTGGTGATGACGGATTCGATGCCGTAGCGGACGAACATGCGTTCACCGCCGGTGGCTTTCTTCTTGTTGGTAAACTTGTCGGACAGTACGGGCTTGGTGTCCTGGAGACCGCTGTCGCCGCCTTCGGCGATCGAACGGAGGGAGAGCGACAGCTCACCAGCCGATTCGACCATCGTGATCACTTCCGACTGGAAGGGATCGAGTTCGAGCACTGCGGTCTTGCCTTCGGTCACCGTGACCTTGTCTTCGCCCGCCTCCTGGCGGAATGTCTGGTTGATCGCGAGCACGCGCACATTGGTGAGAACCGTCTCGCTGCGCACGACCTTGCCGCCGCCATCCGGGCCATCCATCTTGCGCGTCAGGATCACGTCGACGCGGTCGTTGGGAAGAATGAAGCCGCTGACGGCGGAGCGCTCGGAGATCGCCACCGAGATCGCGCGCATGCCCTGCGGCAGGATTGCGCTCATGAAGCCGGCCTGATTCGGAAGCACGAGTTTGCGCTCCACGATCGGCTCGCCGGAGAAGATCGGCAGGCGTGCCCGCGCTGTCTTCATCGTCTCCAAGGCCTCGGGACTTGCTTCCTTGGTGATCATCGTGTCGCTGACGTTGCTTTTGGGCCATTCACGCCAGTTGATCGTGCTGTCACCAAGGCGTTCGCCGAGCGCCAGGTCCTTGGAGGCAACCAGCACCTGGGCCATGGGAACCTTGTTGACCTCGACGACTTCCTTTTCCGCCTTCTTGCCGATGACGCCCTTGGCAAGCAGGCCCGCGAGCGCGGCGGAACCGAGAGCCAGTCCGAGAATGAGAATACGTGCCTTGTTCATCAGTCAAATCCTTGTCTGGTACGCAAACGCTGTTCCGCATCCGCCACTTTCGGCCGCAATGGTCAAATTTGCGTTAACTCTGTTCATAAATTACACAGCGCCTGCCGGCATCCACCAGCTTTGCGGAAACGACAGTATGGCTCCGACGGCGAAGGCATAGCCGTATGGCACGTTGGGTTTGATCGTTCCGAGTTTGCGGAAGATCGAACCGTCCTTGATTTCGGATGCGACGTTGACAGCCGACCAGGCGCCCACACACAGCGCGAGAAGGCCGCCCGCAAAAGCCGTCATCACCAGAAATGGCACGAGGTCCGGCCAGCCAAGCCACAGGCCGGCGGCCGCCAGAAGCTTGGCGTCACCGCCGCCAAACAGCCCCAGAGCGAAAAGAACGAACCCTGCAGCGAACATGCATATGCCGACGAGGGCGTGGATGCCGATCATGCTCCACGGCATGCCGGTGAGCAGCGCCATGGGCAGAAAAAGGCCGGCAATGAGAAGTGTCAGCCAGTTTGGAATGCGCATCGATAGCGCATCCCCTGCCCCGGCAATGATCATGAGCAGCGGAAACATGGTAAGCGAAAGAAGCGACGTCATCTGCGGGGAGCCTGTTCTGCGGTTTGAACAGGTCCGACAGTCACATGCGGCCATTTAAGGCGGGGTTAACCGTCGCGGACGCATAGCCGCAAAAAAGTCCACCGGCTTGAGAGCCGGTGGAATTCGGTCGGTAATTCCTGCGTCCGCCGCAATGCGGCGGATCGGAATGTTACGTGCCGGACGAGATGTGGCCGGCGAGGCTCGAGAACTTGCCGGTGACGGCCGAGGCCAGGATCGGCATGGCAGTCACGAGAGCAAGACCCATCGCAGCGGCGATGAGGCCGTATTCGATGGCGGTCGCGCCCGACTCGTCTTTCACGAAGCGAAGGAAATTCTTCATCGTTTCAGCTTTCCAATTTGGGTTGGTTAGGAAGCACCGCTGCCCGCCGGGCAGCGGCAGCTATTACGTGCCGGACGAGATGTGGCCGGCGAGGCTCGAGAACTTGCCGGTGACGGCCGAAGCCAGGATCGGCATGGCAGTCACGAGAGCGAGACCCATCGCAGCGGCGATGAGGCCGTATTCGATCGCGGTAGCGCCCGATTCATCCTTCACGAAACGCAGGAACTTGTTCATTTTATACTCCACTAGATTACAGCACCTGGCTCATACTCAACCGCGCTCTGTGCGCTGTCTTCCGTGAACCATGGCCCGAGATTAGGCGGGACCCTTTAATGGCAAGTAAATCCGGCCACTAAAGGTCTTACTTGATAATCGACATGGAGATCTTGGTTTACAATTCGTTGATTCACTTCAAAGGTTTCGAACTAAACTGGTATAATCTGGTAAATAAAGAGTTTCACGATGAAGTTATACTTGAAAATACTACGAACTGTTCAAAGTCACACATGGTAGGCAGGCCACAAGCTCTAGCTGCGTGTGAAGACTTTCGGCAGTAACGTCACGGCATGACTGTCTGCATCTGGGTGTTCTATTGCCGCCACCGCCTTGACTACATCAGGACTTCTTACCTGCACCAGCTTCAACATCCGACGTCAGGTCGCTGGAATGATTTCTGTTGGACCGGCTTAAGGGAACATTCACCATTGCTGCGTCAAATTGCATGGAAGTAAAGCCTGATGCCAGCGTCTCGGCAGTCCTCTTTCGGAGTTGATGACCCCATGATCCTCGTTTCCATGCTGCGTGCGGCTGCCGCGCTTTCATCCTTGGCGCTCATCGGCGCTGTGTCCACCGCTCAGGCCGGAGAAGCGATCACCGTTTTCACCGATCACTCGCGCATTCTCAGCGTGGACCGTTCGCCCGGTACTGTAGTTGTCGGCAATCCTAGCATCGCCGACGTGACGATTCAGGGGAATCAGGTCTTTCTTCACGCGCGCTCTTATGGATCGACCAACGTCATCATCATGGACGAAGCCGGCAATGAACTCGCCAGTTATGATGTGACGGTTCAGACCGGCGGCGGTGACAACGTGTTCGTATTCAAGGCCGGGGCAATCAAGCAGACTTATCTCTGCGCACCTGATTGCGAGTCGATCCTTCACGTTGGCGACGAAAAGGACTACTTCAAGGAGCTGGCCTCGCAGCAGAAGTCCAAGGTCAGCATAGCGCTTGGCCAGAAGTCGGGTGAAAGCCAAGGCAGCAACAGCGAGTCCTCACCCGCGCAATAGGTCCTTGCACAGGAATACAGGTTTTATGAGCCCCGGCGTACCCGGGGCTTTTTCCGTTTCTGATTGCGTGCCAGGTGCGAAACGAAAAATTGAGTCATTTCCTTCACTAAAGCGAAATCCAGATTGACTACGATTGAACTCAAATCGGGATAACCCCGCTTGATGCAGGATATGGCTCTCAGGGACGGGAAGCACTCATGAAGACTGAAAGCAAGTCTTGGCTGAAGAGAAGGTTTTTCAGTTATCGCCACTCCGAAAAGGGTGCGACGGCCGTCGAATTCGCGCTTGTGGCCGGACCCTTCTTCTATGTGCTCGGCTGTATCTGTGAAACCGGCCTCATGCTGTTTACCGAATATGTCATTCAGAATTCGGTCCAGGAAGCCGCCCGGATGGTGCGCACCGGTCAGGTTACGGCGGGCGATGGAAGCATTCTGATGTCCGCATCAGATTTCAAGGACAAGATTTGCGAAGAAGTCGGGATCATCATTGATTGCGATGGCGCGGTGAGCGTCTATGTCAACAACGCCACCACTTTCAACACGCTGACGGCGGCCATCGCCGATCCCCTGACAGTCGGCAAGAAGCCCGACGGCACGGCCTACACCACCGTTTTCCTACCGGGCGCCGAACTGCGCGCCGCCACCGTGATTGCCACATACGACTGGGACTTCGCGTTCCCCTTCATGGATTTCCTCGGCAACATCGGTGATGGCAGCGAACGCCGGCTCTATGGCCTTGCCATTTTCCGCAACGAACCTTTTGGGACGTGATGACCATGATCAGAAGTCTTGCACGCCTGCGCAAGGACCAGTCCGGCGTTGCCGCATTGGAAATTGCCTTCATCATGCCGTTCCTGCTCTTTCTCTATTTCGGGCTCGTTGATCTCACGGCGATGATCTCCCTGAACCGCAAGGTGACCTATGCATCGAGCGTCGTGGCCGATCTCGTGACGCAAAACGACGCCACCGTGACGAGTGCCAACATCGACGATTACTTCCTCGCAGCAGGCCTCGTCATGAAGCCTACTCCGATGACAAACATCCGGGTTGAGGTTTATCAGTATCGGAACGTCGCCGGCACCATCACCAACCAGTGGCGGCGGAAGTCGGCAACCGGCGGGAACTGCACCGCCCCGAACACCGCCGGCATGGCCAATCTGATGACCGACGGAAACGACCTCATCGTTGCCGTGCTGTGCACGCAATATACCCCCTACATCGCGACATTCCTCGGTCAGCACGTCCTTGGCGCCACGTCCTTCACCATGAACGAGCAGATCGCACTCCGCCCGCGCCAGTCCGCCACGCTGACCTGCACGGGCTGCACCTGACCCTCTGATCACTGCAGCAATTCTCCGGGCCGGTACGCGAAAGCGCCGCCGGCCTTTCGCTTTATGCAGTGGTGTTTGGGCATACTGTGGGTTATCTCCCGAAAGCTGGGAGCGCCCGTTTTGGATACTGTCGTTTTTCTTGCCGTGCTTCTTGCCGCGGTCATGCATGCCGGCTGGAATGTTCTGGTCAAGCTCCGGCTCGACCGGTTTCTGTCGCTGTTCCTCATCAACACCTTCATGGGCGTCATGGGTCTGGCAATGTTGGCGGTGTTTCCATGGCCCGCCATGGCCAGCCTTCCGCATGTCTTTACCTCCGGCCTCCTTCACCTCGGCTATAATCTGTTCCTGGTCAGAAGTTATCGAACCGGCGATCTAAGCCAGGTCTATCCCATCGCGCGCGGTGCTGCGCCGCTGCTGACGCTGCTGGTCACCTGGTTTGCCGTTCACGAGGAAATCAGCCTCAACGGGGCGGTAGGAATTGCCATTCTCGTGGGCGGAATCTGGCTGGTGAGCCTCTCTGGCAAGGGCAAGCTCCGGCTCGACAGCATGACGCTGTTTTTCGCGTTGGGAACCTCGGTCTTCATAGCGGCCTATACGGTGGTCGATGGTCTGGGCGGCCGCGCTTCCGGCTCGCCGTCTGGCTATGCTGCCCTGCTGTTCGTGCTCGATGCCCTGTTTCTCGGGATCATCGCTTTTGCGACACGGGGCGGCGCCATCATTCCCGCGGTGGCCCCCTACTGGAAGTCGGGCCTGGCCGGCGCAGCGCTGTCCTGCGGGGCCTACTGGATTGCCATCTGGGCCATGACCAAGGCGCCCATCGCCGCAGTGGCGGCCCTGCGCGAGACCAGCATTTTCATTGTTGTGCTGCTGTCGATGCGCGTGCTGAAAGAAAGCGTGACGACCGTCCGCATCGGCGGTGCTTTGCTCATCGTGGCGGGCGCCGTGCTGCTGCGAATGGCTTGAAACGCATCTGGAAACAGCCGGCGATTGTGTTAGCATCCGGCTGTCCACCCCCGACAGGAGAGGCTCATGTGCCACCATTGCGTCGTTGAAAGCGTCAAACAGAGAATGCTCGACCGCCGGAGCCTGTTTCGTGGAGCGGCCGGCGCCGCTGCTGCCCTTACCACGGTGGCGGCAACTCCCGCCCGCGCCGCCGAAGCGGGCTACCACGACATGACGCATGAATTGCACCCCGATTTTCCGACCTACTTCGGCGCCCAGCAGCTGTTCATGGACCAGAAGTTCAACTACGCCGAACACAAGTTCAACCTGTTCGAAATCCGGATCAACGAGCACACTGGCACCCATATGGATGCACCGCTGCATTTCTCCGCTGACGGCATGAGCGTCGCGGAAATCCCCATCGACAAGCTGATTGTGCCGCTTGCGGTGATCGACATCCGCGAAAAGGCCACTGCAAGTGCCGATGCGCAGGTGACGCCGGACGACATCAAGGCCTATGTCACCGCAAATGGCCCCCTTCCCAAGGGCTGCTGCGTCGCCATGAACTCGGGCTGGGATGCCCATGTCGCCTCCGCCAAGTACCGCAATGCCGATGATGCGAAGGTGATGCACTTCCCCGGATTTCACGTCGAAGCCGCCAAGATGTTGATCGAGGACGGCAACGCCGTGGGAATAGCGGTCGATACACTGTCGCTGGACTTTGGCTCATCCCCCGATTTTGCCACGCACTACGAATGGCTGCCGTCTGGCCGCTGGGGCCTCGAATGCATTGCCAATCTCTCCGCTCTGCCAACCAAGGGCGCCACGCTGATTGTGGGAGCGCCCAAGATTCGCGGCGGCACCGGCGGACCGGCCCGCGTCTTCGCAATGGGCTAACTCCTGGAAGCGCCTGTGAAGTCAGGCACTTCCGATCAGGATGCCGGTGACGAAGACGATAAACCCGCCCACGGCGATCTGGAACGCCGCCTTCAGGAACGGCGTGTCCATGTATTTGTAGCGGATCCACGAGATCGCCCAGAGCTCGACGAACACGACGGCAATGGCGATCCACGTGGCGATCTGGAAGTCGGGGATGAGATAGGGCAGCGTATGCCCGAGCCCGCCTACCGCCGTCATGATGCCAGCCGCAGTGCCGCGGATCAGCGGGTGCCCCCGGCCGGTGAGCTGCCCATCGTCGGAGAGCCCCTCCGCAAGCCCCATGGAAATGCCCGCGCCGATCGAGGCCGCGGTACCGACCAGGAATGTCTCCCAGGTGTTTCCCGTCGCGAAGGCTGCGGCGAACAACGGTGCGAGCGTCGAGACCGAGCCATCCATCAGGCCAACGAGGCCGGGCTGGATCACCTGCAGCAGGAACAGCCGGCGCTTGGCTTCACCCTCCTCGATCTTGGCATCGGCCGTGACGTGCTGGAAGCCGAGTTTCACGGCAAGCGATTCATGGCCTTTCTCCGCCTCGGCGAGGTCGAGCAGCAGCTTCTTCAACTGCGGATCCTGCGTGCGCTCGGCTGATTGCTTGTAGAAGCGGTAATTCTCAAGCTCGATCACCTCGGCGCGCTGCCGCATCTCCTCGATGTTCATCTTGCCAATGGTCCAGGCGGGCTTGTGCTTCACGAAGCCGTTGATGTCGCTGCGCCGGATCAGCGGAATGAAGTCGCCGAATTTCTTCTGGTAAAGATCGGTCAGCCAGCGGCGGTGTTCATGTTCCTCTTCCGCCATTTCCATGAATACTTTTGCGGAAGCCGGATATGTCTCCATCAGGGCATTGGCAAAACCGGCATAGGCGCGCGCGTCATCATCCTCGCTGGAGATCGCCAGCGCCAGGATTTCCTGTTCGGTCAGCTCGGAAAAGGTCTTCAAGATCGATTGCGCTCACATCTGACTGGCTTGAAATCTTAGAATTATTCTAATCTATGGTCCAGTTCTCCCTTCGGATCACCTACAACCTGGCCTTAACCCAATTGTCGCAGGATGCCGCCCGAACCGGGATGCCCTGAGCCATGAGTTTTGCCACCTACGACAGCCTTCCGCAGCGATTTGCCGCCGAGGCCGGATGGCGTTTGCGCTGCATCCTGCAGGCGGTCATTCAGGGCTTTCGCAGCCACAGCGCGCTCTATACGCTCGCGCTTGGCACCTATGCCGCGGGCTTCGTGCAGAGCCTGTGGCTGGGCGTGCCCTTGTCCCTCAGCCTCGTCGGGATGGTCAGCGGCACCACCTTCGTTTGCCTTCTGCTGATCCTCTATCTCTGGCTGTTCTTGGAGTTCATCCGCGCCTGCTGGACCGGATATGCCACCGGCATGCCCGCGGCCTTCGCGGCGATGAAGCTGCGCGTACTCGACAACATCCTGGCGCCGTCGCGCGTCTCCAATACGTTTCATGCCTTCGTGGCCAATGGCGTGTTCTTCGTCGGGTTCATGACCATCAAGAAGAACATTCCCGATGCCGTGCCGTTCCAGTGGGACGAGGCCTTCATGGAACTGGACCGGATTTTGCATTTCGGCGTGCTGCCGCACGAGATCCTCGCACCATTGTTCAATGTTCCGGCCATTACATTCGGTGTGAACGTCGTCTATAACCTGTGGTTCCTGGTGCTGACCGGCTTCTTCTTCTGGCAGGGGTTCCGGAAAGACGACACGCCGCTCCGCCAGCGCTATCTCCTCTCCTATCTGCTGACCTGGGCGGTCGGCACCTGCATTCTTGGAACAATCTTCTCCTCTGCCGGACCCTGTTTCTATGGCTTCGTCGCCCAGGGAACGAACCCCTATGATGGCCTGATGCGCTACCTGGCGGACGCCAATGCCGTTTACCCGGTCTGGGCGGTGCCGACGCAGGCAACGCTGTGGCAGAGCCACCTTGCAGGCTTTGGCGACATTGAGGGCGTATCCGCCATGCCATCGATGCACGTGGCGACGACGATCCTCTTCATCCTCTGCGCCAGGGCTTCGGGCAAACGCTGGCTCCTGCGGCTCTCGGTGCTCTTTGCGGTCCTGATTTTCCTCGGTTCCATCCTGCTGGGCTGGCACTACGCAATCGATGGTTATGCTGGCGCACTGATCGCGCTGGGTTGCTGGAAGATCATCGGCTGGTGGCAGTCCTCCCGCGGGACGGCGGCAGCATGAGCCTTGCCCATGCCACTGCTGCGCCGGGGCGGATCGGCGAAACCCTCGCGGCGATCCGCAGCGGCATCCGCACCCATGCCCTGCTCTATGCTTTCGCGCTCTTCGTGGTGACGGCCGCCGTGCTCGAGTCGCAACTGCTCGGCATCCCGCTCGACCTTCAGATGGTGATGCTGTTTTCAGGCCCGGTCCTGCTGGTGCTGGCCGTCATGATCATGATCGGCCTGGCGCAGGAAACCGTGAGGCTGGCACGCATCGGACACACGGGAAGCCTCGCTGCCGCATTGGGCGTGAAGCTTCGCGACGACTATCTGACACCCATCCGCATCTCCAACGGCATTCATGCCGTCATCTTCATGACGGCCTATATGGTGGGTTACACCTTCATCAAGCGCGCCATTCCCTCCGCAGTTCCCTTTTCGTGGGACGAGACCTTCATGGCGATGGACCAGGCCCTGCACTTCGGCACGCATCCCTTCGAATGGCTGGCGCCGCTCCTGAACCACTCCTGGATCACCTTCGCGCTCAACGTGAATTACAATGCGTGGTTCTTCGTCATGTTCATCTGCTGGTTCTGGCAGGGCTTCGCAAAGGACGACACTGAACTGCGCCAGCGTTTCCTGCTGGGCTTCACGCTCACATGGTTCCTTGGCACCTGCGTGCTGGGCACGATCTTCTCCTCCGTCGGCCCCTGCTTCTATGGACGCCTGCTGCCGGGGCCCGACCCCTACGTGCCGCTGATGGGCTGGCTCGCCGCCGCATCCGCCGACTATCCGATCTGGTCGCTCGGCATCATGGATGCATTGTGGAAGACCTACGAGACGGGCGATGGCGTGGTGAACGGCATTTCCGCCATGCCCTCGATGCATGTGGGAACGTCCGTGCTGTTCGCGCTTCTGGGCTTTGCCTCCGGCAAGCGCTGGGTGGGCTGGCTGCTGGCAGGCTTCGCCACGCTCATCATGATCGGCTCGGTGCATCTCGCCTGGCACTATGCGATCGACGGCTATGCCGGAGCCCTCGTCGCCGTCTTCGGCTGGTGGGCGGCAGGCAGGATGGTGAAGTGGGACCGGAAGCTCCGCAGTGCCTAGTTCTCGTCCATCTTCAGCGCTGAAATGAAGGCTTCCTGCGGGATTTCGACCTTGCCGAACTGCCGCATCTTCTTCTTGCCTTCCTTCTGCTTGTCCAGAAGCTTGCGCTTGCGGCTGATGTCGCCGCCGTAGCACTTGGCAGTCACGTCCTTCCGCATCGCAGAGAGCGTTTCGCGCGCTACGATCTTGCCGCCGATCGCCGCCTGGATCGGGATCTGGAACATGTGGCGCGGGATCAGCTCTTTCAGCTTCTCGCACATCACGCGGCCGCGCTGCTCGGCGCGGCCCTTGTGGACGACCATGGCCAGCGCATCGACCGGCTCGGCATTGACGAGGATGGCGAGGCGCACGAGATCGCCCTCCTCGTAACCGATCATCTTGTAGTCGAACGAGGCATAACCGCGCGACACCGACTTGAGACGGTCGTAGAAATCGAACACCACTTCATTGAGCGGAATGTCATAGACAACCATGGCGCGCGAGCCCGCATAGGTGAGCTGCTTCTGGCGTCCGCGGCGATCCTCGCAGAGCTTGAGGATCGAGCCGAGGTAATCGTCGGGGACAAGGATCGTCGCCTCGATCCAGGGCTCCTCGATCGACAGGATCAGCGTCTGGTCGGGGAGATCGACAGGGTTGTGAAGCTCGATCTGGTTGCCGTCGCGCAGGTTCACCTTGTAGATGACGGAGGGCGCGGTCGTGATGATGTCGACGTTAAATTCGCGTTCGATCCGCTCACGGATGATTTCGAGATGCAGCAGCCCGAGGAAGCCGCAGCGGAAGCCGAAGCCCAGCGCGGCAGAGGTTTCCATCTCATAGGAGAAGCTTGCATCGTTGAGGCGGAGCTTGCCCATCGCATCGCGCAAGTCCTCGAAGCGGGCGGCATCGACGGGGAAGAAACCCGCGAAGACGACGGACTGGGCGGGCCGGAAGCCGGGCAGCGGAGTGACGGCCACCGCGCGGTCGTCAACCACCGTATCGCCGACGCGCGTATCCGCCACCTGCTTGATGGACGCCGTGAAGAAGCCGATCTCGCCGGGGCCGAGTTCGTCGATCATTTCCTTCTTGGGCCGCGAGACGCCGATGCGCTCCAGCGTGTAGATGGCGTTCGTCGAAACGAGCTTCACCCGCATGCCCTTCTTCATCACGCCGTCGATGATGCGTACGAGGACGACGACGCCGAGGTAAGTGTCGTACCAGCTATCGACCAGCAGCGCCTTGAGCGGCGCGTTGCGGTCGCCCTTCGGCGCGGGTAGGCGGTGGACGATCGCTTCGAGAACGTCCGGCACGCCCACTCCTGTCTTGGCCGAAATCGGGATCGCGTCGGACGCATCGATGCCGATCACGTCTTCGATCTGCTGGCGGATGCGCTCCGGCTCGGCAGCGGGCAGGTCGACCTTGTTGAGGACGGGCACGATCTCGTGGTTGTTGTTGATCGCCTGATAGACGTTGGCGAGCGTCTGGGCCTCGACCCCCTGTGAGGCATCGACGACCAGCAGCGAGCCTTCGCAGGCGGCCAGCGAGCGCGAGACTTCATAGGCGAAATCGACGTGGCCTGGCGTATCGATGAGGTTCAGGACGTATTTCTCGCCGTTCTGCGCCGTATAGTCGAGGCGGACGGTATTGGCCTTGATGGTGATGCCGCGTTCGCGCTCGAGGTCCATCGAGTCGAGGATCTGGCTCACCATCTCGCGGTCCGAAACGGCGCCGCAGAGCTGGATCAGCCGGTCGGCCAGCGTCGACTTGCCGTGGTCGATGTGGGCGATGATGGAGAAATTGCGGATGTGAGCGGTGTCAATCATGATTGCGGCGGTGTTTGGCATTCGTTCCGGGTGAGGTCAAGCCTTGTGGGGGCGCAGCCCGTTTTGTCCTCGCCCCCTGATAAGGGGGAGAGGAAAGGGGCCCGCCGCGCGAGCGGTGGGATAGGAGAGGGGCACCCGGACTTTGCCTCAGAAAGGGCCCGGTTGCCCCTCTCTTCCCCCAACTGCGTTGGGTCCCCTTTCTCTCCCCGCTCACGCGGGGCGAGAACAATAGGCATGCGTCCGCCTTTGCGAGGGCGACATTGAGTCCCTCAGAAGTGGTGGGAGGCGCGGGCGCTGCCCGGCGCTTGGATAGCTGATCCCTTGTGGGGAACCAGCGGTAATGTAGCGCCTGGCAGCGCCCGTGATGCCGGCAGGGCTTTCCGCCGGGTGTGTGTTCTTCGCGGCGGAGAAGACCCGCCCCTAGCCATTGAAGGCGCTTGGACCTTAGTATCCAAGGGTCACACACGAAGCCCCCGGGAACTGATGGTACGTTGCCGCCAGTCCGCAGGCCTGCCGCTCCACCCGCCCTAGGCTCACCGTCATGAGCAGGACCCCGAGGGGTGGAGCGAGAGGACTATAGTCATACTAGGAATAAAATGTCAAGCCTCGTCCTCTCCCCGCTATCGCGGGGCGAGGACACCGCCGCAACCGCTTAGGCTTCACGCTGATATCGCCCATCACCCTTCAATCGAAATCATCAGTCACGCAGGAGAGAATACAGAACATCACCATACATGCTTTACCTGCGCGAGGTTCGACAGTAGCGTGCTGTTGCTTTGCGAAGGCAAGCAGGCACAGGGAGGACTTATCATTAAGGCGAGAAGGTTATCTGCCGGCAGTACGCTTGGGCTTTCGAGCGCAGTTCTCGTATCGCTACTTGTCTCACTTCCAGCACTTCTGACCGCCTACGCCATACCCGGTCTGGCAACTGCTGCGCTCTTTTTTACCGATGCATGGCTCGCCGCACAGATCAGCGCGCCCGACTTCCTCCCGAACTGGTTATTTCAAGTCGCTCTGTCCGTTTTCGCTGCCGCTGCTCTCGTGCCTTTGATCCGGCATCATGCCTTGGGCGAAGATGTGAACGCCCTGCCGAAAACTTCCTTGTGGAAAGCCATCCTGTGGGTGGCGCTGCTGCATTACGCGGCATGGATGCTGCTTGGAAATGTTGTGGGCGCTAACGCCATTTATGACGTCTTCCTGCAATCACGGTACTATGATGAGATGGAAATGGATGCCCTTCCTTGGATTCGGGCAGCCGCAAACGTCATTTCGTTTGGTTTGAGCGTGCTTCTGGTCGCGCTCATCTATCCACTGATCGGACTTTCCGCGATCCGGAAGCGCCTTGAGCCATGGACAGTGCTTTCCTGGCAAAGACAGAGTTTTGCAGGGATTCTTTCGGCCACCGCCATCTTGAGTGCTGCATTTGCGATGATTGAAGTTCTTTACTGGCAGGCACTCCACCCGCTTACTCCGGATGATCTGTGGCACACTCCGACGCTTGCCGCAAACTTCAACGGTCGCCATGTGTTTTTGCAGGAATTACTGGCGTTTCCACTCGATTTCCTGAGGACAGCGGTTTCTGCAATTGCGATCGCCAAACTTGTGAATGGCCTCGGAATTGACCGGCAAGTTTCTTGACGGGTTTCTACCTCAACCTTCTCGGCTTCACCGGCGCCGCATTGAGCGGGTCTTCCGGCCAGGCGTGCTTGGGGTATCGCCCTCGCATGTCGGAGCGCACCGAGGGATAACCGTTGGTCCAGAAGGTTTCGAGCGACTGGGTGACGGCGAGCGGGCGGAAGACGGGAGACAAGAGCTCGATGCGCAAGGGGCGATCCGCCTTCTCCACTCCGCAAGTTGGAAGAAGGTGCCGATAGGCGGATAAGGGTTATATCCCGGCTCAAATCTAGGCAAAGCTCGGTTGCCCCTCTCCTATCCCACCGCTGAAGCGGCGGGCCCCTTTCCTCTCCCCGCTATCGCGGGGCGAGGACATTAATAGTCACTCTATGATCCTGAGCCACGGCCAGCGCGCCTTGTATTGCTCGGCTTTGGCACGATACTGAGCGGGTCGCGGAAGCAGCTTACTGATGCGGAGGATTCCCGCAGTGAGATCGCCATAGCCATCAGGCGCAAAAACATCTCGCGTGGAGACATCGATCCCGATGCAGGTGCAGCGGACCAGATAGCGCGCAATGCCATCGCATGACGAAAACAGCTGGGGATAATCCGCACCAAAGCGCCGCTTGTACCAGAGATGCACACGCGCCTGATTCTTCACCTCAACCGGAATTCCAAGCTGCTCGGCAATTGGCGCCACACGGCGGATAACCGCGTCTTCCGCTTCCCACGACACATCCTCATCGAAATAGAAGACGTCGTAGTCCTTGATGTTTTCAGCGGGCGGACGATCCGAGAGCACGTTCCACACGGTTTGAAAGAGACATCCGGCCGTAAGGTAGCATTGGTTGAGCCGAAGTTCCGCCAGACGGCCCATGAGGGCGGCATTGGCCGGATTGCGGCTGACGACATCGCGAAACTGGACATCATCCATGCTGCTTACCTCAACCTTCTCGGCTTCGCCGGCGCCGCATTGAGCGGGTCTTCCGGCCAGGCGTGCTTGGGGTATCGCCCTCGCATGTCGGAGCGGACGGAGGGGTAGCCGTTGGTCCAGAAGGTTTCGAGCGACTGGGTGACGGCGAGCGGGCGGCCGGCAGGAGACAGAAGCTCGATGCGTAACGGACTGCGGCCTTCGGCGATGGCCGGCGTTCTGGCGAGGCCGAACATTTCCTGCAGGCGCACGCGCAGTACGGGATCGCCTTCGGTTTCATAATCGATGCGGATGTCGGCACCCGAGGGCACCTCGATACGGACGGGCGCGAGCCGGTCCATCCGGCGGGAAAGCTCATGCGGGATCATGGCCTGCAGGATCTGGTGCATGTCCAGCCGGTCGAGATGGGCCTTGCGGCTTACTCCGGCGAGATAGGGGGTGAGCCAGTCCTCCAGCGATGCCAGCAGCGCCTCGTCCGACAGGTCAGGCCAGCCATCATCCGGAAACAGGCGGCGGATGAACATGGCGCGCGAGCGGAGCGCCTTGGCGCCCTCGCTCCACGGCAGCGAGCTGAGACCCATCTCACGCACGCCTTCCGTCATCGCCTGCGCGATCATCTCGGGGTTGGCATTGGTGGAGGGCCGCTCCTCCAGCACCAGCGCACCGAGGCGGCGGGATTTCGTGGCGCTCACGGCTTTTGCACGGCTGTCCCAGAACACGCCGTCTTTCGTTTCGATCTGCTCACCGAAATGATCTACGATCTCTCTGAATGACAGGGGAGCGGCGAGGAAGATCTTCTGGTCGCCCGATGCGCCGTCGGTGGTCGCCACGGCGAGATAATCCTCGCGCATCAGGGCATCGTGTTCGGGCAGGATGGCGCCGCCGCCGCCCGACAGGCGGTAGCGCCGGTCGCCCCCGCGCCGCTGGGCGATACGATCCGGGAATGCGAAGGCGACGAGCACGCCCGCTGAAAACTCCGATGCGCCTTCCTTTATGTTGGAAATCTGCCGGATCTGCTTCGCCGACTGGCGGATGCGATCGCGCGCGCCGCCCCTGATCTGGGCGAGCCGCGCCGTGATGTCTGCCCCCACATCGCGCGGCAACCCATCGCGCTCCGACAGCATGGCGGCGAGATCGGCGGCAAGCGCACTGTTGCCCTTTGCCACCATATGGGCAAGGCGCGGATGGAGCGGCAGCCGCACCATCTGCTTTCCCATCGCCGTGATGCGGCCTTGCCTGTCGATGGCCTCGAGCCGCCGCAGCAGGTCCTGCGCCTGCGCATAGGGCGCAGCGGGCGGCGGATCGAGCCAGGGCAGCGACTTCGGATCATCGACGCCCCATGCCGCAAGTTCCAGCACCAATGGAGCGAGATCGGCGACGAAGATTTCCGGTTCGTCATGGGGTTTCAGCGCGCGGGTTTCCGCTTCAGGCCAGAGGCGGTAGCACACGCCCGGACCCAAGCGGCCCGCGCGGCCCCGGCGCTGGTCCGCCGAGGCGAGCGACACGCGGATGGTTTCGAGCGCCGTCATGCCCGATGCCGGATCAAAGCGGGGGCTGCGCTTGAAGCCCGTATCGATGACGGCGCCGATGCCATCGATCGTCAGACTGGTTTCGGCGATCGTTGTGGCGAGAACGATCTTGCGCTCACCCGGCGGCGACTGGCGGATGGCGCTGTCCTGCTCAGCGAAACTCATCGCGCCATAGAGTGGGCGGACAGCCGTTCCCTTCGGCAGGCCCGCTGACACGAGCATGTCCTCCGTGCGGCGGATTTCCGCTTCGCCCGGAAGGAAGACGAGGATGCTCTTGTCAGTCTCGTGCAGCGCTTGGGTAACAGCGCGTGTGGCGTCTGCCGAGATCGTCTGGCGCTGGGCCTTGTCGAGATAGCGCGTTTCGACGGGAAAGACGCGGCCCGGCGCATCGATGACGGGGGCTTGCCCCAGATGTGCGGAAACCCGCGCCGCATCGAGCGTGGCCGACATCACGAGGATTCTGAGATCGTCGCGAAGCCCGCGCTGGATATCGAGCGTCATGGCAAGGCCCAAGTCGCCATCGAGCGAGCGCTCATGGAATTCATCGAAGATGACGAGGCCGGTGCCTGTGAGTTCCGGATCGGTTTGCAGGCGGCGCGTGAGGATGCCTTCGGTGACGACCTCGATCCGCGTGCGCGCCGATACCTTGCGGTCGAGCCGCACGGCATAGCCGACCGTGCCGCCGATCTCGTCGCCAATGGTTTCCGCCATCCGGTGCGCGGCATTGCGCGCGGCGAGGCGGCGCGGCTCCAGCATCACGATCTTGCTGCCCTTGAGCCAAGGCGCATCCAAGAGCTTCAGCGGCACGCGCGTCGTCTTGCCGGCACCAGGCTCCGCCACCAGCAAGGCGCAGGGACCGTTTTCCAGCGCCTGCGAGAGGCGGGGAATGATGGTATCGACGGGGAATTCCATACGCCGCTCGATAGCGGAAGTGAGACCGGAGAGGAAGCGCGACAGGCCCCACCCGTCAGTTGCTGTGCAACTGACACCCTCCCCGCTTCGCGCGGAGGGATGCGCTCATCCTTCCCCGGGGGGCACGCGTGACGGATGGGGAGCTACGCCAGTTCCTTCGCCCATGGCGGATCGGCACCGGGGCGCGACACGGTGACGGCAGCGGCCTTGGCTGCGAAGGCGAGTGCGGCCGCGAGATTGTCCTGCGAGATCGTGGCCAGCTTCTTCTTGTCGAGAAGCCTTGCCCTGGTCAGCGCGGCGAGGAGGCCGGCGGTGAAAGTGTCACCGGCGCCGACCGTATCGGCGACCTTCACCTTCACGGCCTTCTGGGCAATCGAGAAATCCTTCGTGAAGGCCTCGACGCCAGCGCCGCCCTTGGTGACGACGACAATCTTCGCGCCCGACTTCAGCCATTTCTTCGCGAGGCCGGCGTATTCGTTCTTGCCCGTCATCCACATGACATCTTCGTCCGAAATCTTGACGATGTCGGCCATCGCGATCATGCGCGACAGGCGGGAAAGATGGGCGCGGCGGTTCTTGATCTGGCCGGGGCGGATATTGGGATCGAGCGAAATGACGCGTGACTTCGCTTCGCGCTTCATCAGCGCTTCGAGCGTCGAGCCGCCGGGTTCGGGGATCAGGCTGATGGAGCCGAAGTGCAGCGCCTTCACCTTCGCGTCCAGCTTGGGCCAATCTTTCTTCGTCAGCATGCGGCCGGCGGAATTGTCGTCGAAGAAGGAATAGCGCGCATGGCCGCCGTTAAGTTTCACGAAGGCGAGCGTCGACGGCTTGTCCCAGACCTTCACGTATCTGAGGTCAACCTTGCTGGCAGCGAGCCCATCGCGCAGCATGTCGCCGAAGAAGTCGGTGGAAAGCCCGTTGAAAAAACCGGTGCTGACGCCGAGCCGTCCGAGAGCGATCGCCGTATTGTAGACCGACCCGCCGCAAAAGGGCTGATAGGCGGCAGCCCCCTCCACCGTTTTGCGGGGCAGAAAATCGATCAGCGCCTCGCCGCAGCACACAATCATGTGATCCTCCCAACCGTCTGATTTTTAAGCATTCATGCCGTAGAAACCGGAGAAAATCAATAAATCACTTGCCTTGACATATCTCCGTATTAATTGACTCCATACTCAAACACGCTATCTGAGCGGCGTACATCAAAAACCATCGAAAAGACACTCAATGACACCCCGCATCATTCCCGTGGAGCTCTTCGACATCGTCGTGTTCGGCGCCACGGGAGATCTGTCGCAGCGCAAGCTGCTGCCTGCCCTCTTCCACCGCGACCTGCAGGGCCAGATCCCGCCGGGGGCGCGGATCATCGGCTCGTCGCGCCGGGCGATGACCGATGCCGAGTTCCGGGCCTTCGCCAAGGCCTCCGTCGAGGCGCATGTGCCGGTGACCGAGCGGCCGGACGACGTGATGGCCCGCTTCCTGGAACGGTTGAGCTATGTCGCCGCCGAAGCCTCGAAGGAGGACGGCTGGAAGGACCTCGAGAAAGTACTGGCGGAAGGCGCGGACCGCATCCGCGTGCATTATCTGGCGGTGGGCCCCGATCTCTTCGGCCCGATCTGCGAGAAGCTCGGCAGCCACAATCTGGTGACGCCGCTTACGCGTGTGGTGGTCGAGAAGCCGCTGGGAAAATCCGGCGCCTCGGCGCGCGCGCTGAATGCGTCGATCGGCAAGGTCTTCGCGGAACCGCAGATCTACCGGATCGATCACTATCTCGGCAAGGAAACCGTGCAGAACCTCATGGCGCTGCGTTTCGCCAATGCGCTGTTCGAGCCGGTCTGGAATTCAGGCCATGTCGACCATGTGCAGATCACCGTGGCCGAAACGCTGGGTGTGGAAGGCCGAGCGGGCTACTATGACACCGCGGGCGCGTTGCGTGACATGGTGCAGAACCACATGCTGCAGCTTCTGTGCCTCGTCGCCATGGAGCCGCCGACCTCGACCGCCGCGGACGCGCTGCGCGATGAGAAGCTGAAAGTTCTGAAGGCCCTGAAGCCCGTCACCGGCGATGCGGTGAACAATCTCTCCGTACGCGGACAATATCGCGCCGGTGCGGCGAACGGCGGCGCGGTGAAGGGCTATCTCGACGAGCTGGGCTCCGGCACCTCGACGACCGAAACCTTCGTGGCGCTCAAGGCCGAGATCGCCAACTGGCGCTGGGCCAATGTTCCCTTCTACCTCCGCACCGGCAAGCGGCTTCCCTCGCGCGTTTCCGAGATTGTCGTCACCTTCAAGCCCATTCCGCATTCGGTGTTCGATGGCTCCGCTGGCCCCATCGCGCCCAACCGCCTCGTCATCAGGCTGCAGCCGGACGAAGGCGTGAAGCTGTGGCTGATGATCAAGGACCCCGGCCCCGGCGGCATGCGGCTTTCCCATGTGCCGCTCGACATGAGCTTCGCCGATGCCTTCGGCGTCAGGAACCCCGATGCCTATGAACGCCTGATCATGGATGTGGTGCGCGGCAGCCAGACGCTGTTCATGCGCCGCGACGAGGTCGAGGCCGCATGGGACTGGATCGACCCCATTCTCGAATCCTGGGGCGCATCGAGCGAAACGCCGAAAGGCTACACATCGGGCACCTGGGGCCCATCGGCTGCCGTGGCGCTGATCGAGCGCGATGGCCGCACCTGGTATGAGGATCAGGACATATGATCGAAGCCGAGCGCGTTTTTGCCGCCCGCGAGGAACTGGCCGAGAACCTGGCCCGCGACGTGGCCGAGGAATTGATCCGCGTGATCGCCGCCAAGGGCAAGGCGACGCTTGCCGTCTCGGGCGGCACGACGCCGAAACTGTTTTTCGAGAAGCTTTCCCGCATGGAGCTGCCATGGCACCGGGTGACGGTGACGCTGGTGGACGAGCGCCAGGTGCCGGAATCGAGCGAACGCTCCAATGCCCGGCTGGTGCGCGAGACGCTTCTCAGGAACAAGGCCTCCGCAGCACTGTTCGTGCCGCTCTTCGACAATCCGCAGGCCGAGAAGGCAACGCCCTTCGATGTGGCGATCCTGGGGATGGGCAGCGACGGCCACACGGCATCGTTTTTCCCGGGCGGCGACCGGCTGGCCGAAGCGCTCGACAGTGACACGCCGAAACGTCTGATCGAGATGAATGCGCCGGGGGCAGGCGAACCGCGCCTCACCTTCACGCTTCCCGTTCTCGAAGCCGCGGGCCGCCTCAAATTGCACATCGAAGGGGCCGACAAGAAATCCGTGCTCGACAAGGCGCTGGCCGCGGGCCCGGAGGAAGACATGCCGGTGCGCGCCGTGCTGCGGAGCGCAACGCCGGTGACGCTCTATTGGTGTCCCTGATCTGGAGGCTGCGATGTCAGTGAAAGCAACGGTTTCCGCCGTCACCGAAGGGATCATCGCCCGCAGCAGGGAAACGCGGAAGCGCTATCTGGCAAAGATCGACGAGGCCGTGGCGCGGCAACCGAAGCGAAAATTGCTGGGCTGCGCCAACATCGCCCACGGCTTTGCGGCCTGCGGCACCGACAAGGATGCACTGCGCAACGGCTCCGGCCCCAACATCGGGATCGTCACCGCGTATAACGACATGCTCTCGGCGCATCAGCCGTTTGAAACCTACCCCGACATGATCCGCAAGGCCGCGCGGGCGGCGGGCGGCACGGCGCAGGTGGCGGGCGGCGTTCCCGCCATGTGCGATGGCGTGACGCAAGGCGAGACGGGCATGGAATTGTCCCTCTTCTCGCGTGACGTGATCGCCCTTTCGACCGCCGTGGCGCTGTCGCACCAGATGTTCGATGCCGCAATCTATCTCGGCGTCTGCGACAAGATCATTCCCGGGCTGATCATCGGTGCACTGAGCTTTGGACATTTGCCCGCCGTCTTCGTGCCCGCAGGCCCCATGACCAGCGGACTGCCAAACGAGGAAAAGGGCAAGATCCGCCAGCTTTATGCCGAAGGAAAAGTTGGCCGTGATGCGCTGATGGAGGCTGAAGCCAAGTCCTATCATGGCCCCGGCACCTGCACCTTCTATGGCACGGCGAATTCGAACCAGATGCTGATGGAGATCATGGGCCTGCACCTGCCGGGCTCGACCTTTGTGAACCCCGGCACGCCATTGCGCGATGCGATCACGCGCGAGTCCGCACGGCAGGCGCTGGCGATCACCGCACTCGGCAACGACTACCGCCCCATCGGCCGCATCTATGACGAGAAGGCCGTGGTGAACGGCGTCGTCGGACTGCTGGCGACGGGCGGCTCCACCAACCACACGATCCATTTGATCGCCATGGCAGCAGCGGCCGGCATTTCGTTGACATGGAACGACTTTGCTGAACTCTCGAAAGCCGTGCCGCTGATGACGCGCGTCTATCCCAATGGCAAGGCGGACGTGAACCACTTCAACGCGGCAGGCGGCATGGGCTTCATGATCCGTGAGTTGCTGTGCGAGGGGCTGTTGCACGAGGATGTCTCGACCATCATGGGAACGGGGCTTTCGGGCTACACGAAGGAAGCCCGCCTTGGGGCCGATGGCGAACTGGCCTATGTGGAAGCTGCGGAGAAATCCGGCGACGAGAGCGTGCTGCGCTCCTGCGGCAATGCCTTCCAGCCGACGGGTGGATTGAATGTGCTGACCGGCAATCTTGGCACCTCCGTCATCAAGTCATCCTCCATCCCGGCGGACCGGCATGTGATCGAGGCCCCGGCGCGGGTGTTTCATTCACAGGAAGAGTTGCAGGCGGCCTTCAAGGCTGGCGAACTCAACCGGGATGTGATTGCCGTCGTGCGGTTTCAGGGGCCGAAGGCTAACGGCATGCCGGAGCTGCATCGGCTGACGCCGCCCTTGGCCGTGCTGCAGGACAAAGGCTTCCGTGTCGCGCTGGTCACCGATGGCCGCATGTCGGGTGCCTCCGGCAAGGTGCCCGCTGCAATCCACCTGACGCCAGAGGCCGTGGATGGCGGGCCGATCGCGAAAATTCGTGATGGCGACATGATCAGGCTCGACGCCGACGCCGGGACGCTCGAGGTTTTGGGTGTCGACCTTTCGACGCGCGAGGCCGTGACGGCCGATCTCTCCGCCAATCATTCCGGCACGGGACGCGAGCTGTTCGCTGCCTTCCGCGCCATCACCGGCTCCGCTTCCAGCGGCGCATCGATTTTCGAGGTGGCCTAGCCTTTTGGTTCCTCATTCCCCCTCCCCCTTGTGGGGGGGGCGGGGGGGGGGGTCCGCGAGGTCCACTGCCAGCCATCCCCCACCCCAACCCCTCCCCACGAGGGGGAGGGGCTTTCAGGAGTTGCACATGACGCGCGAATATCAGAAAGGGCTCGAGGCCTCGTTGAAGCTGGCACCCGTGGTGCCGGTGATGGTGATCGAGAATGTGGAAGATGCCGTGCCGCTGGCAAAGGCACTGGTGAAGGGCGGCCTGCCGGTTCTCGAAATCACACTGCGAACGCCAAAGGCCATGGACTGCATCCGCGCCATCATTGCGGAAGTCGAAGGCGCCATCGTCGGCTCCGGCACGGTGTTGACGCCTGAGCAATTGCGCGACAGCTTCAAGCTCGGCTGCAAGTTCGCGGTGTCTCCCGGTTCAACGGGACGGATTCTCGGTGCGGCGGAGGACTACGACATTGCATTGCTGCCCGGAGGCGTTACCGCATCTGAGTGCATGGCGCTGCTGGAGTGGGGCTATACGATCCAGAAGTTCTTCCCCGCCGAGCCAGCGGGCGGAACGAGCTATCTCTCGTCTCTTGCCGCGCCTCTCCCGCAAGTGCGCTTCTGCCCGACGGGCGGCATCAATGTTGCCAATGCCCAGAGCTATCTGAAGCTCTCGAACGTCATCACCATCGGCGGCTCATGGATGGCGCCGAAGAAGCTGGTGGAAGCCAGGGACTGGACGGGGATTGAAAAGCTGGCTGCCGAGGCGGCGGGGTTGAAGGGGTAGCTCCCAGATTCTGTCATCCCCGGGCTTGTCCCGGGGACCCATTGATTCACTTGCGTGCTCTGTAGGATAGGTCCCCGCAACAAGCGCGGGGATGACAATTAATGGCGAAGAGCCCGGTTGCCCCTCTCCTCCCCCAAGCTGAAGCTTGGGTCCCCTTCCTCTCCCCTCTCACGGGGGGCGAGGACAGGAGAGACTACCCCTTCACGCCCTTCAGCACGTCGACGTATCTCGCGATGGCGCGGGCGGTTGGCGAGAACAGCTGGCGGTAATAGAGCAGTGCGGTGATGACGAGCGTTGCCGCGATGCAGGCATAGGGCCCGGCATAGAGGAACAATGCCGCGATCGCATAGTAGAAGCCGCGGATGCCGCTGTTGATCGAGCGCACCGCCTCGGTGAGGACGACTGCCGTCTGCTCGCCCATGATGCGCGACTGCTGCGAATTGGCGGCCGTGGCCTCGAGGCCTCCCAGCATGGCGAAGACATAGGCCATTTTCCTCAGCGCATAGGTGAAGGAAAACAGGCACAGCGCCAGCATCAGCGTGAGGATCGAGAAGTACAGCGTGAAGAGCCCCGCCGACATCGCCGCATCGACGAATTTGAGGTCGCGCGTGACGATGTAGACGCGGCTGATGTTGGCGAGCGTGCCGAGAAGGCCCGCCAGCACGAGCAAGGTTGCCGAACCGAAATAGGCAACCGAGCTTGAGATGTGGCCCAGCATGATGGCGTCGATCACGCGATGATCGCGCGATACCGCCTGATGCGTCTGCAGCCAGCGCAGCCGCACCGCATGAAGCTGGGTGTTGAGCGAGCCCCGCCCCACGAGCTTCAGGATCGGCGTGTAGAGCCCCCAGAGCGCGAAGATCAGCAGGATGGCCGCGCCATTGGGCCAGCCGAAATCCGCCGGGAGATAGAGGCTGATGCTGCTCATGCCGCCTTGTGCATTTCCTTGATCTCGGTGATGCGGATATCGGGTGCGCGTTCGAGCGTATAGTTCAGGCTGAAGGCCGACTGTGCCATGAAAACCGGATCGCCGTCGAGATCATTGGCAATCGAGAAGCGGTTGGCGGCGATGAACTCGTCGAGCTTCTTCGGATCGTCCGAGGATATCCAGCGCATCACCTCATAGCGTGATGGCTCGAACGTGACGGGAACGCCGTATTCGCTGCCGAGGCGATCGGCCAGCACGTCGAGCTGCAAGGCGCCGACGACGCCGACGATGGCCGGAGAACCATCGGCCGGGATGAAGAGCTGGACGACGCCCTCCTCCGCCAGTTGTTCCAGCGCCTCGCGCAGTTTCTTGGCCTTCATCGGATCGCCGAGTTTCACGCGGCGCAGGATTTCCGGCGCGAAGCTGGGAACGCCGGTGAAGACGATGTCTTCGCCTTCGGTGAGCGTATCGCCAATGCGGAGAAGGCCATGGTTCGGAATGCCGACGACATCGCCCGCAAAGGCTTCATCTGCGATCGAACGGTCCTGCGCGAAGAAGAATTGCGGCGCGTTCAGCGCCACCATCTTGCCGGTGCGCACGAGCTTCACCTTCATGCCGCGCGTGAGCTTTCCCGAGGCAAGGCGCATGAAAGCGATACGGTCGCGGTGATTGGGGTCCATGTTCGCCTGGATCTTGAAGACGATGCCGGTCATCTTCGGTTCCGTCGCGTGAACGACGCGGGCGGATGCCTGCTGGTCGCGCGGCGGGGGCGCGTAGGTGATGAGCGCCTCAAGCAGATCGCGCACCCCGAAGTTCTTGATGGCCGAGCCGAAATAGACCGGGCTGAGATGGCCTTCCAGAAACGCCTTTCGGTCAAAACTGGTGCAGAGATCCTTCACCAGTTCGATTTCGTCACGCCACTTGGCGAGAACATCGCCCTTGATGAGCGTATCGATCAGTGGATCATCGGGGCCGGAAACGGGAACGCCTTCGGGGTCTTTCTCGAGCTGGCGCACACGCGGCGAATTAAGGTCATAGGTGCCGGCGAATTCCTTGCCCTGCCCGATGGGCCAGACCATGGGGGCGACCGAGAGCGCCAGTCCCTTCTCGATCTCGTCGAGGAGGTCGAGGGGATCGCGCGTCTCGCGGTCCATCTTGTTGACGAAGGTGATGATCGGGATGTCGCGCAACCGGCAAATTTCGAACAGCTTCCGCGTGCGGGCCTCGATGCCCTTGGCGGCGTCGATCACCATGACGGCGGCATCGACGGCGGTGAGCGTGCGGTAGGTGTCTTCCGAGAAGTCTTCGTGGCCCGGCGTGTCGAGCAGGTTGAAGACGGTGTTGCCGTATTCGAAGGTCATCACCGAGGTGACGACCGAGATGCCGCGCGCCCGCTCGATCGACATCCAGTCGGATCTCGTGCGGCGGCGGTCGCCCTTGGCGCGCACCTGTCCGGCGAGCTGGATGGCGCCGCCGAACAGCAGGAGCTTTTCGGTCAGCGTCGTCTTGCCGGCGTCCGGGTGGGAGATGATGGCGAAGGTGCGCCTGCGCGCCACTTCCTGTTCGAGCGGGTTCGTCACGTCATATCCGGTGTGAAAGGGTTTGGCCGTTCCTAGACGGGTTTTGGGTGGGGGTAAAGCTTTCGCTGTTGCCCAAAGCCCTGTGCCGTGGCACTTGGAGTTCAAGAGGCGGAACATGACTGAACTGGCACTTGTCGGCGACATCGGGGGCACCAATTCCCGCTTTGGGCTGGTGGAACCGGGTTCCACCCGGATCCGCGACATCGACGTTCTGAAGAACAACAATTACGGCTCGCTGGAGGAGTCGATCGGCGCCTATCTGAAGTCCCGGGGGCTCGGGGCGCTGGTGGCGGCGGCCATCGCCGTGGCCGGCCCGATCGAGGGCGAGGTCGTGGCGCTGACCAACCGCGACTGGAAATTTACCCGCGAGTCGCTGAAGAAGGCCGCGCGCGCAGGCCGCTTCCGCCTCTTGAATGACTTCGAGGCGCTGGCGATGTCGCTGCCGCATCTGGAGGGTGACGACATCATCCAGATCGGCGGCGAAACCCCGCCGAAGCCGGCGGTGAAGATCGTGCTTGGCCCCGGCACCGGCCTTGGCATGGCGACATTGGCCCCCCTGCCGCAAGGCGGCTGGATGGCGCTGCCGGGCGAGGTTGGCCACATCAACCTGCCGGTTGCCGACCGCGAAGAGTTCGACTGGCGCGAGAGGATGACCAGGCCGGGCGTGATCTTCGAGTCGGAAGATGCGATCACCGGCGGCGGGTTGTTGCGCATGTATCAGGCGGTGGCCGAGAAGCCCGTGCAGCAGACGCCGGAAGACGTGCTGCAGGCGGCCCTTGCCGGAACCGACGCAGCGGCCGTGAAGACGCTGGACCAGTTCATCACTTGGCTGGCGCGGATCGCAGGTGACGCGGCCATGACCATGCAGGCCCGCGGCGGCGTCTATCTCGCGGGCGGCATAGCGCCCTCGATCGTCGAGAAATTGAAGGCCGGTTCCTTCCGCACTATCTTCCAGGAAAAGGGCCGTCTCGCCCACGTCATGCGGCCGATCCCGGTCTACGTGATCGTCGACAGGTTCCCGGCCTTCAAGGGCTGCGCGGCGGCCATCGCAGAGTGAAACTCAATTTGTGAGGTAAAACCATGCGCAAGGAGACCGACGTTCTTCTCGTCATCGATGTGCAGAATGACTTCTGCCCCGGGGGCCGCCTGGCGGTGCCGGGGGGCGACGAGATCGTCCATATCGCCAACCGCCTGGCACACGGCTTCCAGCATGTGGTGCTGACGCAGGACTGGCACCCGGCGGGGCATTCGTCCTTCGCCACGTCGCATGCCGGAAAGAGCCCATTCGAAATGGTGACGATGGACTACGGACCGCAGACGCTGTGGCCCGACCACTGCATCCAGAACACGCCCGGTGCGGCCTTCCACAAGGACCTCGACATTCCGCATGCGGAGCTGATCATCCGCAAGGGATTCAGGAAGGGCATCGACAGCTATTCCGCCTTCTTCGAGAATGACCACAAGACGCCGACGGGATTGGGCGGCTACCTCAAGGAACGCGGCTTCACGCATGTGACCTGCATCGGCCTTGCCTTCGACTATTGCGTTCGCTATTCCGCCGAAGACGCGAGGGAACTGGGCTTCGACACCGACGTGATCGAGGCCGCCTGCCGGGCGATCGACCTTGACGGTTCGGCGGATGCGACGCGGACGTCCTTCGCTGAGCGGGGTATCGTGCTTGCTTGATTGTCCGGCATGAAAATGCCCGTCACCCCCGCGCAGGCGGGGGCTCCGCTTCGCTGCAGAAAGAAAGCTGGGTGCCCGCCTGCGCGGGCATGACGGATTTACACAAGGCATTCAGATGAACCCGCGCATCAAAGGCATCCTGCTGATGGCCGCCGCCGTGATGATCTTCGCGATCCTCGACGGGCTGGCAAAATATGTGATGCAGACGCTGCCTGCGCCCGTCGCAGTGTTTTTCCGCTATCTGATTGCGCTGGTGCTGGCGATGATCCTGATCGAGCGGACGGGACGGCCGGCGACGATCATCTCGCGCCATATCGGGTTGCAGTTCATCCGTGGGCTGACGTTGCTGGCCTCGACCTTCCTAAACTTCATCGCCATCACCTATCTGCAATTGGCGCAGACGGCGGCGATATCCTTCACCATTCCGCTTTGGGTTTGCGCGCTCTCGGTGCCGCTGCTGGGCGAGAAAGTGGGGATCAGGCGCTGGATTGCGGTGCTCATCGGTTTCCTAGGCGTGCTCGTCATCATGCGGCCGGGCAGCATGGATTTTCACTGGGCCATGTTCCTCTCGATTGGTGCTGCCTTCTGCGGCTCGATCTACAATATTGCCACGCGGAAAGTGGGTGGGCGCGACCGGGCCGAAACCTCGCTGTTCTATGTGGGCCTGTTTGGCGCAGGCTTTGCGGCGCTGCCACTGCCATGGGCCTGGCAGATGCCGCAGGGGATCGAATGGCTGTTGCTGCTGGGCATGGGGCTGGCGGGGGGTATCGGGCACTTCCTGCTGATCCAGGCGCACCGGCTGGCTCCCGCCTCGACGCTGGCGCCCTTCATCTATACGCAGATCGTCTGGATGATCCTGATCGGCCTTGCGGTGTTCGGCGACGTGCCTGACATGTGGACGATCATTGGCGCCGCAGTCGTCATCGCCAGCGGCATCTTCGTGCTGGCCCGCGAGCGAAAGCTGGGGAAGGACACGGAAGTGGCAGTACCGGTGGATTGAAACTCCTCATGATCTGTCATCGCCGGACTTGTTCCGGCGAACCATGGTTCAACCGGCTCATAAGCTTGAGCGTGTGGATGAATGGGTCCCCGGGACAAGCCCGGGGATGACAGAAGTGGTGGACGGTCAAGCCAGCGTATAGGCCGTCTTCACCGAAGTATAGAATTCCGCTGCAAAGCGGCCCTGCTCGCGGGCGCCATAGCTGGAGCCTTTCCTTCCGCCGAAGGGGACGTGATAGTCGACGCCCGCGGTGGCAAGGTTCACCATCACCATGCCAGCGGCGGACTTCTTGCGGAAGTCGGTCGCATATTTCAGTGACGTGGTGATGATGCCGGAAGAGAGGCCGAACGGCGTGTCATTGGCAACGGCCAGCGCCTCGTCATAGCCATCGACCTTAATCACCGATGCGACGGGACCGAACACTTCCTCGCGGTTGATGCGCTGGTCGTTGGTGGTGCCGATGAACAGCGCGGGGGAAAGGTAGTGGCCCTTCGTATCGCGGTTCAGGCGCTCGCCGCCCCAGGCGAGTTCGGCCCCCTCGTCGCGCGCGATCTGGATATATTTCTCGTCCTGCGCCATCTGGGATTCGTCCACCACCGGACCGATGACGGTGCCGTCCTTCAGCGCGTGATCGACTTTAAGCTTCTTCATGCCATCGACCATGCGTTCCACGAAGGCATCATGCACCTTCGCGCCGACGATCAATCGTGACGACGCCGTGCAGCGCTGACCCGTCTGGTAGAAGGCGCCATCAAGCGCTGCTGCGACGGCTGTATCGAGATTGGCATCGTCGAGCACGACGAGCGGGTTCTTGCCGCCCATTTCGAGCTGGAACTTGGCGCCGCGCGAGGCGCAGGCCATGGCGACCTTGGCGCCGGTATCGACCGAGCCCGTGAACGACACCGCATTCACATCGTGCGAGTCCAGGATCGTCTGCCCGACGACCGAGCCACGGCCCATGACGAGGCTCAAGACACCCTTCGGAAGGCCGGAGCGCGAGATGATTTCAGTCAAGGCCCAGGCGGAACCCGGAACGAGATCAGCCGGCTTGAACACGACCGTGTTGCCGAAGGCGAGTGCCGGCGCCATCTTCCACGCCGGAATGGCGATGGGGAAGTTCCACGGGCAGATGAGGCCCACGACACCGACGGGCTCGCGCGTGACCAGCACATCGACGCCAGGACGGACGGAAGCCAGCGCCACGCCCTCGGTGCGGAGCGCTTCCTGCGCGAAGAACTTGAAGATTTGCGCGGCGCGCATCGTCTCGGCAATGCCGTTGGCGAGAGGCTTTCCTTCCTCGCGCGCCAGAAGCCGGCCGATCTCGTCCTTGCGGGCGAGAAGCTCGACGCCGATGAATTCGAGAATGTCGGCGCGCTGCTGCGGGGTGGTGGCGCTCCATGCCGGAAGGGCGGCTTTCGCGGCGGCGATGGCGGCTTCGGCTTGAGCCTTGTCGGCCTGGGCATATTCGCCGACGATGTCGGTGATGTCAGACGGGTTGATGTTCTCGCGGGCACCCTTGCCTTCGAGCCATTCGCCATTGATGAAATTCCGGTGCAGCGCCATAGTGAAAGACTCCTGAATGATCTGGCTATATGTCCTCACCCCGCGCGAGCGGGGAGAGGAAGGGGACCCAACGAAGTTGGGGGAGGAGAGGGGCAACCGGTCCATGCTCCGGCAAAGCCCGGTTGCCCCTCTTCTATCCCAATGCTTGCGCATTGGGCCCCTTTCTTCTCCCCGCTCACGCGGGGCGAAGACATGAATTCACCGCCTGCTTAATAGGGGCAAAGGAGAGAGGCAAGCATGCACATCGGGTTGGTCGGCGCAGGCATGATGGGCCATGGCATGGCTGCCAATCTGCTGAAACATGGCCATGAGGTCTCGGTCATCGCGCACCGCAACCGGGGGCCGGTGGAAGATCTTGTGGCGAAGGGCGCGCGCGAGGCAGCAAGCCTTGCGGCATTGGCGGGGGCAGATGTCATCCTCATCTGCGTGACGACATCGAAAGTGGTGGCGGACAGCATTGCAGGCCTGAAACCGCACCTGCGGCAGGGCCAGATCATCATGGATGCCGGAACCTCCGCGCCCGATGCCACGAAACGGCTGGCGCAGGAGCTGAAGGCGATGGGCGTCGGCTATGCCGATATTCCGCTGACCGGTGGCCCGGAACAGGCGGAACAGGGCGTGCTGGGCGTATTGTGCGGGGCTGAGCCCGAGACGTTCGCGCGCATCCAGCCCCTGCTCGCCTGCTTTGCCACCACCATCAAGCACTTCGGGCCGCCGGGTTCGGGCCACACCGCGAAGCTCATTTCCAACTATCTGGTGACGGGCATGGTGGCGCTGGTGGCGGAAGCCTTCGGTGCCGCGAGAACGGCGCAGATCGACTGGAAGGACCTTTACGAGGTGATGCAGAACGGCTCCGGCAATTCCGGCGTGCTGCGGAAGATGGTCGAGCCCGCCCTTCACGGCGATTTCGACGGCTATCGTTTTGCAATTGCGAACGCCGCCAAGGACATCAGCTATTATGCCGAACTGGCCGAAAAGCTGGGTTGCGCGACACGCCTGACGGAATCCGTTGCGGAAATCTTCCGCGAAGCCGTAGAAACAGGCCATGGCGGGCGCAATGTCAGCCACCTGCTTGACCCCGCAATTGATGAAGTGACCTGATGCTGAAGATCAATCCCGCCGTCGCGGCCATCGAAGAAGAAACCGCTTTTACCGTTCTGGATCGTGCCAACGCGCTGAAAGCCAAGGGGCATCCGGTCATCAATCTGGGGATCGGCCAGCCGGACTTCACGCCGCCGAAGCATATCCTTGCGGCGGCAGAGAAAGCCGTGCGCGACGGGCCGCATGGCTATACGAGCCCACAAGGCCTGCCGGTGCTTCGCGATGCGGTGGCGCAATATGTGGGCAAGCGCTTCAACGTGCCGGTGACGGGCGATGAAGTGGTGATCGTGCCGGGCGGCAAGGTGACCTTCTATTTCGCCTGCCAGATGTTCGGCGGGCCGGGTGCGGAAATCCTCTATCCCGATCCGGGCTTTCCGCCCTATCGCGATGCGGCGCGGTCTTCCGGTGCGAAGCCTGTGCCCTACCCCATCCGCGAGGAAAAGGACTTCGGCTTCGATGCGGAGGAAGTCTTGTCCCTGATCACGCCGGCAACGCGGTTGATCATCATCAACTCGCCCGCGAACCCCACGGGCGGCGTCGTCTCGCGCGAGGAAATCACCAAGCTGGCGCATGGGCTGGCGAAGCATCCCAATGTGGCGATCCTGTCGGACGAGATCTACAGCCATCAGGTCTATGACGGCGTCGACTTCGTTTCTTTCCTGAGCTTCCCGGAGTTGCGCGACCGGACGATCATCCTCGACGGCTGGTCCAAGACCTTCGCCATGACCGGCTGGCGCTTAGGGTTCGGCATCTGGCCCAGGCACCTGATCGACTATGTGAAGAAGCTGATCACGGTGGACCACTCCTGCACCTCCGTTGCCACCCAGATGGCGGGGCTTGCCGCCATCACCGGACCGATGGACGAGATCGAGGGGTTCCGCAAGAGCTTCCAGAAGCGCCGCGACATCGTCGTGAAGGGCCTGAACGACATCAAGGGGGTGCGCTGCCGCGTGCCGGGCGGCGCCTTCTATGCCTTCCCCAATATCTCAGGCACCGGCTGGGAGTCCCGCGATCTTGCCCGCGAACTGCTGGACAAGGCCTATGTGGCCCTGATCTTCGGCGACAGTTTCGGCGCCAACGGCAAGGGCTACATGCGGCTATCCTACGCCGCGAGCGAGGCGGACATCGTGGAGGCGCTGAAGCGCACGAAAGCATTTATCGAAGGTTGAAAAGAAGCGCCATGCCGGGTGATGGGGGCTCGAGGGGCAGAAGGCCGGATCGCCGCAGCATGGCTGAAGTTTGGGTGTTGCAGGGTGAAGTACGTCCTGCATCCTCACCCTGCACGGCGACAATGACAGGCCCATGACAGATCGCTGAAGCCCGGGGTTATCCACAGTGCCGAACGAAAATCTCTATCTGCAATTCGAACAGTGCTTCCGCGCCGCGGGCGGGCGGGCGGCAATCCGCACTGCCGACGGCGCAATGCGATTGAGCTTTGCCGAGCTGTTGTCCGGCGTTTCGCGCTATGCCAATGCGCTGGCGGCGCTGGGCGTGGAGCCGGGAGACCGGGTGACGGTGCAGGTCGAGAAATCGATCGCCGGGGTGCTGCTCTACCTCGCGGTGATGAAGGCGGGCGGGGTGTACCAGCCGCTCAACACCGCCTATACAGATGCCGAGCTCGACTATTTTCTGGGCGATGCCGCGCCGAAGCTGATCGTCTGCGATCCCGCACGGCAGAAGGCGATGCGGGAGCTGGGCAACCGCCATGGCATTTTCGCCGTCGTCAACCTCGATGCCGCAGGCGAAGGCTCGCTTGCCGCGATGGCCGCGCAGATGGATGACCGCCACGACACGGTGGAGCGCAAGGCGGACGATCTCGCGGGGCTGCTATATACGTCCGGCACCACCGGGCGCTCCAAGGGCGCGATGATCACCCACGGCAACCTCGCCTCCAATGCCGCAACGCTGGTGAAGCTCTGGCAGATCACCAGCCACGATGTGCTGCTGCATGCCCTGCCGGTGTTCCATGTGCATGGGCTTTATGTGGCGCTGAACACCGCGTTCCTTTCAGGCGCGGAGATGATCTGGTTCGACAGGTTCGATGCGGCATCGCTGATCGCGGCCATGCCGCAGGCGACGCTGATGATGGGTGTGCCGACCTTCTACACGCGGCTGCTGGCGGCGGAGGATTTCACTGCCGAAACGGCGCGCGGCATGCGGCTGTTCATCTCCGGTTCGGCGCCGCTGCTGGCGGAGACGCATGAAACCTTCCGTACACGGACGGGTCATGCGATTCTCGAGCGCTACGGCATGACGGAGACCGGCATGATCACGTCGAACCCTTATGAAGGTGAGCGCGTGCCAGGCAGCGTGGGCTTCGCGCTGCCCGGCGTATCGGTTCGCATCACGGGCGATCAGCCAGGCGTCATCGAGGTGAAAGGTCCCAATGTTTTCAAAGGCTACTGGCGAATGCCTGAGAAAACGCAGGAAGACTTCACGGCGGATGGTTACTTCATCACCGGTGACGTCGGCACCATTGACAGCCAAGGCCGCGTCTCGATCGTCGGCCGTGCCAAGGACCTCATCATCTCAGGCGGCTTCAATGTCTATCCGAAGGAGGTCGAGGACGTTCTCGACCGGATGGAAGGCATTGGTGAGTCGGCCGTTGTCGGCGTGCCGCATCCGGATTTCGGCGAGGGCGTCATCGCCGTCATCACCGTGCGCGGCAGAATTCCGCACGAACAGGACGTGATCTCCTCGCTGTCAGAACGGCTTGCGAAGTTCAAGGTGCCAAAGCGGATTTTCGTCGTGGACGAGTTGCCGCGCAATGCCATGGGCAAGGTGCAGAAGGCGGAACTCCGCCGCCTCTATGCTGCAGTTTTCTTAAAGTGATTCGCCTGCCGGTAACCTTCTCTTAGAGACTCTGATATTTGCCTGACAGCCGCTCTCATGAAGCTGTCAGGCCGTCTCGTGCATGTTGCGGATGCCTTCACAACGAAGCCTGCAAACAGCAGCAACGAGAGGATACATCATGCGCTACTCGACCTCATTCATGGCCCTCCTTCTTGGCCTCGGCATCTATGGCGTTGCCCCCATCGCCACATCCTTCAACCCCTTCGCGGCCTCCACCGCCCATGCCCAGTCAGCCGATGACGACGGCACGCCGGATCAGGGCGGCGGCAATGACGACGATACGCCGGGCTCGGGCGATGACGATGGCACGCCGGACCAGGGCGGCGGCAATGACGATGACACGCCGGGCTCGGGCGATGACGATGGCACACCGGACCAGGGCGGCGGCAATGATGATGACACGCCGGGTTCGGGCGATGACGACGGCACCCCGGATCAGGGTGGCGGCAATGACGATGACACCGGAACGGACGACTCGGACGGCCGCCCCGACAAGGCCGTGAAGGCAGCCGAGAAGGCCGCGAAGAAGGCCGCGCAGGCTGCTGAAAAGGCAGCAAAGAAGGCAGCCCAGACGACTGAAAAGGCCGCCAAGGGCCAGTCCAAGGTCAACAAGAAGGCTGCCAAGGATACCGAGAAGGCATCCAAAAAGGCCGCAAAGGACGCTGAGAAGGCGTCCAAGAAGGAATCGAAGTCTTCGGAAAAGAAGTCTCGCAACTGATCTGGATGATGGCAGGCTGCTGCTTGCCGAAATTCGGGGATAAAACCGCCGCTGCCGGAAAACCGGCAGCGGCGGAACGCATTTAGCGGTTCTTGATCATGCCGACGATGGCCGTGAGGATCGCACCGCCCGCACCGCCGCCGACGATCTGCGTGATCAGGCTGCCGATGTCGAGGTTCGAGGCCGCAGTGGCAGCCCCGGCCGCCGCATCGGGCGACATCTGAACGCCGGTGACGCGCTGCACGATCTGCGCCAGAATGACGCCGCCGATGGCGCCGGCGATCGAGTTTCCAGTCGTGCCGAGACTCTTCGCTTTCATGGCGGCACCCGCGGCGTTACCGCCAACGGCACCTGCGACGAGTTGAATGATCAGGCCAAGAATATCCATGTGTCGTTCCCCAATTGACGTTTCCGTGTCTTCGGAAACAATGGGGACGTTATACTGCCCGCAACCTCATAGCTACATCTGGTTGAGAAGACGGTCGGCCGGGACGCAGCGAACTGTGTCTGCGTTCCGGTCACTTCGACAAGGAGTACCGACACAACTGACTTAGCGGCGGCGCTTGGGAATAGTTCGGCCTGAGCCTTGCAAGTCTGACGCTTCAAGCGCCTGTTCGACCTTGTCGCCCGTGCGCCCACTCCGGTCGAAATCGCCACGAATGGCCTTCAGCGCATAGCGTTCCTGATTGATTTCGTCCGCCGTCCGGAAACCCAACCGCCGCAGCACCGGAACTGGTGGACACCAGCCCTGGAGTGCATGCTGCAACAGGAATGCCGTGACGACGCCGGAAAGAATCAGCCAGCGCTTGTCGAGCGCCGCCCCCATGACGACACCTGACAGCGCGAGCGTCGCGGCATTGGCCTCGATCGCGCGTTCGACGTCCCATTCCCGGTCGAGCTGGTCGAGCCGCGTCGCGATCTGGTTCTTTCTGGCAGCGTAATGGCGGATGCTGTCTTCGGTCCTGGTCCGGATGCGCCGGTTCACCTTGTCGGCCGTGTGTTCGCGCACGCGCTTCCGTGTCGAAGGCAGGTGGGTAGCAGGCGATGTATTGAGCAATGCTTTGGCCATGCCCGTTCAACGAATAGCGGCAGAAACTGTTCCCGCGGGGTCTACAGAACCTCTATGTTCTGCAGGAAGACCATGACGCTTTTCTGCCGGAACAGGCGTTCCAGCCGTTCGCGATACTGCGTCCACCAGGCCCTGTCGGCGGATTTGAGGATGACCTCGAAAATGACGATCTCGTCGGCATGGGTCGTGTCTCCCTCCCGCCACAACCCATTGGCTGGCGCCTGGGTGTGGGCCGTCACGCCGCCGAAGCGCTCGGAAAGTTCCTTTTCCACATCCTTGAACATCCGCGCCTCGAAGGCATGGCCGGAATTGTCCCGCAACGGCAGGTAAAGCTTGATGACATGCATGGTGTCGCTCCGCGGTTGGTGGACGAACATCGGCCAATGCCATGCCTTAGACAATGGCCCGCAGATGACCCCATCGGGAAGACGGCAGGGCCTAAGGTGGTTCCGGATTGGCAGCCAGGCGAAGCTTCCCAGTAAACGGTCACGGCCGAACCCCACTGAACCATTTTGTACGGGCAGGACCCCGCGCATTTGCTTCAGGAACCAACCTCCCCTCCGGACGTTGTACATCGATCCAAAAAAATTTGGGCACGGTGAATGTCGCGACGCGTTTTGAGTGATAAGGCCAAGCTTGGGGTGCAAGGCCTGGACGATGTGCTTGTGGGTGGCCTCGCGCGGAGCCACCTTTATTTGATCGAGGGCAGTCCCGGCACCGGCAAGACGACGATCGCCCTGCAGTTCCTGCTGGAAGGAGCCGAGCGCGGCGAAACCTGCCTATATGTGACATTGTCGGAGACCGAACAGGAACTCCGGCTTTCGGCGAAGTCGCATGGTTGGGATATCAGCACGAAGTTCGAGGTGTTCGAACTGGTGCCACCGGAACTTCTTCTGGACAGCGAACAGCAACAGACGCTGCTCTACTCGTCCGACCTTGAGTTGGGAGAAACCACGCAGGCGCTCTTCAAGGCCGTCGAGCGGCTGAAGCCCGACCGGGTGGTCATCGACAGCCTGTCGGAAATCCGCCTTCTGGCCCAGAGTTCGTTGCGCTACCGCCGCCAGATATTGGCGCTGAAGCACTATTTCGCGCATGACGGCGCCACCGTGCTGATGCTCGATGATCTGACGACGGAGGCGCTGGACAAGACCGTACATTCCGTGGCGCATGGCGTGTTGCGGCTGGAAGAGTTGGCGCCCACCTATGGCAAGGAGCGGCGCCGCCTCCGCGTCATCAAATATCGCGGCCAGTCTTATCGCGGCGGATACCATGACTTCGCGATTGACCGCGGCGGCTTGCGGGTGTTCCCGCGCCTGGTTGCAAGCGAACACCGCACCAGCTTCCAGCGCATCACGGTGAGCAGCAACATCAGCCAGCTTGACGATCTGCTGGGCGGCGGCGTCGAGCGCGGATCGAGCGTTCTCATCCTGGGGCCGGCCGGCACCGGAAAGTCGCTGCTGACCTTGCATTTCGCCCGCGCCGCCGTCGAACGCGGCGAGAAGGTGGCGCTGTTCATTTTCGATGAGGAGTTAGGCCTGCTTTTCAACCGCGCCAACAGCATGTCGATCGACCTTGAAAGCATGCGCGAGTCAGGAAACCTGATCATCGAGCAGGTTGACGCCGCCGAGCTTTCGCCCGGCGAATTTGCGCACCGTGTGAGAGACCGGGTCGACAGCGCCAATGTCAAGACGGTGGTGATCGACAGCCTCAACGGCTACCAGTCCGCGATGCCGGAAGAGCATGAGCTGCTGCTTCACGTTCACGAACTGCTGCAGTACCTGAACCGTCAGGGCGCGACGACATTCCTGACGGTGGCGCAGCACGGGCTGGTGGGTGACATGCGTTCGCCCGTCGACATCACATACCTGGCCGACAGTGTGCTTCTGCTGCGGTATTTCGAGGCCTTTGGCCGGGTGCGCCGCGCCATTTCGGTGATCAAGAAGCGGGCCAGCCCGCATGAGGATACGATCCGCGAGTATCAGATTGGGGACAAGGGCGTGGTGATCGGCGAACCGCTTCAGGAATTTCAGGGCGTATTGCGTGGCGTGCCGACCTATTCGGGCGGCGGCACGTCTCTGCTCGGTGGCTGAAACCGCATGGAAACCTGCTTGTGATAAATTCGGAACGGGCCTTGATCCTGGCACCCGATGGGCGCGATGGCGCACTTGCGGCATCGATACTGGAAGGGGCCGGCAAGACAGCCAGGGTATGCGCCACGCTGCCTGAACTTCTGAAGAGGATTCAGGAAGGCGCCGGGGTTGCCGTGCTGACGACGGAGGCCCTGCAATATGCCGATCTGACGCCTGTGGCATCGTGGATCGAGCGCCAGCCGCCATGGTCCGACTTTCCGTTCGTGATTCTGGCGCGCCGCGACAACTCGCCGGACCAGAATCCGCAGCTGGCAGGCATTAAGTCGCTTCTCGGCAACGTCATGGTGCTCGACCGCCCGTTTCACCCTACTGCCTTTCTCAACGTGGTCGAGAATGCCTTGCGGGCAAGACGGCGGCAGTATGAAGCCCGCCGCTACCTGACCGAGATCAGCGAGGGCGAATCACGCCTGCGGTTCCTCGATGCGCTCGGACGCGAAACGGCGGCCAATTCGGATGCCGACGGCATTCTCGCGATCACCACGCGCATGCTCGGGCGCTATCTGGATGTGGCGATCTGCGCCTATGCCGACATGGAGCCCAACGAAGATTATTTCACAATCCGCGGAGACTGGAGCCGCGAAGGCATGGCCAGCATCGTGGGCTACTACAGACTTGCCGATTTCGGGAGGCTCGCCGTGCGCAATCTGCGCGCCGGGCTGCCGCTCGTCCTGAACGACATCGCCTCCGAACTGCCGCAGGACGAAGCAGCAGCCTTTGAGAAAATCGGTGTTTCCGCCACGGTATGCATGCCGCTGGTGAAGGAAGGCAGGCTCACCGCACTGATGGCCCTGCACGAAAGCGCGCCGCGCGTGTGGACGGCATCCGAACTCGCGCTGCTGACGGAGGTGACCCAGCGCTCATGGGCGCATATCGAAAGGGTACGTTCGCTGGCGATGGCGCGCGAAGGCGAGAAGCTGTTTCGCGCCGATCTCGAAACCAAGGTTGCCGAGCGCACGCAAGCGCTCGAGCGCAGCGAAAAAAGCATCCGCGCCATCATCGAGAGCTCACACCTCTATGCCGGCCTCCTGACGGTGGATGGCGTCCTGCAATATGCCAATGCCACGTCACTCGCCGCCATCCTCGTCGGCCAGGAGGACATCGTGGGCATGCCCTTCTGGGAAACCCCGTGGTTTACCGGCACGCCCCGGATGACGGACATCGTGAAGGACGCAGTTTCACGCGTGGCAAAAGGCGAGACCGTCGCGATGGACATGACGCTGAACCTGCCGACGGGAACCAGGCGCTACGATTTTTCGATGCGCCCGGTCAAGAACAGTGCGGGCGAAGTGGTGGCGATCGTGCCGGAGGCGATCGAGACGACGGCGCGCTACAAGGTCGAACAGGCACTGCAGCAGGCCCAGAAGATGGAGGCGATCGGCAACCTGACGGGCGGCATCGCGCATGACTTCAACAACCTGCTGATGGCGGTTCTCGGCAGTCTCGAACTCTTGCGCAAGCGGTTGCCCGACGACCCGGTGCTGTACCGCCTGCTCGACAACGCGGTCGAGGGCGCGCGGCGCGGAAGCTCGCTCACCGACCGGATGCTGGCCTTCGCACGGCGGCAGGATCTGAAGCCCGAGCACATCGAGCTGCCGCAGCTGGTGAAGGGCATGATGGAGCTGTTGCAGCGTTCGCTGGGGCCGACCATCACCATTGATACCGAACTCCCCCCGCGCCTGCCGGCGGTCCAAACCGATGCCAACCAGCTTGAATCCGCCCTGCTCAATCTGGCCGTGAATGCGCGCGACGCCATGCATGGCGAAGGACGGATCGTCATTTCCGGGCAGGAAGCGACAATCGGCGAAGGCCATCCCCGCCTGGCGCCGGGGCGCTATGTGGCACTGTGCCTGAGCGACAGCGGCGAAGGCATGGACGAGGAAACGCTGAGCAAGGCGACCGACCCCTTCTTCACCACCAAGGGCGTGGGCAAGGGAACGGGCCTCGGCCTGTCGATGGTGCACGGCCTGGCGGAGCAGTCCGGCGGTACGCTGATCCTGAGGAGCGTACTTGGAAAGGGCACCACGGCGGAAATCTGGCTTCCGGCTTCGAAGGAGGCAGAAGGTGGGGGCGCTGCGGCGGCCACGGACCGTCTATTGCCCGGTCCGCAGGATGAAGAGCACCGGAAGCTCGTGATCCTCGCAGTGGACGATGATGCGCTGGTGCTGATGAACACCGTCGCCATGCTGGAAGATCTGGGCCACGAGGTGAAAGCGGCGAATTCCGGCAAGCTCGCGCTGGAACTGGCCGCGAAGCACACGCCCGACCTGGTGATCACCGACCAGGCCATGCCGCACATGACCGGCTCGCAATTGTCGATCGAGTTGCGGCGCTTGAAACCCGATCTCCCCATCGTCCTGGCGACTGGCTACGCAGAACTGCCACCCGGCATGGACCTTGGGCTGCCAAGGCTTTCGAAGCCGTTTTCGCAGTCCGACCTGGAAAGGATCGTCATCCGGGCGACGCAGTCGGGGCAGGCTGCGTGAGCCTTTCCCGCGCCTATCGACTCACCGCGTTGAATGATTGGCCAGCACCCGGTCGAGCGCGGCGCGCAGGCGGCGGCCGAGTTCGGTGATTTCCGCTTCCGTGATGATCAGGGGCGGCGCCATGACGAAGCAGCCGGCCAGCGGCCTGACGATGATGCCTTCGAGAAGCCCTGCCTCGTAGACCTCTTTCGTGGCGCCGCCCACTTTCAGGCTGGCGGCCGGCCCGGCGCGGCCCTCGCCCGGATAGGCGACTTCGATGGCGCCGGCGAGGCCCCACTTGCGGTTTCCGACGACGAGGGGATGATCGAGCATGCTGTCGAGCATCCGGTTCCACTGCGGCATCACGCGGCGGACATGGCCGAGGATGTCGCGCTCGTCGAAGATGTTGAGCACCTCGTTGGCGACGGCGGCGGAGACGACATGGGCATGATGCGTGGCGCCATGGGCGAACCAGCCCTTCGCCTCGTTGCCGATATCGAGGCGGCGGTTGAACTCCTCGCCCATGATGATGCCGGCAATCGGCATGTAGGCGCCGGAAATGCCCTTGGCGCAGGTCATGCAGTCGGGCTCGAGACCCATCGACTCCGTCGCCCACATGCGGCCCGAGCGGCCAAAGCCGGTAACGACCTCGTCGATGAACAGCTGGATGCCGTATTTCTTTAAGACCTTCGTGATCTTCGGGAAATAGCTGGCGGGCGGCGGGAACATGCCGGAGGAGACCGAGACAGGCTCGGCAATCATCGCGCCGATGGTTTCGGGGCCGGCTTCGAGAATGGTTTGTTCGAGTTCCTCGGCCAGCCGGTCGGTGAAGCCCTCTTCATCTTCGCCGGGGAGTGCGGCGTTGGGCCAGCTCGGATGGCTGACCTGCAGCGAGAAGCCCATGGGGATTCCGAAACTGTCGTGCAGGTCCTGCGAGCCGCCGAGCGCGCAAGTCGCAATCGTCGAGCCGTGATAGCTGGCCTTGCGCGAGATCATCTTGCGGCGGTTGGGCTCGCCCGCAAAGCCGTTGCCGTACCACATGAACTTCATGAGATGGTCGTTCGCTTCCGAGCCCGTGGTCGAGAAATAGATGCGCGGGTTCTTGACCGGCGACAGCGCGGCGAGGCGTTCGGTCAACTCCATCACCGCGGGCACCGTGCGGTGGATGGCGGAGGAATACATCGGCAGCATCTTCATCTGCCGGTAGGCGGCGTCTGCCAGCCGCTCCTCGCTGAAGCCCAGCGACACGCAATAAAAGCACGAGACGGATTCGATATAATCCTTGCCGTTCTCGTCGTAGATGAAGATGCCCTTGCCCTTCTCGAACACCAGCGGCCGCTCGGTCTTCAGCCGCTTCAGGTCGCTGAAGCCCAGGAGAATCGAGTCGTTGCGGTAGTTGGTGTTCTTCACTTCGATGTTCATGGTGGAGGCGTCCTCTGGGAATGCCCCGAGACTATCGTTCCGCTATGGCAAGTCAATGCGCCGCACCGCAGCCGTGGCCCATAATCTGCAGGCCTGCCCTGCGTCAGGCCGAACTGGAAAGCTTCATCAGCACGAGGCCGCCGACGATCAGCGATGCGGCGGCGATGCGCAGGGCATTCGCCGGTTCGCCGAGCACCACGATGCCGACGATGAACGAGCCGACCGCGCCGATCCCGGTCCAGACCGTATAGGCCGTGCCGAGCGGCAGCGATCGCATCGACCATGACAGCAGGCCGAAGCTGACCGCCATCGCAGCGAGCGTGATGACCGAGGGCCACAGGCGGGTGAAGCCCTCCGACTGTTTCATGGTGAAGGCCCAGACGACTTCGAGGAGGCCGGCGATGATGAGGATGATCCAAGCCATGATAGACCCTTGCGGTTGCAGCGCCGGGCCGTCCCGGACTTTTTCCCCATGGTTGGAGGAGGACGTGGCCTCGCTGCAGCCCGATTACCCGAGCTTGGCCTATCGTTCAAGTGAGTGCGGCCGATGCCGAAGCATAACGTGGACGCGCAATCCATTCTCTTGACTCGGGCCCGCCGTCCGAAAGAGGATCACATGACTCAAAGGAGCTTATCGTGCAGGGACAGATCGAAAATCCGGCTCGCTACCCGAGCCTTCAGGGCCGCAGCGTGTTCATTTCGGGCGGCGGCAGCGGGATCGGCGAAAGCCTGGTCGAGCACTTTTGCCGGCAGGGTGCGAAAGTGTGTTTCGTCGATATCGCGCGGGAGGCTTCCGAAGCTCTGGTGAGGCGGCTGGCGAGTGAAGGGCTTGAAGCGCCGCATTTCGTCCACTGCGATCTTCGCGACATCGAGGCGTTGCGCGCCGCGATTGCCGAGGCCGGAAACCGCAACGGGCCGATCCGCGTGCTGGTCAACAATGCCGGGAACGACGACCGCCACGCGACGGAGAGCGTGACGGTCGAATATTGGGACAACCGCATGCAGGTGAACCTGCGTCACCAGTTCTTCGCGGCTCAAGCCGTGCGCCCGCAGATGCGCGATGCGGGCGGAGGCTCCATCATCAATTTCGGCTCGATCACCTGGCTGGTGGGCGATCCTGATTGCCCGGCCTATGTGACGGCGAAATCGGCGATCGGCGGGCTGACGCGCGCCCTGGCACGCGAGCTGGGCCCGGAAAAAATCCGCGTCAATTGCCTGCTGCCCGGCTGGGTGATGACCGAGCGCCAGGTAAAGCTGTGGCTGAACGAGGCCGGCGAAAAGCAGATCGCCGAGCGCCAGTGCCTCACCGAGAAGCTTTACCCCGCAGACATCGCGCGGATGGCGCTGTTTCTCGCGTCCGACGACAGCCGCATGTGCACGTCGCAGAACTACATTGTGGATGGCGGCTGGGTTTAGGCCGCCGCCTTGGCCGGGTTCGCGAGCTTCGCCTGCAGCACCACGACGACGAAGAGGAACACGCCGCGCACCACTGATTGCCAGTAGGCGGACAGCGAGATCCAGCCCATGCCGTTCTCGAAGTTCAGGATGGTGAAGATGATGCCGAGCAGCAGCGCGCCGGCCAGTGTGCCGCCGATCGAGCCATTGCCGCCCGTCAGCAGTGTGCCGCCCACGACGACCGAGGCGATGGCAAAAAGCTCCCAGCCCACCCCCTCGATGGGCTGGCCCGCGCCGAATTGCGAGGCGAGGATGACGCCCGCCATGCCCGCCATGCCGCCCGAGATGACGTAGACGAGGAAGATCGTGCGGTCGACGGGAAGACCCATGAGGCGCGAGGCTTCCGTGCCGCCGCCCACCGCCAGCACATGCCGCCCGAAGGCGGTGTGATTGATGACGATGGCGCCTGCAATATAGGCGGCGAGCGCAATGAAGGCCGGTGTCGGAAAACTGAGGATGAAGCCGATGACGCCCGCGAAGAAGCCTGCGTCTTCCGCATCGACCCATTCGGGCCGCATGAAGCTCAGAAGATCGCCCTGCCCCAAATTGGTGAAGTAGGTGTCGTAGGACACCGACACCGACTGGTTGTTGGCGAGCAGGAGCGCCGTGCCGGATGCTGCCAGCATCGTTGCCAATGTGGCGATGAAGGGCGCGATCTTGAGCCTTGTGATGATGAGCGCGTTGAGCGTTCCCGCAAACAGGCCGGCGGCAAGGCCGCCGATCAGCCCCGGAAACAGGCCATAACCGCTCAAATGCGCGGCGACCACGCTGGAAAAGGCCGCGACCGAGCCCACCGAGAGATCGATGCCGCCCGTCATGATAACGAAGCACATGCCGAGCGCCACGAGCGCAAACATCGAATTGTAGCGCAGCACCGTTTGCACATTATAGGTGCCGAGGAAGCCATCGTAGCGCCAGGCACCCAGCAGCGTGAGGATGATGAGCACGGCGACGACGGCCATGCTGGGCGAGATGCGGAAGCCCTTCATCATGCCTGCTCCTGCCGCTGCAGCCAGACGGCAAGCACGATGAGGCCAGCCTTCACCACAAGTGCCGCGGGGTCTGGCACGCCATTGGCCAGCAGCGTGTAGCGCACCAGCTGGATGACCAGCGCGCCGAGCAGCGTTCCGATGATGGTGGCGCGGCCGCCCGACAGCAAGGTGCCGCCGACGACGACGGCGGCGATCGCATCAAGCTCCATGCCGAGGCCAATCAGATTTGCATCCGCCGCCGAATTCATGGCGATGACGATGAGGCCCGCAACGCCGCTGCACAGGCCGGAGATGAAATAGACGAGGAACTTGACGCGGCTGACTGGAATGCCGGAGAGACGCGCCGCTGCCTCGTTGCCGCCAACCGCCAGCACCTGCCGCCCGAACACCGTGCGATGCAGGATGAAGGCCGCGACGATGACGATCGCCAGCATGATCCACACCTGGAAGGGAACACCCAGCACGCGCCCGATGGCGATGGCCTGGAACTCCGGCACCTTGAAGACCTGCAGGTCGCCATTGGTCGACACCTGCGCGATGCCGCGGCCGGCGATGAACAGCACCAGCGTGGCGATGATCGGCTGGATCGAGAACTTGGTGACGAGCCAGCCGTTGAACAGGCCGAACATGCCGGCAATCAGGACGGGGAAGGCAATGCCCAGCGCGATGCCGAAATAGAGATTGTCAACTGGAATGAGCTGGCCGGTGAAGAACATCGGCGAAAATGCGCCGGCGATCGCCATCAGCGAGCCGACCGACAGGTCGATGCCGCCCGTGGCGATGACCAGCGTCATGCCGACGCCGACGATGACGATGGTGCAGACCTGCGTGAGGTTCACCGCCAGCGTTTGCGCCGTGGCAAAATTGGGCGTGAAGATCAGGTTGAAGATGATGAGCAGGATGAGGGCGAGGCCCACGCCATAGCGCTGGAAGAAGGCGGCGCGGTTGAAGTTGCGCGGTTCCTTCTTTGTTACCGATACGGCGCTCATGTGTCGTGCCCGTGAGCCATGGCGTGCATGACCTTGCTTTCCGTCATGTTCTGGTGATCGAACTCTGCCACGGTCTTTCCTTCGCGCAACACGAAAACGCGGTCGGCCCCTTCGACGATCTCTTCGAGCTCGGAGGAAATCATGAGAACGCCGAGCCCGTTGCTGGCCAGCCTGCGAATGAGCATCTGGATTTCCGCCTTGGCGCCGACGTCGATGCCGCGCGTCGGCTCATCGAGAATGAGCAGCTTCGGGTTCATGCATAGCCAGCGCGCCAGCAGCACCTTCTGCTGGTTGCCGCCCGACAGCTCGCGGATCTTCTGGTCGGGGCCTGCGCACTTGATGCCGATTTCCTTGATGAAGCGATCGACCACCTCGCGCTGCTTCGCCTCGTCCAGCATGCCCGACCGCGTGAGCGCGGGCATCAGTGCCAGCGTCAGGTTTTCCGCAACCGACATGCCGGGAACGATGCCTTGCGCCTTGCGGTCTTCCGAGCAATAGCCCATGCCGGCCTTGATGGCGTCCGCCGGCCCCTTGAAGGCGGCGGGCTGGCCGTTGAAGGTGATGTCGCCCGAGGTTTTCGCATCGGCCGCGAAGATGGCGCGTGCGGTTTCGGTGCGCCCCGAACCGAGGAGGCCTGCGAGGCCGACGATTTCGCCCTTGCGGATATCGAGGCTGGCATCATGCACCCGGTGGCCGACGGCGATGTTCCGGGCCTGCAACAGCTCTCCGCCGATATTGGCGCCGGAACTTTCCTCAAAGGCGGTGGCGCCGCGCTTCTTCACCTCTGCCAGATCGCGGCCGAGCATGGCGGCGACGAGGTGCAGCTTGCTGATGTCCTTCATGGCCGAAACCTGCACGGTCCGCCCATCGCGCATGATAGTGACGCGGTCGCAGACCTCGTAGAGCTCGTCGAGCTTGTGGCTGACGAAGATGACGGCGACGCCCTCGGCCTTCAACTGCCGGATGGTGCGCAGCAGGACGGCGACTTCCGCCTCGTCGAGCGAGGACGTCGGCTCGTCCATGATGACGAGGCGCGCATCGAACGACACGGCGCGGGCGATCGCCACCATCTGCTGGATCGCCGTCGAGAAGCGTTCGAGGGGCTCGCGCACATCGACCTTCACGTCGAAACGCTTGAGCAATGCGGCCGACTCGGCATTCATCTTCGCCCAGTCGAGCAGACCGAACCCGCGTTTCGGCTCGCGGCCGAGAAAGATGTTCTCGGCCACCGAGCGATAGCCGATCAGGTTGATTTCCTGGAAGATGGTGCTGATGCCGGCGCGCTGCGCCTGCTGCGGCGATGCCGCCGTCCACGGCGTGCCATTGAACGAGATCGAGCCTTCGTCGCGCACATAGGCGCCGTTCAGGATCTTGATCATGGTCGACTTGCCCGCACCATTCTGGCCGACCAGCGCCATGATTTCCGCAGGCATCACCTCGAGCGAAGCCTCGATCAGCGCGGGCACGCCGCCGAAGCTCTTGGAGATCTTCTGCATCGAAAGGAGAGGAGAGATCATTTCACCTGCAGTTCAGCAGCACAAGGGAGTGGGAGCCTTGTGGCTCCCACCATTTCGTGTTGACGGATGAAAGCTCAGTAGGCTTCCGGCATGTATTCGGCAGCGTTCTCCTTGGTGAAGACGCGGTCGATGTTGACGAGGCGTGGCTCGAGCGTTTCGCCATTGCCATACTTCTCGATGGCATCGAAGGCGGCGGGGCCGAACTTCGGATTGCATTCCACGACGACGAGGATCTTGCCGTCGAGAAGGGCTTGGGTCGCATCCTTGGTGCCGTCGATCGAGGCGATGATCAGGTCCTTGCCCGGCATCTTGCCGGCCGCTTCCATGGCGGCAATGGCACCCATCGTCATCTCGTCATTGTGCGAATAGAGGGCGGTGGCTTCCGGATGCGCCTGATACAGCGTCTCGAACACCTGGCGTCCCTTGTCGCGCGCAAAGTCGCCCGACTGCGATGCAATGATCTGCATGCCCGGATGATCCTTGATGTAATCGGCGAAGCCCTTCATGCGATCGTTCGCCGGCGACGAGCCGACCGTGCCCTGGAGCTCGATGATCTTGGCGTTGCCGCCCACGGCCTTTACCAGAACTTCCGCCGCCTGCATGCCTTCCTTGACGAAGTCGGAGCCGATGAAGGCAACATAGTCTTCGCCGCCCTTGGCCAGCGACTGGTCGACGTTGCGGTCGATCAGCAGCAGCGGAATGCCGGCCTTCTTGGCTTCCATGACAGCGGGGATCAGCGGCTTTTCCTCGCGCGGGGCGAGCAGGATGACATCGACCTTCTGGGCGATCATCGAGCGCACGTCGGCCACCTGCTTGGCAGCGGAACCAGCGGCATCGGTATAGACCAGCTGCCAGCCGCGCTTCTCGGCCTCGGCCTTCATGCTGGCGGTCTGCGCCAGGCGCCAGGGATTGTTGCTCTCGGTCTGGGCGAAGCCGACCTTGTACTTGTCTTTCTTTTCAAGCTTGGGCAGTGCGGCATAGCCGGGGCGGATCGTAAATCCGGCAAGGGTCAGGCCACCGAGGGCCTGGAGGACTGTACGGCGATTGATTGACATCTTGACTCTCCCATGTGAGGCCATGCGTGACCATCACGCTCGGCGGGGCCACTGCCGCCTTGGTGTACTCTTTTAGCCGGAGCAACCAGAGACGTGGCGCATCCGGCGCCCTCATCCTGACTGCTTTCGAAACGCGGACCACCTGGATCCGCAGTCTCCTAAATGTAGTACAATTGCAAATGGGTGATGCCGTCAAGCAGTGTTCTGTTGTGCAACGCAACAAGTGTGCACTCCCGCAAGAAGCGGCCGGTCTGCCATCGGAATTCGGCATGGCACGCATCTTCTTTGCCTCGGGCATCTTTGCGGGCTGCGCTTTCCATGCGATGTAACGCATCACCCGAGCCACCCCGGCTTTGCCGCTCAACCGTTCAAGAGATGACATGTCGAAAATTCATTCCGTCAGCACCGGATTCTACCGTGTTCCCCTGCCTGAGATCCTGACCGATTCGATGCACGGGATCATGCGGGACTTCGAACTCGTCACCGCCGTCGTCCGCGACGAGGATGGTGCGGAAGGCATGGGCTACACCTTCACGGTGGGCCGCAACGGCGGCGCCATCGCCAACATCATCTCGCGCGAGATGACGCCCTCGATCACCGGCCGCGACGCCGACCTGATCGAGGCGATCTGGCACATGCTGTGGTGGGAGACGCATTACGGCGGCCGCGGGGGGCCGACCGTTCTGGCGCTTTCCGCTGTCGACATGGCGCTGTGGGACCTGAAGGCGCGGAAGCAGTCGCAGCCCTTGTGGAAATTGCTGGGCGGCTTTTCAGACCGCGTGCCCTGCTACGCCGGCGGCATCGACCTCGAACTGCCGTTGCCGAAACTTCTCGCGCAGACCGACCGCAATCTCGAGCGCGGCTTCCGCGCCATCAAGATGAAGGTGGGGAGGAAGCGCCTGTCGGAAGACGTGGAGCGCGTGGCGGCAATGCGGAAGCACCTGGGTCCCGACTTTCCGCTGATGGCGGATGCCAACATGAAGTGGACGGTGGACGAGGCGATCCGCGCCGCGCGGGCCTTCGCACCCTCCGATCTCACCTGGCTGGAAGAGCCGATCTCGCCCGACGACATCGCCGGCCATGCGCGCGTGGTGCGCGAGGGGGGCCTGCCGATCGCAGCGGGCGAAAACCTCCGTACACTGTGGGATTTCAAGCACCTGATTGCATCAGGCGGCGTCACCTTCCCGGAACCGGACGTGACGAACTGCGGCGGCATCACGCATTTCATGAAGATCGCGCATCTGGCGGAAGCCTTCAACCTGCCGGTCACCTCGCACGGCGCGCATGACGTCACCGTGCATCTTCTCGCCGCCGCGCCCAACCGTTCATATCTCGAAGCCCACGGCTTCGGGCTTGACCGCTATATCGCCGAGCCCTTGAAGATCGAGGACGGTTTTGCCATTGCGCCTTCGACACCCGGGCACGGCATCAGTTTCGACTGGAAGGGGCTGGACGCAATTCGCGCCTGAGGACAGACCGTGAAAGAGAGTTACGACTACATCATTGTCGGCGGCGGGTCTTCAGGCTGCGTGGCCGCCGCACGGCTGGCAACGGCAAGCGATGCCCGCGTGCTGCTGCTGGAAGGCGGGCACTCGCACCGTCACCCGCTTCTCGACATGCCGCCCGGCATCTTCAAGATGATCAACGGCTCGAAGTTCATGCGCTATCACCGCACGGTGCCGCAGGAACATCTGAACAACCGCGTGCACGACATTCCGCAGGGCAATGTGCTGGGCGGCGGCTCGTCGGTCAACGCGCAGGTCTATATGCGGGGACGCCCCTCGGACTATGACGAGTGGCATGAACTGCTGCGCGGCGACAATGACTACCCCGGCTGGGGCTGGAAGGACGTGCTGCCGCATTTCCGCGGCATGGAGGGCAACAACCGCCTGCAGAACGATCTGCATGGCAGCGAGGGGCCTCTCCTCGTCTCGGACCCCGGCCATGTGGAAGACCTCTCGCGCTGGTTCGTGCAGAGCGTCCAGGCCATGGGCGAGCCTTACAATCATGACTTCAATGGCCCGGCACAGCGCGGCGTCGGCTTCTACCAGTTCATGAACCGGCGGGGAAAACGTTCGAGTGCCGCCTATGCCTTCATCGCGCCGCTGGAGGGCCGGAAGAATTTCCGGCTCGAACTCAATGCCCGCGTCTCAAAGATCAACATCGAGAACGGCATCGCGAAATCCGTCACCTTTCGCGACAAGTCCGGAGCCGAACGTATCGCCCATGCCGGGCGCGAGATCATCATGGCGGCGGGCGCGCTGGTGACGCCGCAACTCCTGATGCTGTCAGGGATCGGTGATGCCGCACAATTGAAGGCCCATGGCATCGCCTGCCTCGCTGACCTGCCGGGCGTCGGCCAGAACCTGATCGATCATCCGGAGGTGCCGATCATCGCCATCGCCAATGGCCGCTATGGCTATTTCAAGCAGGGCGTCGGCTGGCGGATGATCCGCAACGGACTGCAGTTCCGGCTGTTCGGCTCCGGCCCCATCCTTTCGGCGGGCGTCGAGGCAGGGGCTTTCGTCAATCCCATCGATCCGGATGACGAACCATCGATACAAGCCTTCTGCGTGCCCATCGTCTATCTCGACCGCGATATCCTGACGCTCGTCGAGAACACCTATGGCCTCACCATTACGACCGTCGTCATCAAGCCGAAGTCGCGCGGTTTCGTGAAGCTGCGCTCGTCGAACCCCGAAGACATGCCGCTCGTTTCGCCGAACCTGTTGAAGCACCCCGACGACATGCGGACCATGATCGAAGGCCAGCGCTATTTCCTCAAGGCCTTCGGCAAGCCGCCGCTGGCGGGGAAATTCACCAAGGTCGCCATTCCCGATCCCGCCAACATTAGTGACGAGGCGATTGCCACGCACTGCAAGCGTTTCGTCAAGACCAACTATCATCCGAGCGGCACCTGCCGCATGGGACCGACGGGCGACTCGATGGCGGTGCTGGACACGAGGCTTCGCGTGCGCGGCGTGGAGCGCTTGCGCGTCTGCGATCTCTCCGCCATGCCGAACATCAATGCCGGCAACACCAATGCCCCGGCAATGATGATGGGCAGCCGTTGCGCGGAACTGATCTTGCAGCAGAACTGATGGAAGAGGCGGAGAAGACGGCATGAAGATCGAGCGTTTCAAGTTCGGCGAGATCGACGGCGAGGATGTGCAGGGCTTCGTGCTGCGCAACAAGAACGGGCTGTCCGCCAGGCTCATCAGCTATGGTGCAAGGCTCACCGAGTTTCATGCGCCAGGCCGCGACGGGAACATGGCGGACATCGTGCTGGGCTTCGACGATCTTGCCTCCTATATCGCCACCAACACCTATTTCGGGGCCACCTGCGGCCGCTATGGCAACCGCATCCGCGGTGGACGTTTCACGCTCGATGGCAAAGCCGTTCAGGTCGACCGCAATGAGGGCGCGAACCATTTGCACGGCGGCAAGCACGGATTCGACCGCAAGATCTGGAATGCCGCTGTTGACGAGACGCTGAACACCGTCACCTTCACCATGGTGTCGCCCGATGGCGAGCAGGGCTTTCCCGGCACGGTGCATCTTGGCACCACCTATCGCCTGACCGATGACAACGTGCTCGACATCCGCATGCGCGGTACGACGGATGCGCCGACCATCCTCAATGCCGTGCACCACTCCTACTGGAATCTCGCAGGGCAAGGCTCGGGCGATGTGCGCAACCAGCGGCTCAAGCTGTACTCGAATTTCTACACACCCGTCGATTCCGAACTGATCACCACCGGCGACGTACTTGCAACTGCCGGAACGATTTTCGACTTCAGCAGCGAACGGCCCATTGGCACCGACATCGACAAGCTGAGCGACGTCGGCACCGGCAATCTCGTCGGCGGCGGCTATGACCATAACTGGTGCCTCAATGGCGTGGGCCGGGGCCTGCACCCTTGCGCGCGCGTTGTCGATCCGGCCTCGGGCCGCGGCTTCGAACTGCACACCAACGAGCCGGGCGTGCAGTTCTACACCGGCGGCTATCTCGATGAGAAGGTGATCGGCAAGCGCGGCCTGCCCTATTGCCGCTTTGCCGGATACACCTTCGAGACGCAGAAATTTCCCAACACGCCGAACCTCGCGCATTTCCCGTCCAGCACGCTGATGCCGGACGAGGTCTATGACCACCGCATGGTGTTCCGCTTCTTTGCAGAATGAAACTTGAGAGGATGGGCATGGCAACACTCTATCAGACCGCACTCGATGAACTGGGCACCGTGTTCGCGCGCCTCAACGATCAGGACGTGGATCGCGCCTGCCGCATGATCGCCGGCGCGAAGACCACCGTCGTCTTCGGCGGCGGGCGCGAGCGGCTGCAGATCATGGGCTTTGCGATGCGGCTCTACCACATGGGCCGCTCCGTCGCCGTCGAGGGCGACATGACGACGCCGCCCGTAGGCAAGGGCGATCTCTTCTTGGTCACCTGCGGGCCGGGCGAAATCTCCACCGCCCTGGCGCTGATGGACGTTGCGAGGAAAGCTGGCGCGAGGATCATGCTGATCACTGCGCAACCGCAGGGCCGCGCCGCCGCCTTGGCCGATTTCGTTCTGCATCTGCCCGCGCAAACGATGGCGGATGACCAGGGCGACAAGCGGAGTTCGGTGCTGCCAATGGGCTCGCTCTTCGAAGGCGCCCTCTTCGTGCTGTTCGAGATCATGATTCTCAAGCTTGTGGCGATGTTGAAGGTGACACCAGAAGCGATGCGCGCCAATCACACGAATCTCGAATAGCTGCCCTGCACCCTGCCGCAGATTGACATTCGCGTAAACCTGTGCATGGCTATGCGCGGCCACCACGGCTCTTCAATGTGCACGACGAATAGGGATGAAGACTTGCTTCGGCACGTTCGCCCGGCACGTACTTGACATCTCAATAACATAACCTGCGGCAAGACATTGTCGGCCGGCTCGATGCAACAGACAAATGAAGTGCCGTTGGCCGCGGCATCACCACTGGGAGGATCCACGTACATGGTCAAGACAATCGTCACCGCCGGAACACGCCGGTCATTGCAGCGCCGCAGCTTCCTCAAGGGCGCTGCCGCCATCGGCGCGGCCGGAGTGTTTCCGGCCATCATCACGCGCCGCGGGCATGCAGCCGACATGCCGACCGTCGTCAACTCCATCCGCTCGCTGTCGAACCCCTATCACGCCACCTGGAATGCTGGCGGTGCGGCTTTCGCAAAGTCCGTCGGCGCCGAATACGTGACGCTGGTGACCGAGGGAAACAGCGAGAAGGGCATTGCCGACATCAAGGCGATCCTCGCCAAGACCGGCGGCAACTGCGCGATCAACATCGATCCGAACGACAGTCCGGATGCACGCCCCATCGTGGAGGCCTGCAAGGAAGCGGGCGCCTATGTGGTGACGCAGTGGAACAAGCCGGCCGACCTTCATCCCTGGGACTATGATCCGAACTATGTGGCCCACATCTCGTTCAGCGGCGTGCCATACGGCAAGGCTATGGCCGAGGCCCTGTTCAAGGCGATGAGCGGCAAGGGCGGCATCGTGGCGCTGGGCGGCATCGAGTCGAATGTGCCGGCGATCGAGCGCAAGGCCGGCCTTGAGCAGGCGTTGAAGGACAATCCCGGAATCGAGCTTCTCGACTTCCAGGTCGCCAACTGGTCCGAGACCGAAGCGCTGGAAAAAACCAATGCCTGGCTCACGCAATTCGGCGACAAGATCGGCGGCATCTGGGCCGCCAACGACGGCATGGGCCTCGCCGCGATTGAGGCGCTGCGCGCCGACGGCCGCGCCGGCAAGGTCCCGGTGACGGGCATCGACGGCATCCAGCTTGCCGTCGAAGCGATCCTCAAGGGCGAAATGGCGGGGACCGTCGCCTGGGATCCGTTCTGGCAGGGCGGCATGGGCCTTGCCATCGGCTTCGCCGCCAAGACAGGCGTCTTCGACCCCGCCAAGGAGCCGAAGGAACACCGCGAGTTCTATGGCACAGGCGTGACCATCACCGCCGAGAACGCGCAGTCCTACTACGACTCCAACATCAAGGCGGAGCCGTCGCTGGACTGGAAGGATATCTGGGGCCGCGTCAGCGGTCAGATCCAGTACAACTGACCTCGAGACTGAAGGCGCGTGGGCCCCCGGGAGGGCTCGCGCGCCTCCACCGGTCTGCTGCTGCCTGACGGGCGGAGGACCAGGATTCCGCGAAGCCCTGCCCAACATGGTGAAGACACTGTCCAGCTCCGCCACACAATCGCCCGCCGCAAGCCCGGACTTACCAAAGGCGCGGCGCTGGCGTGCCGCATCATGGGCGCCGGTCATCGTGCTGGTGCTGCTCTGCGCCATCATCACCCTCATCAATCCGAACTTCCTTACCTTCGGCAACATGGTGCGGATCAGCCAGTCCGCCATGATCCCGCTCGTGCTGGGAATCGGCGCGACTTTCATCATCCTCATGGGCTCGATCGACCTGTCGGTCGAAGGCGTGCTGACGTTGGCCGCCGTCATCCTGTCGATGCTGGTGCTCAATGGCGCCAATGCCAATGACTATGGCCTGCTCGCCATTCTGGCTGTGCTGGCGGTGGGCGCATGCGTGGGCTTCATCAACGGCGTCATCCATGTGCGCCTGAAGGTGCCCTCCTTCATGACGACGCTCGGCACCTGGTTCATCGGCGTGGGGATTGCCAATGCCTTGCTGGGCGGCATGGCGACCCGCATCAACGATCCGTGGATCCGCGGGCTGGCGATCGAGCGTTTCATGGGATTTCCCTGGGGCGTGTGGGTGGCGCTTGCCTGCCTTGCGATTGCTCTGGTCATCCAGAACTACACCAGGCTTGGGCGCTACATCTACGCGCTGGGCGGCGGCGAGGAACTCGCTGCCCTCTCCGGCATATCGGTGGCAAAAGTGCGCATCGCCGCCTTCACGATCGCCGGCGTGTTCTATGCCGTGGGCGGCATTCTCGCCGCGGCCCAGCTTGGCCTCGGTAATGCCCAGATCGGCAATGGCCGCCTGTTCACCACCGTAACGGCGGTCGTCGTCGGCGGCACGGCCCTGTCGGGCGGGCAGGGCAGCGTGCTTCAAACCCTCGTCGGCGTGCTGATCGTCGTCGTGCTCTCGAACGGCATGGTGCTGATGGGCGTGCCGCCAAGCGTTCAGATCGGCGTTCAGGGCCTGATGATCATCGCAGCCGTCGCCCTCTCGATCGACCGCAAGCTGATGAAGATCGTCAAATGAGCGCGGCGCCGCAGGTTGCAGCGCTGTCGCTGGTCAATGTCGACAAGCGCTTTCCCGGCGTTCATGCATTGAAGAGCGTTTCGATCGACATCATGCGCGGTGAGGTGATCGGCCTCATCGGCGAGAATGGCGCCGGAAAATCGACACTCATGAAAATCCTGAGCGGCGTCTACCAGCCGGACTCGGGCGAAATCCGCATCGCCGGAAATCCGGCGTCCTTCGAGAATGCCGCGGATGCCAACCGCAAAGGCATCGGCATGGTGTTTCAGGAGCAGTCGCTCCTCACCAACATGACGGTGGGCGAGAACATCTATCTCGGCAACGAGGCACAGTTCACGCGGTTTGGCATCGTCGACTGGAAAGCGCTCTATGCGGCAGCCGCCCGGCAGCTCGCCAAGGTGCAGGTCGACGTCGATCCGCGCGCACGCGCCGACACCTTGAGCTTCGCGGCGCGCCAGATGGTGGAACTCGCCAAGGCGCTGACGCTCGAGGACCATGCCGGCGACCACTTGGTGATCCTGCTCGACGAGCCGACATCGGTTCTCGAGCGCGCCGAAATCGACATTCTCTTCGCCCGCGTGCGGGCGCTGAAATCGCGCGCCTCCTTCATCTTCGTCTCGCACCGGCTCGACGAGGTCCTCGAACTTTCCGACCGCATCTATGTGATGAAGGACGGCGCCGTCGTCGCCCACCTCAATGCCGCCGAAGCCGACACGACCAGGCTTCACCACCTGATGGTGGGCCGCAGCCTGCAGGCGGAATATTATCGCGAGCCGCTGCAGCAGCCCTATCGCGACGAGGTCGTGCTCGAGGCCGAGGGCCTGTCGCTCGGCCATGCGTACCGCGATGTGAGTTTCAAGCTTCATGCCGGCGAAATCCTCGGCATTGCCGGGGTCATCGGCTCGGGCCGCGAGGAATTGACGCGGACATTGGCGGGCTTTGCACCACATGACGGCGGCAAGCTGCGCATCAGCGGCCGCGACGTGCGGCTGACAACGCCCGCCGAAGCGGTGGACCTCGGCATCGGCTATATCCCGCGCGAACGCCGCGTCGAGGGCCTAGTGCTGTTCCTGCCCGTCTCCGCCAATGTGACGCTTGCCGACCTCGGCCGCCTGACGCGCTACGGGCTGATCGACTCTGGCGAGGAAAGGCGGCTGGCGAAAAGCTGGGTCGAGCGCTTGAAGGTCAAGACGCCGACCATCAATACCCTGTGCCTCAACCTCTCCGGCGGCAACCAGCAAAAGGTGGTGCTGGCAAAGTGGCTGCAGGCCAAGGCCCGGATTCTCATTCTCGATCATCCGACGCGCGGGCTGGACGTGGGCGCGAAAGAAGAAGTCTATGATCTGGCGCGCGCGGTGACGGCGGAAGGCCTGGCCGTTATCCTGACATCCGACACGCTGGAAGAGACGATAGGCCTCAGCCACACGCTGATGGTGATGCGCGACGGCCTGATCACCCACCGCACGGATGCAAGCCCCGGCCACAAGCCCCGTCAGGTCGATCTCATTGGACATATGGTGTAGCCCCGCAATGAAGGCCCTCCCCGACCGGATGAATGTGGACGCGTTGCGGCAGTGGCTGCCGCTTGTGACGCTGGTGATCCTGGTCACCGTGGTCGGCATCATGCAGCCGGTTTTTCTCCAGCCCTCGACCTTGCTGCAACTCGCCAGCGACACGGCGGTGCTGTTCATTCTCGCAACCGGCGTCACCTTCGTCATCATGCTGGGCGGCATCGATCTGTCGCTGCAGTCGATGGCATCCTTCGCCAGCGTCATCGTGGCGCTCACGGTGGCGCGGCTCGGCTACGCCTCCTTCGTGCTGGCGGTGGGCATCGGCATTCTTGCGGGCCTCATGTCGGGGCTTGCCCATGTGAAGCTCAAGATACCGTCATTCATCGCGACGCTGGCCATGGGCGGCGTGCTGTTCAGCGCGGCACTTGTCACCTCGAAGGAGCGCTCCATCACGCTGGGCGATGCCGAGCGGAGCTATCAGACCTGGATCACCGGAAACCTGTTCGGCATTCCGAACGTCATCATCGTCGGGCTCATCGTGTTGGCCGTTGCCCATACGCTTCAGGCGCACACGCGCTTTGGCCGCTACAGCGCGGCAATCGGCGCCGGCGAGCCTGCGGCCTATGCCTCGGGCGTCAAGGTCGACCGGCAGAAGGTTTTTGCCTACATGCTGTCGGCGGGTTTTGCAGCGCTGGCGGGCGTCATCCTCGCCGGCCGCCTGTCAAGCGGCTCGCCAACGCTGGCCGCGGAAATGCTGCTGCCCTCGATTGCCGCGGTCGTCGTCGGCGGCACGGCCATCACCGGCGGCGTCGGCAGCATCTGGCGCACGCTGGTGGGCTCCCTCATCATTTCGGTCGTCCGCATCGGCATGACGTTCCTCGGCGTGAACATCTTCGCGCAGAACATCGTGTTCGGCGTGGTGCTGGTCATCGCCGTCGCCATCACCATCGATCGCTCGAAGATACCGGTCGTCAAGTAGCGAGGGGGAGGATTTCACAATGGACATGGGGCTTGGCGGCAAGGTTGCCGTAATTACGGGCGGCAGCATCGGAATTGGCCTCGCCGTCGCCAAGGGGCTGGCAGCCGAGGGTGCCCACATCTTCCTGGTGGCGCGCGATGCCGCACGGCTCGAGGCGGCGCGTGCCGATGTCGCCGCTTCGGCCAAGGTGAGGGTCGCCGCTCTTGCATGTGACGTTGCAACCGCCGAAGGCTGCGCGGCAGCGGTTGCGGCAGTCGAGAAGGAATTCGGCGGCGCCGACATCCTGCTGAACAATGCCGGCACCGGCAGCAACGAAACCATCATGGAAGCGCCCGACAGCAAGTGGCAGTATTACTGGGATCTCCATGTCATGGCGGCTACCCGCCTGGCCCGCGGGCTCGTCCCCTCGATGAAGGCGCGGGGCGGCGGCGTCATCCTCAACAATGCCTCGATCTGTGCCGCCCAGCCCCTGTGGTACGAACCGATCTACAACGTCACCAAGGCAGCACTCGTGATGCTGTCGAAGACCATGGCGACCGAATTCATCAAGGACAATATCCGCGTCAACGCCATCAACCCCGGCTTTGTGCTGACGCCGGACTGGATCAAGACGGCAAAGCAGCTGACCGCCGATTCAGGTGGCGACTGGAAGGGCTATATCGACAATCTCGCGAAGGAGAATGCACCGATCGCGCGCTTTGCATCGCCCGAGGAAATTGCCGACTTCTTCGTTTTCCTGTGCTCGGCGCGTGCCAGCTATTCGGTGGGTTCCACCTACTTCGTCGATGGCGGGATGCTGAAGACGGTCTGAACCGGAACCGCGCGGTACTGCAGGCCTGCCCAACGGCGTCCTGAAGGCCGTGTCCTGCAGACTCTTCAAGCGCTTCACCGGCTGGCGCGCCGTAGCACTGCAACCGTTGGCGCCCATGCCCGCGCCCCCCGCCCCTCAACTGTGTAAGGAAGTGTTTATGTCTTGGCTGTAATTGAGTCTTTCCAGTAGTCACGAGGCGGCCGATGGCACAAGCTTGGTTTTATCAACCCACCGACATGCTCAACTTCGATTGGGCATTCGGCTTTCCGACCGACACCCTCCAGCTGAAGGCGTCGAGCATAAAGTGGGGCGATGACAGCCAGCGGGTTACCTATCGCGGCAGCTTCGTTTACGACAGCAATGCCGCCACCGCCGATGTGCTGGGCCTCAAGAGCGGCACGCTCACCGGTTACGACGTCTACGAAAACCAGATCCTGCGCGTGAAAATGTCCGGCCTGTCATTCGACGCGGTTGCCGCCTTCGTCTACATGGAGCAGAACGATCCGGTCTACAATTTCGAGCTTCTGGAACAGCTGCTGTCGAAGGCCGACGTGATCAACGGCTCGTTCTTCGACGACGTGCTTTACGGCTTCCGCGGCAGCGACACGATTTTCGGCGGACGCCGCCACGATACGCTTTATGGTAACGAAGGCCACGACAAGCTTGATGGCGGTTCAGGGCACGACACGCTGATCGGCGGCAAGGGCAACGATATATTGACGGGCGGCACCGGGCGCGACAAGTTCGTCTTCGACACCGCGTTCTCGAGCGTCAACGTCGATACGATTCAGGACTTCGTCACCGCCGACGATACGATCCAGCTCGACAACACGATCTTCACTGCGCTGACGGTCGAAGGTGTGCTGGCAGCTTCGGCCTTCACGACCGGCACGGCGGCAACCGACGCCAACCACCGCATCATTTTCGACAGCGTCACCGGTGCATTGTTTTACGATGCCGACGGCCTGAACGGCAACGCAGCGGTTCGGTTCGCCACGATTGCCGGCATCCAGGGCACATTGTCAGCCGCTGATTTCGAAGTGATCTGACGGCTTTAGCAAGAACGCCGAGAGTAAATAGCCCTGCGTTTTCAGTTGTTTACGCAGAAGAATTCGCCTATTGCGCGATGACGATGGCGGTTTCCCGGCTCTTGCCAAAGACCAGAGCCGCCGAGGGCATTCCAGTGGCGTCTTTTTCAACGAGGAAAGTTCCGCTTCTCCCGTCTGAGCAGGCCACGCGCACGCGCTGATTGCTCTTCAGGTCCGGCCCGTCCCACTCCTGCCGGCCGGAACAATAGTCGCCGTCCCGGTTTTCGGCATCGATGCCGCCCTCGCTGTAGCGCGCCACCCAGCTTGCAGTTTCGAACCCCGCGCCGGATGACGGATTGTCGGCGAATTCCGGCTCGGCGGGAAGCGCAGCGGCGGCCTCGCCCGATAGCGGGAGCGGGCCTGCATCGCCGATGCCGGTGGGAACCGGAGACGTGGAAACGGGCGCGGCGGCCATGTCGGGAGGAACCGACAGGCTTTGCCGCTGTGCGGCCGACCCTTGGGAATCCAGCATCTGGGCGGTCGGAACATCCTCGATCCGCGTGATGCTGCAGCCCGGCAGCGTGACGCTGACGATGACGAGCACGGCTGCACCCACGCTGCTGAGAAGCGGAAGGGCTGGTGCCGGCTCCCTCCCCGCGACAGATGCTGATGCTCCGGGCCGCATGTCCAAGGCTTGCCTCCTAGTCGTTGGGGCTGACCGGCTCTGTTCTCTCGAAACTGTCGGGCGATGGCGTTTCGGGAACCGCTTCATAATCCCGCGCATAGGCCCGCGCCTGCGGCGGCGGCGCGATGCCGAGCGTCTTCAACAGATCGCCCGTCGAGGCCAGAATGCGGAAGTGACCGAACTTGACGGCGGTATCCGAACTCGCCACCGCGAGCTGCACCGAATAGCGGGTGTTCTGGGTGTCGAGGAGATCGATCAGCGAACGCTCGCCGATCCTGAACTGTTCGAGATACGAGCCGCGCAGCTGTTCGACAGTCGCAAGCTCGCGAAGGAGTTCGCGGAGGCGGCGCGTCTGCTGCGCGTGACGGTTCCACGAGAGGCGCACGCCTTCTTCCACTTCCCGGGTAATGCGGTGGAGGCGATGGTAGCTCTCGTCCACATGGCGGATCTGCTCCTGGGTATTCGCCTTGTCGATGCCGCCGTTGTAGAGGTTCCAGTTGACGACGACGTTGGCCTGCAGATCGCCGTAGAACCCTTCCTCGGCGTTGATGTCGTCCGCGGCCGTAGCGCGGCCCTCGAGGCTAACCTTCGGATACATCTTCGACTTCGCTCCCTTCACAAGCGCGGCGGCGGCGTCGATGTCAGCCTTCGCGAAGCGAATCGAGGGATGTCTGGAGCGCGCCCGGCTCAGCGCCGCATCGAGCGACTTGGGGATGAGGTTCTTCGTGTTCAGCGGCTTGCCGAGCTTGCCGACCGGCCGCCCGACCAGGCGGATGAAGGTCGCTTCGGCGGCCTTCAGCTCTTCCCGGAATTCCTCGATCCGCGCTTTCGCGGCATAGACGCGTTCCTGTGCCTGCTGACGGTCGGCCACGCTGATGGTGCCGCCGCCCGCGCCTTGCGAAATGTCGCCGAGGATTTTCTGGTGATAGCCGATGTTTTCCTGCGACAGGGCAATGATGCGGTGCAGCCTTGCAATCTCGAGATACTCTCGGATCACGGCGAGCGCGATGTACTCGGAACGCTCGCGCACCCGGTAGGACGCGCCGTCGACCCGCGATGCCTGGTGCTCGATCTCGGCTTCCGTCCCAAAGCCATCGAACAGCAATTGCCGCACCACGAGGCTTGCTTCCTTGCGGACGAAGACATCGTCGCGATTGCCGGTCTGCCGGGTCGAACTGTCGTCGCGCATTTCAGCGCCGAGACTGCCTTCGAGATCGATCTTCGGACGATAAAGGCCGCGGCCCTGTTCCAGCTCGAACTCGATCCCTTCGCGGTTGGAAATCGCCTCGCCGATTTCGGGATTGCTTTCGACCGCGATCGCGACGGCTTCCTTCAAACCCATGGCGGATGCGGCTGCCGTCCATGACAGCAGGATCGCGAACGACACTCCCGAAGCTAATCTGAGATGGCCCACGTCTTCATTCCCCCCCGGCAACGCTCGCTCGGCGTCTGAGCGGCGAACCTTATCATAGGGGCACGGTGTTTCAACTTCTAATATGTTGCCCCTTTCCCGCGCCAGATCAGCGATTTGGCCGTTCTAGGCTCGCGGTCCGGACCGGCCCAGAATCCGCCGGACCAGGATCGGTGCTGCAATCGAAACGATGAGCAGGCAGCCCAGAATCACGCTGATCACGATCCCCGGTACGTTGACGAGTGACAGGCCGAACGTGATGAGCCCGAGGATGAACACCGCCAGCACCACGCCAGGGATTGTCCCCGATCCGCCGGCAATCGACACGCCGCCGAGAATGACCATCGTGATGATCTCAAGCTCCCAGCCGAGCGCGATATTGGGCCTTGTGGAGCCGATGCGCGCGGTGAGAAGCATGGCCGCCAGCCCGGCGAGCAGCCCCGTCAGCACGAAGAGCAGGAAGCGGATGCGTTCGACCGGAATGCCGGAGAATTTCGCCGCCATCGGATTGTTGCCGATCGCGTAGAGCTTCCGGCCAAATGCCGTCTTGTGCAGGACGATACCGAAGACCACGACCAACAGCAGGAAGATGACGAAGGACCAGGGGAGCGGCGGCCAGTTGACGAGATAGCTCTGGCCGATTGCGGTGTAGTCCTTCGGATATTGCTTGATGACCTGATCGCCGAGGACCACCTGCGCCAGGCCACGATAGAGGGACATTGTGCCGATGGTGACGACGATGGACGGCAGGCCGATGCGCGTGACCAGAAAGCCGTTGAAGGCGCCGCACACGATGCCGACCGCCGGCCCGACCAGCAGGAGAATGCCGAGCGGCACGCCCGATTGGGCTGCTAGGCCGGTTGCAAGCGAGGCGAGCGCGATGATGGCGGCGACCGACAGGTCGATCTCGCGCGTGATGATGAGGAGCGCCATGGCAAGCGCCACGATGGCCTTTTCGGAGAAGTTATAGGTCGCGTCCGAAAGATTGTAGATGTCGAGGAAATAGGGCGAGATCGCCGTGTTGCCGATGATCACCACGACCAGCAACGCAACGAGAATGGTTTCCCAGCGGAGCAGCCAGTCGGACAGCCGGCGCGGCGCGGAATCGGCAATCGCCTGGCGCGGGGCCACGTTCATTTCGCGGCTCCTGCGGCGCGGCGTGCTTCCGGCAGGATGAGCTTGACGCCGCGCTTCTCGGCACGCGCATTGACGACGACGGCGGCAAGGATGACCGTACCCGAAATCGCCATCTGCCAGAACGGCGTGATCTGCATGACCGGAAGCGCATTGACGATGACGCCGAGGAACAGCGCCCCCAGCAGCGTGCCGCTGACGCTGCCGACGCCGCCCGCGATCGAGACGCCGCCGATGACGCAGGCCGCGATGACGGTCAATTCGTAGCCTGACGCGATCTCGGAATAGGCAACGCCATAACGCGACACCCAGAGATAGCCGCAAAGGCCGGAAATGGCGCCCGAGACCGTGTAGACGAGGAACTGCTGGCGCGGCAGGTCGATTCCGCAATAGCGCGCCGCCACGGGGTTTCCGCCGACCGCGTAGAGCCCTCTGCCGGTGCGCGTCATCGCCAGGAACAGCCAGACGGCGAGCGACACTCCGAGCATGATCCAGAAAATGGTGGACAGGCCGAACAGCGTCAGTTTCGGGAAGGACTGGAAGGTATCGCCCATTTCGGATGCGTTCACCTGGTTGCCGCCGCCATAGACGACGATCAGGCCGCGATAGACGGCGAGCGTACCGAGCGTGACGACGATGGGCGGAATGGCGAAGTACGAGATGAGGCCGCCGTTGATCATGCCGAGGATAAGGCCCACGGCGGCGGCAAGCGCGATATAGGAGATGACCGGAAGGTCGGGATGAAATTGCGCCAGCGAGGCCGAAATCATGCCGGCCAGCGCCAGCGTGGAAGCTGTCGACAGATCGATGCCCCGCGTCAGGATCACCATCATCTGGGCCAGCGCCAGCATGGCGAGAATGGAGGTATCGTTCAGTACACGGATGATATTGCCGAGAGACACGAAGGCCGGCGCATAGGCGCCGATCGCCGCGATCATCGCCAACACGATGGCGGCGAGTGCGGCTTCGCGATGCTTGAACAGCGAGGTCATGCGGCCTTCCGGGCACCGGTTGCGGCGGCGACGATCTCCTCGGCCGACCATGAGCCGCGCGTGAAGACTTCCGCGATACGCCCCTCCTGCATCACCACGACGCGGTCGGCGAGGCCCATGATTTCGGGAAGTTCCGAGCTGACGAGAATGACGGCAAGACCTTCTTCCGCAAGTTCGCCGATGAAATCGTGAACGGCGGCCTTGGAGCCGACGTCGATTCCCTTGGTCGGTTCATCGAGAATGATGACCTTGGGCTTGGCCGCAAGCCATTTGGCGATGACGACCTTCTGCTGGTTGCCGCCCGAAAGCTCACCGAGCCGCTGTTCCCAATGCGCGGCGCGGACGTCCAGCCGCTTGCCGAGCATTCTCACATCCAGAAGTTCGGAGGGCCGTGACACGAAGAGGTTCTTCACATGCGACGTGATGGAGGCGAGCGTGATGTTCTCGCGGATGCCCAGCGGCAGCACCGCGCCCTGTTCCTGCCGGTCTTCGGGAACGTAGGAAATGCCGGCGCCGATCGCATCGCCGGGCGATGCGATGCGCAAGGGTTGCCCGTTGAGCGTCACGCTGCCTTTCGAGGCGCGCGTCATGCCGAAGAGGCACTGCATCGCCTCCGACCGGCCCGCACCGACGAGGCCGTAGAAACCGAGGATTTCGCCGCGGCGGAGTTCGAACGAGACATCGGTGAATTCGGTGGCGTTCGACAGGCCCTCGACTTTCAGCACCGTGCCGCCGATGGCGATATCGCGCTTCGGAAACACCTGGTCGATGGGGCGGCCGACCATGAGGCTGACGAGCTTGGCTTCCGTCACGTCGGCGATCTTGCCGGCGCCCACCTTCTCGCCATCGCGGAGGCAGACGAAGGCATCCGCGACGCGGAAGATTTCATCGAACTTGTGGGAAATGAAGATCACGGCACGGCCTTCCGCCTTCAACTGCGCGATGATGCGGAAGAGATCGTCGATCTCGTTGCGCGACAGCGCAGCCGTCGGCTCGTCCATGATGATGACGGAGGCCTCATGGCTCAACGCCCGGGTGATCTCCACCATATGCTTCTGCGCGACGGAGAGCTGCTTCAGCAACGCATCCGGGCCGAAATCGGCATCGATGCGCTTCAGCAGTTCGGTTGCGCGGCGTCGCATTTGCGGCCAGTCGACAAGGCCAGAAGCCGAAACCGGCATATGGCCCATGAAAATGTTCTCGGCAACGCTCAGCTCATCGAACATCACCGTTTCCTGATGGATTGCGGCGATCCCGGCGGCCCATGAGTCGCGCGGGCTTGAAAAGCTGCGCGGCGTTGCGCCCACGTGAACCTCGCCCTCGTCCGGCACATAGATGCCGGTGAGGATTTTCACGATCGTCGATTTTCCTGCGCCGTTCTCGCCGATGAGCGCCGTCACCTCGCCCGCATTCAGCGCGAACGACACATCATGCAGCGCGCGGACACCGGGGAAGGACTTGGAGATGTTTGAGAGGGTAAGTACGGGGGGCATAGCGCCTGACTTGAGCTAGTAAAGATTTCCCGGCATGCGCCATTTGTCTTCTCCCGTGCAAACGGGAGAAGAAGGGACCCAAGCGCGAGCTTGGGGAGATGAGGGGATGCCAGCGACGTAACCGCCAAGCCCTCACCTCTCCCACCGCTGCGCGGCGGGCCCCTTTCCTCTCCCGCAAACGGGAGAGGACGTTTACTCAGAAAATCTTCGCGAATTCCTCGACGTTGGTCTTGTCGAAGGTGAAGGGCTCGCCCATCGCGGCGTGGCCGTCGTCGCCCACCTTGGTTTCGCCCATGCGGCCCATCTTGACCGTCGATCCGGGACCCGCTTCCGCGCCGTTCAGGATGTTGATCATGATCTGGGTCGATGCATAGCCATAATCGACCGGGTTCCAGATGGCGAAGGTATCGCAAGCGCCCTTCAGCACCGCGTCCTTCATTTCAGAGGGAAGGCCGAGGCCGGTGATGAATACCTTGCCAACGAGGCCGCCGTCGATGATGGCCTTGGCACCGGCGCGGATGCCGATGGTGGTGGGCGAGATGACGCCGCGGAGGTTCGGATAGGCCTTGGCCAGGCCTTCCATCTCGCGGTAGCTCTTGTCGTCCTGGTCGTCACCATAGACGGTGGCGACGAGCGGCATGTCCTTGTACTCGGGCTTCTTCCACTCTTCCTTCATGGCCTCGATCCAGGAATTCTGGTTGGTCATGGTGGAAGCCGCGGAAAGAATGGCGACTTCGCCCTTGTTGCCCAGCGTCTTGGCAATCATCTGCACTTGCTTGGCGCCGATCAGCGGGGTGGACGAGGCATCGAGATGCATGATGCGGCCACCATCGCCGATGGCCGAATCGAAGCTGATGACCTTGATGCCGCGGTCCATTGCCTTCTTGCCGACGGGAATGAGCGCGTCCGCATCGTTCGACGATACGATGATGCCGTCTACCTTCTGGGCGATCAGCGCGTCGATGACGGCGATCTGTTCCTCGGCGGTCGCCTTGGTGGGCGCGGTGTAGATGATCTCGAAGCCGCCCGCTTCCTTGGCTGCTTCCATGGCGCCGTTGGAGCAGGCGTCGAAATAGCTGTTGCCGAGGTTCTTCACCACCATGGCGATGCGCTTGCCCTCGGCATGGGCGATGCCGGCGAAGAATCCGGTTCCCGTCGCGGCGATGGCGCCGGCCGACATCAATTTCAGGGTCTGTCTGCGTGTGGTCTTCAACATGTAGTCCTCCCAAAAGCCAAACGGAAAGCCTTGTGGCTGCCCGGCACAAGCAGGCACCGGGCTCGCCCGGTTCGCTCGGACAGGCCATATCGCCGCTGTGCGGCTTATGGCCTGCCGGCGCAATGTTAACGTCGGCAGGGCCTCGCTCGTCAAGGACCAAAGCCGCAAGGCGCCTCGGCGAGGGCGCAGCCCTGAGGCTTTCGACCGCGCCGTCAGCGCGTTTCGACCGTTTCCTTCAGCTTGTCGATGCCCAGGACATCGAGTGCCAGCTTCTCGTAGAAGGTTTCGCTGGTGCCACGGCGGATCTTGTGGAGAAAGTATTTCTCGAACGCGATCTTGGCGCCATGTACCCATTTGCCCGACGATGACCAGTTGACGTTGCGCGGCGGGATCTGCGGCTGCGCTACAAAGGCAACGCCGGAGTCCCCGAAGTCGGCAAGGCAGACAGCGTTCCACGATGCCTGGTGCCGCGGCTCCTCGCCGCGCAGGATGAGGCCGAGGTTCCTGGCCGTTGCCGTCACCATGGACTCGATCATGAAGCCGGTCTTCGGCACGCCGCAGGGAACAGGCGTCGGCCCCGTCGGCGGTATGGCGACGCAGACGCCGATGGCGAAGATGTTGGGATATTTCGGATTGCGCTGGTGCCTGTCGATCAGCGTGAAGCCGCGCGGGTTGGAAAGGCCTTCGATGCCGCGCATCGGCGCCACGCCGCGGAAGGCCGGCAGCATCATGGCAAAGCCGAACGGCAGTTCCTTCGTGGCCCTCACCGAGCCATCGTCCGCCACTTCCTCGACCGTGACTTTGCCCGACTCGAATTTCTTGACGCGTGAACTCGTCATCCACTTGATGTGCTTCGAGCGCATCTCGCTTTCGAGCAAGCCCTTGGTGTCGCCCACGCCATCGAGCCCCAGGTGCCCGATATAGGGTTCGGCGGTGACAAAGGTCATCGGCACGCGGTCGCGGATCTTGCGGCGGCGCAATTCGGTTTCGAGAATGAAGAGAAACTCATAGGCAGGGCCGAAGCACGATGCGCCCTGCACCGCACCCACCACGATGGGACCGGGATTCTTGCAGAATTCCTCGAAGGCGGCGGCAGCCTTTCCGGCATGCGAGACATGGCAGACGGATTGCGTGTGACCCTCGGGCCCGAAGCCCTCGATCTCGTCGAATGCCAGTTCGGGACCGGTGGCATTGATAAGGTAGTCGTAGTTCATGGAAGAGCCGTCTTCGAGTTCCAGGCGGTTGTTCTCGGGGTCGAGCTTCTTTGCCGCCACCGGCTTGAAGCCGATGCCCTTCCTGGCGAACACCGGTGCGAGATCGATCTCGATGTCTTCCCGCTTGCGCCAGTTGACGGCGACCCAGGGGTTGGACGGAACGAAGTGATACTTCGGGTCTTTCGTCACCACGGTGATGGTATCGCCCGCGCGCAGCTGGTCTTTCAGTTCATAGGCCATGATGGTGCCACCAAGTCCGGCGCCGAGGACCACGATATGAGCCATGATTACTCTCCCATTTGAACTCTGTCAGATTGCAGGCACGTCTTTTCTTGCTGCAGGAGGCTTCCGGTAGCGGAGCGCCATGTAGATTGCGGGGATCACCAGGACGGTCAGCGCCGTCGACGAGGCAAGGCCGAACAGCAGCGAAATGGCCAGGCCCTGGAAGATCGGATCGGCAAGGATCACCGCAGCCCCGATCATCGCCGCGATGGCGGTGAGCAGGATCGGCTTGAAGCGGATGGCGCCGGCCCTCAGCACCACTTCGCGCAGGTCGGACTCCGGCGTCCGCGCCGATTTGACGAAATCGACCAGCAGGATCGAATTGCGCACGATGATGCCGGCCAGAGCGATGAAGCCGATCATCGATGTTGCGGTGAATGCGGCATCGAACAGCCAGTGGCCGAACATGATGCCGATCAACGTCAGCGGGATCGGCGTCAGGATCACCAGCGGCACCTTGAACGAGCCGAACTGCGCGACGACGAGAATATAGATCGCCAGCAACGCCACGAGAAACGCCCCGCCCATGTCGCGGAAGGTGACCCATGTGACCTCCCATTCGCCATCCCACAGCAGCACGGGGACCGACTCGTCGATGGGCTGACCGTGAAGCGCGATCACCGGCTTCTGCAGGCCCGTCCAATCCATGGCATCGATCGCCTTGCCGACTTCGATTATCCCGTAGACCGGAGCCTCGAAGGCGCCCGCCAGTTCGGCCGTGATCATTTCAGCGGGCTTGCCATTGTGGCGGAACACCGGAAAGGACGAGAATTCGCGCCTGACGCTCACCACATCGCCCAGTTCCACGATGCCCCTGTCTCCCGGCAGTGCATTCGCGGCGACGGGCGTTGATAGCGCGCGTTCGCCGATGAGCTTTTCGGATTTCGGCAGGCCCAGGCGGATGGGAATGGGCTGGCGGCCCGCACCGCGATGCGAGTAGCCCACCGTGTTCTGGGCGTAGAGGCCTTGCAGCGTGTCGTAGACATCGCTCTCCTCAACCTTCTGGTATTCGAGATTATCCTGGTCGATGGCGACCCGGATGCGCGGCATCTGCTGGCCGAAACTGTCGTCGATATCGACGACGAAGGGCACCTGCGCAAAAGCTTCGCGCACTTTCGCGGCCGTGGCGCGGCGGGTTTCGGCATCGGGCCCATAGATTTCCGCCAGAAGCGTTGCCAGAACCGGCGGGCCAGGCGGCGGCTCCACCACTTTGAGCGACGTGCCCGCAGGCAATGCGAGGCTCTTGAGCCTCTCGCGAAGATCGAGCGCGACGGCATGGCTGCTCCGCCCGCGCTCGGATTTCTCGGCGAGCGTGATCTGCACATCGCCAAGCTCCGGCGTGCCGCGCACATAGTAGTGCCGCACCAGGCCGTTGAAGTTGAAGGGCGCGGCCTCGCCGGCATAGGTCTGGACCGAGTGCACGTCCTCAAGCTCCAGTGCCACGGCAGCCGCCTCATGCAGGACACGGTTCGTCGCTTCGAGCGATGATCCTTCCGGAAGATCCACCACCACCTGCAGTTCCGACTTGTTGTCGAAGGGGAGAAGCTTCACCGTCACGTGCTTTGTGTAGAAGGGCACCAGCGAAGCGAGCGTCACCGCGCCCACGATCAGCAGGAACATCCACGATCGCGTGCGCGACTTGAGGATGGGCCGTGCCACGGCCAGATACATGCGGCCCAGCATGCCGCCATCGGATGCGCCATGATGGGATTCATGCCCGCCCTTTCCGCCGCCGAATTTCATCATCAGCCACGGAGTCACGATCACGGCGATGAAGAAGGAGAAGATCATTGCCGCCGAAGCATTGGCTGGAATGGGGCTCATGTAGGGGCCCATCAGGCCCGAGACGAAAAGCATGGGCAGCAGCGCCGCGACGACGGTGAGTGTGGCAACAATGGTGGGATTGCCGACTTCGGCCACGGCGTCGATCGCCGCCTGGGCGCGCGAGCGGCCATCCTTCATCGCCCAGTGCCGGGCGATATTCTCGATCACCACGATCGCATCGTCGACCAGAATGCCGATCGAGAAGATCAGCGCGAAGAGGCTGACGCGATTGAGCGTGTAGCCCATGATGCGTGCGGCAAACAGCGTGAGCAGGATGGTCGACGGAATGACAATGGCGACGACCAGCGCCTCGCGCCAGCCGATCGACACGGCAACCAGCACCACGATCGAGACTGTGGCGAGCGCCAGATGGAACAGCAGCTCGTTGGCCTTCTCGTTGGCGGTCTCGCCATAGTTCCGGGTAATGTCGACGGTGATTTCCTCCGGAACGATGTGGCCTTTCAGCTGTTCGAGCCGTTGGGTAATGCGTTCGGCGATCACCACCGCATTGGTGCCGGGCCGCTTTGCGAGCGCCAGCGACACTGCAGGCGTCGAGATGATGCCATCCGGCCCGCGCAGTATGTTGCTTGAACGCACCTCGCGGCTGTCGGATGCAAGAAGGACACTTGCCACGTCGCGCACATAGACCGGGCGCCCATCTCGCGCCGAAAGCAGGATGTTGGCGATGTCGGACGGCGACTGCAGCGTCTGCCCGCCCATCAGCGAGACTTGCAATCCGCCATCGCGCACCTGCCCTGCCTCGAAGGAACGGTTGGCGCCAGCGATCTTGGCCGTCAGCTGCTGCAGCGTGATGCCGTAGAGCGACAGCTTCTCGGGATCGGGCTCGATCCGGATTTCTTCGGGCTGGTTGCCGACGATATAGGTCAGGCCGATATCATCGAGCTTCGCGAGTTCGACCTGGAGTTCGCGCGCCACCCGGCTGACGCCGTTGGCGCTCCAGCGGGAGGCGGCCTCGGGCTTCGGCGACAGCGTCAGCACCACGATTGCAACGTCGTCGATGCCGCGCCCGACAATCAGCGGTTCGGGGATGCCGACGGGAATGCGGCTGATGTTGGCGCGCAGCTTCTCATGGACGCGGAGGATCGCCGCATCGGAACTGGTGCCGACGAGAAAGCGGGCGGTCACCATCACAGTGTCGTCGCGCGTCTGCGAATAGACATGCTCGACGCCATCGATGCTCTTGATGATGGTTTCGAGCGGCTCGGTCACCAGCTTTACGGCATCCTCGGCCTTGAGGCCATCGGCGCGCACCATGATGTCGACCATGGGAACCGAGATCTGCGGCTCCTCCTCGCGCGGCAGGGTAATGAGCGCCACGATCCCCACCGCAAAGGCCGCGAGCAGGAACAGCGGCGTCAGCGGCGACTGGATGAAGACCCTCGTCAGGTTGCCGGCGATTCCCAGCTTCATGGCGTCAGCACCCTGTCGCCGCCGGTCAGGCCCGAAAGGATTTCGACGTATTTGCCACCGCCGTCTTCATAGCTTTCGCCCGTGATGACCGGCACGTCCATTTCGCCGGACGAGGAGTCGAGGCGGATGTAGTCGACACCGTTGCGCGTGATGACGGCACCGGCCGGTACGGCGATGACCTGCCGCTCCGCCACCGGGATCCACACGCGGGTGCGTTCGCCGACGAAGAAGTCGCCAAGGCCCTCGACCTCGACATCCGCCAGCACCCGCCCGCCTTCGATCTCGGGATAGACCTTGACGATGGTGCCGCGGCCCAGCGGCGTCTTCTCTTCGAGATCGGACATGCCGCGGCTGCCGACCAGAACGCCGTCGCCTTGCTTCACGTGAGCGGCATGGCGCTCAGGGAGAGAGAGACGCAGAAAATAGCCGCCGCCCGCGATGCGCGCCACGGTTTCACCCGGCATGATGACCGAGCCTTGCGTGACGGGTACGGAGAGCACGCGGCCGGGCGCTGGCGCCACCACCTCGCCCTCGGCACTCTGCTGTTGCAGCACCGAGCGATCGGCTTCGGCAGCGGCAAGCTGGTTGGTGAGAACATCGACCTGGGTCTGCAGCGCGTCGACCCGGCTCTTCGGCACCACGCCGCCGGCCAGCAGCTTCTTGGCGCGCGCCAGCTCAGTGCTGGCGTTGCGCAATTCGGCCTCCAGCGCCTTCAATCGGGCATCGACCGCGCCGAGCTGCAGTGCCAGCTTGTCGTCGACGACGACGGCGACCACGTCTCCGGCCTTGACGGCACTTCCCTCCTCCACGTTGAGCGTCAGGATGGTGCCGCCGATGCGCGCCCGCGCCGGCACCACATCCCGGCTTTCGACACGGCCGAACACGGCTTTGAGATCGGGGCGTGTCACGGCCCTCACAGTGAACTCCGCGGCGGCGGCGGGACCGGACATGGCGATGGCGAGGCTCAGGAGTGCCGCGATGGGCCGGATCGTCTGCAAGCTCTTCATTGACAACGCCTCTGGTTCAGCACATCATAAATATTCGTATATTAGCAAATGTGCAAGTAATGAATCTGAACGAGTTGAGCGAGTCGGCCGAAAAGGCCAGCAATTTTCTGAAGTCGGTCGGGAATGCCCACCGGCTCCGCATTCTCTGCCTGATCATGCAGGGCGAGCGCCCGGTGGGCGAACTGGCGGAAGCCGTGGGCCTGAACCAGAGTGCGGTTTCCCAGCACCTGGCGCGCATGCGTCAGGAGGGTCTCATCAAGTCGCGGCGCGACGGTCAGACGATCTATTACCAGCCGGCCGACAAGAACGTGGCGCGCCTGATCAAGCTGCTTGAAAGCATGTTCTGCGCCCCGAAATAAGGCTCAGCGGAAGGCTTCGCCGTTCCGGACTCCCAGCGCCTTGAAGATTCTCGCCGCCGGGCAAAACCCGGTGAAGGCGGCTTGGAGCATGTTCAGGCCTGCGAAGACCGTGAGCAGCAGCCACCACGGCGACACGAAATGAGCGAGCGCGGCGGAGAGCAGCACGACGCATCCCGCGAAGGCGAGTACGGCTTTGTCGAGGTTCATGAGACTGCCTTTCCAATCGAGGCCGCTGCGGCCTCTTTATATTATGTAATACGAATATACGAAATCTGGAATATTGTTGCTGGCCAAATTGTCGCAAGCCCCCTGCAAAACGATCGAGGCCCGCCGGTTGTCCCGGCGGGCCTCTTGTGTGTCGGTTCGTTGCGCCTGCGTGGCTCAGTTCAGCTTGAAGCTGACGCCGAGGTTGCCGCGGAGCGTCTCGATGTCCTCGCCGAGGTCACCCGACACGATGGCGTTGATCGTGATGTTGTCGTCGAGCACGAA
>JALHQC010000014.1 GCA_022842165.1 bacterium
GGGCTGATGTCCTCGAAATAGCCGCGCACGATCCACAGGATCAGCGGCAGGCAGATCAGCTGATAGACCCAGATCAGGCCGATATAGGTGTTGGTGAGGCCCAGCGTCTTGAAATAGAGGCTCAACGGCAGCAGCACGAGCAGGGCGGGCGCGAAGCGGAAGGAGAGCAGCGTGAAGGCGATGTCCTCGCCCAGCCGGAACTTGAAGCGCGCAAAGGCATAGGCGGCGGGAACGCCGAGCACCAGGGAGAGCGCGACCGAGAGCGTCGACAGCAGAACCGAGTTCCACATGTTCTGCATGAAGTTCAATTGCAGGCTGCCCGCCGCGGTGCGGAGTTCGCCGGTGATGAGAGCGGTATAATTATCGATGATCGGCGTGAAGGTGAGAGCCGGCGGAATGCGCAGGATCGTCTCGTTCGTCTGGAAGGACATGAGGAAGATCCAGAAGATCGGAAACAGGAAGAACACCAGAACGATCGTGATCAGCGCGATGCGGATGAGCTTCTCGAGAGTGGAAGTGTGGTCCATGACTCAAAACGTCTCCCGCTTTCTTATCCCTCTTCGCGAAGCGGGGAGGGTGGCGCGGAACGCGCCGGGTGGGGGCTTGCCGTGGGAAAGGACCCCATCCGTCACGCGCTGAAGACAGCGCGCGCCACCTTCCCCCGCTTCGCTTTGCGAAGCCGGAGAAGGATGAGGTTGTGCCTGAGTGCAAATTGCCATCACGCACCACCATGGGCGCGTTCGCGCAGCTTGAGCCATTGCTTGATGAAGACGTTGGAGAGTGCGTAGGTGATCGCCCACAGAATGATCATCAGTGCGGCAGAGCGGCCCACATTGGTGGCCTGGAAGAAGTCGAGATAGGCCTGCACCTGGAACACGAGGAGCTTGTCGCCGGGGCCGCCTTGCGTCATCGCGTAGATGATGTCGAATTGCTGGATCGAGTCGAGAAGCCTGAACAGCGTCGCGGTGATGATATAGGGCATCAGCATCGGCAGCGTGATGCGGAAGAACACGAAGCTTCGCGGCACGCCATCGAGTGCTGCCGCCTCGAATGGCGCCTTCGGCAGCGAGCGCAGGCCCGCCAGCAGCAGGATCATGATGAAGGGCGTGTAGACCCAGATATCGACCAGCAGCACGGTGAAGAGTGCTGTCGAAGGATCGGACGCCCACTTGAAATCGGTGATGCCGATGAGCGTCAGGAGGTAGCTGAGGATTCCGAAGTCGGGATGCGTCATCAGCTTCCACATCAGCGCTGCCAGTGCCGGCGCCGTCATCAGGGGAAGCAGGAGGAGAATGGAAGCGATGTTGTTGAAGCGTGTGGGCCGCTGCAGCAGCAGCGCGATGCCAAGGCCGATCACCAGCTCCAAGCCGACGGTGAGCGCGGCATAGGTGAGCGAGATATAGACCGTGTTCCAGAACTTCGGATCGCCGAAGAAGTTGATGTAGTTATCGAACCAGATGAAGCCCTTCATCTGCGGCAGGTTCATGCGGTAGCGCAGCAGCGAATAGTAAACCGCCGTGAAGAACGGGATGAGGATGCCGATACACATCAGCAGCGCGGGCAGGCTGAGGAGATAGGGGAGCGCACGGCGCATGAAGCGGCTTTGCTTCACCGGTGTTCGCTTGGTCGTTGCAGCGGCGGTCATGAAACCGTGGAACCCGTTTCAGGAGGAGGGATGAAAAAGAAAGCGCGCAGGGCGTCCGCAGGGAGTCGGAGCACCTGCGCGCAGTCTCTCAGGCTTTAGCCGAGACCGGCTTCAGCGAGCTTGGCGTCGATTTCGGCGGCCATCTTGTCCAGGCCTTCATCGACCGGGATTTCCTTGGCGACCATCTTCTGCAGGTTCTCCGACCACAGCGTGGTGAGGTCGAAGAACAGGGGCTGGGCGGTGAAGTAGATCTTCGCCCCCGGCGCCGACGTGTCGTGCTGGTTGAGGTAACCCGGATACTTCGCATCGATGCGGCCGCGGAATTCCTCATCCGCCCAGACCGACGCGCGGACCGGGTTGACGAAGTCCATCTTGCGGGCGCCGAACAGCGCATGCTCGACGGAGGTGGCCCACTGCAGGAAATACCAGGTGGCGTCCTTCTGGGTGCCGGCATTGTTCATGGCGAGCGACCAAATCCAGACGTTGGGTGTGGGAGCCGCGGCGGCGGGGTTGGCGGCAAACGGCGCATAGCCGAGGTTACCGGCTTCCTTGTTGTCGCCGCCGTTCATGAAGTAGCCGAGGATGTCGGCATCGAAGATCATGGCGGAAGCGCCGGCGCCTAAGTCCGTGCCGACCTGATACCAGGTATAGGTCGACCAGTTCTTCGGGCCCGAATCCTGGATCATCTTCACCCAGTCGCCGTGGAAGGCCTTGGAGCCCGCGGTATTCATCGCGGCCTTCAGCTTGCCATCCGTGACGTTGAAGTCCTTCTCGCCGAAGTTCGCGTAGCCCGACAGGAAGCCCGGATGGATCGACGCCCAGGAGCGCGACCCGCGGACACCGACGCCGTAGGGTCCACCAAGGTCCTTGGTGAGCTTCGCCGAGACTTCGACCATCTCGCCCATGTTCTTCGGCGGCTGCACGCCGACCTTGTCGAACATCTTCTTGTTGTAGGAGATGTTGTTAAGCTCATAGCCCCATGGCACGCACCACTGCTTGGCATCGGCACTGCCAAGCTCGCCGCCCGGAACGCCATTCCACGAGGTCGATGCGCGAAGGCCCGGCAGCATGTCTTCCCAGTTGTAGGTGGGATTGGTCTTGGCCGGGTCCTTGATGTATTCGTTCAAGTCGGTGATCCAGCCGGCCGGACCATAGGTCCAGGTCATGTAGGCGCCGGTCATGAAGGCGTCATATTCGGTGGAGCCCGAGGAGAGCGCCGCCGTCACCTTGTCGAAGTAGACGTCTTCCGGGAAAATGTCCCAGGAGATGTCCATGCCGGTCATCGTCTTGAAGCTTTCGATGTTGGCGATCATGGCATCGGCGTAAGGATGCTTGTTGAGCAGAAGCTTCAGCTTCGAACCCTTGTACTTCATCCAGTCGAAGTCGGCGGCCATCGCATTGGTCTGCGCCTGCGTCATCAGGAAGCCGGCGGCAGAGGCTGTGAGGCCCGCCTTTCCGGTCGCTGCGAGCAGTTCGCGGCGGCTCATCTTCTTGGCCACGAAGGCTTCGAAGAGACCTTTTTCCTTGTCGTACATTTCCCATTCCTCCGGTTGGTTGTTGGTAGAGGTCGTGACGTGAGGCTTAGCCCGGTGCGGTTTTCCCGTTCTTGTTGCCGGGCTCTCGTCCCGGTTTTGGCGAAACGAGGCGCCTGGCGGTCGCCTCGTCGGTAATCAGGCCGAAAAGAAGTCCGTGCGCGAGAATGGCGCGGATGGCCTTAGTCTTTGCCGTGCCGCCCGCGAGGGCGACGATCCTGTGGCTCTTGAGATCGGAAAAGCGCGGCGCCATCGCGCGGTCCGACACCGAATTCGGCAGATGCGCGCCGCCCTCGCTGAAAAAATGCCCGAGGATTTCAGCGCAGGCGCCGGTCTTCATCACTTCATCGATATCTTCCTCATCGACCATGCCGGCGGTCGCGATGAAGCTCTTGGCATCGACCTCGCCGATGCCGGCGATATAGAGTTCGGCCTGCTGCGCCATGGCGATGACATCGGACACGCCATACTGCGCCTCGAGCACTTGCCTGTCTTTCGCGGAATTGGCGAAGAACGGCACCGGCATGACGTAGGATTCAGCGCCCGTGCGCTCCGCCAGGCGGTGGATCACGTCGAAGGGGCTGGCCGCGAAGCGCCGCGTCAGCCCGCCGAGGAGGGACACGAATTTTGTGCCGCCCGCTGCGACGCCGGGCATGAGATCGACGGCGGCGGCAAGCGTGCGCCCATGCCCGATGCCGATCATCCGGTGGCGGCGGCCCTCGATCAGATTGCGGATGTAGCGTGCGCCTGCCATGCCAAGCGTGCGGAGCGGCAGCGGGCCTTCATCAATGTTGGGAACGACTTCGCAATATTGCAGGCCGTATGCCGCCTTCACCTGTTCCTCGAGCGCGATGCAGCCGGCAATCGGCCCCTCGACGAAAACCTTGATCAAGCCATCGGCCCGGGCCCGCGCGATGAGGCGATGCGCCTTGGTGCTTTGCACGCCCAACAGCTCCGCCACTTCGCCTTGCGTCTTGCCGCCGGCGAAATGCAGCCAGGCGGCGCGCGCGGCGAGCGCGGCTTCCTCATCCACCTCAAGTGCTGGCTGGTGCAGCGTCAACGCCCGATCCCATGTGCGAAGTTATGAAAATTTTTTCTTGAGGTGCAATATTTTTCAGATAAGCTTCGCCGTCAACTTAAATCGTTACTGCACTGCAGCAACCGCAGGCTCCTCGCATGGGATTTTCGCTCTCCGTCAACACCAATCCGCTGGTCAACCGTTTCGCGGAGCCCGAAGACGTGATCAACGTCCTCGCCGATGAGATCGGCATCGGCCACATCCAGCTGGTGCACGAGTTCATCAACCCATCCTGGGCCGCTGCAACCGTGAAACGCCTGACCGGCCGCATGGCGAAGGCCTGCGTGCAGAAGCGTGCGAAGATCACCTCGATCATGACCGGCCCCTATGGACGCCTTAATCACTTCGCTCATCCTGACGCGGAAGTGCGGCAATACTATGTGAAGTGGTTCAAGGGGATGGCGGACATCGCCTCCGATCTCGACTGCCCGGCGATCGGCACCCAGTTCGGCATCTTCACCTACAGGGACTATGACGATGTGAAGCGCCGCGAAGCGCTGATGCAGATCGCGCTCGACTGCTGGCGCGATGTGGCCGAGCACGCCAGGGCCCGCGGCCTCACCTGGCTGTTCTGGGAGCCGATGTCGGTGGGCCGCGAGCTGGGCCACACACTGAAGGACACCCAAGGCCTGCAGGACTGGATTGACGCATCGGGTTTCCCGATCCCGCTGCGGCCCATGATCGATATCGATCATGGCGATGTGTCGTCGCCCGAGCCGCGCGACATTGACCCCTATGCCTGGGCAAAGGATTTCGCCACGCAGTCTCCCATCATCCACATCAAGCAATCGACCATGAACAAGGGCGGCCACTGGCCCTTCACCGCGCAATACAACGAGAACGGCCGCATCACGCCGGAGAAGCTGATCGCGGCGGTGAAGGCGGGCGGCGGCACCGATAATGAACTCTGCCTCGAACTCGCCTTCCGCGAAAGGGAGCCGATGGACAGGAGCGTCGTCGCGGCATTGCGCGAGTCGGTGGCCTATTGGGCGCCTTACACGAAGACGGGGTATAATTGAAAACGTCTGAGCACATCCCTCCTCGCAGAGCGGGGAGGGTGTCAGTTGCGGAGCAACTGACGGGTGGGGTCGTGGCAGGGGCAAAGAACCCCATTCGTCACGCGCGGCATGCCGCGCGCGCCACCTTCCCCACCCGCAACGCGGCCGAGGAAGGACAAGGAGAGGCGCAAGTCCATGACCCATAAAACCCCCTGGCTCGGCACCAACTGGAAAATGCACAAGACGCGGGGCGAGGCCAACGCCTTCGCCACGGCGCTGAAGGCATCGCCTTTCGCCAACACGGGCCTTGCGAATCTTTTCATCATTCCGCCCCTGCCCTGGGTCGAGGGCGTGGCCTCGATCATGAAGGGCACGAAGGTCAAGGTCGGCGTCCAGAACATGCACTGGGCGGACCATGGCGCTTATACCGGCGAAGTCTCGCCGCTGATGGTCAAGGAGCTCGGCGCCAGCCTGATCGAGATCGGGCACTCGGAACGGCGCGAGCATTTCAACGAGACCGATGATGGCGTGGCGCGGAAGACCGCCGCCGCCGTGAAGCACGGGTTCCTGGCGCTGGTCTGCATCGGTGACACGCGCGCCGAATATGATGCGGGTGCAGCGGGCGACGCGCTGGCCCGCCAGACCCGCTTTGCGCTTCGCGATGCCGGCAAGGCGGCGATCGGCAATGTCGTGCTGGCCTATGAGCCGGTGTGGTCGATCGGCGAGAAGGGCATTCCGGCGGACCCCGAGTTCGCCAACCGCCAGCATCGCCGCATCAAGGAAGTCTCGGCCGATGTTCTGGGCGAAGCGCTTCCCGTCGTCTATGGTGGCAGCGTCAACCCGCAGAACTGTTTGGAACTGATTTCGAAATCCGATATTGACGGGCTCTTCATCGGGCGCTCCGCATGGCAGCCCGAAGGATTCATCGGCATCATCGATGCCGTCACCAAGATGCTGGGAGAACAGTCATGAAAATCGCAATCGCCGGCGACAGTGCCGGAAAACCGCTCGTCGACGCAATCGAGGCGCATCTGAAGACGAAGGGCGATCACACGATCACCAACATGAGCCAGGGCGGCTTCTATGCCGATCTCTCCGCAGGCGTCGCCCATGCGGTGAAGGACGGCCAGTACGACCGCGCCATCCTGTGCTGCGGCACGGGGATCGGCGTGTGCATCTCGGCCAACAAGGTGCCGGGCATCCGCGCCGCGCTGACGCATGACACCTATTCCGCCGGCAAGGCCGCGACGTCCAACAACGCGCAGATCATCACCATGGGCGCCCGCGTCATCGGGCCGGAACTCGCCAAGGCCATCGTCGATACCTGGCTCGCCTCCGAGTTCGACCCCAAGGGCGCATCGGCCTCGAATGTCGAGGCGATCAACAAGCTCGATGGCAGCTGCTGAATATTCCCACGTCCGTCACCCCGGCGAAAGCCGTGGTCTTGGCCTTCGCCGGGATGACGTTCTATAAAGAAGAGAAGCCAAATGACGAACTTGGCAGGTCGAGATAGTGCTTCAACTCGTCGTCGAGCTTCATCAGCGAAATCGAGAAGCCTGCCATCTCCTGTGACGTGAGCCACGAGCCGATGAGGCTGCGGTGCACGGTGATTCCCTCACGCGCGAGGATCTGCCGCACGCGGCGGTTGGCGATCAGCAGCTCCAGCATCGTCGTGGCGCCGAGATTGTTGATGAGCAGCGCCACCTCGTCGCCCCGCTGATAGGGAAGATCGCGCAGCACCGGCATCAGCATCTGGTCCACGATGTCATCCGCCGTTGAAAGCTTCTGGCGCTTCACGCCCTTCTCGCCATGCGCACCCATGCCGATCTCGATTTCGTCGTCGCCCAGTTCGAAGGTGGGCTTGCCCGACTCCGGCAGCGAACCGGGCGACACCGCAACGCCCATCGAGCGTGTGTTGGCCTCCGCCTTCGCGGCGATGCGCGCCACTTCGTCAAGACTGTCCACTTCCGCAGCCGCACCGCCCGCCACCTTGATGACGAACACATCGCCCGCGATGCCGCGCCGGTCGTCCGGCCGGTCGGGTGCTCCCACCGCCACATCGTCGCGCACGCGGATGGTGCGGGTCGCGATTCCTTCGGCGGCAAGGAATTCGGCGGCCATGTCGAAGTTCATGTTGTCGCCGGAATAGTTGCCATAGACGAAGACCACGCCCTTGCCGCGGTGGATGGCGCGGGCCGTCTCGCAGATCGTTTGCGGCGAAGGTGAGGTGAAAACCTCACCCGCCGCCGCGCCATCGGCCAGGTTCATGCCGAGGAAGCCCGAGAAGATCGGCTCATGCCCGCTGCCGCCGCCCACCAGCAGCGCCACCTTGCCCTGTGGAATGTCCTTCAGGAAGAATGCGCCATGGCCCTCGATCTTGCCCACGCGCCCGTCATAGGCGAGCACGAGACCTTCCATCATTTCTTGCGTGGCATGGCGCGGATCGTTGAGAATCTTTTTCGGTTTCTGCATCGCGTCCCCCTGTTTTCGGCAGCCTTAACATGCGTGGCGCGGCACTTGAAGCGGCAGAGCGCATGGGCCAATCTTACCGGTCATGAGCGATGACTTCGCAGACTGGATCGGCCGCAGCATAACGCGCGATGACGTGGTGACGCCGCGCCTTCTCGCCGAATACCGCGCTGCGATGGCGCCCTGGCTGTTCGAGCAGGATGCACCCGGCATCTGCCCGCCGGGCCTGCATTGGGGCCTCGCCCCCGCCATGCCCGGCTATGATGAAACCGGCCCCGACGGTGCCGAAGCAAAGGGACTGTTCCTGCCGCCCATTCCGCTGTCGCGCCGCATGTGGGCGGGGGGTTCCATCGAGACGTTGCAGCCGATCCCGATCGGGCAATCGGTCAAGCGCACCTCGCGCATCGCCGATATCAAATTCCGGCAGGGCAGCGCCGGGCGATTGTATGTCGTCTCCGTCAGCCATGAGATTGCCAGTGGCGACGCGCTGCTCGTCCGCGAACGGCAGGACCTCGTGTTCCGCGAGGGCGCGCCGAAGTCGGTTGCGGGTTCCGGTGATCCAAGGCCAGCGCCGGGTTCAGGCTGGGCCATCGAACCCTCGCCGCTGCTGCTGTTCCGCTTTTCGGCCTTCACCTTCAACGGCCACCGCATCCACTACGATGTGAACTATGCGGCGGAGGAAGGCTATCCCGGACTGGTCGTTCACGGGCCGATGCAGGCAGCCCTGATGCTCAATCGCATTTCGCAGGCGCTGGGGCATGTGCCGGAACGTTTCGACTACCGCTGCGTGGCGCCGCTGTTTTCCGGAAACACTTTCGAAGTGGCGCATGATCAATCCGCGTTGACCACGCGGATCATCCGGCACGACGGCGTTACGACGGCGGAAGGCCAAGCTCACGTTCGAGGAACATGATCAGCATGACCGTCTTGGCATCGACGATCTCGCCTCGCCGCAGCATGCCGCGCAGCTCCGCGAAGGGCATTTCCACCACTTCGATATCCTCGCCCTCGTGAGCCTGCCCGCCGCCGCCGCCCGTCCGGTCCTCATGCGAGTAGTCGGCGAGGAACATGGTAAGCCGCTCCGTCACCGCGCCCGGCGTCATGAAGGTGCTGGCCATCTGCCGCAGGTTTGACAGGCGAAAGCCAAGCTCCTCTTCAGCTTCACGCCTGGCGCAATCTGCCGGGTCATTGCCGTCCAGCAATCCGGCGCAGGTCTCGAGGATGAAGCCATCCTCGCCATAGAGATGAACCGGAAGGCGGAATTGCCGCACCAGCAGGACGGTGCCCCGCGCCTTGTCATGGGGCAGCACGGTTGCGCCATGGCCGTGGTCATGCACCTCGCGCACCAGCATGTCCGCCGTGCCATCCTGCCGCGTATACCGGATCGTGAAGCGGTCGAGCTTTGCCCAGCGGTGCGACAGTGGTTCGACGGCCTCGATCTTCACGCGCTCGCTCATGCCGGGCGTTCCTTCTTCACGGCATCAATGATGCTGCGGGCGAGGGGTTCCTCCATCATGTCATCGATGGTGCCGGTAAGACGCCGCCGCCAGTTGGGCCGCTCGGTATCGGTGCCCGGAACATTCAAGGGCTCGCTCTCGCCAGCAAGATCATCCGCCTGCACCAGCATCACCTGCGAGGGCGTGCGGGCAACAAAGCCATGCACCGCCGCAGCGGTGGCGCCGGCGATTTCGTCAAGATGCCGGATCTCGTCATTGCGTTCAGCCCGGCGGCGCCGGGCCTCGTCCTCCGAAAGCTGGCCGAGTTCTTCCGAGATCGCGATATCGCGCGCCGCACGCCAGCCCGCATAGGTTGGAAGGTCATGCGAGGCAAGGCAGGTGAGGGCATGCGCCGGATAGGCTTCGGGCGGCTTGAAGCTGGAACCGTCGCGCTCGAACCACAGCACGCGATAGGAAAAGATATGGGCCGCCGCGAGCTTCTCGCGCAGGCCATCGGGAATCGTCCCGAGATCCTCGCCGACGATGAGGCAGCGGCTGCGCTGGCTTTCGATGGCGGTGACTGCGATCAGCGCATCCATGGGGAAGCGCACATAGGCGCCATGGCGGCCTTCACTACCGCGCGGCACCCAGAACTGCCGCGCGAATCCGAGGATGTGGTCGATCCGCAGCGCTGCCGCATGGCGCATGTTGGCAGCAAGGATCGTTCGCATCGGGGCATAGTTTCCGGCGGCCAGCGCCAGTGGCGAGAAGGGCGGCAGGTTCCACACCTGGCCGGCCCGTGAGAAGGGATCGGGCGGTGCCCCGATCGACACGCCGTCCGCAAACTGCTGCGGGGCTTCGGCGATCTCGCCGCCGTCGAAGGCGCAGCCAAGTGCAAGGTCGCGATAGAGGTTGTGATGCGTGGCGGCTTCGCGCAATTGCTGGTCGGCAATCCACTGCAGGAAGCCGCGATAGGCGATGCGCGCCGGCGTCGGCGCCTCGCCGCCAAGCATTGCTTCGAACCTGCCATGCGCGGCCAAGGCCGCGCCACCATCCTTCGCAAATTCATCAAGCGATGGATCGCCTCTGAACTCTCCGAAGGCCGTTTCGAGAATGGCGCTCTTTGCCGCCCAGACGGCGGCGTAGTCGACATATTGAAGTGTCTCCAGTGCGGCGAATGCGGCACGGGATTTCGCAGCCATGGCCCTGGCCTTTGGAAAACCAAACCGCTCGAGCAGCTTTGTGGTGTTGATGTAGATCGGGTCGATAAAGCGCCGGTCCGATGGCTGGTAGGGGCTGGCGCGGCTGCGATCTGTCGGAAACAAATGATGCAGCGGATTGATCCCGGCATAACGCCCGCCGATCTGTTGCGTGACATCGGCGAAGCGCCGCAGCGTCTCGAAATCGCCGATGCCTTCATCGCCGCGATGCCGCAGGGCATAGAGATGCGAGGCAAGCCCGAACACCCGTGCACCATTGGCGATATCGTCAGGCAAGTGACAGGCACCGGGGCTGACGATGATGCTGCGCTTCGACGTATCGTCCTCGCTGCGCGCTTCGTAATATCCGGCAGTCAGATGAACCTCAGCCGCATCGCCGGGTTTCACCTCAATCCTGCGTGTTCCGCCAAGCTCGTCTGTGAGATGAATGATCTGCCGGCGATCGGATGCCGGGGCGATCCTTACCTTCCGCCGCGCATCCGCGATGATGGGTTGCGGCCTGACGTGCAAGGCCTGGAGTGCTTCCTCCGCATCGTCGGCGGTCGCATGCGGAAGCCGCATTGCCGACAGAAGGCTTCGCAAGGTCTCGGGCGTTACCGTGTGATGAGTGCCATCCACTTCCCACCAGTCGCGCTCGATTCCGGCTTCGCTGGCGACCTGGCGCAACGCATCGTCAGACACGCCCACCTGCCTCACGCGCTCCTCGGCGAAAACGGCAACGCAGCCCGGCTGAAGTGTCTCACCGTCTCCGGTGCGGAGAAGAACAGTCCAGCGATAACCTTCTCGCAGCGGGAGCGGCGGTACGATTGCTCGCGGTGTGCGGTTGAACCACAGGGCGATGCGGGAAGCCTGATCCGCCAGCGCGAGGCCTATGACGCCCGTATCGGGCTCGTGCCAGTTGAGCGGTGCACCGTCCTCGCCAAGCCATTGCGCGTCGGGAAACCGGCTCCCTGCAAGGTTGTGGCCGGTCAGAAACCTGTCGGCATGAAGCAGCGGCTGCGATTGCCGGAGCTTCATCAGCGAGGCGGTGAAATCGATCAGCGTCTGGTCGGCCATGTTCCAGTCGAGCCAGGTCGTCTCATTGTCCTGGGCATAGGCATTGTTGTTGCCGCGCTGGGTGCGGCCGAACTCGTCGCCCGCCGTCAGCATCGGCGTGCCGCGCGAAAGGAAGAGTGTCGCCAGCAGCGCCTTGACGTCGCCCCCCGGCCATGTCGGCTCATGCGCATTGCCGTCGCGGTTCTGCTCGCCATTCGCGTGGTTGTTCTTGAGCGTATAGGTGACTGTATCGCGCAGTGTGAAACCGTCATGCGCGGCGACATAGTTGACGCTCGCGGATGGCGGCCGGTGTGGGGCGAAGATGTCTGACGATCCCGTCAGCCGCGTCGCCAGTGCGCCGGCCGCATGCGCGTCGCCCCGCCAGAAGCGGCGCACATCGTCGCGGTAGCGGTCGTTCCACTCCTGCCAACGGGCAGGGAATTTCCCGAGTTGATAGCCGCCGGGTCCTACGTCCCACGGTTCCGCGATCATGATCAGTTGCGAGAGAAGCGGGTCCTGCTCGATGGCGGCGAGCAGCGGCGCGTTTGCGTCGAAGCCGGAAGCCCTTCGGCCCATCACCGGCGCCAGGTCGAAGCGGAAGCCGTCGATGCCGGTGCGCCTCACCCAGATGCGCATCGCATCCATCGCCAGTTGCATCACCGGGCGCTCGTCCAGCGCCAGCGTATTGCCGCAGCCCGTGTCGTTCACCAGCCGGCCTTGGGCGTGGCGATAGTAGAGCGCGTTATCGAGCCCGCGCAGCGAGAGGACGGCGCCATGCTCGTCGCTCTCGCCGGTGTGGTTGAAGACGACGTCGAGAATGACGCGTATGCCTTCGCCGTGAAGCGCATCGACGGCGGCGCGGATCTCGGCAAGCCCGCCGGGCGCAAGCCGTGGATCGGGGGCAAGAAAGCTCACGGGGTTGTAGCCCCAGGCATTCGAAAGCCCGCTGGGCGGCAGATGCCGTTCGTCGGTCCAGGCGGCAATCGGCATCAGTTCGACCGTGTCGACGCCGAGCCGCTTCAGATGCGCGATGACGGCGGGATGGCTCAATGCCGCAACGGTGCCACGCTGCTCCGGCGCGATTGCTGGATGGAGCTTGGTGAAGGCCTTGACTGGAATCTCATAGATGAAGCGCGGGCGATGTGGCGGCAACGGCCGTGCATCGGCAGGAGCGTTAATGACGATGCCCTTGGGTACGAGTGACGAAGTGTCATGGCCCCGCAGGGCGAGATCGGAATGATGCCTGAACGCAGCATCGACGGCGAGCGCATAAGGATCGATCAGCAGCTTCGAGACATCGAAGCGGTGGCCGTTTTCAGGCTCCCATGGCCCCTCGGCGCGGAAGCCATAGCGTGTGCCGGTGCCCACTCCGCTCACGAAACCATAGTGAAGGTCGCCCAGCCGCTGCGGCAGGGCAATGCGCGCAACCTCCTCCTTCTCTTCGTACACGCAGAAGAACATGCGCGAGGCATTGCGCGAGACGACGGCGACACTGACGCCGCCCTCTGCCAGCCTCACGCCGGGTGGAGGCGCCACCGTAATGCTTGATGACGCGTAGTTCAGGTGATCACCGAAGGTGCGGTCCGCCCGGTGCGCCGCGCGATATCGGGGATCGAGCGCGACAGCGCGATGAGGTCGGCGAGCGCTTCCTGCGTCTCGATATCATGGCGGCTGGCATCGGGCTCGTAGCGCTCGATATAGACGCGGAGCGTCGCACCCGCTGTGCCGGTGCCCGACAGCCGATAGACGATGCGCGAGCCATCCTCGAACATGAGCCGGATGCCCTGCGCCGTGGTGCGGGAATGATCGACAGGGTCGTCATAGGCAAAATCATCGGCGGCGATGATGCCGTGCTGGCCGGGAAGCGTGGAGAGCTGATCGCGCAAGGCCTTCATCACGCTGTTGGCGGCGTCGGTCTCGACTTCCTCGTAGTCATGGCGCGAATAGAAGTTGCGGCCATACTCGCGCCAGTGCGCCTTGACGATGTCAGCAACGCTCTGGCGCCGCCTCGCCAGCACGTTGAGCCACATCAGCACGGCCCAAAGCCCGTCCTTCTCGCGCACATGGTTCGAGCCGGTGCCGAAGCTTTCCTCGCCGCAGATCGTCGCCATGCCGGCATCGAGCAGGTTGCCGAAGAACTTCCATCCCGTCGGCGTCTCGTAGCAGGGAATGCCGAGCTTCGCCGCCACGCGGTCGGCTGCTGCGCTGGTTGGCATCGAGCGCGCGATGCCGGAAAGCCCGCCGGCATAGCCGGGCGTCAGCGTCGCATTGGCCGCAAGGATGGCGAGCGAGTCGGATGGCGTCACATACATGCCGCGCCCGATGATCAGGTTACGGTCGCCATCGCCATCGGAAGCCGCGCCGAAGTCCGGCCCACCACCGGGCATCACGAGATCGACCAGTTCCTTGGCGTGGACGAGATTGGGGTCGGGATGATGTCCGCCGAAATCGGGAAGCGGGGTTCCGTTCATCACGGTGCCGGCTGGGAATCCGAGGATGCCTTCGAGAATCGCATGGCCATAGGGCCCGGTGATGGCGCCCATCGCATCGAACTTCATGCGGAAGCCGGACTTGATCAGTGCACGGATCTGATCGAAATCGAACAGCTGCTGCATCAGCGCGGCATAGTCGCTGACGGGGTCGACGACCTCGACCGTCATGTTGCCGACCTTGCTGATGCCGATGCTGTTGAGATCCACATCCGGCGTATCGGTGATCTTGTAGGACGCTATGGACTTGGTCTTGGCGAAGATCGCGTCGGTGATCTTCTCGGGCGCCGGCCCGCCATTGGCGGCATTGTACTTGATGCCGAAGTCGCCATCCGGCCCGCCGGGATTATGGCTTGCGGAAAGCACGATGCCGCCGAAGGCGCGGTGCCTGCGGATGAGGTGCGAGGCCGCCGGCGTCGACAGCAATCCGTTCCTTCCCACCATCACGCGGCCAAAGCCGTTTGCCGCCGCCATGCGGATCACGGTTTGCACCACTTCTGCATTGTAGTATCGGCCATCGCCGCCAATCACCAGCGTCTGCCCCTGGAATCCCTCGAGCGAGTCGAAGATCGACTGGATGAAATTCTCGGCATAATGCCGCTGCTGGAACACCGGCACCTTCTTGCGGAGGCCAGATGTGCCGGGCTTCTGTCCTTCGAATGGCGTCGTGGCGATAGTGTGGATCATGACGGCTTTCAGGCGTTGAGAAGTGAATTGTAGAGTGCGGCATAGGTTGACGCGCTGCGCGTCCAGGACACATCCGATTCCATGCCGCGCTTCTGCATCGCCGTCCAGAGCGCGCGGTCTCTGTAACAGCGTCCTGCCCGGCCAAGCGCATGCTCGAGCGAAGGCCCGTCGACCGGCGAGAACTGGAAGCCCGTTGCAACGCCCGCATTCAGCGCCGCATCATTGGCATCGATCACGGTATCGGCCAACCCGCCGGTGCGTGCCACGATCGGCACCGCGCCATAGCGCAATCCGTAAAGCTGGGTGAGGCCGCAAGGCTCGAAGCGCGAGGGAACGAGGATCGTGTCGCAGCCTGCCTGCATCAGGTGCGACAGCGACTCATCATAGCCCATTACCACGCCGATGCGGCCGGGATGACGCTCGGCGGCGATCGCGATTGCCTGCTCGATGCCGGGCTCGCCTGTGCCGACCAGCGCCAGCCGCGCTCCGCTGGCAACCAGTGAATCGATGCTCGCGGCGAAAATGTCCATGCCCTTTTGCCAGGTGAGGCGGCTGACCACGCCATGCAGGATGCCGTCGCCTTGATCGAGGCGGAAGCGCTTCTCGATGGCGCGCTTGTTGGCGGCGCGCCTGTCGATCGTCTTTGCCGTATAGGTGGCGGCAATATCCTTGTCGGTTGCGGGGTTCCAGATATCGGTGTCGATGCCATTGACGATGCCGCTCACCACGCCGCGCCGTGCGCGCAGCAGACCGTCAAGCCCCATGCCATATTCCGGCGTGCAGATTTCCTGCGCATAGGACGGGCTCACCGTGGTGATTTGATCGGCACAGGCGAGGCCTCCCTTGAGGAAAGAGACATTGCCGTAATACTCGACGCCATCGATCGAGAAGGCCTGCGGCGGGAGTTTCAGCGAGGCGAACACCGAAGCGGGGAATTGCCCCTGGAATGCGATGTTGTGAACCGTCATCACGGTTTTCGGCCCGCCGCGGAACTTCACATAGACGGGTGCCAGTGCGGCCTGCCAGTCATGCACATGCAGGATATCGGGCTTATAGTCCTTGGCCGCACCGCCAGCGACATCGGCAGCGGCCATGGAAAGGGCGGCAAAGCGCTGGGCATTGTCGTTCCAGTCCTTGCCATCGGGGCCGAGGTAAGGATTGCCCTGCCGGCCATAGAGATGCGGCGCATCGACGGCGATGATCTCGATCCCCATGGCGCGGCCCGCGATCAGCCGCGCCTCGCCGCCGAAAAGATCGTCATAGCGCAGGAGGATGTTCGGGTTTTCGAGCGCCGCCATCACCTTCGGATAGGCGGGGATCATCACGCGCATGTCGATGCCGAGGCCCTTCAGCGCGGCGGGAAGCGCTCCCGTCACATCCGCCAGCCCGCCGGTCTTCACCAGCGGATAAAGCTCGGATGCGGCTGAAAGGACTTTCATCAGGAGAGCCGGTCGATCATCGGCTGGGTGATCAGGCACACGCCGTTGGCCGTGCGGCGGAAGCGCTTGGCGTCGAATTCGGGGTCCTCGCCCACGACGAGCCCCTCGGGGATGTTGACGCCGCTGTCGATCACCACCCGCTTCAGCGAGGAATTGCGCCCCACATTCACATGCGGCAGCACCACCGCCTGCTGGAGCAGCGAGAACGAATTCACCTTCACACCGGTGAACAGCAGGCTGTGCAGCACCGAGGAGCCGGACACCATGCAGCCGCCCGAAACGAGCGAGGCGACGGCCTGGCCGCGGCGGCCTTCGATGTCGTGCACGAATTTGGCGGGCGGCGTCACCTCGCCATAGGTCCACACCGGCCAGTTCTGGTCATAGAGGTCGAGCGCGGGAAGCGTTTCGGTCAGGTCGATATTGGCTTCCCAATAGGCATCGACTGTTCCGACGTCACGCCAATAGGCCTCCGCCTCCTGTGCCGAACGCACGCAGGACTGCGTGAAGCGATGCGCCACCGCCTTGCCGCCGCTGACGATATTCGGAATGATGTCCTTGCCGAAATCGCGGCTGGAATGGGGGTCGGCGGCGTCGCGGCGCAACTGGTCGGCGAGGAAATTGGTCTCGAACACATAGATTCCCATGGATGCCAGCGCCATCTCCGGGTTGCCGGGAATGCCGGGCGGATCCTTGGGCTTCTCGAGGAAGGCGGTGATGCGGTTGTTGGCGTCCACATGCATCACGCCGAAGCCCGTCGCCTCCATGCGCGGCACCTCGAGGCAGCCGATGGTGACATCGGCGCCCGAGTCGACGTGCTGCTGCAGCATCAGCTCGTAGTCCATCTTGTAGATATGATCGCCCGCCAGGACGACCATGTACTTGACCTTGTAGGTCTCGATGATGTCGAGGTTCTGGTAGATGGCATCCGCCGTTCCCGCATACCACTGGTCTTCGGAGACACGCTGCGAGGCGGGGAGAATGTCGAAGCTCTCGTTGCGCTCCGGCCGGAAGAAGTTCCAGCCGCGCTGCATGTGGCGGATGAGGCTGTGCGCCTTGTATTGCGTGGCAACGCCGATGCGGCGGATGCCGGAATTCAAGGCGTTGGACAGCGCGAAGTCGATGATGCGGGATTTGCCGCCGAAAGGCACCGCAGGCTTGGCCCGGCGGTCGGTCAGTTCCATCAGGCGGCTGCCGCGGCCGCCCGCCAGCACATAAGCCATGGCGTCACGCGCCAGCGGCGCTACCTTGCGAAGTTCAGCCATCCTCTATTCTCCCTTGGGTCCTCAGTCGTCTTCTTATGGTTCATGCACGAAGAACAGCGTTGCCAGCGGCGGCAGTGTGACCTTGGCACGCGCCGGCTTTCCATGGCTCGGCTCGGCGTGCCCCAAAATGGCGCCCATGTTGCCCATGCCGCTTCCGCCATAGACCGCCGCATCGGTGTTGAGGATTTCACGCCATTGCCCGGCGGCTGGCAAGGGGAGAACATAATTCTCGCGCGGCACCGGCGTGAGGTTGCTGACGACTGCGACGCTTGGGGTTCCCTCGCCAGAATGCCGCGCCCAGGCGAAAACCGAATTCTGGGCGTCATCCGCCACCAGCCATTCGAAGCCTTCCGCCTCGCAATCCCGCGTGTGAAGGGCGGGAATGCTGCGGTAGAGGCGGTTGAGATCGCGCACCAGCGACTGCACCCCCTTGTGCGGCGCATGGTCCAGCAAATGCCAGTCGAGGCTGCGGGCTTCCGACCATTCATCCCAGGGTGCGAACTCCTGCCCCATGAAGAGGAGCTTCTTGCCCGGATAGCCCCACATGAAGGCGTAATAGGCGCGGAGGTTGGCGAATTTCTGCCACGCGTCGCCCGGCATCTTGGTCAGCAGCGAGCCCTTGCCATGCACCACTTCGTCGTGAGACAGCGGCAGCACGAAATTTTCCGAGAAAGCATAGAGGAGCCCGAAGGTCAGTTCATTGTGATGGTGCCTGCGGTGGATGGGCTCGCGCTTCATGTATTCGAGCGTGTCGTGCATGAAGCCCATGTTCCACTTGAAGCCGAAGCCAAGGCCTCCCGTGGAGGTGGGGCGCGACACGCCGGGAAACGAAGTTGATTCCTCGGCGATCGTCATCGCGCCGGGGTTCTGGCCATAAGCCTCGTGGTTCATGCGCTGCAGGAAGGAGATGGCTTCGAGATTTTCGCGCCCGCCGTGAATGTTGGGCACCCACTCGCCTTCCTTGCGCGAATAGTCGAGATAGAGCATCGAGGCCACCGCATCGACGCGCAAGCCATCGAGGTGATAGCGCTCGAGCCAGAACAGCGCGTTGTTCAGGAGGAAGCTCAGCACCTCCCGGCGGCCGAAATTGTAGATCGCCGTGTTCCAGTCCGGATGATAGCCCTGGCGCGGGTCTTCATGCTCGTAAAGTGCCGTGCCATCGAAGCGAGCCAGCCCGTGCTCGTCGGTCGGGAAGTGGGCTGGCACCCAGTCGAGGATGATGCCGATCCCGGCCTTGTGCGCGCGGTCCACAAATCGCGCGAAGCCTGCGGGGTCGCCGAAACGCGCGGTCGGCGCATAAAGTCCGGTCGGCTGATAGCCCCAGGATGGATCGAAGGGGTGCTCGGTGATCGGCAAGAGTTCGATATGCGTGTAGCCCATGTCGGCGACATAGGGGATCAGCGTATCGGCCAGTTCGTCATAGCTCAGGAAGTCGACGCCGTCCTTTCGCCGCCACGAGCCCAGATGCACTTCATAGGTTGATACCGGCTGGCGTCGGTGATCGCGTTTCGAGCGCTCCGCGAGATAGGCCTGGTCGTGCCATTGAAACTGGTTCGTGCGAGCGACTTTCGACGCCGTCTTGGGCCGCATCTCGGCGGCAAAGCCGAAGGGGTCGCTTTTCAGCGGCAGCAGTTTTCCCTCGGCATCCAGCAATTCATACTTGTAGGATTGGCCGGCACTGGCGCCCGGTACGAAGATTTCCCAGATGCCGGTGTTGAGGCGTTTCCGCATCACATGACGGCGGCCGTCCCAATTGTTGAAATCGCCGACGACCGAGACGCGCGCAGCGTTCGGCGCCCATACGGCGAAGTGCACGCCGTCATGGCCTTCGTGATGGAGTGGATGCGCGCCCAGCTTGTCGTAAAGCCGGAGGTGGTTGCCCTCGCCGATGTAATAGTCATCCATCGGCCCCAGCACCGGTCCCAGGAGATAGGCATCCGCCACCGTCCAGGTGCCGTTGGCATTGGCCGCCAGATAGTTGAGAACCTGCCGGGATTTGAGCTTCACCGGGCCTTCGAAGAAGCCGGCATCATGCCGCCTGGCTATCTGTCCCAGGCTCTTGCCGTCAGGCGTCAGCACTTCGAGCGACATCGCACCCGGCACGAAGGCGCGGACGATCCACTGCTTTCCCTGCTGATGGAGCCCCAGAACCCGGAAAGGATCGCCGTGACGGCCCGAAACGATCGCCTCGATCTCCGCGCCGCTCGTCATCCACTCCGGGTCGGGCATCGGCTAGCTCCTACGCAACGGGCACATTCCAGATGTCGCGGGCATATTCCCGGATCGTGCGGTCGGACGAGAACCAGCCCATGTTCACCGTATTGAGTATGGCCTTTTCAGTCCAGTCCTCTGATTGCCGCCAGATCGCATCGATTTCGCGCTGTGCCTTCGCATAGGCCTCGAAATCGGCGGCGACCATGAACCAGTCGCCATGATAGAGCGAATCGATGATGGGCCGGTAGCGGCCGGTATCGCCAGGCGAGAACACGCCTGAACCCAGCGCGTCGAGAACCCCCTTCAAGTCGGGCGAGGCCTCGATGGTGGCGCCCGCATCATAGCCCGAACGCCGCTTCTCCTCCACTTCGGCTGCCGTCATCCCGAAGATCACGATATTGTCCTTGCCGACGTGTTCCAGCATTTCGACATTGGCGCCGTCGAGCGTGCCGATGGTAATGGCGCCATTGAGGCCGAACTTCATGTTGCCGGTGCCGGAGGCTTCCATGCCCGCCGTCGAAATCTGCTCGGAGAGATCGGCGGCCGGAACGATGTTCTCGGCCAAGGTCACATTGTAGTTGGGAATGAAGACGACTTTCAGCAGGTCGCGGATGTCGGGATCGTTGTTGACGACGTCCGCCACATCATTGACCAGCTTGATGATGAGCTTGGCCTGCGCATAGCTCGCCGCCGCTTTCCCTGCGAAGATCTTGACGCGCGGCGCCCACTGCTTCTCGGGATGCGCCCGCATGGAATTGTAGAGCGCGATCGTCTCGAGAATGTTGAGAAGCTGGCGCTTGTATTCGTGGATGCGTTTCACATGCACGTCGAACATCGCCGAAGGATCGACCCTGAGGCCCCGGCGCGCGCTGATGAGGTTCGCCAGTTCCGCCTTGTTGTGGCGCTTGATCGCCATGAAGCGTTTCCGGAATGAAGCATCCTTCACGGCACCGCGGGCCTTGACGAGTTCGGCGGCATCGTCCAGCACGCTATCGCCTGCCGCCTCGCGCAGAAGCTCCGAGAGCTGCGGGTTGACGCCCAGAAGCCAGCGCCGTGGCGTGATGCCATTGGTCTTGTTGTTGATGCGCCCTGGATAGAGCGCATTCAGGTCGCGGAACACGCTCTGCTTCATCAGCGAGGTGTGGAGTGCCGATACGCCGTTGATGCTGTGCGAGCCTGCAAAGGCCAGTTGCCCCATGCGCACGCGGCGGCCATTGTGCTCGTCGATCAGCGACACCGAGGCCAGGAAGTCCGGCGTCACCGAAGGCCGCTTCTGCGCCTCGGCAATGAGCCTCGCATTGATCGAATAGACGATCTGCATGTGGCGCGGCAGCACATGCTCGAAGAGGTGAACGGGCCAGCTTTCGAGCGCTTCGGGCAGCAGCGTGTGGTTGGTGTAGCCGATGCAGCCCTTGGTGATCTCCCAGGCTTCATCCCAGTCAAGCCCGTGATTGTCGAGCAGGATACGCATCAGTTCGGCCACCGCCACGGCGGGGTGCGTGTCGTTGAGCTGGATCGCCACCTTGTCGGCCAGCGAGCGCACTTCGTCATACTGCTGCATGTGACGGCGGATGATGTCCTGCAGCGAGGCGGAGGTGAAGAAATATTCCTGCCTCAGCCGCAGTTCCTGTCCGGCAGGTGTTGAGTCCGATGGATAGAGCACGCGGGTGATGATTTCGGCCTTGTTGCTCTCGCCCAGCGCGCCGACATAGTCGCCGCTGTTGAAGGCATCGAGCCGGATCGCATCGACGGGCCTGGCCGTCCACAGCCGCAAGGTGTTGACACGCTTTCCGCGCCACCCGACGATGGGCGTGTCGAAGGCGGAAGCCAGAAGCTTCTCGCCGGGCTTCCAGCGCCGCTGCTGCGTGTTGCCGGTTTCTACTCCCGGCACCACCTGGCCGCCGAAACCGATCTCGTAGGCCGCCTCGCGGCGCGGGAACTCCCACGGGTTGCCGTGATCGAGCCAGTTTTCCGGCAATTCCACTTGCCAGCCGTCGACGATCTTCTGCCGGAACAGGCCGTGATTATAGCGGATGCCATAGCCATAGGCTGGAATGTCGAGGCTCGCCATGCTCTCCATGAAGCAGGCGGCAAGCCGGCCAAGCCCGCCATTGCCCAGTGCCGCATCGGGCTCGAGGGCCTGCACGAGGTCGAAATCGACATTCAGTTCCTGCAGCGCCGTGTTGAAGGCACCGCTCAATTCGAGGTTGGTCAGCGCATCGCGCAGCAGCCGGCCGATGAGGAATTCGAGCGAGAGATAATAGACGCGCTTGGCTTTCGCGTGATAGGCGCGCCTCGTCGATTCCATCCAGCGATCGATGATGCGGTCGCGGAGCGCAAGGATCGTGGCGTTCAGCCAGTCGTGACGCTTGGCGACAACCGGATCCTTGCCGATCGAATAGGCGAGCTTTTCAAGGATCTCGGCGCGGATGGCCTCTGGAGTGGTTCCGCGCGGCGCTGGCTTGTTCATCTGTCGCTTCTTTCCGTCCCGCTGTGCAGGGATGCGCTTATAGGAGAACCATCACAGCTTGCACACTGTAAGACCCATAATAAATCAGATGGGTTGATTTATTCAACGTCTTTCTGAGGTGCGTACCTGATTTCCTGCTGGCGGCGGCACGGCTATTGCGTCGCGGACAGTGTGGCGACGGCGCCCATGATGAGGGCAATCCCCCCCCATTGGCCCGCCGAGACCTTTTCCTTGAGGAAAACCATGGCCAGCATCACCGCGAGTGCGCCATAGGCGGAAATCCCGATCGCCGCGAACTCCTTGCCCGGAAACAACCCGGAGAGATTGACGGCGATGACGCCCAGCACGTCGAGCGCGCCCATGGCGAAAATGGCGATCCAGTGATTGCTCCTCAGGGGCGCAGGCCTGGCCTCGCTGAGCATGAAGGGGATGATGGTGACGAGCGCCGTGAGCCGGGAAAGCCAGGTCGCCTCGATGGCGCCTACCGAAACCGCTGCATTTTGCCCAAGGATGATGGAGGAGGAATAGCCCAAGGCCGCCATCACCGCGAAGAACAGGAGCGTTGGCATCTTGCCCGGCTCCACCGCGTTGATGCCGCCGTCGGGCGTGCCCGAACGCGCCACGATGACGGCGCCCAGCAGCGTTGCCGCCACGCAGGCCCATTGCAGCCATGTGGGTTCGAGGCCGTTGGCAACGCTCCACAGCACCGCCAGCACCGGATAGCCTGCGGTCAGCGGCCCGACCAGCGAGATGGGCCCCAGGCTGAAGGCCTTGAATAATCCGCCGACGCCGAAGCCATAGGCAAGGCCCAGAAGGAAGCCCTCGCCAATCCCGGCCCAGGAGGCCGTCCAGATCGTGCCGTCGTAGATCACATAGAAGCTGAGCAGGATGCCGCCCGACACCATGACATAGGCCGCCATGCGGAAGGCCCCGATGCGGGCCGCATTGCCGCGCGCCAGCAGGTCGTGCAGCGACCAGCACAGCGCAGCCGAGATGCCGAACAGGACGGCGATCATGTTCCTGGAATTCCCCCATTCGCAGGATTGGCCCCGCTGTTGCAAGCGACAACAGCATGAGTAGGCGCCCAAGTGAATTGCAAATGCCTCATGCCCACAGACCGGCCCGCTGACGTTTCCATTCGATAATGCGGCAGACTGGGCTATGCTGGGCACGAATATCCATGATTGAAGGTGCTGATGTTCCTTTCCGTATTCGACATCTTCAAGATCGGCATCGGCCCGTCGAGCTCACATACCGTGGGGCCGATGGTGGCGGCGGCCCGCTTCCTGCGGATGGCGGCGGCGGCCTCCCTGCCGCATACCGGGCGGCTGACGGTGACGCTTCATGGTTCCCTCGCCTTCACCGGCAAGGGCCACGGCACCGACCGCGCGGTGATCCTGGGCCTCGCCGGCGAGCGCCCCGACAGCATGGACCCCGACCGGGTGGACAGCGTCCTCCAGGCGATGGCCGAGAAGGGCCGGATCGAGCTTGGCAATGGCCACCGGCTGGGCTTCACGCCGGCGCGCGACGTGATCTTCGACTATGGCCCGGCCCTGAAGGGCCATGCCAATGGCATGGTCTTCCGCATTCTGGACGATGACAACAACACGCTGCTGTCGGAGACCTACTTCTCGATCGGCGGCGGCTTCGTGCAGACCGAGGCCGAACGCATGGCGTCGATATCGGCGGACAAGGCGGCGGTGCCGCTGCCGGATGTGCCCTACCCCTTCCGCACGGCCAACGAGATGCTGGCGATGGGGCGGAGCTCCGGCCTTTCGATCGCGGCGATGAAGCGGGCGAACGAGACGGTGTCGCAGAGTGACGATGAACTCGACGCCAATCTCGATCGCATCTGGGCCGCCATGCGCGACTGCATGAACCGGGGCCTGAGCCTTAGCGGCACGCTGCCGGGCGGCCTCAAGGTGAAGCGCCGCGCCGCCGAGATTCACCGGCAGTTGAAGGACGAGCAGGGCAACAACGCCATCCAGCCACACCGCATCATGGACTGGCTCTCGGTCTATGCGATGTCGGTGAACGAGGAGAATGCGGCCGGAGGCCGGGTGGTGACGGCCCCGACGAATGGCGCGGCCGGCGTCATCCCGGCGACCATCCGCTATTATCTCGACCATTGCCTGGGTGCCGATGCCCCGGGGATCCGCACCTTCCTGCTGGCGGCCGCGGCGATCGGCGGGCTCATCAAGCATAATGCCTCGATCTCCGGCGCCGAAGTGGGCTGCCAGGGCGAAGTGGGCTCGGCTTCCGCCATGGCCGCCGCCGGACTTTGCGCTGCTTTGGGCGGCAGCAACGAGCAGGTGGAGAACGCCGCCGAAATCGCCCTCGAGCATCACCTCGGCATGACCTGCGATCCGGTGGGCGGTCTCGTGCAGGTGCCCTGCATCGAGCGCAACGCCTTTGGCGCGGTGAAAGCCGTCACCGCGGCGTCTCTCGCGCTGCGCGGCGATGGCACGCATCTGGTGCCGCTCGACACCTGTGTTGAAACCATGCGCCAGACGGGGCTCGACATGAGCGAGAGGTATAAGGAAACCTCGACCGGCGGCCTTGCGGTGAACGTGGTGGAGTGCTGATACTGGCCTCATGCCAGTCTATAGAGCACCGCTTCACGATCATCTCTTCTGCCTCTACGATGTGCTCGGCTTCGAGGCGCACACGAGGCTTCCCGGCTTCGAGGGCTTCCCGCGCGATGTGATCGAGGCCGTCCTCGAACAGGCGGGCCGCTTTGCAGCCGAGGTGATCTTTCCCCTGAACCGTTCTGCCGACGAGCAGGGCGCGCGCTTCGAGAATGGCGTGGTCAGCCTTCCCGATGGCTTTCATGAGGCCTATCGCGCGCTGGTCGATGGCGGCTGGCCGGCGCTGACCTGCGAGCCCGAGCATGGCGGCCAGGGCATGCCGCACATGATCAACATCCTCTTCGAGGAAATGCTCAATGCCGCCTGCCTGTCCTTCGGGCTGTTTCCGGGCCTGACGCGCGGCGCCTATGTGGCGATCGCCCAGCACGGCAACGCGGAGCAGCAGGCGCTCTATGCCCCAAGGCTTGCGAGCGGCGAGTGGGCAGGCTCGATGTGCCTGACCGAGGCCCATTGCGGTACCGACCTTGGTCTCTTGAAGACGCAAGCCGTGCCGCAGGCCGATGGCAGCTACGCGATCAGCGGCACCAAGATCTTCATCTCGGCGGGCGAGCATGATCTGGCGCCCAACATCATCTATCTTGTGCTGGCGCGGCTTCCCGATGCGCCGCAGGGCTCGAAAGGCATCAGCATGTTTCTGGTGCCAAAGGTTCTGGCGGATGGCGATGGGGCTCTGCGTGAACGCAACGCCGTCTCCTGCGGGGCGATCGAGCACAAGATGGGCATTCACGGCTGCCCGACCTGCGTGATGAATTTCGATGGCGCCACGGGCTGGCTCGTCGGCGAGGCGCATCAGGGGTTGAGAGCGATGTTCGCCATGATGAACACCGAGCGGATCGCGGTTGGCATCCATGGGCTCGGCATCGCCGAGGCCTCGTACCAGAACGCTGTTGCCTATTCCCGCGAGCGCCTGCAGGGCCGGGCACCTTCGGGACCACGCGAACCTGCAAGACCGGCGGACCCCATCATCGTGCATCCCGATGTGCGCCGCATGCTGCTGACGCAGAAGGCCCTCACCGAAGGCTGCCGCATGCTGGCACTGTGGACGGCACAGGCGCTCGATGTCTCGGAGCGCGCCGCCGATCCGGCGGAACGTCAGCAGGCGGATCGTTTCGTGGCGCTGATGACTCCTGTCGTGAAGGCCTTCTTGACCGACTGCGGCAGCGAGGTCGCCAATCTCGGCGTGCAGGTGCTGGGCGGCCACGGCTTCATCCGCGCCAATGGGCAGGAGCAATATGTCCGCGACGTGCGCATCACCCAGATCTATGAAGGCACCAACGGCGTGCAGGCGATGGATCTGCTTGGCCGCAAGGTGCTGCATCTCGATCTCTTCGAGAGCTATGCCCGCCCCGTCGCCGATTTCATCGAAGCCCATGACGATGACGGGCCTCTGGAGGAGTTCCTGGCACCGCTCGCTGCGGCTCATGACCTGCTTGCCGATGCAACGGAGCTGCTGCGCCAGCGCGCCGCATCGCATCCCGAGGAGATTGGCGCCGCAGCTTCCGACTACATGCGCCTCTTCGCCTTGAATGCGCTGGCCTTCCTTTGGGTCCGCACGGCGAAGGTGTCGCTGCCGAAGAGCAATGATGAATTCCACCGCGCCAAACTCGCCACCGCGCGCTTCTTCACGCAGCGCATCCTGCCGCAGACGGCGGCGCTCCACGCCATGATCACCGCCGGCGCGGCGAGCGTGATGGAGATGGACGAGGCGATGTTCTGACCGTCAGCCCGGCCCATCGCGGCAGCAAAGCTGGGCCCCCGCCTTCGGGGGCAACGGGATATGGAAGCGCACACCCCTTCGAACCGTCATCCTCCGCGCAGGCGGAGGACCCAGCTTTCCGCATATATGGTGGCTGAGGGATGGGCCGCCCGGAACGAGTCCGGCGATGACAGAATATGGGAGATATCACTTCAAGCCGCGCAGATATTCGCTCAAGCCCGCGGTCGAGGCGTCGAGCCCCTCAGTGCTCTTCCTGCCTTCGATCACCGCCTGCAATCCCGTCGCCAGTTCCTTGCCGAGTTCCACGCCCCATTGGTCGAAGGCGTTGATGTTCCAGATGGCAGCCTCCGTGAACACGCGATGTTCATAGAGCGCGATGAGGCAGCCGAGCGTGAAGGGATCGAGCGTCTTGTAGGCGAGGGTGACCGACGGCCGGTTGCCGGTGAAGACGCGATGCGGTGCCAATGTCTTCGCCTCGGCCTTCGGCTTCCCCATGTTGATGAGCTGGGCTTCCGCTTCCTTCAGCGTGCGGCCCTTCATGAGGGCCTGGGATTGCGCGAGGCAATTGGCGATGAGCAGCGCGTGGTGTTCCGGCATTCCCTTTTCATGCGGTTCGGCGGCGATCAGGAACTCGACCGGAATAATGTCCGTACCCTGATGAAGCAGCTGGAAGAAGGCATGCTGGCCATTGGTGCCGGGCTCGCCCCACACGATGGGGCCGGTCGCGCCCCTGACTGCTGCACCTGTTTTCGTCACCCGCTTACCGTTCGATTCCATGTCGAGCTGCTGCAGATAGGCGGGAAAGCGCGACAGGCGCTGGTCGTAGGGGATAATGGCGCGCGAGGGATAGCCGCAGACATTGCGGTGCCACACGCCGAGAAGCCCCATGAGCATGGGAAGGTTCTGCAGCACCGGCGCTTCGCGGAAATGCCTGTCCATCGCATGGCCGCCATCGAGGAAGCGGCCGAAATTCTCAGGGCCAATGGCGATCATCAGCGGCAGCCCGATCGCCGACCAGATCGAATAGCGCCCGCCGACCCAATCCCAGAAGCCGAAGATGCGGTTTTCCGAAATGCCGAAATCCTTGACCTTGGGGATCGCCGTCGAGATCGCCGCGAAGTGAGCGGCAACCTTGTCCTCGCCGAGGCTTGAAGCGATCCACCGCCGCGCGGTTGCGGCATTGGTCATGGTCTCGATCGTCGTGAAGGTCTTGGACGCGATGAGGAACAGCGTGGTCGCGGGATCGAGCGTCTTCAGCGTGTCCGCGATATGCGCGCCATCGACGTTCGAGACATAATGAAGCCGGGGCCCGTCATGATAGGGGGCGAGCGCCAGCGTGGTCATGGCAGGCCCCAGGTCCGAGCCGCCGATGCCGATGTTGACGACATCGGTGATATTCGAGGCGCGGACCTCGCGGGCAAAATCCGCCATGGCGGCCAGCACCGCGTTCACATCCGGCATCACGTCGCGCGCCCCCACGATGACGGGCGTGTCGGCGCGGTTGCGGAGCGCGGTGTGGAGGACGGCGCGGCCCTCGGTGGTGTTGATGATCTGGCCATCGAACATCGCGTCGCGCTTTCCCTCCACATCCGCCGCCTTCGCGAGGGAGGAGAGAAGCTTCATCGTGCGCGTGGTGACGGCGCATTTCGAATAGTCGAGCAGCAGGTCAGCCGATTTCGCCGACAGCGTATCGAAACGCTTCGCATCACGCGCGAAGGCCTTGCGCATATCGGTGGGGGCACCCGATTTCAGATGCGCCTTCAGGTCCGCGAAGGCCTTGCGGGTGTCACCTGATGTCATGTCTGCCCCCTAGAGATCCGTCACCCCGGCGAAGGCGGGGGCTCCGCTTCTTACAACGGGATGCAGGCGAGGGGAAGAAAGCTGGGCCCCGGCGTGTCACCGGGGTGACGTGCTGTTGGGGCTAGCTCCTGAGCGTTCCGCCGGTGGCCTTCGTCACCGCTGCCACGATCTTCGCGGAAACGGCTTCGATCTCGGGTTCGGTCAGTGTCTTGTCCTTCGGCTGCAGCGTCACTTCGATCGCCAGCGAAGTCTTGCCACCCTCGAGCTTGTAGAGATCGAAGACGGTGACATCGCTGATCAGCGCCTTGTCCGCGCCCTTTGCGGCCTTGACGAGCTTTTCGGCCTCGACCGCGTCATCGACCACGAAGGCGAAGTCGCGCGACAGCGGCAGGAGATCGGAGGTGTTGAGTGCTGCGCGCGTGGCGCTCTTGGCCTTCGAGCCCGGCACGGCGTTGAGGATCACTTCAAAAGCAACCAGCGGGCCCTTCACATCCATTGCCGCCAGAATGCGCGGATGGATTTCGCCGAAATGCCCAAGCTTGTTCTGCGGCCCCATCTGGATGGTGCCGGAGCGCCCGGGGTGATACCACGATGGCGCGCCGGCGATGACCTGCACGTTTGCAACAGGAGCGCCAGCGGCTTCGAGCACCGCCAGCGCATCGGCCTTGGCGTCATAGGCGTCAACTGCGCGGGCGCCGCCATGCACGTTGCGGCCCGTGACGGCGCCACGCCTTATGCCGGCGGCGCGCAGGGTTTCGTCTTTCGGCGCATCGCCCGCATAGGCATGGCCCACTTCGGCCAGCATCATGTCGGCAAAGCCGCGGTCGCTGTTGCGCCCGGCGGCGGCGATGAGGTTCGGCAGCAGCGAGGGCCGCATGTCGGAGAGTTCCGAGGAGATCGGATTGGCGAGCTTCAGCTCCGCCTGCCCGCCGCCGAACAGCCTTGCGTGCTCCTCGGGCAGGAAGGCCCAGGTGATCGCCTCGTTGAAGCCGCGTGACGCCAGCATGCGCCTCGCCGCCAGCATGCGCTTCTGCAACGGGTTCAGCACCGGCTTCGCGATGGCGCTCGGCCGCTCCATGGGCTGGGGCGGAATGTTGTCGAGGCCATGGATGCGGGCGACTTCCTCGACGAGATCGGCTTCGCCATGAATATCGGGCCGCCACGAGGGCACCGCGCAATCGAGCGTATCGGCCATCTCGTTCACCCCGAAGCCGAGTGCTGCGAGAATGGATTTCTGGCTCGTCACCGGAACATCGGCTCCGGCCAGCGACGCAACGCGCGTCTTGCGCAGGCTGTAGATGCGCGAGGTGCTGGGCACCTGACCCGCCATCACCACATGCGAGGCCTCGCCACCGCAAAGCTCGAGGATCATGCGGGTGGCGATTTCCGAGCCGGTGACCGTGAAGGCGGGATCGACGCCGCGCTCGAAACGGTAACGCGCATCTGAATTGATGCCGAGCCTGCGGCCCGTGGCCGCTGTGCGCAACGGATCGAACCAGGCTGACTCGAGGAACACATCGGTCGTCTCTTCCGTGCAGCTCGAGCGCGTGCCGCCGATGATGCCGGCAATCGCCTCTGGCCCCGCGTCATCGGCAATCACCGTCATTTCCGGCGAGAGCGTATAGCTCCTGTTGTCGAGCGCTTCGAGCGTTTCGCCGTCCTTCGCCAGACGCGCGCGGATATTGCCTGAGACCTTCGCCGCATCGAATGCATGCAGCGGGCGGCCATGGGCGAAAGTGATGTAGTTGGTGATGTCGACGAGCGTCGAGATGGGACGCAGCCCGATGGCGCGCAAGCGGCGCTGCAGCCATTGGGGTGAGGGGCCGTTCTTCACGCCGCGGATATAGCGGCCGACGAACAGCGGACAGGGCTTCGTATCATTGTTGGGAAAATCGAGCGACACGGCGATGGGCGAGTCGAACGTGCCGGTGACGGGCTTCACATCAAGCGGCTTCAGTTTGCCGAGGCCCTTCGCCGCCAGATCGCGGGCGATGCCGTAGATGCCCAGCGCATCCGGGCGATTGGGCGTGACCTTCACATAGATCATCGGGTCATCGAGGCCGAGCGCCGTGGCGGCGGGCGTGCCGACGGGCCACTTCTCGTCCACCTCGATGATGCCGTTGTGCTCGTCCGAGATCAGCAGCTCGCGTTCCGAGCACAGCATGGCCTGGGATTCGACGCCGCGGATGGTGGCGGGCGAGAACACAGCACCCGTTGCAGGAATCGTGACGCCCGGCAGTGCGATGATGGCCTTGATGCCGGTGCGCGCATTGGGCGCGCCGCAGACGACCTGCTTCACGCCGTCCTTGGTCTCGACAACGCATTGCCTGAGCTTGTCGGCATTGGGGTGCTTCTCGGCCAGCGTCACATGCGCGACCGTGAAGTCCTTGAGCAGCCGTCCGGCATCGGAGACGTCTTCAACTTCGAGGCCAACGCCGACGAGGCCCTCGCAGATCTCGTCGATGGTGGTGGTGGTGTCGAGATAGTCTTTCAGCCAGGAGAGGGTGAATTTCATGATGTCTTACTTTCCTTGTCCGGCAATTGACTTCCCCTCACCTGCCGCTTCGCGGCTGTCCTCTCCCGCAAGCGGGAGCGGATGACCTGCGCCTTCAACCTCTCCCGCGCGCGGGAGAGGACGCCCCGCTGCAAGTGGGGCAGGTGAGGGGGAGTGAGCAAGAGCTTCGCGGATCGCCATCGTGGCCTGATCCATGGCTTGCAGCACTTCGCTGTTCTGGAGTCGGATGATCTTGTAGCCAAGCTGTTCGAGATGGGCGGTGCGTCGTTTGTCCGAAGCAATCTCGGCATCCGCGGAATGCGTGGCGCCATCCACTTCGACGATCACTTTCTGCTCGCGGCAGAGAAAATCGGCGATGTAGTGACCTGCCGGAGCTTGCCGGATGAATTTGTGGCCATCGAGCTTGCGGTTGCGGAGTTCCTGCCAGAGCTTTTTCTCGGCCGCCGTTTCGTTCTTGCGGAGTTGGCGGGCGAGTATCGTCTTTGCGCCATCACGCATGATCAGACTCCCCCTCACCGGCCCGCTGCGCGGGCGTCCTCTCCCGCAAGCGGGAGAGGTTGAAGGTGCAGCATATCATTCTCTCCCGCAGGCGGGAGAGAACGCTTCGCGGCACGCGGAGCAAGTGAGGGGATGTCACGACAATCCCCCCGCCAGCGTCGGAACCTGCAGTGCCCTGAAGCCATAGTGCCGCAGCCACCTGAGGTCTGCTTCGAAGAACGCCCTCAAGTCCGGGATGCCGTATTTCAGCATGGCGATGCGGTCGAGGCCCATGCCGAAGGCCCAGCCCTGGACTTTGTCGGGGTCCATGCCGCCGGCGCGGATGACGTTCGGATGCACCATGCCGCTCCCCAGAATCTCCAGCCACTTGTCGCCGGTGCCGATCTTCAGCTGGCCGCCCTCGCGGGAATACTGGATGTCGACTTCCATTGACGGCTCGGTGAAGGGGAAGTGCGAGGCGCGGAAGCGCATCTTGACGTCGTCGACCTCGAAGAAGGCCTTGCAGAACTCGGTCAGCACCCACTTCAAGTTGGCGAGCGTCGTCGTCTCGTCGAGGAGCAGGCCCTCGACCTGGTTGAACATCGGCGTATGCGTCATGTCGGAATCACACCGGAAGGTACGGCCGGGCGCGATGATGCGCACGGGCGGCACGCTCGCCAGCATGGTGCGGATCTGGACGGGCGAGGTATGCGTGCGGAGCAGCATGCGCGAGCCATCCGCCTTCTCGTTGAAGAAGAAGGTGTCATGCTCCTGCCGGGCCGGATGCTCGGGCGGGATGTTCAGCGCATCGAAATTGTGAAAATCATCCTCGATATGCGGGCCTTCCGCCACGCTGAAGCCGAGGTCGCCGAAAATCTGGACGACTTCTTCCCACACTTGGGAAACCGGATGAACGGTGCCCGAGGCCTGCGGGCGCACGGGAAGCGTCACGTCGATCCGCTCGGAAGCGAGACGCGCCTCGAGCGCGATTTCCTGCAGCGCGATCTTCCGTGTACTGAGGGCTTCGGCAACCTTGTCCTTCAGCACATTGAGCGCGGCGCCCGCCTCGCGGCGTTCGTCCGGGCTCATGGCGCCAAGACTCTTCATGCGCTCGGAGATCGAGCCCTTCTTGCCGAGTGTGGCCACGCGCAAGGCTTCGAGCGAGGCCTCGTCCGTTGCGGCTTCGACCTGCGAGAGGATGTCCTGTTCGAGATGTTCGAGACTCATGATCTGTCCTCAAAAACGAAAATGACCGGGCTCTGGTGTGTCACCACCCAGGGCCCGGTCAAGGTCATCGGAATTCGACGTGGCGATCAGTTCAGGCTGTCAAGCCTGCGCGGCCTTGGCCTTCTCGACGAGAGCGGCAAAGGCGGCCTGATCATTCACGGCGAGATCGGCTAAGACCTTGCGGTCCACCTCGATCCCGGCCTTGGCCAGGCCAAATATAAATCGGCCATAGGTGAGGCCGAGTTCGCGCGTCGCGGCGTTGATGCGCTGGATCCAGAGGGCGCGGAAATTGCGCTTCTTGGTGCGGCGGTCGCGGTACTCATACTGGTTGGCCTTCTCGACGGCCTGTACGGCGACGCGGAAGATGTTCTTGCGGCGCGAGAAGTAACCCTTCGCCTGCTTGATCACCTTCTTGTGGGACTTGCGGGCGACTGTGCCGCCCTTTGAACGTGGCATCTTGTCAGTCCTCCCGCTTACTTGGCGATGTAGGGCATGTGGATCTTCACCAGGCGCTCGTCACCCGGTGCCAGAACCATCGTGCCGCGCTGGTTGCGGATCTGCTTGTTGCTGCGCTTGATCATGCCATGGCGCTTTCCGGCGGCCCCGGCCTTGATGCGGCCCGATGCGGTGACCTTGAACCGCTTCTTGGCCGACGACTTCGTCTTCATCTTGGGCATTTTGCTTCATCCTTTCAAAGCGTTAGAAAGCCGCCATGGCATGCCCTTTACAGGCCAGGCGGCTTATAGAAGGCTGGTCTAAGCAAAATTGCCCGGGAAATGCAAGTCAGACGCGGATTTCGACCCTGAGGCCGCCCAGCTCCGAGCGGCCATAGGTGACGCTCAAGCCGTAGATATCGGCGATATCCTCGACGATGGAGAGCCCCAGTCCGGAGCCCTGCTTCGATTCGTCGAGCCTGCGGCCGCGCTCCGAAATATGCTTGAGCTCGTCCTCTGGAACGCCCGGCCCGTCATCCTCGATCGCCAGCAGCGGCGCGGCGTAGCGGAGCCTCACCTGCGACCTAGCCCATTTCCGCGCATTGTCGAGGAGATTGCCCAGAAGCTCGGTCAGGTCGCCCTGTTCCATGGGCAGGGTGACATCGGCCAGAACGTCGAGATCGAACTGCAGGTCTTCCGCCCCCGGCAGCCGGGCAATCGCCGCCACCACGCGCTCGGCGGCGGGCTTCAGCGCCGTGGCGCTGTGGCCCTTGCCGCTCGACAGCCGTGCCCGCGCCAGCGCCTGCTCGACGTGGCGCAGCATTGCCTGGGCCTGGTCCTCGATGTCGCTGGCCTGCTGCGGATGTCCCGACTTGCGCAAGTCGCGGGCGATGGAGGCAAGGATGGTGAGTGGCGTCTTGAGGCCGTGCGCCAGGTCGCCCGCCCGCCGCCTGGCCCGCTCCAGCGAGGCATCGCGAAGGTCAAGTAGCTCGTTCAGCTCGCCGGCCAGCGGCGCCACCTCGTCCGGAAAGGCGCCGGACAGCCGGTTGTCGTGGCCGGTGCGGATGGCGGCGATACGGGCGCGGAGATGCTGCAGCGGCCTGAGGCCCACCGTGACCTGCACCCAGGCGCCGAGGATGAGGATGGTGCCGATGATGCCGAGCGACAGGATGAGCTGGTCGCGGAACTGGTCGATCGGCCGCTGCACTTCATCGGCATGCGCGGCGGCGAGCATGGCGATCTGCTGGCTGCGGCCATTGCGCTCGATGGCGAGGTCGCGCCTCGCGATGACCAGCTGCTCGCCTTCGGGGCCTTTGGGGTTCGCAGGGTCGAATTCGAAATCCCACAGCGAGCGCGAGCGCAACGGCTCCAGCACCGGCTGGCCCTCTCCTGGCAGAAACGCAATCCGCCAGTAGCGCCCGCCATAGGGTTCCTGGTAGCGCGGGTCGGCCAGCGTGCCGCCCGCCGTGACGCTGCCATCGGCGGAGGTGGCGATCGAGCCCGCAAGCTGCAGCAGATCGTTCTCGAGACTGGTGACCACGCGTTCGCGCATCTGCGCCTCGAACAGACGCACCAGTGCCACGCCGGTGAGCGACAGGGCGATGGCGATCGAAATGGCCGCGGCCACAAACAGCCTCAGCCGCAGCGAGCCTTTTTTCATCGGGCCATCATGCCGGGGCGGCGGGCACGATATATCCGAAACCGCGCCGCGTTTCGATGACGTCGGCCTTGAGCTTCCGGCGCAGACGGCCCACCAGCGCCTCGATGGCGTTGGAATCGCGCTCATTGTCGTGCGCGTAGAGATTTTCGCTGAGCTCGGCCTGCGACACCACCCGCCCGCGATGATGGAAGAGATAATTGAGCAGCCGGAATTCGAGCGGCGTCAGGGTGGCCGGAATGCCGCCGACCGTGACCTGCCGGTTGCGCGGGTCGAGCGTGATGGGACCGACCGAAATCGACGGCTCGGCCCGGCCGGTGGACCGCCGGAGCAGGGCCCGGAGGCGGGCCATCAGTTCTTCCATGCGGAAGGGCTTGGGCAGATAGTCATCAGCACCGGCATCGATGCCGTCGACCCGGTCGGTCCAGGCGCCGCGCGCCGTCAGCACCAGCACCGGGGTCGTGACGCCCTCCTGCCGCCAGCGCTTCAGCACGGTAAGCCCGTCGATTCCGGGGAGCCCCAGGTCGAGAATGATGGCGGAATAGTTTTCGGTGCCGCCGCGGAACCAGGCGTCCTCGCCGTCGGCCGACACCTCGGCGACATAGCCGCCGCTGTTCACGGCTTCCGCGAGATCGGCGGCGATCCGGGCTTCATCCTCGGCGATCAGGATCCGCATGTCTAGAACCCGGCCGTCCCGACGATCTGCGCGGTCCTGGCATTGACCCGCACTTCCACCAGCCGGTTATCCGTGTCGATCAGGCGGATGCGGTAGAGAAGGTTGCGGCGGCTGCCGGTGAGGCGGACGCGCACGACCTGGCCCTTGTAGCGGCGGCGGACGGCGGAGAGAATCTGGCGCAAGGGCTGCGCCTCGCCGGCCTTGACGGCATCGCGGATCCTGTCGTCATCGTCATCATCCTGCTTGTCGTCATCCTTGTCGTCATCGTCCTTGTCGTCGTCCTTGTCATCGTCCTTGCTGTCGTCGTCCCTGCCGCCATGGCCGCTGCTGTCATCGCCGCCACCGCTGTCGCCGCCCTTGCCGCCACCACCGTCTCCACCGCCGCCGCTTTCGCCATCCTTGGCAAGCGCCGGCAGGCCCTGACCGGCAAGGCCAAGCAGCAGAAGCATCAGGAATTGGCGGCGATCGGGCATTAACGCATATCCAACAGAACTCTAGACATTATCACAGGTCTCCCGGCGAGGGGAGGCGCCCGATAAGGATTAGCTCTAATTGAACAGGCCTGACAGGCCCGTGAACGGGTCTGTCAGCGATTTGTCAGCGAGGCGCCAGCACCATGACGATCTGGCGGCCTTCGAAGCGCGGCTCGGATTCGACCTTGGCGATCTCGGTGGTATCCTTCTTGACGCGGTCGAGCAATTGCTGGCCCAGCTCCTGATGCGCCATTTCGCGGCCGCGGAAGCGGAGCGTGATCTTGACCTTGTCGCCTTCCTCGAAGAAGCGCTTGATGGCCCGCATCTTCACGTCATAATCGTGGTCGTCGATCATCGGGCGCATCTTGATCTCCTTGATCTCGATGACCTTCTGCTTCTTGCGGGCCTCGGCGGCCTTTTTCTGTTCCTGGAACTTGAATTTACCGTAGTCGAGGATCTTGCAGACGGGAGGCTTCGCATCGGGCGAGATCTCGACCAGATCGAGATTGGCCTCTTCCGCCATCATGATGGCCTGCCGGATCGGCACCACGCCGACATTGGCGCCATCTTCGCCGATCAGGCGCACTTCGCGCGCCTCGATGCGGTGGTTGATCCTGTAGTCCTCTTCCTTTTGCGGGGGGGCGGCTCCGCGGCTCGATGGCCTCCGTGGTGGTATGCTCAAGTGGGCATCAGCTCCTGTGGCGGGGCGGCACGAATCCGGCCAGCCCCTGTTTGGTTGCGGCACGCTTTAGACATTGAATGGGGCATCCCCGTCAAGCGCCTAAGTCGGAACGGGGCGGGAGGTTCCGGCGGGGCGGCGGAAGCCTCACCGGGCCAGGTTCCGCTGCCGCTCGCCGCGCCGGCCGGCTTTCAGCTCGGCGACCGTATCGGGAACCGCGATGCGGAACACCGTGCCGTCGGACCCTGTCGAGAACAGGCGGATCTCGCCGCCATGGGCGCGGATCAGTTCCGAGCAGATGGCCAGCCCGAGGCCCACGCCGCCGCTGCGCTGGGCGCTCTGGAAGGCTTCGAACAGTTTCGGGCGCACCCGCTCGGGGATGCCCGGCCCATTGTCCCTGACCTCGATCGTCACCACGCTGCCCTCGCGCCACGACTTCACCGTGACATGGCCCTCGCGCGCATCGGGCGTGTCGTTCTGCAGCGTCTCGATCGCCTGGATCGAATTGCGCAGCAAATTCGTCAGCACACGGTTCAGATGCTCGCGGTCGGCATCGATGAGGAGTTCCGCCGGAACCTGGTTGAACAGTACGACCCGGCTCGAGGCCTGCACGACCGCGCCCTCGATCACGTCATCCGCGATGGCGCGCAGCGTGAGGCGCTCGCGCAATGGCGGGGCTTCCTGCGCCCGGCCGAATTTCAGCGTCTGCGACAGGAAGTCGATGGCGCGGTCGAGGCTGCCGATGAGCTTTGGCGCGAAGCGCTTGACGGTCGGGTCCTCCACCATCGCCAGCCGGTCGGATATGAGATGCGCCGACGACAGCATGTTGCGGAGATCGTGATTGACCTTGGATGCGGCGAGGCCGAGTGCCGCGAGCCTGCTCTTCTGCTGCAGCATCGAGGCAAGCTCCGACTGCATGTCATGGAGCTCGCGCTCGGCAAGCCCGATCTCGTCGCTGCGCTCCGATGGCACGATGATGCGCGAATGATCCTCCGGGTTCTGGCGGAAGGCCAGCATGTTGCGCGTCAGCCGTTTCATCGGCCGCACCAGCGTGACGTTGAGCGCCGTGAACACGAGCCCCGCGACGATGATCGAGAGAATGATCGAGAGAATGAGGATGTTGATGCCGTAGCCCAGCATCGCCTTCCGGAGCGGTTCCTCGAACAGCGCGATCTCGATGATGTCGCCAGACATGTTGGGCGGCACATCGATGATGCCGAGGACGCGCGGCTCCGTTGCCAGCATGGTGGTGAAGGCATCGACGATGGCCGACAGCCACGTGCCGCTCCGCAGATCGTAGGAGGCATCGATCATGTGATCGCCCTCGCTGCGGAGAATGAGCTGCCGCTTGTCGCCCCGTGTGAGCGAGACAACGAGAACGCCCGCGCCCTTGAGAATTTCGGTGCGGAGATCGCTCGACAGGATGCGGTCGGGTGCGGCTTCCGCCGCAAGGGCCGCGATTTCGGCCTGGGCGACGCGGCCCTTGAGCCACTGGATGCGGAAATTGGCGATCGAGGGCAGGAAGATCAGCACCTCGCCCAGCATCACGAAGATGATGGTCAAGGCGAGGACCTTTCCGGAAAGCCCCCTCAGGAGGCCCGGATCGAATGATCTGGTCTTGCCGTCTCCGTCCGTCATGGTCTCAGTGTGCTGACAGTCCTTATAACGCGCCTGACCCAGATGTTGGATGCGAAATCCGCGAAATAGGTTACAGCCGCCCGGCGGTTGGCCTCGCCCCGCGTCGGGTAGGGCGCCACCGGAGCGACCATGGCGCCGATCCGGAAGCCCTTGGTGATGGCCTGCACCCAGGGGTGGATGATCTCACCCGCCTGGGCGCCGACGATAGACGCGCCGAGAATTTTTCCGCGCTTGCCGGTGATCACCTTGACGAGCCCCTCGCTGCGGCCTTCGGCCTGGGCGCGGTCGTTCTCGTGGAAGGGCCAGCGCAGAACCTTCAAGCTCGATCCATGGGTCTCGCGGGCCTGCGCTTCGGTGAGGCCGACATGGGCAAGCTCGGGGTCGGTATAGGTAACCCAGGGGATGACGGCATCGGCTTTGACCGGCAGCCCGAACAGCGCATTCCTGATGACGAGGCCGGCGTGATAGCCCGCCACATGGGTGAACTGCAGGCCGCCTGCCACGTCGCCAACGGCATAAACTTTCGGGTTTGACGATTTCAGCCCCTTGTCGACGGTGATGCCTCTCTTTGTATAGGCGATGCCGGCGGCTTCGAGGTTGAGGCCCTCGATATTGGGCTGGCGCCCGGCGGCGACGAGCAGATGCGAACCGGTGATGACGCCATGGTCCTTGGTGGTGACGGCGATCCCTTCCGGCACCTTTGCAATCGCGGCGATGGCAGCGGGCGCCACGATCCTGATGCCTTCGGCCTTCAATTTCTCGATCACGATGGCGGTGAGCTCGGGGTCGTCCTTCGCGAGGGGGCCGGCGCCTTCGAGGACGGTGACCTCCGCGCCAAGCCGGCGGTGGGCCTGCGCCATCTCCATGCCGATGGGGCCGCCGCCGATGATGATGAGGTGGGACGGCAGCGTCTGGTTCTCGAAGATTGTCTCGTTGGTGAGGTAAGGCACATCCTTCAGTCCCGGTATGGGCGGCGTCGCGGCGCGCGATCCCGTGGCGACGGCGATCCGCCGCGCGGTGTAGGTCCGGCCCTCGGCTTCAACCGTCTGTGCGCTGACGAAACGCGCCGCGGCGCGGATGACGGTGACGCCCAGCTTCTCGAAACGCTCCTGGCTGTCATTGGGCTCGATCGCCGCGATGGCGCGCCGCACATGCGCCATGACCTTCGCGAAGTCGACCTGCGGTTCCTGTGGCGTAATGCCGAAGCGCTCGGCGCTGCGGAAGGCATGGGCCTGTTTCGCCGCGGCGAGCAGCGCCTTCGAGGGCACGCAGCCGTAGTTGAGGCAATCGCCGCCCATCTCGCCCTTTTCGAACAGCACCACGCGCTGCCCGAATTGCGCGGCGGCGGCGGCAACCGTCAAGCCCCCCGAGCCCGCGCCGATGACGGCGATATCGAAATCGGGCTTCGTCATGTGGGCTGCCTCCTGAAGTACTTCAGTGCGACGGGGATCAGCGCGACGAGGCCAAGTCCGCCGAAGGCCAGCAGCAATTCGCGGGTGACGAGCGAGGAAACCTCGAGGCTGAAACTGCAGTTCTCGGGCCCGTTCTGCGTCACGCAGGCCTCGAACGCCGCGCGCTGCGTGTCGATGACGCTGTCGAGCCCCGCGCCCAGCAGCGCGAAGGCGAGCGAGCCCGGAATGATGCCGATGGCGGTGGCGATGATGAAGGTCCGGAGCGGCACGCGGCAGATGCCTGCCACCGCATTCACCATGAAGAAGGGGAATACCGGCGCCAGCCTGAGGAAAAGGAGATAGCTGAAGGCATTCTCGGCGAAGCCCCGCGACACGCGCTGGACGAGCGGGCCCGCCCGTTCGGCGAGCGCTGCGCCCAGCGATGTCTTGACGATCTGGAAGACGATGACCGCGCCGATGACTGCCGCCACGATGGTGACGGGAACGCTCACCAGCCAGCCGAACAGGAAGCCGCCTGCAATGCTCATGACCGCCGCGCCGGGGATCGACAGCGCGACGATGGCGACATAGGCCGCCATGAAGATCGCGATGGCCAGCGCCAGGTTGCCGCCGACGAACAGGCGCAGCTGCTCGCGGTGCTCGGCCAGCGCGGAGAGCGAGACATGGCGGTGCAGCCCGAAGCCGTAGGCAAGCCCGATCAGGCCGACGAGCGCGAGGGCCGGAAGCCATTGCCGGAGGGTTCTTGCGGCATGTGAAGTCTGACCCGGCATGATGCTGGCGTGGTCCGTCATGTTGTGGTTTCTCGAGGCGATGAACTTGCAATCATACATGACGCATCGGGAGAGCAGGCGATAGGGGGTGTCACCGGCTCGTGAGAACAGTTCAGGCCGCGTGCGGAGCGCGTGAAGTGGTGCAAACCCGGCGCGTTGACTTATCCTCGCTTTTCCCCCTATAAGCCGCGTCCAATTCCTGAAGCCTTGGAGCGATCCTGTCAGGGCATGCCGGATTTTTCGGTATGTTATTGAAATTATTGGCCTTGAGGCCTGTTAACGGAGTTTACGAACGTGAAGCGCACCTTTCAGCCCTCCAAGCTTGTCCGCAAGCGCCGCCATGGTTTCCGCGCGCGCATGGCAACCGTCGGCGGCCGCAATGTCCTGGCTCGCCGCCGCGCCAAGGGCCGCAAGCGCCTCTCGGCCTAAGGGCCGGAACCCGGTTGATATGGAACGCCTGAAGCGCCGGCAGGATTTTGTTGCCGCCGCCAAGGGCGCCTTTGCCGCCATGCCCGGCATGGTGGTGCAATCGCGCGACCGCAAGGACGATGCGCCTTCGCGGGTTGGCTTCACCTGCACGAAAAAGCTCGGAAACGCCGTGGTGCGCAACCGCATCAAGCGCCGCCTGCGCGAGATCGCAAGGCTGAAGCTCGGGTCTCTCGCCCGGTCCGGGCATGATTATGTCCTGATCGGCCGGGGCCCCTCGCTGACGCGATCCTTCTCCGATCTCGAGCAGGACCTCAATTCCGCCTTGAAACGGCTGCACCGCACGTCACATCAGGTGGCGGACAAGGGAACACCATGAACTACGACAACAAGAATTTCATTCTTGCCATCGTCCTCTCGATGCTGATCATCTTCGGCTGGCAGTATTTCTATGCCGCACCGCTGCAGGAAACGCTGGTGCAGACCGACACCACGACGACCACCACTACCACCACCCCCGCCCAGCCTGGCGGCACGGTTCCTGGAACGACCGGACTCTCTCCTATCACCCGCGATCAGGCGCTGGCCGCGAGCCCGCGCGTCAAGATCGAGACGCCTTCGGTTTCGGGCTCGATCAATCTGGCCGGCGCGCAGATCGACGACCTCCATCTCCTGAAGTATCGTGAAACGATCAACCCCAACAGCCCGACCATCACCTTCCTGTCGCCCGCCGGAACGCCCGGAGCACTTTTTGCCGAGCAGGGCCTCGTCGGCGCCACCGGGACGATCGCCAGGCTTCCTGACTCGAAGACGCTGTGGACAGCGCCGCCCAATGCCGTTCTGACCGATACCAGCCCCGTCGTCCTCACCTGGGACAATGGCGAGGGCCTCGTCTTCTCGCGCAAGATCGAGATCAGCAACGAATATGTCTTCACCGTCACGCAGACGGTCGAGAACAAGTCGCAAGCACCCGTGGCGCTCATTCCCTATGCGCGCATCCAGCGCCAGGACACGCCCGCCGTGGCCGGCTTCTGGGTGTTCTTCGAAGGCATGCTCGGCTGGGTCGCCGATGGCCTGCAGGAAATCCACTATTCCGACGTGGCCGACCAGAAGGAAGCCACCAGGTTCGATTCGACCGGCGGCTGGCTGGGCTTCACCGACAAGTACTGGGCGGCAACCATCATCCCCGACCAGTCCAAGCCCGTGACCACCAGCTTCCTGCATGTGAAGTCCGGCGCCCGCGATCTCTATCAGACGGACTATCTGGCGAAGGACGCGCTCGTCGTCCAGCCGGGTGCGACCGCCACCTATCAGGATCATCTCTTTGCCGGCGCCAAGGTGGTGAAGACCATCGACGCGGTGGAGGCGAAGTTCGGCATCGCCGGCTTCGACTACATGGTCGACTGGGGCTGGTTCTATTTCCTGACCAAGCCCTTCTTCTATCTTCTCGACTTCCTGAAAGGCCTCGTCGGCAACTTCGGCGTCGCCATTCTTCTGGCGACGGTGCTGGTGAAGCTTGCGGTCTTCCCGCTCGCCAACAAGTCCTATGCCTCGATGAGCAAGATGAAGAAGCTGCAGCCCGAGATGGAAAAGCTTAAAGCGGAATTTCCCGACGACAAGATGGCCCAGCAGAAGGCCATGATGGAGCTCTACAAGCGCGAGAAGGTCTCGCCGCTGTCGGGCTGCCTGCCGGTCGTCGTGCAGATCCCGATCTTCTTCGCGCTCTACAAGGTGATCCTGACCTCGATCGAGCTTCGCCATGCGCCGTTCTTCGGCTGGGTCCACGATCTCTCGGCACCCGATCCCACAAGCCTGTTCAACCTCTTCGGGCTGATCCCGTGGACGCCGCCGCACATGCTGGCGATCGGCATTTGGCCGATCATCATGGGCATCACCATGTGGATGCAGATGCGCCTCAACCCGACGCCGCCGGACCCGATCCAGGCGAGCCTGTTCAACTGGATGCCGGTGATGTTCACCTTCATGCTCGGCACCTTCCCTGTGGGCCTCGTCATCTACTGGGCGTGGAGCAATACGCTCTCGATCCTGCAGCAGTCCTTCATCATGAAGCGCCATGGCGTCGAGATCGATTTCCTCGGCAATGTCAGGAACAGCCTGCCCTTCCTGAAGAAGAAGGCCACCAGTTGAGCGTGGAGTTCACCGGCGACCAGATCGACGCGGGCCGCCGTCTCTTCGGCGGCCCGTCGCGCTTTCTGCTGGGTGTGGCGAAGCTCGAGCAATTGCCGCCGTCGAAGGGCGTCGAGATCGCCTTCGCGGGCCGCTCCAACGTCGGCAAGTCCTCGCTCATCAATGCGCTGACGGGCATGACCGAGCTGGCGCGCGCCTCCAACACGCCGGGCCGTACCCGGGAGCTCAACTTCTTCAACGTGAACGAGGCGCTGACGCTGGTGGACATGCCGGGCTATGGCTATGCTAAAGCCTCCAAGGCCGATGTGAAGCGCTGGCAATCGGTACTGAGGGGATACTTGCGTGGCCGCCCCGGCCTGACGCGCGCCTTCGTGCTGATCGATTCCCGCCACGGCATTCTGAAAGCCGACGAGGAAATGTTCGAGCTCTTGGATGATTCCGCCGTTACCTATCAGCTGGTGCTGACCAAGATCGACAAGATCAAGCCCGCCGAGCTTGAAGCGGTGCATGAGAAGGTCGCTGCTGCCATCAGGAAGCACCCCGCGGCCTTCCCCGTGGTGCATGCGACATCGAGCGAAAAGGCCACCGGAATTCCTGAGCTTCGCGCCGAGATCGCTGGGCTGCTCTAGGCGCCGGCCCCACCCGGCCGCTGTGCGGCCACCCTCCCCGCTGAAGCGAGGAGGGATAGAATAGCATATCCCTCTTCGCGGAACGCGGGGAGGGTCCGTTGCAACGCAACGGGGGTGGGGGATTTCCGGCCCTTGGCACGGCCCGGCAATGCCCTATAACGCGCATCGAACTTTACGGAACCTCGCCCATGTACAACGTCAGCACCACAGCCCAGATTCTCTCCGAGGCGCTGCCCTTCCTGCAGCGCTATGACGACCAGATCATCGTGGTGAAATACGGCGGCCACGCCATGACCAACCCGGAACTGGCGCATCAGTTCGCGCGTGACATGGTGATGCTGAAGGTCTGCGGGCTGAATCCCATCGTCGTCCACGGCGGCGGACCGCAGATCAACCGCATGCTCGACAAGCTGGAAGTGAAGGCGGAGTTCCGCGAGGGCCTGCGCGTCACCGATGCCGAGACGATGTCAGTGGTCGAGATGGTGCTGTCGGGCTCGATCAATAAATCGATCGTTGCCTCGATCCAGCAGGCCGGCGGCCGGGCCGTGGGGATTTCGGGGAAGGACGGGAACCTCCTGATCGCCGAGAAGCTGACCAAGAAAAAGACCGACCCCGCGACGGGCGTGGTGACGGAAGTCGACTTCGGCTTCGTGGGCGAGCCCGTGCGCGTCAACACCGAGATTCTCGAGACGATCATGAAGAGCGACGCGATCCCCGTGATCGCGCCTGTGGGCGTGGGCTGGGAGGGCGAGACCTTCAATGTGAATGCCGATACCGCGGCGGGAGCGATTGCCACCGCCACCCAGGCCAAGCGCCTGCTGCTGCTGACCGACGTCGCGGGCGTTCTCGACAAGGACAAGAACCTGATCAGCGAATTGAAGGTGGGCGACCTCGCGGCACTCGTCGAGAACGGCACCATCACCGGCGGCATGATCCCCAAGGTCGAGAGCGCGGCATCGGTCGTCGAATCCGGCGTCGAGGGCGTCATCATCCTCGATGGCCGCGTGCCGCATTCTGTGCTGCTCGAATTGCTCACACCGCATGGTGTGGGAACGCGCATTTCGCGGACCGGCGTATGAGAGGGTTTTCACACGTCGACACCTGGGTCTTCGATCTCGACAACACGCTCTATCCGGCGTCGTGCCGGCTGTTCGACCAGATCGACGTCAAGATGGGCGAGTTCGTCTCGAAGCTGCTGAATGTGGAATATGCCGAGGCGAAGCTGCGCCAGAAGCAGATGTTCTACAAATACGGCACAACGCTCCGTGGACTGATGACCGAGCACGGCATCGAGCCCGATGCCTTCCTCGACTATGTGCATGATATCGACCATACGCCCATTCCGCCGAACCGGCTGCTGGACGAGGCGCTGCATGCATTGCCGGGAAGAAAGCTGATCTTCACCAACGGCACGGTGGCCCATGCGGAGCGCGTGCTGAAGCGCATCGGCATCACGCATCACTTTGGCGACATCTTCGACATCGTGCATTCGGACTTCATTCCGAAGCCCGAGTTGGGCCCCTATCAGAAATTCGTGAAGCAGACCGGCATCCGGCCGGAGACCTCCGCCATGTTCGAGGACATCGCGAGGAACCTCGAAGCGCCGCATGCGCTGGGCATGACCACGGTGCTCGTCGTCTCGCCCCAGAACGATGACGCCGAGCACCTCAACAAGGCAACCGGCGGCACCGCGCAGGACCATATCCACCACATCACCGATGATCTGGCGGGCTTCCTGCAGGGAATCGTCGGAGACAGGGCTTTGTGAGCGTCTACCATCCGATCACGCCGGATCAATTCCGGAGCGTATGGAACGCCCGGTATCCGGAAGTCCCGCCTCTAAGTTGGCAATTGAAGTGGCATCTCGATGAGAGATGGGCTCGCATCCACAGCCTCCCGCAGTCCAAGCGATATGCCGATACACCGGAAGAGATGGCTGAAATCCTGTTCCGTCAGAATACAATCATTTCCGAGTTGGTTGAGGACGCGAGCTCCATTTGGGTAATTAGCTGCCGTTGGCCCAAGAGCTTCAGCGATTTGCCGGCCGGAAAGCTGGAGGCTGTCAGTACTCATTCTGATGATGACTACACGTTTCGCATTTTTGCTTGGTCTGCCATCTGGACGTGGGGATCGCAAGACACCATCCTGAAGCTGATTGCCGACGAGAAAATGCAAGCCATTATCATGTGCAATGACTGCCTGATCGCACCTTATGATGGCGGCATGGATGTTATCTTGGCCGACAGCAGAACTGCTGGTGAATTCAAGGCTGCGTACCGGGAGTGGCTTCCAACCGACTCTGACGGCTTTTGAAATGGGACCGGCTTTCGCAAAACGAGTCCCATGCGAATCCCTGTTGACACAGGCTATTCAACTCCCCTTTAGGGACATAATAAACAATTGCAGGAGCCTTCCATGACCGATCTTCAGACGACCATCGAACAGGCCTGGGAGGCCCGCGACAAGGTCAACCTCGAAACGAAGGGTGCCGTCCGTGACGCGGTGAATGCCGCGCTTGGGCTGCTGGATTCCGGCAAGGCCCGCGTCGCCGGGAAGGTCGATGGCGAGTGGCAGGTGAACCAGTGGCTGAAGAAAGCCGTGCTGCTGTCCTTCCGCTTGAACGACATGGCGATGATCCCGGGCGGTCCCGGCGGGTCGAGCTGGTGGGACAAGGTGCCTTCGAAGTTCGACGGCTGGACCGAGAAGGAATACCGTAGCAGTGGCTTCCGCGCCGTGCCGAACTGCATCGTGCGGAAATCCGCCTATATCGCGCCGGGCGCCATCCTGATGCCGAGTTTCGTGAACCTGGGCGCTTATGTCGACACCGGCACCATGGTCGATACCTGGGTGACGGTCGGCTCCTGCGCCCAGATCGGCAAGAACGTGCATCTGTCCGGCGGCGTCGGCATCGGCGGCGTGCTGGAGCCGATGCAGGCCGGCCCCACCATCATCGAGGACAATTGCTTCATCGGCGCGCGCTCGGAAGTGGTCGAGGGCGTGATCGTCGGCGAAGGCTCGGTCATTTCCATGGGCGTGTTCATCGGCCAATCCACCAAGATCATCGAGCGCGACACCGGCAAGGTGCACATGGGCAAGGTGCCGCCCTATTCGGTGGTCGTTTCCGGCTCGCTGCCGCAGAAGCCCTATGCCGATGGCTCGCCGTCGCCCTCGCTCTATTGCGCGGTGATCGTCAAGCGGGTCGACGAAAAGACCCGGTCCAAGACCTCGATCAATGAACTGTTGAGGGACTGAGCCTCCCCCTTCCCGTTGGCCCCGGTTTGAGCGATATTGACGCCGGGGCTATCAACGGCGCGCAGCGCCTTGCAAGGGGGGAATAATGGACTGGAAGTATCTCTACACGAGTCTGGAAGGCCGTATCGGCCGCCAGACCTTCTGGATGGGCGTCATCGTCCTCATCGTCATCAGTATGGTGTTTACGGTGCTGGACGCGATCCTCGGAACGCGAACCGACAGCGGCATTGGAATTCTCGGCGCGCTGTTCAGTCTTGTGGCGATCTATCCCTCGATCGTGCTCTACGCCAAGCGCTGGCACGACCGCGGCAAATCCGGCTGGTGGTCGCTGATCGGCCTGGTGCCGATCATCGGCTTCATCTGGATCATCGTCGAGCTCGGAATCCTCAAGGGTATCGACGGACCGAACCAGTATGGAGCCGATCCTGTTCCGGCGTGACACCTAAGCCTGACAGCATCTGAGTGATGACAAATCATGGCGCGGCGTTCACAATGCCGCGCCATGAAGAACACGCCCACCGATCCCGTTCCGCTGCTGCAGGACCTCGTCCGCTGCAAGTCCGTCACGCCTGCCGAGGGCGGTGCTCTCACCTATCTTGAAAACCTGCTCTCGACCCACGGCTTCACCTGCCAGCGCCTGATTTTCCGCGAGGAGGGAACGCCGGATGTCGAGAACCTCTTCGCCCGCATCGGCACCGGCGCGCCGCATCTCTGCTTCGCGGGCCACACCGACGTGGTGCCCGAAGGCCATGCCGAGGGCTGGACCTTTCCGCCCTTCGCCGCCGACATCGCCGATGGCTTCATCTATGGCCGCGGCGCCTGCGACATGAAGGGCTCGGTCGCCGCCTTCGCGGGCGCCGCCATCGACTTCGTCAGGACGGCGCGAAAGTTCAAGGGCTCGATCTCGTTCCTGATCACTGGCGATGAAGAAGGCCCCGCCATCAACGGCACGGTGAAGGTGTTGGAATGGATGAAGGACAACGGCCATATCCCCGATCACTGCATCGTCGGTGAGCCGAGTTGCGTGGATCAGCTGGGCGACACGATCAAGATCGGCCGCCGGGGTTCGCTGAGCTTCGCGGTTACGGTCGAAGGCAAGCAGGGCCACGCCGCCTATCCGCACAAGGCGGATAATCCGATCCCCAAGCTCGCGCGCTTCATCGACCGCATCTCGTCGGCAAGCCTCGACGGGGGCAACGATCATTTCGATCCCTCGACGCTGGCCGTCACCAGTTTCGATGTCGGCAATCCGGCGGGCAACGTGATCCCGTCGCGCGCCGCCGCAAAGTTCAACATCCGCTTCAGCCCCGAGCACAGCTTCGCCTCGCTGAAGACCTGGGCCGAGGGCGAGATTGCCGCGGTGAAGGCGGAGATGGGCGGCACATGGTCCTATACGGCCACCGAAGGTGCGGATGCCTTCATCACCGAGCCGGGCGCTTTCGTCGGCCTCGTTCAGGATGCCGTCGAGCGCGAGACGGGTGTCTTGCCGAAGCTCTCGACCAGCGGCGGCACGTCTGACGCGCGCTTCATCAAGGACTATTGCCCGGTGCTGGAATTCGGCCCCACCAACGCGACGATCCACCAAACCGACGAGCGGATTTCGGTCGACGAATTGCGCGCCACGCAAACGATCTACGGCCGCATCATCGCGGATTATTTTTCCGCCGAACTGTAATCGACTTTCAGAAGATAGAGGCCTTCGGGCGGCGCCACCGGGCCGCAGGCCGCGCGGTCCTGTGCATCGAGCGCGCGCTTCATGTCGCGGGGGTGCCATTTTCCCTCGCCCACCTGGCGGAGCGAGCCCACCATCGAGCGCACCTGATTGTGCAGGAAGGAACGGGCATCGGCGCGCACCTCGATCAGTTCGCCGTAGCGCGCGACATCGAGCCGGTCGAGAGTCTTCACCGGCGAATTTGCCTGGCACTGCGCGGCGCGGAAGGTGGTGAAATCATGCTTGCCGACGAGATGCTGTGCGGCCTCGTGCATCGCGGCTGCATCAAGGTCGACCGGCAGCCACCACACCTTGCCCTTGTCGAGTGCCGGCGGGCTGCGGCGGTTGAGGATGCGGTAGAGATAATGGCGCCGCGTGGCGGAAAAGCGCGCGTGGAAGTCATCAGGGACTTCCGCGACATCGAGAACGCTGACGGGATAAGGCCGAAGGTTGCCGTTCAGCGCATTCCGCAGCTTGAACGGATCCCATGACTTCGCGAGGTCGACATGCGCCGCCTGTTCCAGCGCGTGAACGCCGGCATCGGTGCGGCCCGCGCCATAGACCATGGCGGGCTCGCCATTGATGATGGCGACGGCGCGTTCGAGCACGTCCTGGATCGACGTGCCGCCCGCCTGGGACTGCCAGCCGGTGAAGGGGCCGCCGTCATACTCGATGATGAGCTTGTAGCGCGGCATCAGGTGAACCCCATATGTCCCCTCTCCTCCACGCATGTGGGGGAGAGGGCAGGGTGAGGGGATATGCACCGCGCAGACCGGCTTCCGAAAGACGAGGTCGTGGCAGCCGCCCCCTCACCCCGCCCTCTCCCCCGCTGAAGCGGGGAAGAGGGGGAAGGGGAAATGGCGAACTGCACGCTCATGTCTTCGTCCCCCTGGCAATCGGAAAGCCCCGCAGGAAAACATCTGCCTCCATCACGCCCTTGCCCTCGCGCTGCAGTTTCAGCAGGCGGAGTGCGCCCGTTCCGCAGCCGACGGTGAGGCGATCGTCGATGAAGCTTCCGGCATCGCCCGAGGCTTTGACGCTCTCGCAGGCGAGAACCTTGATACGCGTGCCGTTCAGCTGAAACCACGCGCCGGGAAAGGGCGAGAGGCCGTGAATGTGATTGCGGACCTGCTCGGCGGGTTTCGTGAAGTCGATCCTCGCTTCCGCCTTGTCGATCTTCTTCGCGTAGGTGACGCCCTCCTCGGGCTGCGGCGTGCAGGCGATGGTCTCCTGCGCCAGTACCTCGACCATCAGCCGCGCGCCGAGTGCGGCGAGTTCGTCGTGCAGCGTTTGCGCCGTCATGCCGGCCGTGATGGCGACGCGGCCTGTCCTGCACATCGGCCCGGTGTCGAGGCCTTCCTCCATCCGCATGATGGTGACGCCCGATTGCGTGTCGCCCGACATGATGGCGCGCTGGATCGGAGCCGCTCCCCGCCAGCGCGGCAGCAGCGAGGCGTGGACATTGAAGCAGCCGAGCTTCGGCGCATCGAGGATCGCTTTCGGCAGCAGCAGGCCATAGGCCACGACCACCGCCGCCTCAACGCCGAGCGCCGCGAAACGCGCCTGCTCCTCGGCGGATTTGAGCGAGACTGGCGTGCGGACCTCGATACCCTGAGACATTGCGAAGGCATGAACCGGTGAGGACCTTGTCTCCATGCCGCGCCCGGCGGGCCGTGGCGGCTGGGAATAGACGCAAGCGATCGCGTGGCCCGCGCCGAGCAGCGCCTTCAGCGTTTCGACCGCGAAATCCGGCGTTCCCATGAAAGCGAGGCGCATCGGCTCAGAGCTTGCCCAGCTTCTGGGCCTTCATGAATTTCTTGAGCACGCGGTCGCGCTTCAGTTTCGAGATGTGGTCGATGAACAGGATGCCGTCGAGATGGTCGATCTCGTGCTGGAGGCAGGTGGCGAGCAGGCCTTGGGCCTCGATCTCCTTAGCCTCGCCCTGGCGGTCGAGATAGCGCATCCGGATCTCGGCGGGCCTCGTCACCATCTCGTAGTAATCGGGGATCGACAGGCAGCCTTCCTCATAATCGCTTTGCTGCTCGCTCGACCAGGTAATCTCGGGATTGGCGACGAACAGGGGCTTTGCCTCTTCGCCTTCCTTCGCAAGATCGACCACCAGCAGGCGCTGCGGCACGCCGATCTGGATCGCGGCAAGGCCGATGCCCGGCGCTTCGTACATCGTCTCCAGCATGTCGTCCCAGAGTCTCCGCGTTGCATTGTCGACGGCGCCAACGGGCTTCGAAACCTCGCGGAGGATCTTCTCGTCGGGCAGCGTGATGATGGAGCGGAGCGTCATGCCCCGTCAGATAGTTGAGGCGGCTTCCGTGGTCAATCGGCCCCTCTCCCTACTGCCAGTCATAGGAGCGGATGCAGCGCGCGCGCTTTGGAATGCCTTCGGCAAAGCTCAGCGTTGCCGTATCGAAGCCCCAGCCCTGCAGGCGGCAGTGATGGCGATCGGCCTTGCGGTGCTTGTGCTTGCCATAAGTCTTGTGGGCATGAGCCTTGTGCTTATGGGCCTTGTGCTTATGGGCGATGTGTTGATGGCTGCGGAGCCTGAAATCGCCATGTTTGCCCTTGCCCGGAGGTGCCTGGTACCAATAGCTCGGCTGGCCAGCGAGGCCCGCGTGCTGGCCCGGCGCATAGACCATGCGCGGCCTGCAGTGCCTGAAATGGGCGTTGCAGGTCTTTTCGATGACATAGGGCCGGTGCATGAGAACATCGGCCTTGTGGGCCAGCGCGGGGCCGGCCGCACCTGCCGCGAAGGCCGCCAGAACCACGGCAAGGAAACTCAGGATCGTCCGGCGCATCGGCAATCTCCTTTTTAAGTCCTCTGACCAGTCAATGTCGGGCCGCATTGCAACCGCCGTCAACCTTCAAGTCACAACAGCCTGAACGCCGCTTTGTTTCCTCCCCGGCAGCGGGCCGGGCGGGAACGCCCCGGCCCTTGCCTTTTTGGCCCCGGCAGACCATATAGCCCCCGGGAGGTTGGCGGCGGACGTGCCGCTCGCCAACCGGGTCAGGTCCGGAAGGAAGCAGCCCCAACGAGTCCGGAACGGGTTGCCCGTCCAGCCTCCCACCTCTATTTCCAGGCCCGGAAGCCCGCCATGGTCGAGAATTCAAGCGGCGCGAACGCTACCGGGTATCGCGTTCTCGCCCGCAAATACCGCCCCCGGACATTCCCTGACCTGATCGGCCAGGAAGCGATGGTGCGCACCCTGACGAACGCCTTCGCCAGTGGCCGTATCGCCCAGGGCTTCATGCTGACGGGTGTGCGCGGCGTCGGCAAGACGACCACCGCCCGCCTCATTGCCCGCGCGCTGAACTACGGCGACAGGCCCACGATCGACATGCCGGATTATGGCCCGCATTGCGAGGCGATCCTCGAATCGCGCCACATGGACGTGATCGAGATGGACGCGGCGTCGAACACCGGCGTCGACAACATGCGCGAGATCATCGAGAGCGTGCGCTATGCCCCCGTCCAGGCGCGCTACAAGGTCTATATCATCGACGAAGTGCACATGCTCTCGAAGAGCGCCTTCAACGCGCTTCTGAAGACGCTGGAAGAGCCGCCGCCGCATGTGAAGTTCATCTTCGCCACGACCGAGATCAACAAGGTTCCCGTGACGATCCTGTCGCGCTGCCAGCGCTTCGACCTGAAGCGGCTGGATGCGGCAGTGCTGGCCTCGCATTATGCGGAGATCGCCGCGAAGGAAGAGGTGGAAGCCGAAGCCGATGCGCTGGCGATGATCGCGCGCGCCGCCGAAGGCTCGGTGCGCGATGGCCTCTCGCTGCTGGATCAGGCGATCGCCTATGGCGAGGGCAAGGTGAAAGCTTTGGACGTCGCAGCCATGCTGGGGCTGATGGACCGTTCCCGTATCATCGACCTGTTCGCGGCGGTGATGAAAGGCGACACGGCAGGAGCGATCCGCGAGATCGAGACCCAGTACCATGACGGCGGCGATCCGCGCCGCATATTGAGCGATCTGGCAGACTACGTGCACTGGGTGACGCGGTTGAAGGTGGTGAAGGACTCTGCCTTGTCCGATACCTCCCGAACCGAAGCCGAGAAGACACGAGGCGCCGAGCATGCAGGCCAGATCGGCATGGCGCATCTGACCAGGGCCTGGTCGATGCTCCTGAAGGGCATCCGCGAGACCGAGCTTCATGCCGATCCGCTGATGGCCGCCGAAATGGTGCTGATCAAGCTCGCTCATGCCGCCGACTTGCCCGGCGGCGAGGAACTGGCGAAGCTTGTAAAGAGCGCGCCGCCGCAGGGTGAGCGCGTGGTGCCGATGAACGCGCGCGAGCTTTTGCGCGGCAATGGCGGGGAGCCCGCCGAAACGCAATCGGTTTTGGCCGTGAAGCAGCAGGTATCGAGCACGCCGGCACAGACCGAAACCCGCGCCTTCTCGAGTTTTGCCGATATCATCGCGCTGGCGGTTGAAAAGCGCGACATCAAGCTGAAATCCGACCTCGAGGCGCTGGTGCGCCCCATCCGCGTCAGCACCGGGCAGTTTGAGCTCGCCCTTGAACCGGGCGCGCACCCCGGCCTTCCCGGTGAGATTTCGCGGAAGCTCGAATCCTGGACGGGCATGCGCTGGATGGTGATGGTGGCGAAGGATGGCGGCGACAAGCCTCTGGCCCGCCAGAAACAGGAAAGCCGCGACAGCCTGTTCCTCATGGCGCGCGAGCACCCCGATGTGCAGGCTGTGCTGAAGCGCTTTCCGGGCGCCGAGATCATCGACGTCAGGGAACCCGAACCGATAATTCCCCAACCATTGAGTGAGAGCGATGAAGAATCTCGGTGACATGATGAAGCAGGTGCAGGCCATGCAGGAGCGCATGGCCGAGATGCAGGCGAAGCTCGAGCAGGCGAGCGTCACCGGCCAGTCCGGCGGCGGCCTTGTCAAGGTGACGCTGAACGGCAAGGGCGCCATGACCGGCCTTGTGATCGATCCCTCGCTTATGAGCCCCGAGGAAAAGGAAATCCTCGAGGACCTGATCGTGGCGGCCCATGCCGATGCGAAATCGAAATCCGAAGCGATGATGGCGGAAGAAATGAAATCCGTGACGGGCGGGCTTCCCCTGCCGCCGGGAATGAAACTTCCCTTCTGATGTCGAAGCGCACGACCGGCCCCGAGATCGAGCGGCTGATCCAGCTACTCGCCAAATTGCCGGGGCTTGGCCCCCGCTCGGCCCGGCGTGCGGCGCTGCATCTGATCAAGAACCGCGAGCGCCTGCTGGAGCCCTTGTCAGCGGCGATTGCGGAAGCCCGCGACAAGGTGACGGTGTGCAGCGAATGCGGCAACGTCGATACGGTCGACCCTTGCACGCTCTGCACCGATCCGCGCCGCGACCGCTCGATCCTCTGCGTCGTTGAAGAAGTGGGCGACCTCTGGGCGCTGGAGCGCGCCGGCGCCTGGAACGGGCTTTACCATGTGTTGGGCGGCACATTGTCGGCGATCGAGGGCGTGAGGCCAGAGGACCTTGCCATTTCGGGATTGCTCGAACGCGCCGGAACGGGAAGCGTCAAGGAAGTGGTGCTGGCGCTCAACGCCACCGTCGAGGGCCAGACCACGGCGCATTACATCACCGAGCGGCTGAAGGGCCTGGGCGTTTCGGCCTCGCGGCTGGCCCATGGCGTGCCGGTGGGCGGCGAGCTTGACTACCTCGACGAGGGAACGCTGACCCAGGCGATGAGGGCGAGGCGCCCGCTCTAGGCGAAAGCCCCGCCGGTCCGTCCGTGACGGTCAACGGTGATTGGCGCCGTCGTCTGCTCCACGGCCCTTGCCGCCCTTGCGGCCGCCGCGGTCATCGCCGGCCGGGTCATCGGCGCCGCGGCCGCGGCGGACGTGACCAGCCGGATCATCGGCGCCCTGGCCGCCGCGAACGTGGCCGGCAGGATCATCGGCACCCCGGCGGGCAAAGGCGTCGGTGCTGAGGAACGAGGTTGAGGCGGCAACCGTCAGTCCGAGGGCGAGGGCGGTGAGCGTGAGCTTCATCTGACTACTCCGTGTTTGTGTTGCAGGTCTGAATGACCATGACGAGGACACTAGTCCACGCGCCCCTGCAGGCGCCTGACAGGTGCCGTCAGCCTTCCGTCAGCAAGCCCGTTAACGCTTCGTGAACCATAATCATCGCGCCGGCTGCCCTGCCGGCCGCCGCGGACCGCCGCTTGCTCCTGCTCTCCTCAATGGCCACCGGCCTGTTCCGGATTGAGACGAGGGAGAACCATCATGACCAACTTGAAGCGCATCGCATCGACGCTGAAGGCCTTTGCCGCCAACCAGAAGGGCACCACCGCGGTGATCTTCGCGCTGAGCATCGTGCCGCTGCTCCTCGCCGGCGGTGCGGCGATCGACTATGTGCGCTATGCCGATGCCGAGACCAGGCTTCAGGCCGCACTCGACAGCGGCGCGCTTGCCGTCGCGGCCTCCGCCGGCCTGACCGACGCCCAGCGCGCCAAGGCCGGCAAGGATACCTTCGAGAGCAATCTCAAGGCGGCCCGCATCGATCCCGCCGATGTGTTCTCGTCGTTCAAGGTCAAGGGCACGCAGGTTTCGGCGGAAGCCAATTTCATCCTGCCCTCGGGCCTGATGCAGATCGCCGGGATTTCCGAGATGGAAATCGCCGTGGCCACCGAGATCAGTGTTCCGGAAGGCAAGAAGGCCGAGATCGCGCTCGTCCTCGACTATTCGGGCTCGATGGAGGAAGTCTCGGGCGGCGAAGTGAAATATGTGGCGATGAAGAACGCCGCCAAGAAGCTGATCTCCGATCTCGAGGCCGCGAACCCCAAGAACGTGAAGGTCGGCCTCGTGCCGTTTTCGCACCATGTCTATGTGACGATGCCCGAGAAGTTCATTGCCGGCATGAGCGGCCCCGCCAGCTGGACGGGCTGCACGCAGGACCGCCGTTATCCCCATAACCTGACCGACAAGACCCCCGGCACTGGCGACGACACCAAATGGGGCCATGCCTTCGCCAAGGTTCATGCCAGCGACGGCTGCGCGCCCTATGCGCCGAAGGGCCTCAAGGTGACGCCGCTCACCGACGATTTCGGCAAGCTCCGCAAGCAGCTCGACGTCATGCGCCCCTATGCCTGGACCCACATCGCGCTGGGCGCCGAGTTCGGCTATCACCTGCTCTCGCCCAACGCGCCCTTCACCGAAGGCGTTGCCTATGGCGACAAGAAGACGACCAAGATCATGGTGCTGCTCACCGACGGGCGCCAGACCGAGCCGGGCTTCGGCAGCGGCGTGAGAAGCGTTGCGCAGGGTGAAAGCAATCTCGAGGCGATCTGCACGAATGCCAAGGCCTCCGGCATCACCATCATCACCATGGCCTTCGACCTCCGCGACAAGGACACCCGCGCCCGGCTGAGCGACTGCTCCACCGATCCCGCCAAGCACTTCTTCGTCGCCGAGGACAGCGCCGAACTGGCGTCCGCCTTCGAGGAAGTGAAGTCGCAGATCACCGCGCAGGTCTTCATCAGCCGCTGAGCCTGATTTCAGGCGCCGCGCTCGACCAGTTTCGGGCGCGGCGTCTCGATCTGCGGCGCTTCCGCAAGGTCGAGGCTCTCGATGCGCAGGCCGCGTTTCGCAATTCTGTCCGATGAGACGCCGAGCTTTTCGAGATCGCCCGAAGCGAGGCTGAAATGCTTCTGGAGATCGGCCACGCGTTCCTTGAGCCGGCCGACGTCCTCCAGGAGCCGCGAGACTTCCACCTTGATGAGACCCGCCTGCTCGCGCATGCGCTGGTCCTTGAAGATCGCCTGCAGCGTCTGCACCAGCAGCATCAGCACATTGGGCGAGGCGATGATGACGCGCATCCGGTGCGCCTTCTGGATCACATCCTCGAACTTCTCGTAGAGGTCGGCATAGACCGACTCGGAAGGCACGAACATGATCGCGGTGTCATGGGTCTCGCCGGCGATCAGGTATTTTTCCGCGATGTCGCGCACATGCTTCATCACGTCGCCGCGCAGGCGCGTTTCCGCCGGTTTTGTCTCGGCCTCGCCGCGCGCCAGCTTCAGGGTGTTGAAGGCCTCCAGCGGAAACTTGGCGTCGATCACCAGCTTCAGCGCCGAATCGGGCAGCGAGATGAGGCAGTCGGGCCGCGTGCCGTTGCTCAAGGTTCCCTGGAAGGCAAAGGCGCCGCTGTGCAGCCCGTCGCGGATGATCGCCTCCATGCGGCCCTGCCCATAGGCGCCGCGCGCCTGCTTGTTGGACAGGATGTCCTTCAGCGTGAGCATTTCGCTCGACAGCGACGTGAGGTTCTTCTGCGCCGTGTCGATGACGGCGAGCCGCTCGTGAAGCTGGCTGAGCGACTGGCCGGTGCGCTCGGCCTGGTCGGTAAGGCTGGCGCCCAGCCGGTGCGAGACCTGGTCGAGGCGCTCGTCGAGTGTGCTGACAAGCTGCATCTGCGTGCCCTGCGCCTGCTCGGCAAGGCTCTTCAGGGCGCCTGAAAGCTCGGCGATGCGGAATTCCAGTTCGGCGGAGCGCCGGAGGGCGGCATGCGATTCGTCCGCGCGCCCGCGCTGCGCCCGCCAGGCCAGCACGACGGCTGTAACGAGCAGCAGAAGCGCGAAAATGGCGCCTGTGACCAAAAGGTCAAGAAGGGTAAAGCCGTTCCGGCCGATCTGCAGCAGCGTCTGGTCGAGGTCCATGGCTGGGGGAGCCTAGACCGATTCGCTGAATTGAAAGTAAGTGGCCCGCCCACACCGGCAGGGTATGGACGGGCCCATGGCCTTCACGACTCGGGACGGCGACAGGAGCCATGCGGGCCAATGTGAATTCCGTCACTCAACGAACGTCCTGAAAAGAAGTTCCACCCCTTTTTTCGGTTTGTTTGCAGTTCGTTGACTGCGTGATCCCTGCCTGATCGAGGCTGAGGATGACCCTCGATGATGGCCTGAAAGCGGACAGAGTTAGACCATTTCAAGACCAAAACTTGACGTGTTGGTCAAATATCTTCCGCAAAAAGCGGGAATATCGAACAGCTTCCGCAGCTTAGCGGCTACGGTGCTTCTCGGCGCGCGGCGTGTAGGTGGTGAGGTCGCGGCGCTCCGTGAAGAACAGCGCAAAGCCGCGGGTCAGGCCATCGGCGAAGTCGCGGACGGCGTTGAGAACGATCATGGTTAGCCTCAAAAGTTTGAAAACACGGCGTGTTTTCTGGTTGAGGCTCATATGGTGGGCAATTGTGAATGAATCATAGCCAGTTGCCGGGCAAAGCAGGTTACGCAGCTATGCAGGTCCTGCATGCCGGAACCGGTCGGTGGCGCGGATGATGGCGTCGGCGATCCCCGGCTCCGTTGCCGTATGCCCGGCATCCGGCACCACGATGAACTGGGCTTCGGGCCAGGCCTTGTGCAGGTCCCAGGCCGTCTGCATCGGCGTCACCACGTCGTAGCGGCCCTGGATGATGACGCCCGGAATGGCTTTCAGCCTGTGGGCCTCGGCCAGCAACTGCCCGTCATGGGTGAAGAACCCGCCGTTCATGAAATAGTGGCATTCGATGCGCGCGAAGGCCAGGGCGAAGCTGTCGGCTCCGAACTCGCTCACCCGTTTCTCGTCCGGCAGCAGCGAAAGCGTGGCGCCTTCCCACTGGCTCCAGGCCCTGGCGCAGGCCAGCCGGACCTGGGGGTCAGGCCCCGTCAGCCGCCGGTGATAGGCGGCCACCATGTCGTGGCGTTCCTCCGGCGGGATCGGAGCCACATAGCCCTCCCAATGATCGGGAAACAGCGCGCTGGCGCCCTGCTGGTAGAACCAGTCGATCTCGGACTTGCGCACCGTGAAGATGCCGCGCACGATCAGTTCGCTCACCCTGTCGGCATGGGTTTCGGCATAGGCGAGCGCCAGCGTTGCCCCCCATGAGCCGCCCACCACCTGCCAGCGTTCGATCCCGAGATGGACGCGGAGTTTCTCGATGTCGGCGACGAGATCCCAGGTGGTGTTCTCCTCAAGCCCGGCATGCGGCGTCGATTGCCCGCAGCCGCGCTGGTCGAACACGATGATGCGGTAGGCCGCGGGATCATGCAGCTTGCGCAGGAAGGGCGAGATGCCGCCGCCCGGCCCCCCGTGCAGGACCACGGCAGGTTTGCCCCGGGGATTGCCACATTCCTCGAAATAGATTTCGTGGCGCGCCGATACCTTGAGGCGGCCACGGGAGAAAGGGTGGATTTCCGGGTAGAATGTCTTGCGATCCGTCAAGTGGGGCCTCCGGGCTCATGTGCAGTTTTGGCTTTTGCCATAGCTGCAATCTTGGGTTAGTTTGAACGCTTCGGCGCACCACTCAACAAATCTCGGCGCCGGTTTAGGGGGACTATTCATGTGGCAAGAATTCAAGGCTTTTGCGTTCAAAGGCAATGCCTTTGACCTCGCGGTCGGTATCATCATCGGTGTTGCCTTCGGCAAGATCGTTGACGGTATCGTCAACCTGCTCATCATGCCGATCGTCGGCGCGCTGTTCGGCGGGTTGAACTTCGACAATTATTTCCTTGCGCTGTCGTCCAACGTGACGGCGACATCGCTGGTCGAGGCCCAGAAGCAGGGCGCTGTCTTCGGTTACGGTGCCTTCATCACCATCGTGATCAATTTCCTGATCATCGCCTTCATCCTGTTCCAGCTCGTCAAGGTCTCGAACCGCATGAAGAAGTCCGAGCCGCCGGCCCCGCCGCCTGCCGCCAGCACCAGCGAAGTGCTGCTCGCCGAAATCCGCGACGCGCTTACCAAGAAGAAGTAATTCATTTCCCGCATGGGAGTGGAGAGGCCCGGGTGCTGGACACCCGGGCTTTTTTTGTGTTTGAGAACGAACCATGAGCATCGAACAGCTACTTGCCGCCATCACCCCGCAATCCCGCAACGAGCCCGACAGCGGCATCGTCAAGGCCGCCATGTACGGGATGACGGTGCCGGGCGTCATCCCGCTCTGGTCGGGCGAGGGCAACACGCCGACCCCTGAAATCTTCACGCGGCCGGCGATCGACAGCCTGCTGGCGGGCGAGACCTTCTATACCTGGCAGCGCGGCATCCCCGAGCTTCGCGAGGCGCTGGCCCGCTATCACGAGCGGAATTTCGGCCGGCCCTTCTCCCACGAGAATTTCTTCGTCACCTCGGGCGGCATGCAGGCGATCCAGATCATCGTGCAGATGGTGGCGGGCGATGGCGACGAAATCCTGATCCCCACGCCGGCCTGGCCGAACTATGGCGGCGCGCTGCGCATCCAGGGCGCGAGGCCCGTGGAAGTGCCGATGGATTTCCGCAACGGCCGCTGGAAACTCGACCTCGACCGGCTGTTCGACGCCATCACTCCGCGCACCAGGGCGATCTCGCTGAACTCGCCCTCCAATCCGGTGGGCTGGACGGCGACGCTCGACGAGCTGATCGCGGTGCGCGACGCATGCCGCAAGCGCGGCCTGTGGATGTTCGGCGACGAGGTCTATTCGCGCTTCTATTATGGCGACAGGGGCGAGAAACGCGCCCCCTCCTTCCTCGACATCTGCGACGACGAGGAGCAATTGCTGCTCGCCAATACCTTCTCGAAGAACTGGGCGATGACCGGCTGGCGCATCGGCTGGCTGCAGGCGCCGAAGGCGCTGGCCCCGGCCATCGAGCGCATCATCCAGGTCAACTCCAGCGGCACGGCGGCCTTCATGCAGCGGGGCTGCGTGGCGGCGCTCGATCATGGCGATAAATTCCTGGAACAGCAGATCGCCAAGGCCCGCGCCAACCGCGACCTCGTGGTCGCGATGCTGGGCGAGATGCCGGGCATCCGCTTCGAGATTCCGCGCGGCGCTTTCTACATGTTCTTCGCGATCGAGGGCATGAGCGATTCGGCGGCGACCACCATGCGCATCATCGATGAGGCCAAGGTCGGCTTCGCGCCCGGCGCGACCTTCGGCCCCGGCGGCGAAGGCTTCCTCAGGATGTGCTATCTCCGCGATCCGGCGAAGATCGAGGAGGCGCTGAACCGCTTCCACGGCTGGCTGAAAACCCATCGCCCGGATTGAACTGGTGCCTTATCGGGCATCGCACTGCACAAACGCGGGGCATCGCCATCAGCGGGCATACGGCGCGTTTCCGACGAAGTGTACATAAAATTCATATTAAACAATGGTTTGCGAATTTCTCCAAACCGCTTTGAAGTTTGGCACTGACGTTGCAATACATGTTGCAACGCAAACGTCTGTCTTGGGTCCTCCCATTCTCAAGTAAGAGTACTCGTTGCGTCTTGGGCGTCCGGCCTGTCCGGGCCCAAGTCAGGGGTGGACGGCGACTGGTTGCTGCCGTTCACCCCTCTTTTTATCGAGGTCCCCGAACCTGTTCGAAAATTAATCCGGCCAGCCGCTTGGCGCGGCGGGGCAACATATCCATATCCCGGTCACTGGGTCCGGGCCCCTCTGGCAGGCGATACGCCTTGCGATGTCGGACTCTTCCACCTTGAAGGCGAGACGAACGCCGCAATCTGGGAGATACCGCTGCCGATGACCACCGTTCCCCCCATCACCATCGACCTGACGCGCGACGGCACGCTTGAACGCCTCGAGTTTCTCGCCTGGTTCACCGATTCCGCGATCCGCATTCCGGGCACGTCGCGCACATTCGGCGCCGATGGTTTCCTGAGCCTCATTCCCGGCGTCGGCAGCCTGTTCGGCACCGCCATGTCTCTCTACATGGTGGCTGAGGCGCTGCGCCATGGCGCACCCGCCCGGCTGCTTGGCCGCATGGGGCTGAACATCGCCGCCGATACCGTGCTGGGCGCCATTCCGCTGATCGGCTTTCTCTTCGACATGGCCTTCAAGGCCAACCAGCGCAACCTCAACCTGCTGCGCCAGCATCTGAAGGAACAATCGTGATGAAGACCCTGATCTGGATCGCAACCTGGGTGGTGATCGCCCTGTGGTCGGGCATTTCGTGGATCGCCCATGGCCTTGTCAGCGTCGGCGGCAATCTTGTCGCCAATAATGCCGATCTCATTCCCGCGGCCGACCCGCTGCTGGTCGAATGGGCTTCGTGGCTTGCCAGCGTCGGCACCGGCGTTGGCGAATGGCTGGTGATCGCCATCTGGGCCATCGTGTCGCTGGTGATCTTTGCGCTGGGCTTTGTCGCCACGCGGCTGGTGCCGCGGCTCAAGACGTCTCTTCAAAACAACTGAAAGGAGTAGCAATGACTTTCCACGACATCGAACGCCACACCGATGGCCAGGTGATCGCGCGGCGCAACATGCGGATCGGCCTGTGGGCGGGCATGCGGCTGGGCCTTCGCGACGACCGGCTGTCGCGCTATGCCCGCGAGGTGATGGACGCCGATTACCAGCGCCCGGGGCCCGATGATGTCGTCGAGAAGATCAGGGCGGATTTCGACGAGCATGGCGTCGAATTCGCCGATGACCTGATCCTGATGGAAATCCAGCGCGTCGAGCGCCAGGTGCGCGCCGAACTGCTGGCGACGGACTAGCCGGAAGCGCGCGCCAGCGCCACCACGCCGTCGATCACGAATTGCACGGCGAGCGCCGCGAGGATGATGCCAAGAAGCCTGGTCATCACCGCGCGGCCGGTGATGCCCATGATCTTCGAGATACGGTCGGCCATCAGGAAGCAGGCAAAGCACGCCGCCATGACGATGGCCGCCACCACATAGAGCGAGACGAGATATTCGACGCGGCCCTCGGCCCGGCCCGCCAGCAGGATCATGGCGGTGATCGCGCCAGGCCCCGCCATCAGCGGAATGGCCAGCGGAAAGGCGGCGATGTTCTTGACATGATCGACGCTGATCGCCTGTTCGGCGGTGGCCTGCAGCCGCTGGCTGCGCCGGTCGAACACCATTTCCGCGGCGGCCGACAGGAGCAGCAGCCCGCCGGCGATCCGGAAGGCCGACAGCGAGATGCCGAGCAGGTCGAGCAGCTTCGCACCGCCCAGGCCTGCGGCGAGTAGAATGCAGAAGGCGATGATCGAAGCCCGGAGCGCCACCTCGCGCCGGTGGGCCTGCGTCATCCCGCTGGTGATGCCGAGAAACAGAGCGCTGAGGAACACGGGGTCGGCGACGACGAGCAGCGTGGCGATGGCCGAGGTGATGTAGTCGGTGAGCATGGGCTTCAGGCTAACACGGCGGAAAGCGCCGGGCCATGCCCCCGATCGGAATCGCATCAGCTCACGCTGTTCGGCAGTTCTTCCTCGCGCCGGGCGATGAAGTCCTTGAGGCCCTCGGCGATGCCTTGCTCGAGCTTCGGCTCCTCGTAAGCCGCCAGTAGGCTGCGTGCCTTGTCGCGGCCGCGGGTGTCGTGGTCCTTGGCACCTTCCGCCGACCATTGCTCGAAGGAATTGAAATCCATGATTGATGGAATGAAGAAGGCCTTCTCGAAATGCTCGAGCGTGTGCTTGGTGCCGAGGAAGTGCCCGGCAGGCCCAACCTCGCGGACCGCGGCCATCGCCTCCTTGAAATCGTCGAACTTGAGGCCGCCCGCATATTTGTACCAGCCGACGAGCTGCTCGCAATCGGTGACGAATTTCGAATAGCCGCAGGCAAGCCCTGCCTCCAGCCAGCCCGCCACATGCCAGATGTAATTGGCGCCCGACAGGATCGCCGCATGCATCAGCATGTTGGATTCGTATCCGGCCTGCGCATCGTTGAGCTTCGAGCCGACATGGAAGCCTGACGTGCGCCAGGGGAGCCTGTACTTCCGGGCGAGTGCGCCCATCACATACATCATCTGCGCGGCTTCGGGCGTTCCCCCCATGGGGGCACCCGTCTTCATGTCGACCGTCACCATGAACTGTCCGTAGATCACCGGCGCACCGGCGCGGATCAGTTGCGTGTAGGCAACGCCGGCCAGCGCTTCGGCATTGACCTGCGCCACGGCGCCCACCGCCGAGGCGGACGTGGAAGCCCCGCATAGGGCAAAGGGTGCAGCGATGATCGGCTGGTTGCTGCGTGTATAGACCCGCATCGCGTCCAGCATTGTCTGGTCCCAGACGAGCGGCGAGTTGCAGTTGGTGATCGAGACGACGACGGTATTGTCCTTCACATAGTCCTCGCCGAAGACGATGCCCGCCATCGCCATCACGTCCTCGGCGCGTTCCTTTGCGGTGACGATGCCCATGAACGGCTTGTCGGAATGTTTCAGCGCCGAATGGATGATGTGCAGGTGGCGCTTCGGCACCGGAATCTCCATCGGCTCGCAGATGATCGAGCTCGAGGAATGCAGCGCCGGCGACATGTAGGCGAGCTTGTGGAAATTGTTGAGATCCTCGAGCGAGCCATAGCGCCGGTTGTTGTCGAGGTCGCGCACGTAAGGCGCGCCATACATCGGCACGAAGACGGTGTTCTTGCCGCCCACCTTCACCGTGCGCTCGGGGTTCCGTGCATTCAAGGTGAATTCCGGCGGCGCCTTTGCGACAAGCGCCATCAGCAGCGCGCGGTCGATCCTCACCCGCGTGCCGGTGACGTCCGCGCCTGCCGCCGTCCACATCGCGATCGCCTCGTCGTCGCGAAACTCGCAGCCGACCTCTTCGAGGATCCTGAGCGATTCCTCGTGGATCAATTCCACCGCCTCGTCCGGCACGATGTTGTAGACGGGAATTTCGCGCACCAGCGTGGGGAACGACGCCATGGGGGCCGCCCGCAGCACGCGCCGCCCCTCGCGGCCGCCGCTGCGGCGGGAAGTTGCGGGGGCTGCTGCAGGCTGTGCGGCGTCGGTCATGGTCGGGGTTCCCTCGAAGGTCCTGGCAATATCAACGCCGGAGGCGCGGCGCTTTCAAGCGAACAAGTTGCGAAAGACGGTTGAGATGTTCTCAATCGCGAAGATTCAGCATCCAGTCCTTCAGGGTTTCCGCCTCGCGGCTGAGGGGCTTCCGGGCGTTCCAGGTGACATAGAAGGATTGCGGCGCCGTGATTTCAGCCGCCGTGACCTGCACCAGCGCGCCGCTGGCAATGAGCGGCTTGACGAGGCTCACCCAGCCCAGCGCCACCCCTTGGCCTGCTTCGGCGGCCTGCAGTGCTATCACATAGCTGTTGAAGCGGCGCACGTTCAGGCGCTTGAAGGGCGCACCCGTCTCGCGCAGGAAATCTGCCCATGTCGTCCACGTCCAGTCGACGCCCTCGACCGAGAGCAGCGGCAGGGCGGCGAGATCCTTGACCGTCTTCACCCGGTTCGCCTTGAGAAAGCCGGGAGAGGCCACGGCGACGATCCGGTCGCCGAACAGGAGCGCTGCCGCCTCGTCGCTCCACACGCCATCGCCATAGCGCACGCGGAGTTCCACGTCCTGGCGCTGCAGTTCCTGCGTGCGGTCCGAGATGATGTGGTCGATGACGATATCCTGGTGCGCGGCCCAGAAGCCGCCGAGGCGCGGCATCAGCCACAATTGCGCGAAGGCCATGGTGCTGCCGATCGACACGCTGCGCACCTCCGCCGTTCCGCCCACCTGCCTGAGCGTGGCGGATACCCGCTCGAAGGCCTCGCGCAGCGCATGATAGACGCTCTCGCCCGCCGGCGTCAGCTCCAGCGCGCGGTGCAGCCTCACGAACAGCGGCCGCCCGATTTCGTCCTCCAGCAGCCTCACCTGCTTCGAGACGGCGCCCGGCGTGACGTTAAGTTCCCCTGCCGCGCGCGTCAGGCTGAGGTGCCGTGCGGCAGCCTCGAAGGCGGCAAGCGCGTTGAGCGACGGCAGGTTGTAGTGGCGGCGCACCATGGTGCAGGAATAGATGCGTTTCCGGCTTGAAGAAAGCTCAATCGAAACCGCGAGGCGACGGCCGGCACGTTTTCATCCGTTTCAGCGTGTTGACCGATTGTAAAATTCGTTACACAATGCCTTCAAAGTGTTTGTGCAGGAGAATGTCCGGCAACAGGCGCGGAAACAAAAGAAGCCAGGGAAACGTCGAAGGCATGCCGGAGTGGATCAAGGCCTATGTGCGATGGGTTGAGGCGATCAATTATCGCGTCGGCCGCGCCGCCATGTATCTGCTCTTCGTCATCATGGCGGTGATGATCTGGTCGTCGGCCTCGAAGATCGTCCATCTTCCCGCCAACTGGACGCTCGAGACCGCGCAGTTCCTGTTCGTCGCCTATTACCTGCTGGGCGCGCCCTATTCGATGCAGCTCGACAGCAATGTGCGCATGGACCTGCTGTACGGGCGGCTGAAGCCCCGCACCCAGGTGCTGTGGGACGTCTTCACCATCTTCATCCTGATCTTCTATGTCGGCGTGATGCTTTATGGCGCGGTCGAGAGCACCGCCTATGCCTTCGAGGTGAACGAACGCAATCCGACCGCCTGGCGTCCGCCGCTGTGGCCGATCAAGCTCGTCACCTGCATCGCCTTCTTCCTCCTGCTGCTGCAGGCGGCGGCGCATTTGTTCCGCGACATCGCGACATTGCGGAAGGTGCCGATCTGATGCCCTACGAGTCGATCGCTGTCATGATGTTCGCGTCGCTCATGCTGATGATGCTGACGGGGCAGCGGGTGTTCGGCGCCATCGGCTTCGTCGCCGTCGTCGCGGCGCTCTCGCTGTGGGGCACGGGCGGCTCCGACATGGGCTATTCCGCCGTCATGAAGCTGATGAAGTGGAACGCGCTGCTGACGCTGCCGATGTTCATCTTCATGGGCTACGTCATGTCGGAGACGAAGCTCGCCGCCGACCTCTACCGCATGTTCCATGTGTGGTTCGGGCCGCTGCCCGGCGGGCTTGCCATCGGCACCGTGCTGCTCATGGTGATGATCTCGGCGATGAACGGGCTTTCGGTGGCGGGGATGGCGATCGGCGCCACCATCGCGCTGCCGCAGCTGGCGCAGAACGGCTACCGCAAGGAGATGATCTCAGGGGTCATCCAGGCGGGCTCCTCGCTCGGCATCCTCATTCCGCCCTCCGTCGTGCTCGTGCTCTATGCGATGATCGCGCGCCAGCCGGTGGGCCAGCTGTGGCTCGCAGGCATCCTCCCCGGCCTGCTGATGGCGACGATCTTCATCGTCTACATCCTCATTCGCACCCGCCTCAACCCGGAGATCGGGCCGCCGCTCAGCAAGGCCGCCCGGGCCGAGATAACAACGGCCGAGAAGATCGCGCTGCTGCGCGCCGGCCTGCTGCCCATCTTCATATTTTCGGTTATCATCATTCCCTTCGTCATGGGCTGGGCGAGCTTGACCGAAGCTTCCGTGCTCGGGGCGCTGTCGACGGTTCTGGCGGCAGCGGTGAAACGGCGCTTCACCTGGACGGTGTTCGAGGAAGCCACCCGCCAGACGCTCGCCATCACCTGCATGTTCATGCTGATCATCCTCGCGGCATTGTCCTTCGGCGCGGTGTTCGACGGCCTGGGCGCGGGCAAGGTGATCGAGAATGTCTTCGTCGGCGAGCTTCACCTCGAGCCCTGGCAGATCCTGGTGCTGATGCAGCTGTCGTTCCTCGTCATGGGCATGTTCCTCGACGATACGGCGATGCTGGTGATCGTGGCGCCGCTCTACGTCTCGCTCGTCGACCAGCTGGGCTACAGCCTGATCTGGTACGGCGTGCTCTATACCATCACCTGCCAGATCGCCTATCTGACGCCGCCCTTCGGCTACAACCTGTTCCTGATGCGCGCCATGGCGCCAAAGGACTACACGCTGCCGATGATCTACCGGTCAGTCATTCCCTGGGTCCTGCTCATGCTGCTGACGCTCGTCATCGTCATGATCTTCCCGGAGATCGCGCTGTGGCTGCCGAATTATGTCTATTCGTGAACGACCGGGGAACGAAAGCAAAAAATGACAAGAGGAGAAAACGATGACGTCCAGACGTAACATACTGACGACCGGACTTGCCGCAGGTGCGGCAAGCCTCGCGGCACCCGCCGTGCTGGCCCAGGGTGCCCCCATCAAGTGGCGGCTCCAGACCTACGCCGGCGCGGCACTGGGCGCGGAAGTCGTGAAACCGGCGATCGAACTCTTCAACCAGATCGCCAATGGCCAGATGGAAATCGAGCTGTTCTACGCCGACCAGCTGGTGCCCACGGCGGAGCTTTTCCGCGCCATGCAGAAGGGCACGATCGATGCCGTGCAGTCGGACGATGACTCGATGGCAAGCCCCACCGAGGTCACCGTCTTCGGCGGCTACTTCCCGCTGGCGCTGCGCTATTCCCTTGACGTGCCGGTGCTCTTCAATCACTGGGGCCTCGACCAGATCTGGAAGGAAGAATACGCCAAGGTCGGCATCCAGCACATTTCCGCGGGCTCTTGGGACCCGTGCAACTTCTCGACCAAGAAGCCGATCAACGCGCTGGCCGATCTGCAGGGCCTGCGCATCTTCACCTTCCCCACGGCGGGCCGCTTCCTGACGCGCTTCGGCGTCGTTCCGGTGACAGTGCCATGGGAAGACGTGCAGGTGGGCCTGCAGACCGGCGAGCTTGACGGCATCGCCTGGAACGGCGTGACCGAGGACTACACCTCGGGCTGGGCCGATGTGACCGGCCACTTCCTGACCAACAATATCTCGGGCGCCTGGATCGGTCATTTCTTCGCCAACCAGGAAAGCTGGAACAAGGTGCCGCCGCATCTGCAGCAGTTGCTGAAAGCCTGCTTCGACAGCTCGCACTACTATCGCCAGCATTGGTACTGGAGCGGCGAGGCGCGGCTGCGCGTCGAGGAGACCAAGCTGAAGTACACGACGATCCCGGCTGCCGAATGGGCCACCGTCGAAGCGGAAGCCCTGAAGTTCTGGGACGAGATCGCGGCTGAAAGCGAGACCAAGGCCAAGATCGTCGCCATCATCAAGAAGTACAACGAGACGATGGTGAAGGCCGGACCGCCCTACCGCTACAGCTGATCACTTCGCAACGAAAATGGAAAGGGCGGCCCGCAAGAGCCGCCCTTTTTGATGCCGCAAACAACTCAGGTGAACCCCCGAGTCAGGCGGCTCTCCGCTGCGGGACTTCGCGGCGGCCGGAGCCGACGACGAGCCCTTCGGCGCCATCGAGGGCGCCGGGGATCAGCTCGATCCCCAGAAAGCGGTTGCGGTCCACCGGGCCAGGCAGATGCAGATCCGCCACCATGCCGTGGGTAAATCCGAACCGCTGGTAGTAGGGCGCATCGCCCACCAGGATGACCGCGGCATGGCCCATGGCGCGGGCTTCTTCCAGCGCATGCGCCATCAGCGCCGCGCCGATGCCCTGGCCTTGATATCTGCAGTCAACCGCGAGGGGCCCCAGCAGCAGGGCCGAACCCGCCGAGCCGGCAAGCACGTCCCACAGGCGCACGGTGCCGATGAGGCGGCCTTTTGCGTCGGTTGCGGTGAAGGCAAGCCCTTCCGACGGCAGACGGCCCTCGCGCAGGCGCTCGGAGGTCTTCCGGCGGCGCTGCTGCTTGCCGAAGACCTTGTCGAGCAACCGCTCGCGCGGCAGCGTGTCGAAGTAGATTTCGGGACGGATGGTGACCATTCTGGCCTCCAATGAGCAATCTGATGAACCCAAGCTCCGTCACCCCGGCGCAAGCCGGGGCCCCGCTTACCTCCTCGCAGAAGAAAGCTGGATGCCAGCTTTCGCTGGCATGACGGTATTGATGAAGCGAAGTCCGGCGCGAGGGCCGGGCTTCAGATGATATAGGCCTTGAGCGGCGAGAAGCCGTTGAAGGCGACGGCCGCATAGGTCGTCGTGTAGGCGCCGGTGGCCTCGATCAGCACCTCATCGCCGACGCTCAAGGTGAGCGGCAGGTCGTAAGGCACCTTCTCGTAGAGCACGTCGGCCGAGTCGCACGTCGGGCCGGCGATGACGCAGGGACCCTTGGCATCCGCATCCTTGTCCGTGACGAGGGGATAGCGGATCGCCTCGTCCATGGTCTCGGCCAAGCCGCCGAACTTGCCGATGTCGAGATAGACCCAGCGATGATTGTCGTTGGCATGCTTCTTCGAGATCAGGACGACTTCCGCCTTGACGACACCTGCATTGCCCACCATGCCGCGGCCCGGCTCGATGATCGTCTCGGGGATCGCGTTGCCGAAGTGCTTGGTCAGCGCCTCGTGGATGGCATTGGCATAGGCGCCCGTGCCCGGTACCTGCTTGAGGTACTTGGTGGGGAAGCCGCCGCCGAGGTTCACCATCTGCAAGGTGATGCCGTTGGCCTGCATCGCATCGAAGATCGCCTTCGATTCGGCCAAGGCAGAGTCCCAGGCCTCGAGGCGGGTCTGCTGCGAGCCGACATGGAACGAGATGCCGTGAGCCACAAGGCCGCGGGCATGGGCGTTCATGAGGACGTCGACAGCCATCGACGGCTCGCAGCCGAACTTGCGCGACAAGGGCCACTCGGCACCTGCGCCATCGGTGAGGATGCGGCAGAACACCTGCGCTCCCGGAGCGGCACGCGCCATCTTTTCCACTTCCTCGTCCGAATCGACGGCGAAGAGCGACACGCCCAGCTGATGGGCGCGCGCGATGTCGCGCTCCTTCTTGATGGTGTTGCCGAACGAGATACGGTCCGGCGTTGCGCCAGCGGCCAGCGCCATCTCGATTTCGGGCACCGAGGCCGTGTCGAAGCACGAGCCCATGTCGGCCAGCAGCTTCAAGACTTCCGGTGCGGGGTTCGCCTTCACCGCATAGAAGACGCGGGTATCGGGCATGGCGCGGGTGAAGGCGCGATAGTTTTCGGCAATGACTTCGAGGTCGACGACGAGGCAGGGGCCTTCGGGGCGTCGGTCACGCAGGAAGTCGATGATGCGGGCGGTCGCGGCCATGTGAGTGATCTCCCAAGTCGAAAAAAGGGTAAGCGTTGCCTTTGACAGCGCAGTGACAGGCGGCCCACGCGATGGAGACGTGGTTACGCTTGTCCGCGTACTGACATTTTCGCCTTGGCTTGATTGGGAGACCCAATCGCACATGGGGCAATGATAGTGGTGCCTCTCAGTAACCCCGGCCTTTGGAGGAGCCGGCAGAGACCAAAAAGCCCGCACCGTCGTTGCTTTGGGGAAGACCCTTGGGGCACGTGCGATCTTGGGCAGGCGCGATATGATGGATTCGACCGTCGCATTCAAGAAAAATAATGAGCCGGAGCATCAGTTTTTTGTGAACGGCGGTTAAGCCTTTCTTTCGCCGAACATCTGCCAGCCGGCAACGAGCCGGGTGAGCGTCGTCACCGCGCACATTCCGGCATAGCCATAGGCGATCAGCCCGAAATGCTCGGGCCAGATGCACATGGCGAGGAAGCAGGCGATCGTCTCGGTGCCTTCGGTGAGGCCGCCCAGATAGTAGAAGGATTTCGACGGGTAGGCCGTACTCTTCAAGCCGCGCTTCTCGGCGATGACGGCGAAGGCGAGAAAACTCGTGCCGGTGCCGAGGAAGGCGGCGAGCAGCACGGCGGCGGGCAGCGGATTGTGGACAGGATCGCAGAAGGCAAAGGCCAGCGGCACGGCGGCATAGAACACGAAGTCGAGCCCGATATCGAGGAAGGCGCCGCGGTCGGTCGTCTTCGAAAGCCTGGCGAGTGCGCCGTCGAGCCCGTCGAGCGCCCGGTTGGCGAGCAGCGGCAGGATCGCGGTCCAGGTGTAGCCAAGCCCGATCAGCACGGCGGCGATCATGCCGAAGCCGAAACCGATGAGCGTCGCCTGGTCCGCCGTGATGCCGAACGACGCAATTCGCCGCGCTGCCAGGTCGGTCACCGGCCGCAGAAGCTTCAGGGCGAAACGGTCAATCATGCCGCACCTCGCCCTGAGGCGTGATGGCCAGCACCCGCCCACCCTCGGGAACGTCGGCGCGGTCATGCGTCACCAGCAGGCAGGGAATGCCGCGATCCGAAATATGCGAGAACACGAAGCCGCGGATGGTTTCCCGCAATTCCGCATCGAGCTTGTTGAAAGGCTCGTCCAGCAGCATGGCGGCGGGCCTCGCGAGAAGCGCCCGCATCAGCGCCACGCGCGCCCGCTGCCCGCCAGAGAGCGTATGCGGCGCGCGGTTGCCAAAGCCTTCGAGGCCCGCATCCTTCAAAGCCATTTCCATCATCTTCCCCCGCACTGCGCGGTCGCCCCGCGGCATGCCGAACAGCAGGTTCTCGCCAACCGTCAGATGCGGAAACAGCAGATCGTCCTGGAACAGCCGCCCGATGTTGCGGCGTTCCGGCGGCAGCGTGTCGAGCGTTGTGCCATCAAGCTCGATCTGGCCATGTCCTTCAAACGGTGGATCGAGATCGCCCGCGATCAGCGCGAGGAGCGATGACTTGCCTGAACCCGATGGGCCCATCAGCGTCACGATCTCGCCAGCGGCGATCGCCAGATCGAAGGGCCTGATGAGCGGGCGGCCATCGAGCGCGATCGAGGCCTGATGAAGGATCAGCGCCATCGGGGCCTCCCGGCCAGTGCGGCGAGCGAGAAGGCGATGAGCGGCGGCAGCGCCAGCATGAGCGCATATACGGCGGTGAGCGCACGGTTGCCGCCCGAGGCCAGGGTCACGGCTTCGACGGGCAATGTCTGGATGCGGCCCGCCGCGATCATCTGGGCGGGAACATATTGCACCATGCTGACGCCGAAGCCGACCGCCGCCGCCATCACGAGCGGTCCCTTGAGGAGCGGGGCCTTGACCAGCCGCCACATGCGGAACGGACCGGCCTTGAGCGATTGCGCCACCTTGGCAAAGCGTATGTCGAACGCCCGGTAGGGGCCGGCGAGCACGATCGCCACATAGGCGACAACCGGCGTCAGATGGGCGAGGAACAGCCCGGCCCAGGTGCCGGAGAGGCCGGCCAGCAGGAACAACCGGTATTGCCCGGCAACGATGAGGATCTGCGGCAGGGCGAGTGCTGCGAGCGCCAGGCCGAGGAGCCAGCGGTCGTGCTGCGGGGGCCGGGTTTCGAACCAGGCGACGGTGAGCGCAAGTGCTGTAAGCGACGTTGCCAGCGAAAGCCCGAGGCTTGCCCATAGCGGCGCGCTGGCGTGGTGGAAGGTTTCCCATGCTGCAAGCGAATGGTTGGGCGGAAGCAGCACCGGCCAGGGCCAGCGCGGCGCCGATGACATCAGCACCAGCAGCAGCGTGACGCCGAGCGTGACGGCGATGATCATGGCGGCGAGGCTGAAGGCCAGCCGCTTTGGCAAGCCGAGGCGCGATGGCCCGGCGCTGCGGAATCTGGCCCGCGCGCGCTTCGACAGCGCAATGAACGAGAAGGAAAGGAGCAGCACGGCCGCGAGCATGATGGTGAGGAACATGGCACCCGCAACACCGCGCGCATTATGCGCGAGATCGGCGTCGTTCAGATCCTGCCACACCACCACCGCGAGCGTGGGCGGCTGCGTCGGCCCGATGACCAGCGCCATGTCGACGGCGCTGGCGCCATAGATGAAGACGATGACGAGGGGCCACGCCATGCGCTTCAGAAGCTGTGGCTGCACGATGCGGAGCCAGATCGAACCGCGCCCGTGGCCGAGGCTCGCTGCCGCGCGTGACTGGCCAAGCAGGTGCCCGGCGGCATCGCCTTTCGACAGCACGCTCCACGCCATGGCGAAGAGAAAGGGAACCTCCTTCAGCACCAGCGCCGCGACGAGCGACAGGCCGAGGGGGTCCTGCGTCGTCACCCATTGCGGCGGCTGCTCGCCGCCGACCAGGATGCGCGCCATCAAACCGCTCGGCATGATGAGGAAGCCAAAGCCGATGGCGAAGGCCAGATGCGGCAGCGCCAGCCCGGCGGCCGCCACCTGCTGCAGCATGGCCCAATAGCGCGAGCGGTAGAAGCCCGCCGCAATGATCAGTGTACAGAGCAAGGCGAGCAGCGCGGACACGGAGCCCGTGAACAGCGACAGGGCAAGTGCCGGCCACAGTTGCGGATGCTGCAACAGGGCGGCCCAGGCCTCGCCATCGATAGCGCCGGGCAACAGCATGGCGAGGGCAGCGAGAACGGGAAGCGCCCAGAGCAGCAGCATGAGCGCTGCGCCGGCAAGCTGCCTCATGAACCGTAGCGTTCGAGCCATGCGGCTTCGATGAGCGGAACCCAGCTTCCATGCGGCTCCGGAATGGTAGGTGCGGGTACTGCGACGGCACCGGGCGCCGTCCGCCCGGTGAACAGGGCGGCATCGGCTGATGAAAGCTTCATGAGGTCGAGGACCGTCGGGTCGCCCCACACCTTGAGATCGGCCTTCCGCGCCTGCGCTTCCGGCGACAGCAGGAAATTTGCCGTCACCTGTGCTGCCGCCTTGGCGCTGGCGTTGACGGGGATCGCCACGAAATGCGTGTTGCCGATGGTGCCGCCCGAATGCTGCCAGGCAATCGTCGAGGGGGCAAGCTCGCCCGAGGCGACGAGGTTGGCAGGCTCGTTCGGATTGAAGGTGAGCGCCATCAGCAACTCGCCGTCGGCCAGCATCTGCTTGACCTGCGCCTGCGACGGCGGAAACTGCTTGCCCTCGCGCCATAGCGAGGGGTGAAGCTGGTCGAGAAATTCGAACAGCGGTTCGGACGCCTTCTTGAAAGTTTCGGCGTCGATGCTCATCGGCAGCAGCGCCCGGTCGGCGATGGTTTCGACCAGCACCTGCTTCAGGAATGTGGTGCCGTGAAAATCGGGCGGTGCCGGATAGGTGACGCGGCCCGGCGCATTCTTCGCGAAATCGAGAAGCTCCATCATTGCGGCCGGCGGCGTTCCGATCTTCGCGCCATCGCCGAAGAAGGTGAGCTGCGCCATGCCCCAGGGGGATTCGAGGCCTTCGGTGGCTTCAGCGAAGTCGATGCGTGTCGTGGGCTTGCCCTCGATGTCGACCAGGGCGAAATTCGGCAGGTCCGCGGCAAACGGGCCGAACAGCAGATTGTCTTCCTTCATCGCGTGGAAATTCTCGCCGTTGATCCACACGAGGTCGACACTGCCTTGCGCCTTGCCGGCCTTCACCTCGTCGCGCACCCGGCGGACGACCTCTGCAGCATCGGTGATCTTCACATGCTCGAGCGTGATGCCGTGACGCGCCTTCAACTGCTCGCCTGCCCAGGCGATATAGGCATTGATCGTGTCGGCGCCCGCCCAGGCATTGAAATAGACAGTCTGGCCTTTTGCCTCCGCCTCGATGGCGGCCCAGCCATCGGCGAGCGCGGGCCGTGCGAAGGCCGAGGCGGCGGCAAGGCTCGTCAAGGCGCGGCGGGTGAGTTTCATGGCACAGGCTCCGGACATGGCGTTCTCATAACCCTGCCAGCCGCAAAAGGAAATCACAGCCGGGCACGGGGCTTCAGTTTGTCGTGAAGCGCGTGTGACGCTCAGCGCGGCGGCGTCCACGGCATGGCCGCAGCCTTCGCCCCGTCGAGGATGATGAAGGAATTGGCCCTGACCGAGTGGCTGCCGCTCCATGTGCCATCGGGCCACTGCACGCGGACGGAAACTTCCGCCGCACCGCCAAGCCCCATGTGAATCCATCCCGCCTGGCCCGAGGCATGGCCGCCGCCCACGATGATCTCGCGCCGCATGACGGTTTCGCCGCGCGTCACTTCCAGCCACGCGCCGATGGCATCGCGGTTCGGCGCGTTCTGGGCGAGCTTCACTTCAATCCAGTTTCCGGCATCCGCCGTGGTGTTGCGCCAGAGCTGTGCCGGCTGCCAGCGGTTCACCACCACAATGTCGAGCAGCCCGTCGAGATTGAAATCCGCGAGCGCCCCCCCGCGTGAGACGGCGGTGCTGGCAACGCCCGCCTTGTCCGCGGCCTCCACGAACTTGCCGTCCGCCCCCTGCAGCAGCAGGTTGTTGGGGTCCTTCATCGCGAAGTCCGGCATTTCCGCGACATTGCCCTTGGCGATGAACAGGTCCACACGCCCGTCATTGTTGACGTCGTCGAACTGCGTGTGCCAGGCGGTGGAGGGCTTCAAGTCATCGCCCATGAAGGGCCGGTGCGCGGTGACGCCTCGGGCGAAGGCGATATCCTTGTAGGTGGGTTTGGGCTTACCCTCCTTCGGCACTTCCGCCAGCGTCTGCAGCTTGTTGTCGGCCATGCTGGTGAGGAAATATTCGGGGTAACCGTCGAAATCGACGTCGTAGCTCGCAATTCCCATGCCCCAGATGCGGAGGTACTTCCAGCCCTCGGCCTCGGTATAGAGAACGGGCGCCTCGCCGGGCGCGATCTTCCACATCTGCTCCTGCCCGCCTTCATAATATTCGCGGTCGTTCGAGACGCGGAGATCGGGCGTGCCCGACCGGCTCCAGTCGGTGAACATCAGCGAAAGCGGGCAGTAGCTGGGCTTCAGCGGCAGCGGTGCCGCGAATTTATTCTGCTGCGTGTCCGGCCGGTGCAGCCAGTTGTCGGTGCAGGACCCCCACGGCTCCATCTCCGCGGCGCGGTCGATATAATTGCCGATGGCGATGGTCGGCCAGCGATTGCCCTTCTCCCATGTGGCGGCAATGGACGTTGACCACGCATCGCCGCCGTCGAAGCCCCAGGCCTCGTTGGCACGCTCGAACTTGCAGCCGCCAAGGCCGCGCATCGCGACATTCTCGCCGACGCGCAGCAGCATCACGTCCATGGTGCCGTCGCTGTCGATGTCGAGGGGATAGGCGCCCGTCACCTTGTCGAGTTCAAGCCCGCTTTGCTGCGCCGTGAACTTCAGCGCGCCGCCACGCGGGCTGTCGTTCACATAGAATTTCGCCATGGCCTCGCCGCCGGCCACCAGCATGTCCTCGAAGCCGTCGCTGTTGCAGTCGAATACGGCGACACCGCCGCCGACCATATATTCCCAATCGCCCGTGTAGGCGCTGTTGACACCCGATGACGCCGTTTCGTCCACGAAGCTGGGAACGGCCGGGCCATTCTGCGCCCCTGCAGGCTGCATGAGGATGACGGTGCACAGGATGCAGCAGGCGGCGCGCATCATGTCCTTGTCCGCAAGCTATTCACATGCTGGGCAACGCAGCGGCCCTGGTCGAGGCCGCGCGCGATTGCGGCACGGAAATGGATGCCGCCATAGAGCCGCGAGATGCCGGCCTCCTGCGCCGCCGCCCAGAAGCTGGGGAAAGCGCGCGGGGCCATGCCGTCGCGCTCGTGCGTGGCATCCACAAAGGCGAAGTTGTCGCCGAAGACTGCGGTGAGCACGTCCGCCGCAGCACCCGACTGCGTGCTGTGCCCGCTCGGGTATTCGGGAAACGGCGGCGTGATGAGCAAGGGCTCCCACGCCGCATCGATGTGCCTGCGGATATAGGTGACGGGCCTGAGCAGGTCGAACTCGAACTTGGCATGCCAGCAGGCGACGAAAGCGTCCGACAGCGCGATGCCGAGGCGGGCCAGCGTGTCCGCCGTCATCGCAAGCCCGGCCTTGTCGCGTTCGAGAATGTGGATCGCGATCGCGACCCAGTGGCCGGGCGGCGTTGGCGACAGCATCGGATCATCCGACCAGAAGCGCGCGATCAGTTTCTGCTCGTCGGTCAGCGCTCGCGTCGTGTCATAGACCTCGAGCGCTTCCCTGTAGAAGCTGGAGGACTTGTCCTCGCTATAAGCGGGAGGTTCAGGAAGCGGGCATGAAGCGCCCGTGGCGATGGCGAAGGTGCGGTTCTGCCCCCAGTCCGGCAGTAGCGGCATCTGCTGCTGCGCGATCAGGCTCGTCGGCACCCATTTGCCCGCGCCCGGCGTCAGCTCGAAGTCGTGGGGAAAGCCCATGTTCTCGATCACCGCGCCGCCATCGCCGGCCGACCAGTCCAGCACATGCGCCGCGACAGCCCGCCCATGCGCCACGCTGCGCTGGATCACCTCGGCGCCGAGGCCTTCCGAAAGTTCGGCAAAAAGCTTCTCCTCAAACTTCTTCATCACGCGCTGGCCGGTAGGCCCGGTGTTGCCGAAGAAATTCCTGACCGCGAAAGCAAGGGCGGCATGAATGACCAGGGCCTCGTCATGCGTCTGCACAGTCTCGCGGCGCGGGATGCCGTCAAGCCCGTTCAATTGGCCGGCCAGCGAACGCAGCTCCTCGGAGCCTCCCGCCGCCGCCTCGAAGGCGGTGATGCCGAGATAGGCGAAGGAGCGGCTGGCGACCGGCGGCGAATAGGTGGGCGTGTGCCGCACCAGCTTCAGCACGAGCTTGTACCAGTTGCACAGCACGGCTTGCGGCGTGTGAGGCTGATCCGCCTGGGCGGTGCGGAAGGCCGCCGAAAAGCCGAATGCGCCGCAGGCTGCGATGAGGCTTCTGCGGTTGATCATGCGATGGCTTCCAGCACAGGCTGCCGCTTTGCCATCGGGCCATGGGCGAAAACCTCGCGGTCGAGATGGCGGAGCGCGCCGTCGATGGTGCCCTGGATGATCATGTCGGTGTGGATCGGCACCACCTCGATCTCGACATTGCGGCGAAGCTCCTCGACGATGCCGTCACCGATCGCTTGACGCAGATGCGGCTCGATCAGCTCGATGGCGCCGGTGCCGGGGCCGGCCAGCGCGATGCGCGACGGGCTGAGCAGCGCCATCATGCGGGCCAGCCCGTAGCCCAGCGCCTCGCCGGCCTTGGCGAAGGCATCCATCGCCGGTTTTTCGCCGCGCCGTGCGGCGGCTTCGAGGGCCTGCATCTCGCCCGCCGGAATCGCCGTGAAGGAGGGCGGCTGCCGGTCGGCATGGCCAGACGCCCAGCGCAGGATCGAGTAATCCGCCGCATAGGCCTCGACGCAGCCGCGCCGCCCGCAGCGGCACAAGGGGCCACCCGGCAGATGGTTCATGTGGCCGAACTCGGCGGCAGCCCCCGTCGGTCCATGATAGACCTGGCCATTGAGGATCAGCCCCATGCCGACGCCATAGCCGATGAACACGACCGCGGCGGTCTCGCCATAGCGGTCCGGATCCGTGCTGATGAGCGCTTGCGCAATCATGTTGGCGTCATTGGCGATCGAGCAGGGAATGCCGAGTTCCCGCTGCAGCGCGGCCGACACCTGGATGTTGCGATGGCGGAAGGCCGGGCTCCAGACGATGGTGCCGGCCTGCTGGTCGGCAACGCCCTGCACCGCGACGCCGATCCGCGCGATCCTGCGAAGCGGCATCCGCGCCTTTGACAGCAGCGTCCTGATTTCGGACGCCACCGACTGCGCGAACAGGCTGGGTTCGGCCTCATAGGTCGCGATCCGCGAGGTGTGGCGGTGAAGGATCGTGCCGCGCGTATCGGCCAAGGCCAGTTCGATGCCGTCGATCGAGATCTTGACGGCCACCACATGGGCGGACTTCGGATTGATGTCGAGCTGGGTGAGCGGCCGCCCGCGCCGCATCGGCACCACCGGCACATGCGGCTCGGCCACCTCCTGCAGGATGCCGTCGGCGATCAGCTGGGCGGCGATCGAGGTGATCGACCCCGGCGACAGGCCGGTGTGGCGGCCAAGCTCGATCCGCGCCAGCGGCCCGTGCTGGCGCAAGGCGTCCAATACCAGGCGGCGGTTCTGCCGGCGCACCAGGTCGCTGTCGGCTTTCTCGCGCATGTTCCTCCCTTCGCAAGTGCAACATTTTGTTTGCATTGCACAATTCTTATTTTTCTTGTTTTTGGATATTGACTCACAAGACAATTTGCCGCAACATTTTTTTGGACGCCGAAATAAAACAACAGACACGTCCGTGGCCCAGGACCCCGTGCGCGTAGGCTTAGAACAAGCCGGCTCAGGGAGGCGTCCCACGGGGGCCATTGCGGCATGGAGGAGGACCCAAGAATGACCCGTAAGTTTCTGACCCTGGCGGCTGGCGCGCTGATGCTCGGCATGTCGTCGATGTCGGCGCTCGCCGCCGGCAAGACCATCGCAGTCTCGTGGAAGACCTTCCAGGAAGAGCGCTGGAAGACCGACGAAGCCGCCATCAAGGCCGTCGTCGAAGCCGCAGGCAACACCTATGTCTCGACCGACGCTCAGGGCTCCGCCCAGAAGCAGGCCGCCGACATCGAAGGCCTGATCTCGCAGAAGGTCGACGTCATCATGGTCGTCGCCTTCGATAGTGACGCCATCCTGCCGTCCTTCAAGGCCGCGTCGGATGCCGGCGTGAAGATGCTCTCCTACGACGTGCTCGTGGAAGATCCGAACGCGCTTTACGTGACGTTTGACAACGTCGGCGTCGGCCGTCTCATCGCCAAGGAAATCCTGGCCGTGAAGCCCGAAGGCAACTTCGCCTTCATCAAGGGCGACAAGGGCGACCCGAACGCCACCTTCCTGTTCCAGGGCATGATGGAAGTGCTGAAGGAATCGCTCGACTCGGGCAAGGTGAAGAACGTCTGCGAAACCTTCACCGACGGCTGGAAGCCCGACGTGGCGCAGAAGAACATGGAACAGTGCCTGACCTCGACCGGCAACAAGGTCGATGCGGTGCTGGCCGAGAACGACGGCATGGCCTCCGGCGTCGTCGCCGCCCTCGAAGCCCAGGGCATGGCCGGCATTCCGGTCGGCGGCCAGGACGGCGACCTCGCCGCCATCAACCGCGTGGCGCTCGGCACCCAGACCGTCTCGGTCTGGAAGAACGCGCGCGAACTGGGCAAGGTTGCCGCCGAAGCGGCCAATGCCATTGCCGAAGGCACGGATGCGGCAACGCTTCCCGGCGTCGGCAAGTTCTCGGGCGGTGCGAAGGGCGTTGAAGTGAACGCCATCCTGCTGACACCGACCCCCATCACCAAGGCCAACGTCAATGTCGCCATCGACGCCGGCCACATCACCAAGGACCAGGCTTGCGCCGGTGTCGCCGCGGGCGCCGTCCCGGGCTGCTAATCACCTTGCGTGATCGCGCAAACTGAATGAGACTTGACCCGCGCCGCCTGAAAAGGGGGCGCGGGTTTTGATTCAAGTAGAAGAGCCGTTCCGAAACGGCCGTGATGCGGAATGGGGAGGCACAGCATGTCCAAGCACAAGGGTTCCAGCGCAGATCCGGCGCTCACCGATGACGGCCCGATCCGCCGTTTTCTGAACGCCACCGAAATCGACACCCGCATGATCGGCATGATTGCGGCGCTGCTGCTGATCTGGTGCGCCTTCGACATCGCCAGCGGCATCCTGCGCGGCAATTTCGGCGGCCTGCTGGGCGGCTCCTTCCTCACGCCGCGCAATCTCTGGAACCTGCTGAACCAGACGGCCTCGATTGCCATCATGACCACCGGCATGGTGCTGATCATCGTCATGCGCCACATCGACCTGTCGGTCGGCTCGATGCTGAGCCTCGTCGCCGTCGCCGGCGCCGTGCTGCAGGTCTATGAGCTGGCCCCGGACCTGGGCGTCGGCCATTGGGCGATCTGGATCATCGCGATCGTTGCGATCTTGGCGCTCGGCACCCTGATCGGCGCCTTCAACGGCTTCCTCACCGCCTATGCCCAGATCCCCTCCTTCATCGTGACGCTGGGCGGGTTGATCGCCTATAGCGGCGTTGCCTTCCTGCTCGCCAAGGGCGAGACGGTGGCGCCGATGGACAAGACCTTCAAGGTGCTGGGCGGCACCATCCCCGCCTCGTGGATCGGCCCGTTCTGGACCTGGACCCTGTCGCTGATCGCCTGCGCCGTGATCGTGCTGGCGATCATCAACGGCCGCCGCCAGCGCATCCGCTTCCGCTTTCCGCTGCGCCCCGTCTGGGCCGAGGTGACGCTTGCCGCCCTTGGCAGCATCACGGTGCTGGGCGCTGCGTGGATCGTCAATTCCTATCCCTGGCCGCCGAAGCTTGCCGAGAACTATGCCAAGGAGAACAACATCGTCATCCCGCCCGGCATCGAGGACCGCGCCGGCGACGCGATCTGCATGGCGGCTGACAAGGTGGTGCGCTGCGTCGAGGGCCTGAGCTTCGGCACCGGCTATGCCGCACCCGTGCTCGTGGCCTTCGCGATCGGCATCATCATGACCTTCCTCGCCACCCGCACCCGCTTCGGGCGCTATGTCTATGCGGCGGGCGGCAATCCGGAAGCCGCCGTGCTGGCCGGTATCAACACCAAGATGCTGACCGTGAAGGTCTTCGCGCTGATGGGCTTTCTCGTCGGCGTCTCGGCGATCATTTCATCGGCACGTCTCGACGCCGCCACCAACGCGCTGGGCGGCCTGAACGAGCTTTACGTGATTGCCGCCGCCGTCATCGGCGGAACCTCGCTGGCGGGCGGCCTCGGCACCATCTATGGCGCCATCCTCGGCGCGCTGATGATGCAGTCGATCCAGTCCGGCATGGGCCTGCTCAATCTGCCCGCGGCCTTCCAGAACATCGTCGTCGGCAGCGTCCTTGTGATTGCGGTCTGGCTCGACCAGATCTATCGCCGCAACGTGAAGTGAGGAGAAAGACATGGCCAGCACCCCCTTGATCGAAATGCGCGACATCTCGATCGCCTTTGGCGGCATCAAGGCCGTCGACCATGCCTCGATCGACCTGAACCCTGGCGAAGTCGTTGGCCTCCTCGGCCACAATGGTGCCGGCAAGTCGACGCTGATCAAGATCCTGTCCGGCGCCTACCGCCGCGATGCCGGATCGATCTTCATCGAGGGCAAGGAAGTGGCGATCAACAACCCGCGCGATGCCAAGGCGCTGGGGATCGAGACGATCTACCAGACGCTGGCGCTCGCCGACAATGTCGATGCCGCGGCGAACCTCTATCTCGGCCGCGAGTTGCGCACCCCCTTCGGCACGCTCGACGACGTGGCGATGGAAGCAGAAACCCGCAAGGTGATGCACCGGCTGAACCCCAACTTCCGCCGCTTCAAGGAGCCGGTCATCAAGCTCTCGGGTGGCCAGCGCCAGTCTGTCGCCATCGCCCGCGCCATTCATTTCAACGCCCGCATCCTGATCATGGACGAGCCCACCGCCGCGCTGGGCCCGCAGGAGACCGCACAGGTCGGCGAACTGATCAAGCAGCTGAAGGCCGAGGGGATCGGCATCTTCCTCATCAGCCACGATCTGCATGACGTGTTCGACCTGGCCGACCGGCTGGTCGTCATGAAGAACGGCAAGGTCGTCGGTACGGCGCGCACCAGCGATGTCAATCACGACGAGGTGCTGGGCATGATCATCGCCGGAAAATGCCCGCCGAGCGCGGTGCCGGGGCCCGGAGCATTGCAGAGCGCTGCCTGAGCCGTGGCCTTGCGGGGTTTCGACGTCGCCGCCATCGGCGAGCCGCTCTATGAACTGAACCAGCAGCCCGACGGGCGCTATCTCGCGGGCTTCGGCGGCGACACGCTGAACGTGGCGATCGCCGCCGCGCGGCTTGGCAGCCGCTCTGCCTATATGACGCGGCTGGGCAGCGACTATTTCGGCGACGAGCTGATGGCGCTGATGATCCGTGAACGGATCGATGTCTCGTCCGTGGCGCGCGATGCCGCTGCGCCGACCGGCCTCTACTTCGTGACCCATGGCCCCGATGGCCACGTCTTCACCTATCGCCGTAAAGGTTCGGCCGCAAGCCTGATGAGCCCCGCCGACATTTCTCCGGCACTCTTCGAGGGGACGAGATTCCTGCACGCCTCGGGGATCAGCCAGGCGATCAGCGCCTCTGCCGCGGCGGCTGTGTCTCTGGCGATCGACCTGGCCCGGCAATCCGGCGCGCTTGTTTCCTACGATACGAATTTTCGCCCGCGGCTGTGGACGGCATCCGAAGCCCGGCCGGTCATCGCCGCCGCCGCCGCCCGCGCCGACATCCTGAAGACGTCCGTTGAAGACAGTGCCGCGCTCTTCGCCATTTCAGATCCCGAAGACATCGCGCGCCATGTCCTTGGGCTCGGAGCGAAGACCGTGGTGGTGACGCTGGGGCGGGACGGCGTGCTGCTGGCCGATGCCAGCGGCACGGCGCGGATTAAGGGCCACGCCGTCGCTGCCGTCGACGCGACCGGTGCGGGCGATGCCTTCACCGGCGCCATGCTGGCCGAGCTTGCCGCGGGCCGGCCGATCGGCGATGCGGTTGCCTTCGCCAATGCCGCAGCGGCGCTGTCGACGCTGGGCTATGGCGCCATTGCGCCCTTGCCGGATCGCGCCGCGGTGATGGGCTTTCTTTCCCGCCGCTGACGCGCTGCCGTTGCGGCGCCGAACGAATTGATCTGGATCAAGGCCCCGGTGCCACGGCCTGCAGAAGATGCAATTTTTGCAAGGCCAGCCCCATTCATGTCCGAAGCTGCAACACAACGCTCGATCTTCGCCCGCAATCCGCTGGACATGATTGCCCATGCTCATGCCCTGCAGGTCCAGATGTGCGATGCCATGGAACGCATCGCCGACGGCTTGCCGGACGACGTCGACCGCCGGCTCTGCGCGCAAGTGGCCTCCTGCCTGCAGTTCGATCTGCCGCTGCATCATCATGACGAGGAAGCCGGGCTCTTTCCCATCCTCCGCGAGCGGGTGCTGCCCGAGGACAGTCTGGGAGAGATTCTCGACCGGCTCGCCTCCGAGCACTCCTCGGATACCGACTTTGCGTCCGAGATCGCCGAGAGCCTCGAGCATCTGGGCCAGGGCGGCCGCGCTTCCAACCCCGACATGCTGGGCTACATGCTGCGCGGCTTCTTCGAGCGCTACCGCCGCCACGTGCATTGGGAAAACACGCTCGTCATGCCGGTCGCCCGGCTGCGGCTCAAGCCCGAGGATCTGGAGACGTTGTCGGCGCGCATGGAAACCAACCGCCGCCAGGCGAGCTAGCAGCGTCCGTTGCCGGCCGCCGGGAGCGGCGGCGCCAGCTTCATGCTGTCATCGACATAGGCTTCGATGTGGCCGATCACCCCGTCCGCATCCATCGTATCGTTCGAGCGCGCACGGCGGAGCCACGCCCCGTCGATCATGATGGCGATCGACAGCGCGATAACCCGCGCCTCGGCGTTGCCGGTCAATTGCTTCAGCGCGTGATGGAGATTGCTGGCGCGCCTGCCGTCGGCCGCCCGCTGCAGGCGGCCGAATTCCGGGTGCTGGCCCGCCAGCGCGTAATAGCTGAGCCAGGCCCGCGCGATGTCGAGCGTGAAGATATCCGCCGGAAAATGCCCGGCGATGACGGCGCTCACCCGCTCGCGCGGCGAGGCGGCGGCCCTCAGCCGCCGCAGCGTTTCCGCCATGACGCTGAACACCGACTTGCGCATCACCGCGGCCAGCAGCTCGTCCTTGCTCCTGAAGTAATAGTTCACGATGCCGTGCGACATGCCGGCGCGCTCGCCGATCCGCGCCATGGTCATCCCCTGCATACCGTGTTCGAGAAAAGTGAGATAGGCCGCTTCCACCAGATCCCGGCGGCGGATGGTCTCGATGCTGGTGCGAACAATGCGATTGGCCATGCCCAATTGCTAGCCAATCGGTGGTCCGGGCACAAGACAGAATATAGACCCAACGTCATTATTTTGCAACCCTGCGCTTTGAATGCGAGTGGACATGCCGGGCTGTCCGCGTCAGGCCGGCCCTGCGCGGCGGAGGCTTGCCGGGCCCCGTTCTTTGCGCCAAGACAAGACCAGAAACGGGAATGAAGTCGGCGGTGATGGAAAATGGCGGCGGCAAGGCCGATCGGCGGGTTCTGCTGCCGTCACTCGCCGTGGCGCTGTGCGGCGCGGCCTGGGGCGGCTTCTGGTATCCGCTACGCTGGCTCGAGACGCAGGGAATCGGCGGCGCCTGGGTCAGCGTCATCTTCTTCGCCGTCGCGGCCATCACGCCGCTGCCCTGGTTGTTGCGGCGCGCGGCATGGCAGGGCTTTGGCAGCGCGCTGCTGAACGGCACCCTGCTGGGGCTGGCCTTCACGCTCTATACGGTCAGCCTGGTGATGACCGATGTCATCCACGCCATTCTGCTGTTCTACCTGACGCCGGTGTGGAGCACGCTGGCGGGTCTTGCCTTCCTCGGCGAACGCCTGACCTTCAGCCGCGGGCTGGCGATGGCCCTGGGCTTTGCCGGCATGGCGCTGATCCTCGGCTTCGAGCACGGCCTGCCGCTGCCGCGCAACTGGGGCGACTGGCTGGCGCTGGCCAGCGGCATGCTGTGGGCGGCCGGAACGCTGCGCAGCTTCCGCTACCCCTCGACGGGCGTGTCGCTTCCGGTCTTCAGCTTCAGCCTGGGCGGGCTTGGCGCGTCTCTGGCAATCGTTGCCATTGCCGCAGCCCTGTCCTCGCCGATCGGCCATCTCGCCAATCTCGCCAGTGCCTTGCCCTGGGCCATCCTCTTCGCGCTGATCCTCTTCGTGCCGCCCAACTTCATGGTGCTGTGGGC